>CAVZKF010000011.1:0-243628 GCA_963775775.1 uncultured Alphaproteobacteria bacterium
GGTGCGCACCTTGTCGAAGATGTCGCCGAATAGGCTAAGATTCTTGTATGTGTCGGCGGGAGCGGCCATGGCTGGGCCGCCCACCAGCGAGCGCGCCTGCTGGCCAAGCGCGACACACCCGGCGCCAATGGCGATGCCGGTGGCAATCAAAGCAGTTTTCCGAATCATCCGCCAACCTTCCGCATGTCCGACCGCGCCCACCATGGGCCGGGGTCTATCGAAGTCCCGTCCTTGCGGAACTCGACGTATAAAATAGGCTGCTTCGCGCCGATAGCTATCGTCGCCGCGGTTTGCGCGGTTCCGTCGCCCATGCTCGCCACCGGTTCGCCCGCCAGTACGAACTGCCCCACGTTCACGTTGATTCGAGACATGCCGGCCAAGACTATATAATAGCCGGCGCCGGCGTTAATGATCAAGAGTTGTCCGTAACTGCGATATGGCCCGGAATAGACGATCCATCCGTCGCAGGGCGAAATGACGACGCCATTCTCCTTCGCGGCGATGGAAAGGCCTTTTTCGATCCCTCCATAGCCGTCAGGCGCGCCAAAGCGGCGCAGCCCGGGGCCGGTCGTCGGCAGGGGCAAGCGGCCCTTTAGATTTTCGAAGGCGACCGCGGGGGCGAGGCGCGCCGCGTCGCGGAAGGGCGCCGCCCGAGCCTTGGCCCGCTGCTCGCGCGACAGAGCGGCGTCCTCGGCCTCCCGCGCCGCGTCGGCGTCGCGCGCCGCCCGCGCCGCGCGTCTCGCGGCTTCGCTTTCGCCCTCCATGCGGGCGATCAGATCCTTGATGCTCGTCGCCTGCGCGGCCAGCCCCCGGATACGTTCGGCCTGCGCGTCTCGCGCGGTTTGCTTTTCCCGAAGCGCCTCCTGCCGCGCCTCGATCATCGGAGCCAGCGTCGCCCGTTGGGACACGAGCTCCTCCTTTTCGCGGGCGAGTCTCGCTTGCTGCGTCCGAATCTCGTCGCGCAGCGCCAGCAAACGCGTCAGATCGGCCTGCAGCGCGGCCGTTTCCGCCCGCATTTGCGGGAGCACCGCGCCGATCGCCATGGATGTGCGGATCGCCTCCAAAATATCCTCGGGCCGCGCCAACAGCGCCGGCGGCGGTCGGCGGCCCATTCGTTGCAACACCATGAGAACTTCGCCGACGAGAGCTCGACGGCTTCGCAGCGACTGCACGATGGTGTTCTCGTCGCCCTTCAGCGATTCGAGCTTTTGCTCGACCTCGGCGGCGCTTTCCTCGGTGGCGCGCAGACGCGCGGTGGCGTCGAGCAAGGCCTGATTGAGACGCTCGCGCTCGAACTCGAAGCGCCGCGATTTCGCTTTCGATCTTGCGTTTTTGTTCGTCCGAGGCGTTGAGCGTGTCCTGCAAGCCGCGCAACTCCATGCGCTTGCTGGAAAGCTCCGGACCATCCGTCGTGCTAGCCGCATGATCGTCTTGGTGCTTGTCTTGGTGCTTGTCTTGCGCGGGCGCCGGATCGCCGCGCAACGGCGCCGCTGGCAGGCACAAGGCGCCGACAAGCGCCAGGCAAAGACGCCGGGAGCTGTCGCTAGTCACGCAATCTCGCCTGCTTCATTCGGTTCCAAATTTTTTGTTGTTCCAGCCCCGCGGTAAGCGAATATGCCGACCAAATCTAGTCCAGATTGCGGCGAAGCCCGCTTAAAATCGCTTGCGCCAGACCACTTTGGAACAAAACCGCCGTTTTCGCGTCGAGCTTGCGCCGCCAGTTCGGGCGCTCCCGGTCGGTTCCCGGCAGATTGACCGCGATCGTTTCACCCGCGAGATCATCGACTTGCGCCATCGCCAGCAGCGCGGGCGCGCGCGCGATATAGGCATGCGCGCCGCCGGCGAGAGCGTCGCTGAAGGGCGCGTCGGGACTGACGCCTTCCGCCAGCAGTCCTTCGCGCGCGAGGGCCTCCAGCAGCAGGCGCCGGTCCTCGCGCCGCGTCTCCCGTTCTTTCCGCGCATCCTCTTCGCCTAGCAGGCCAAGCGCCAGCTTTTCGGCGATGTCCGAGCCTTCCCACCAGCCCTTGAGCGTCGGCAAATCATGGGTGGAGACGCAGGCCATGGCCATCAGCCCATAATGCGCCGGGGGCGCGAATCTCCCGCCTTCCCGCTCGAACCACAACACCCGGTAGCTCAAGATTCCACTGTCGGCCAGCCGCGCGGAAAAGCCCCAGGGCAGCGTGCCGAGGTCTTCGCCGATCACCGCGCATTTGGCGCGATTGGATTCGAGCGCGACCTCGGCGAGCAGATCGTCCAGCGGATAGGAAAGATAAGCGCCCTCCAGCGGCCTGCCGCCTTCCGGGACGACGAAGAGCCGCGCCAGACCCATGACGTGATCGATGCGCAGCGCCCCGGCGTGGCGCATGTTCGCGCGCAGCAGCTCGCCAAAACTCACGCAACCCTCCGCCTTCCATCGCAGCGGATCGGGCGGCGGCAGGCCCCAGTTCTGCCCCTCTCGCGTGAAGGCGTCGGGCGGGGCGCCGATCGAAAATCCCTTGAGAAGATGCGCCGCGCCGCGCCAGCTCTCGCAACCGTCGGGCGCGGCGCCCACCGCGAGATCGCGGCAAAAGCCGAGCGAGAGGCCGGCTTTCTCCGCTGCTCGCGCCGCCTGCGCGAATTGGCTTTCACTCAGCTGCTGCAGAGATTGATGATAGCGGACGCGGCTGGCGTTTTCGCGCGCGAAGCTTGCCAGCGCGAGCGGTTCGCCATCGCGCAGCGGCCCCGGCCAGCGCCGCCAGTCTTCGCCGCCGCGCCGCTCGCTGATCGCCTCGAAACAGGCGAAGCGAAACAGAGCGTCGCCGCCCTCCGCGATGAAGCTTTCGAAATCTAGCGATGTCCGCGCGCCCGGCTGGGCTTGAGCGAAATCCTCGACCCCCTTGAACGCGCGTTCGAGAAACTCCTGCTTCAAGCCGTGAACGGCGGGATAATCGACTAGGCGTCCGGTGTTCGGCGCGTTGAAGAAATCTCCATCGCGAACGATGTCGAGATAGATCGGGTCGAGAAATAGACGGTCCGACGGATAATAGGGGCTGGCGCGCTCGCGATCCTGGGCGAACAGCGCGTGCAGCGGGTTGATGGCGACCATCGCCGCGCCGTGCTGGGCCGCGAGCACGCCGAGTTGCGAGAGAGTCGTGAAATCGCCGACGCCCTGGTCGCCATCGCGCCGCAGCGAATAGAGCTGCGCCGCGAGGCCGAAGGCGCGACCGTCGATTCGCGGCGCGTGGCAGCGGCGCGGCGCGACGGTGAGGCGGCAATCGATCCCCTCCAGCGAGACAATGTGTCGTCCGAGCGGCAAGCGCGGAAGGCGCGCGCGCAGGCCCTCACGGACGCGGTCATCCACGCCGCGCCAGGAAATCGTCTCCAAATCGCCGGCGCGAAGATCGACGCCGCGCCACTCGCCATCTTCGAGCGCGAGTTCCAGCCTCGTCGCCGCGCGTCCGTCACGGACGGGAAGGCGCAAAAAAATGTCTTCGTCGTCGCGAAACGCCGCGCTCATCGGCAGCGCGCGGCTATCCTCGCGACGCGCCAGCAGGGCCATGCTTTCCCGCGCTTGCGACAGGCTGTTGGCGGGCAAATGCAACGCCGCGAGCAGCGCTTCGATGGTCTCGCGCGGAACCGCGTGCTCCGCGCCGTCAACGTCCCGCCAACTGGGCGCCACGCCCGCTGCTTGCGCCAGCGCGAAGACGAGTTCGGATGGCGCTTCCCTCTCCAATCGACGGCCTTGTGCCGCGGCTTGTTCGCGCAAGACGACGACCGAGCGCGCGGCGACCGCGACGCCGTTTGGAAGAAGCTTGGCCGACCCCGTCGCGACGCAAATGCTCCAATCAAAACCGTCGCGTGGTGGCGGCGGCGGCGCGGTTATGGCCCGCGCCCCTCTGTGCCAGATAATGGTTACGCGATCGGAGTCGCGCGCGCCTTCCGTCGGCGCATAGAGACAGACGAGCAGCGTCGTCGCGGAACCGTCGCGCCAATCTTCCTCGCGCATGAGCGCGCCATCGGCGCGGCGCCATTCGATGTCGGGAATAAGCGTCTCGTCGAGCGGCGCGCCCAGCAGAAAGCTGTCGCTCGTCAGCGCGGGACAGCGTTTGCGCAGCGCGATCAGCTCCCGCGTGAACGCCAGCAGTTCCTCGTCCGCCCCGCTCCAATCGAGCCAAGCGGTTTCGTTGTCTTGCGCATAGGCGTTGTTGTTGCCGGCCTGCGTCTGGCCAAGTTCCGCTCCCATCGACAGCATGGGCGTTCCGCGCGCGAGCAGCAGACTCGCCAGCAGATTGCGTTGGTCCTTGCCGCGCGCCATACGGACGGCGTCATCGTCCGTGTCGCCTTCGGCTCCATTGTTCCATGAAAAATTCTCGTTCGTCCCGTCGCGATTGTCTTCGCCATTGGCGGCGTTGCGCTTGCGCGAAAAAGACACGAGATCGCGCAATGTGAAGCCGTCATGCGCCGTGACGAAATTAATGCTTCTCGATGGGCGGCGATGCGCCTCGAAGAAATCCCGCGACCCCGCGACGCGCGTCGCCAGCTCGCCGACGCCGATGTCGTCGCCGCGCCAGAAGCGCCTGACGCAATCGCGGAAACGATCGTTCCACTCCGCGAACGGCCCCGGAAACTTGCCCAGCTGATAGCCGCCAGGGCCGATGTCCCAGGGTTCCGCGATGAGTTTCAGTTCGCGCAATACCGGGTCTTGCAGCAGCGCCGCGAGAAACGGCGCCTGCGCGTCAAAACCTTCGGTTCGGCGCGCGAGCGTTGTCGCCAGATCGAAACGAAATCCGTCCACGCCGCCAAATTCGGCCCAGGCGCGCAAGGCGTCGAGCGCGAGGCGCGCGGCCGGCGCGCGGTCCATCGCGAGAATATTGCCGCAGCCCGAGTCATTTATGTAATGGCGCGGCGCATCTGGGCGCAGCCGATAATAAGTCGCGTTGTCGAGGCCGCGCAGCGACAGAGTCGGGCCAAACTCGTCGCCTTCTCCCGTGTGGTTGAACACGACGTCGACGATGACCTCGATCCCCGCGCGATGCAGCGCCGCGACCGCTTCGCGCACCTCGTCCCAACCGCCGGGCGCGAGACGCGGATCGGGCGCCATCATCGCGATTGGGTTATAGCCCCAGTAATTGGAGAGGCCGAGTTTGGTCAGATGGCGTTCGTCGATCCACGCCGCGCAGGGCATGAGTTCGACGGCGGTGACGCCGAGCCGCGTGAGATGCGCGATCGCGGCCTCATGCGCGAGGCCCTTGAAAGTTCCGCGCGGCGCCTCCGCCACCTCCGGATGAGTCTTGGTGAAGCCCTTGACATGCAGTTCATAGAGGATCGTGTCCTCCCACGCATGTCGCGGCCGCGAGGAAGTATCGGCGCGCGAAGGGCGCGTGGCGACGCCCTTTGGCGTGAAGGGCGCGCTGTCGCTCCGATCGAAAGAGAGATCCGCCGCCGCTTCGTCCGCCTTATAGCCGAACATCGAGGGGTGCAAGGCAAAGGGCCGGTCGAGTTTTAGCGCGTAAGGGTCGACCAGCAGCTTCGACGCGTTGAAGCGAAGGCCCTTTTCGGGTTCATGGGCGCCGTGAGCGCGCAGTCCATAACGCCGCCCCTCGCTCAATCCCTCGACATGCGCATGAAACACGTCGCCGGTGCGATGGCCGAGTCTTATGCGTTCGACTTCCGCCTCGCCCGTTTCGTCGAACAGGCAGAGGTCGATCGCCCGCGCCGACGTGGAGAACACCGCGACATTGGCGCCGGTCGCCGTCAGCGTCAGGCCGAGAGGCTCGGGCGCGCCTTGCGCGATGCGCGTCATGGCGCTCCCAACGCGGCGCGAGCCGCGAGCAGGCCGCGATAAAGCTCGGCGTAGCGCCGCGCGGGATGACGCCAGGAAACGTCGGTCTTCATGCCATTGGCCTGCAACTGGCGCCATTGTTCCTTGTCGGCGAAAAGAATTCGCGCCCGACGCAATGTCGCCGCCAACTCATCGACCGTCACCGGCGAAAATAAGAAGCCCGTCGCGACGCCGGCTCGAATCGCCATTTCATTGGCGTCGATAATCGTGTCGCGCAGGCCGCCGACCCGCGCGACGACCGGCGCGGCGCCGTAACGCAAGGCGTAAAGCTGCGTGAGGCCACAGGGCTCG
The DNA here is from genome assembly GCA_963775775.1 of uncultured Alphaproteobacteria bacterium. Classification (GTDB taxonomy): domain Bacteria; phylum Pseudomonadota; class Alphaproteobacteria; order Rhizobiales; family Beijerinckiaceae; genus Methylocystis. Next base: position 6,113 of record CAVZKF010000011.1, read on the forward strand.
AAACGCGAGGGGACGAGAATGGCGTCGGCGCCTGCTTGCATCAGGTGGGCGATGTCCTCGTCGAAGCCGATCTTGACGCCGACTTCCTCGGGATTTTCGCGCGCTGCCTCCGCGAAGCTCTGTTCCAGCGGCTTGTCGCCGGCGCCGAGCAGAGCCAATTGGCAATCTGGCCCGACGACTTGGGGCAAGGCTTCGAGCAGGAGATCGAGCCCTTTCTGCCAGGACAAGCGGCTCACGACGCCGATCAAAAAGGCTTGGCTGTCCGCGCGCAGGCCAAAGCGCTGTTGGAGCGCGGTCTTGTTGTTCGCGCGATGCGACAGGGAGGATTGGTCGTAGCGCGCGGCGATGCGGGCGTCGCTCGCCGGATTCCAGACGCTCTCGTCAACGCCGTTGAGAATGCCAACGACATCGCCGGCTCTCGCGCGCAAGAGTCCGTCGAGGCCCATGCCGGATTCCGGGGTCATGATTTCGGCCGCGTAGCTCGGCGAGACCGTCGTGATGCGATCGGAAAATTGCAATCCCGCTTTGAGAAAACCGACGCCCCCATAAAATTCGACGCCGTCGATAGCGAAGGAACTCGCGGGCAAACCGAGCGCGGGCAACATGCTCTTGGGGAATTTGCCCTGAAAGGCCAGATTGTGGATCGTGAAAACCGTCGCCGGGCGCGGCTCGCCGCTATAGCGGAGATAGGCGGCCGCCAGCGCCGCCTGCCAATCATGCGCGTGAAGAATATCGGGACGATAGTTCGGCAGCAGGCCTTGCGCGATTAGACTCGCGGCCCGCGCCAGCGCCGCGAAGCGCAAGGCATTGTCCGGATAATCGACGCCGTCGCTCCCGACATAGGGCCCGCCCTCTCTGACATAGAGGTGAGGGGCGTCCAGGACGAGTAGATCCAGTTCGCCCGCGCTCGCGCCGAGAATCCGAGCCGGGCCGCCGAAAAACGCCTCGAATTCGTAAAAGCTTCGCGCGTCGCCGAGCGCCGCCAGCACGCCGGGATAGCCGGGGATCAGCGTCCTCGTTTCGACGCCCTCCGCCTCGAGCGCCGCGGGCAAGGCGCCCACGACATCGGCGAGGCCGCCGGTCTTGACGAGCGGCGTGAGCTCGGAGGCGACCGCCAGCGTCGCCACGCGCTTCATTGCGACAGCCGGTCGATCATCGGCTGGGTGATCAGACAGAACTCCCTGGTCGGAGCGTCTGAAGCGGCGCGCGTCGAGCGCCGGGTCCTCGCCGACGACGAGCCCGGGCGGAATCCGCACGCCGCGCTCGACGACGACATTGGTGAGCCGCGCCGAGCGCCCGACATCGACATAGGGAAGTATCACCGCATTCTCGACGCTCGCATAGGAATTCACGCGCACCCAGGTGAACAGCAGCGTGCGCCGCAAGGTCGCGCCCGAGACAATGCAGCCGCCCGACACCAGCGACGACAGCGCCTGCCCGCGTCGGCCCACCTGATCATGCACGAATTTCGCCGGCGGCGTAATTTCGCCATAGGTCCAGATCGGCCAGTCGCGGTCGTAAAGATCGAGCTGCGGCGTGAAATCGGTGAGGTCGATATTGGCGGCCCAATAGGCGTCGAGCGTGCCGACATCGCGCCAATAGGCTTCCTGCTCGTTCGCGGAGCGCACGCAGGAGCGCGAAAAATGATGCGCGACCGCGCGTCCATGCTTGACGATATAGGGGATGATGTCCCTTCCGAAATCATGGTTGGATCGCGGATCGTCCGCGTCGCGCCGCAACTGCTCGTAAAGAAATTTCGCCTCGAATACGTAAATGCCCATGCTGCAAAGCGCTTTGTCGGGATGGCCCGGCATCGCCGGCGGATCCTTGGGCTTTTCCAAAAAGGAGTGGATCACATTGTGCTCGTCGACGGCCATGACGCCGAAACCGGAAGCCTCGGCGCGCGCGACCTCGAGACAGCCGACAGTCACGTCGGCTCCTTGGTCGACATGCTGCTGCAGCATCGGTTCGTAATCCATCTTGTAGATATGATCGCCAGCCAGCAGCACGATGAATTTCGGATCATAGCTCTCGATGATGTCGATGTTCTGGAAGACCGCGTCGGCGGTGCCACGATACCAGTGCTCCTCGGAAACACGCTGACTGGCTGGCAAAATGTCGAAACTCTCGTTGCGCTCGGTGCGAAAAAAACTCCAGCCGCGCTGCAAATGGCGGATCAGGCTATGGGCCTTGTACTGAGTCGCCACGGCGATGCGCCGGATGCCCGAGTTCAGCGCGTTTGACAGCGCGAAATCGATGATGCGCGACTTGCCGCCAAAATACACCGCCGGCTTCGCGCGTCGGTCGGTGAGCTCCATCAACCGAGAGCCGCGCCCGCCGGCGAGCACATAGGCCATGGCGTGTCGAGCGAGCGGGGCGTATGGGGAGGGGGCCATCGGTCTTTCTCAAGATTCGAACTTATTTTAGCGCATCGGAATCATATTCGAAGAACAAAGTCGCGAGCGGCGGCAATAGAATTTCCGCGCTGGCGGGAAACGAGCCGAACTCTTCCGGGCGCGCGACGATTTTCCCGAGGTTTCCCAGTCCTCCGCCGCCATAGACCGTCGCGTCGGAGTTGAGAATTTCACGCCAGCAACCCGCGCGCGGCAACCCGAGGCGGTAGTTTTCGCGCGTCACCGGCGTGAAGTTGGAGACGACGACGACGGGTTTCGAGCGGTCCTCGCCAAAACGGACGAAGGCGAAGACGCAATTATCGGCGTCGTTCACGACGATCCATTCAAAGCCTTCGCTCTCGCAGTCGCGCGCATGAAGCGCCTCACGCTCGCGATAGAGGCGATTGAGGTCGCGGACGAAATCTCGCAGACCTTGGTGCGGCGCGTGGTCGAGCAACCACCATTCGAGCCCTCGATCGAAATTCCATTCGCTCGTCTGGCCGAATTCCTGCCCCATGAACAGCAGCTTCTTGCCCGGCTGTCCCCACATGAAGCCGTAACAGGCGCGGACGCCCGCGAATCGGCGCCATTCGTCGCCAGGCATTTTGCCGACAATCGAGCCTTTGCCATGCACGACCTCGTCATGCGAGAGCGGCAGGACGAAATTCTCCGAAAACGCATAGAGCAGACCAAAGGTCAGTCTGTCGTGGCGCCATTTTCGATGAACGGGATCGGTGGCCATATAGGCCAGCGTGTCATTCATCCAGCCCATGTTCCATTTGAAGTCGAAGCCAAGACCGCCCTGACCGGTCGGCCGCGACACGCCGGACCAGGAAGTCGATTCCTCCGCCAGCGTGATCACGCCGGGAAACAGATCATGGACCGTCTCGTTGAAGCGCTTGAGAAAAGCCACGGCGTCGCGATTGTCGTTGGAGCCGTCGGGATTGGGCACCCATTCCCCGGACTTTCGCGAATAATCGAGATAGAGCATCGACGCCACGGCGTCGACGCGCAGTCCGTCGATATGAAAGCAGTCCAGCCAGTACAGCGCGTTGCAGATCAGGAAATTAGCCACCTCGCGACGGCCGAAATCATAGATCGCGGTGTTCCAATCGGGGTGAAAGCCCCGGCGCGGGTCGGAATGCTCGAACAGCGGACCGCCGTCGAACATCGCGAGCCCGTGGGTGTCGGTAGGGAAATGCGCCGGCACCCAATCGAGAATGACGCCGAGTCCCGCCTGGTGCGCGCGGTCTATGAGGCGCTTGAAGCCGTCCGGCGCGCCGTGCCGCGCGGTGGGCGCGAACAGGCCAATGGGCTGATAACCCCAGGAGGCGTCGAGCGGGTGCTCGTTGATCGGCAGCAGTTCGAGGTGCGTAAAGCCGAGATCGGCGACGTAAGGGATCAATTCCGCCGCCAGGTCGTCATAGCTCAAGAACTGTCCGCTTTCGCTTCGCGCCCAGGACGGCAAATGAACCTCGAAGATCGAGATCGGCGCGCGGCGCGGATTTTTCCGCGCGCGGTCGGCGATGAAAGCCTCGTCGGTCCATGGGAACGGCGCGTCGGCGACGACGATCGACGCCGTGGCGGGCCGCAGTTCGCCCGCGCGGCCGAAGGGGTCGGCCTTGAGCGGCGTCAGCGCGCCATTGGCCCCCACGATCTCGAATTTGTAACGCGGTCCGGCGTCGACGCCGGGCAGGAATATCTCCCAAACGCCGCTGTCGACGCGCTTGCGCATCTGGCCGCGCCGCCCATCCCAATCGTTGAAATCGCCGACGACGGACACGCGCCGGGCGTTGGGAGCCCAAACCGCGAAGTGAGTCCCTTCCACGCCCTCGTGCTTGAGGACATGCGCGCCCAGCCGCTGATAAAGCTGTTGGTGCGCGCCCTCGACCAGAAGGTGATCGTCGAGCGGACCGAGCAGCGGGCCAAAGGCGTAAGGATCATGATAATGCCAACAGCCGCCGGCGTTTCGCGCATGCAGCACATAGGGAAAGCGTTCGGTCGCCTCGCGGATCAAGCCTTCGAAAAAACCGTCCGAATGGACGCTCTCCAGCGCGGCGATCTCCCGGCCCTCCGGGGTTCGCGCATGGACCGTCTCGGCCCCCGGAACGAAAGTCCGGATCACGAAACCCGCCGGGGTTTCGTGCAGCCCCAAGACCTTGAACGGATCGCCGCAGCGGGCGGAAAGGATCGCCTCGATCTCGCCCCGCCCGAGGCGCCAGGCATTTTCCGCGCTATCGGAGATTCGTGTCACTGCGTCTCGCCGCGGCCAGTGGTGATCTTTTCAAATAATAGAGAAAAGCCCTCCCCCGCGCCAGCGCGGCGTTGTCGCGGGGGGCTGGCGCCCGTTCGTGTTCAGAATCGCTTGCCTTGAGGGGGTGGGCGTCTAAATTAACGATTTATAAAGCGTTATTTTGGGGAACTGTCATGTTTGGGGCGTTTCGCGCATTGTCGCATTGCTTTTTTTTGCTTTTCCTCGTGGGCGGCCTCGGCGCGGCGGTGGCGCGTCCGGTAAAGGCGCCCGCCGCCGTACGCACGGAACCTTCCAGCGATTGGACGCCAGCGGAGGCCTGGGCCTGGTCGAAAATCGAGCAGGGGGAGGAGGCCGATTTCGATAAGCGGCCGGAATGCAGGGGCGCGCCGGCGCCGGATCCGAAGGATGAAAAAAACGCGGCGTGGCGGGACGACTGCCGCAATATCCGCGCTCGCCTTCTAATAGACCTGTTGACGCAAACGCCGTGGCGCGAGGCGACGCCTGTCGCCGGGGTTCGGATCGCACATGCGCGGATCGTCGGCGATATCGATCTTGAAAACACGACGCTCGCGAGAGCGATCGTAATTCTCGGCAGCCGGATCGAAGGCGCGATAAATCTGATTCATGCGCGGACGGAGAGTTTGATCGCCGTCGCCAACTCCTCGGTCGCTGGCGACTTCAACGGCAGTGGTTTGCATAGCGAGAGCGATTTGTTTCTCCGCTATGGCTCCGTGTTCGAGAAGCAGGTTGTTCTGATCGGCGCGAAGATCGCGGGACAGCTCGATATGCACGGCACCAGTTTCAGAGGAGCGCTCAACGCCGACAGCCTGCAGGTTGGCGAGATGCTGATCATGCGGTCAGAGGGTCAATACAAGAGCAGTCTCAAGGAGGTGAGTCTGCGCGGCTCCAAGATCACGGGACAGGTCGATCTGAGTGGCGCGAGCTTCGACGGGTTGCTCTTTGCCGACAACCTGCAGGTTGGCGAGGCGCTGCTCATGCGGTCGGAAGGTGAGAACAAGGCCAGCTTCAAGGACGTGAATCTGCGAGGCGCCAAAGTCACTGGACAGGTCGACATGAGAGGCGCCAGCTTCAGTGGATTACTCTTCGCCGACAGTTTGCAGGTTGGCGAGGCGCTGCTCATGCGGTCGGAAGGTGAGAACAAGGCCAGCTTCAAGGACGTAAATCTGTGTAGCGCAAAGGTCGCGGGACAGGTCGACATGAGCGGCGCGAGTTTCAACGGATTACTCTTTGCGGAATCCCTGCATGTCGACGGCGACTTATTTCTTACGGACGCCCGCGCTGGCGGGAATGTCATTTTCACCTTCGCCCATGCGGGCAGCATCGATCTGCGTGGCGCAAATCTGGCCAGTATCAATCTCACTGGGGCATTCGTTGGCAGAGATTTTATCGTCGGCAAATTGCAGCAGCCGAGCGCCTGGGCCGTCCTGAATCTCCGTAATGCGCATGTGGGCTATTTGACTGACGCCGACGGCGCATGGCCCGAACAAGGGCGGCTGGTTCTCGACGGCTTCGCCTTCGACCATCTTGGGGCGTTCAAAGATGAATCCACAACGCAAACCCACAATCCCGACATGGAATGGTGGGACAGATGGGCGAAGCGCGATCCCGACTACAGTCCCGCTCCTTACACGCAACTCGCCGCGGCGTTGAAGAGTTCCGGCGACAACGACGCGGCCAATGAAATCCGCTTTCTCGGCCGCGAACGCGCGCGCGAGGCGGTCTGTCAGCAAGGCATGTCTTTCGACTGCTTTTTCCAGAACGTCCTCGGTTACACGGTGGGATATGGAATTGGCCGCTACACATTCTTCGCTCTAGGCTGGGTGGTCGTTTTGTCCTTGTTCAGCATGTTCGTTCTCAAGTGGAGCGTGCCCGAAGCGCAGGAAGAGCGAAAAACCTGGCTCTGGTGTTTCGGCGCCGGACTGTCGCGGCTCCTGCCCGGCGTCGATCTCAGCAAGGAATTCGCCGACTTCTTCGACGGGCCGTTCCGCCCCAGCTTCAGTTTTTGGCAGGGCGCATGGTTTTACTTTATTCGCTTCGCCGGCTTCGTGCTGGGCGCCGCGGTGATCGCCGCCTTCGCCGGTCTGACCCAGGGGCCGTGACGCGCCCTCCTGCTTAAACCGCCACGTTCCAAATCTCCCGCGCATATTCCCTGATCGTGCGGTCGGAGGAAAACCAGGCGACGCGCGCGGTGTTGAGGATGGTCGAGCGCCGCCAGGCCTTTTGGTCGCGCCAGCGCGCGTCGACCAGCGCCTGCGCGTCCCAATAGGCCTCGAAGTCCTTCGAAATCAGGAAGTGATCGTAATAGGTGAGCGTATCGACCAGCTGCGCGTAACGGTTGGGGTCGTCCATTGAAAAGGCGCCCATCGCCACCGCTTGCACGGCGTCCGAGAGCCGCGGGCTCGCCGCCAGGGCCTCGCGCGCGTCAATGCCCTTGGCTCTGCTCGCCTCGACCTCGGCCGCCGTCAGCCCGAAGATGAAGATATTGTCGGCCCCAACCCGCTCCATGATCTCCACATTGGCGCCGTCCAACGTGCCGATCGTCAGCGCGCCATTTAGGGCCAGTTTCATGTTTCCGGTGCCCGACGCCTCCATGCCGGCGGTCGAGATTTGCTCGGAGAGATCCGCCGCCGGAATGATCACCTCGGCCAGGCTGACGTTGTAATTTGGCAAGAACACCACTTTCAGCAGCCCGCGCGTATCCTCGTCGGCGTTGACGACTTTCGCTACGTCGTTGGCCAGCTTGATGATCAGCTTGGCTTGATGATAGCTCGCCGCCGCTTTTCCCGCGAAAATTTTCACGCGAGGGACGAACTCGCGGTTCGGCTGCGCCTTGATGTCGCGATAGAGCGCGATCGTGTGCAGCACATTCAGCAGTTGGCGCTTGTATTCATGGATGCGCTTGATCTGCACGTCGAACAGCGCGCTCGGGTCCACCCTGACATCCACGCGGTCGAGGATCAGTTTCGCCAGACGTTCCTTATTGGCGCGCTTGGCGGCGGCGAAGCGCTGCTGAAATCCCGGGTCGTCGGCGAAAGTCTCGAGCTCGGCGAGATGGGTCGCGTCGTCGAAGACCCGCGGCCCGATCGTCTGCGCGATGAGGTTCGAGAGCGAGGGGTTGGCTTCGAGCAGCCAGCGGCGGAACGTGACCCCATTGGTCTTGTTGACGATGCGATCCGGATAGAGCTTGTGGAAATCGTGGAAGACGGTCTCCTTGAGGAGTTCGCTGTGCAGCGCCGAGACGCCATTCACCTTGTGCGAGCCGAGAAAGGCCAGGTTTCCCATGCGCACCTGGCGGCCGTTGTGCTCGTCGATCAGCGAGACATTGGCCAGCATCCCGCTGTCGGAGACGCCTTTTTCGCGCAATGCGTCGAGATGCAGGGCGTTGATCAGATAGATGATCTGCACATGGCGCGGCAGCAGCCGCTCCATCAGTCCGACCGGCCACGTCTCCAGCGCCTCGGGCAGCAGCGTATGGTTCGTGTACGAGAATGTCGCCCGCGTGATGGTCCAGGCGTCATTCCAGGGGACGCCGTGCACATCGACCAGCAAGCGCATCAATTCGGCGACGCCGATCGCCGGATGAGTGTCGTTGAGCTGGATGGCGACCTTATCGCTTAGTTTTCTGATATCGCCGCTTTGCTTCATGTGGCGGCGGATAAGATCTTGCAGCGAGGCGGAGGCGAAGAAATATTCCTGGCGCAGCCGCAACTCCTGCCCCGCCGGGGTGGAATCGCTGGGATAGAGCACCTTGGAGATCGAACTCCGCGCGCATCTGGTCGGCCTGCGCGCCGACGTAATCGCCGGCGTTGAACGCGTCGAGCCGCAGCGGGTCCGGCGCGCGCGCCGACCATAGCCGCAGCGTGTTCACGTGCTTTCCGCGCCAACCGACCACTGGCGTGTCAAAGGCCACGGCTTCGACGGTTTCCGCCGGACGCCAGACATGCGCCAAGGCGCCGTCGGCCAGCCGCGCGCCGTCGACGTGGCCGCCAAAGCCGATGTCGTAAACGATTTCGGGTCGGGCGAACTCCCACGGATTGCCAAAGGACAGCCAATCCTCGGGATATTCGTGCTGCCAGCCGTCCTTGATGGTTTGTCGGAACAGGCCGTGGTCATAACGTATTCCATAGCCGATCGCGGCGATATCGAGCGTCGCCATGCTGTCCATGAAACAGGCGGCGAGGCGCCCGAGGCCCCCATTGCCGAGCGCCGCGTCGGGCTCCAGCGCCCGCAGCGCGTCGAGATCGACGCCAAGATCGGCGAGGGCCGCGCGCATCGCCTCCGTCAAACCCAAATTGGTGAGCGAGTCGACCAACAGCCGCCCGACCAGAAACTCGAGCGAGAGATAATAAACCCGCCGCCGGTCCTCCTGATAGTTGCGCTTCGTCGACGCGAGCCAGGAAGGCACAACGCGGTCGCGGGTCGCCAGCGCGGCGGCGACGAACCAGTCGCGCGGGCTCGCGGAGGCTTTGTCCTTGCCGACCGTGGCGGCGAGACGGCGCAGCACCTCGTCGCGCAAGGCGCGCGCTTGCGGATCGAGACTGGAGGGGGCGGCGGTAGGCGAAACGGCGAGGTCGATAATGCTCACGGCGGACTTTCTCGAAACGGGCTCGGCGTCTCCCGCGGCTTCGACGCCGCGCGCGCGGCGTTCCTGGAGGGGAGGCGTCTCCATGCCCTTATTTTTACCGCGGGGAGGTTAGCGCATTCCCGCGAGGGGTTCACGCCCCGCCGGCGAGACGCGATAATGGCGCTATTTCAAGATGAACTCGATGCGGCGGCTTTCCCCGCGCCCCTCCTCGTCGTTGGATGCGATCGGCTTCTTGTCCCCATGGCCGACGCCTGTCAAACGCGCGGCGGCGACGCCCTCGTTGATGAGATACCGCACTAGCTTATCGGCGCGACGTTGCGACAGCGACTTATTGCCCTCCTCGTCGCCGGCATCGTCCGCGTAAACGCCAATCTCCACCTTTTGCTCAGGGCAACGCTGGAGCAACGCCGCCAACCGGTCCAACACATAGGCGGAAGCCAGGCCAATCTTCGTGCCGCCGCCGCGGAACTCGATCCTGCCCAGAACCAGCGTGGCGTTCAGCGCGCCCTGGCAAGCGTCGGCGTCGAGCGGCCCGGAGGCGGACAAGGATTTCAGCGCCGATTGGGCCGCCGCAGCCTTCTCCGCCGCCGAAGCCGTCGTCTTCGACTGATCGGCGACCGCCTTGCCAGCGGCGTGGACGGGCTTTTTCTTGGTTTCATTGCCGGCTTCCGCTGGCTTGGTCGCGACGTTTTGGGCGGCCGTCCGTGAGTCGGCCCAGCCGGTCGCGGCCTTGGCGCCGGCTTCGACCGCTTTACCCGTGGCGGTCGCGGCTTCCTTGCCGGCGTCGGCGGCCTTGGTCGCCGCGTCATGCGCGGCCTTCCCAGGGTCGGCCCAGCCGGTCTCGACGGTTTTCTTGCCTGCTTCGACCGCTTTTTCCGCAGCGGCCTCGCCCGCGTCCGCGGCCTGCTCCATCGTTTCGGCGACCGGCGCCTCCGCGAAGGTCTTGTCGGTTCCGATCACGAGTCGGACTCCGGCGACCTTGCCGATTGTCGCGGCCAAGGCCGCGCGGTCCGCGACATCGCTGGGAAGCAGCACGTCGCGCCCGACAACGCGGAAATTCCGCGCATTCTCTCGAGTGTCCTTCATCGCGGCGCCGACCGATTGCTCGAGGTCCGCCTCTATCTTGGGGGTCCCGAATACATTGCCGGCGAACCAGAGCAAGGCGGCGGGAATAAGCCCCAGCGCCCAGCCCTTGTGTTCGGCCAGATCGCCCTTGCGCAATAGGGCGCCGGCGGCCGCGCCGACCATATACGCCACGAAGGATGCGAGCGCGGTCTCGAGCAAAACGCCAGCGCGACCTACAAGCACGTTGAGCAGAGCCGTCAGCGCCCCCGCCGCGAAGGCCAACCCGCACCAGATCAACCAGGGCGCGATTTTCCCCTTCGCCTCGGCCTGGCGCGTGAACATCGCCGTCGCTATTCCCGCGATGAAGATCGGGAGCAACCAAAGCCAAAAATGCGAGATGATATAAGTCATGACGCTCGCCTTCGCTTAACCTCGCTTATGCTTTTCGCCGCTCGGCCCCCGCCGTGGTTGTGGGGCTCGACCATGCGTCAATGGACCGACATTGGCAAGAAAAGTCGGCGAGGCGGGCTTCGTCCGGCCATAACGGCAATATTTCATGGAGCCCGCTTTACCGGGCGATAAGATGGCGAACGGGATATTTTGAAGATTGACGCTCGCTTTGGAAGGGAGCCGCGGATCGAAATGGCCTGGATGCTGGGAAAAACGATCGCTTCGCCGGGCTCGCTCGATCGCGTCCTCGATCTCGGGACATAGGGATCGCGTCCCGCCGTTTGGTCACCATTGCGCGGGCTTGACCATTATGTGAGACGTGGCGAAATTAAAGTCTAGTGAGTTCGTCTATCGAACCCGGAGCGAAGGGTATTTTGAACTGCGCGCCGAAACCGCCGGAGAAATGACGGACGACCGTGGCCGGAGTGGACCCCAGCACGATCTGGGCGCCGAGCGGCGGTATCGTGTCGGTCGCGACGGCCACGCCGGAAAGCGAAATGTCCAAAATTCTGACGATCAACTCGCGCTTGTCCTCCAACCGCAAAATCGCCCGGGTCATCATGGGCGTTATGCGCTCGTGGCGGCGATCCTCCGGGAGACCGACCACGTTGCGGTTGGCGAACCAGGTCAATTGATCGGCGAGCTTGTCGCGTTTGAGCGCCGGCAAATTCATCGTCATCGCGAAGCCAGTCGGAACGAGGCGCGCCGCGGTTCCGGCGAACCGGCCCAATTCGTCGAGATAGACGATCACTTTTTCGCCGATGCTCGCCTTGACCGGAGCGAACAGCAAGATGTCGCCAGGCGACATCTCGATTGTCTGACAGGGATATTCGGTCTTCGATTCCAACATGTATCTGCCAAACAACGCCACCGGGACGCGCTGAAATCGGCGACCTTCAACCTGATCGATAAGGGCTTGCAATGGGAGTGTCATGGCCGCCATCTGTGGAGCGGGAATACGCTCTTGAGGAACGGATAGTAGGGAGGGCGGCTTAACAACGCCTTACATTTAAAATTAAGCAACGTCTACATATTTGATCTACCTCCCTCGTGTACAATGAGGCGCGCGGCGGGTCTTCCCGTTCCTCGCGGCGAGCGTCCGAGCAAGGAAGATTGGGCGGTCGGCTTTTGCTCTTGAGCGCGGATTATCCGCAGCGATTTGAGACAGAGCGGCGCCGCGACCGCGCGACCAAACCAGGAAGTTTGATTGGAGGAAGATAGCGAGCCCAGCAGACGAGAGTGCGTCTTGCCGAAATGACGCAACGGCAGCAACAGCAATTCCATATTCAAATCACGATCGAATTCCGCGACATCCGCTCCGCTTCGGTCCTCGTCGACGCTCGGCGGGCACGCGAGAGCGCCGGCTACGACGGGCGTCGCTCCGTCGACGACCGTCAGCAACGCGGCCGCGACATTGCGGCGATCTTCGGCGCGCCAGAGATCGAGGAAGGATTTGCCCTTCTGATCGGACAGCCAGAGCGCGTTCATCCGCGTGCCGCAGAGCCGGATCGGAAAGACGCAGGCCGGCTCGACTTCGACAATAAAGCTGTCCGCCAGCACATGCCGAATCGCGGCGGGGTTTATGTCGCCTCTGTCCGGAGCCGCGCGCGCGCCGCGCAACCGATTCCAATAGTCGTAAAGCTCTTTGCTGACGAAATGTCTCATCATCGGTCCTGCCGCTCGCTAGCTGGGTCTTAATGGCGCCGTTTCGGGACGCCGACGATCGAAATCGCGGGCGCCAGACCGTTAATTGCAGCAACCGAGCCACGGGGGATGCGATTAACCCTTTCGAAAGAGTTGCGTTGCGCCAAGGCCCTCCGCGTGACATTCTCCCACCTGTCCCAGGGAGGCTCGTAACGAGACGCTCCGCTCGCCGACGAGCATCCCGGACAGGTTGGAAAAGGCTCCACAAGCCGTTGCTCCATGACAGGGGTTGACGATTCGATTAGATGGCGAAGGCGGGAGGAGACGCGAGCTCCGGCGGTTCCTCCCCCTCGGTTCGAAAGGCCAGCCGCGGGCCGACTTCGCGAAGCGCGGCGAAAGGTCGACGCGGCCCAAATTGAAACAGCGGCCTGCGTCGGAACGCGCCAATGGGGCTCGGCGCGCGTCGGGGGCCGCGAGGGCGCTGGAGCGCCTTGGACAGGCCGCCGAACAGGAGACGACGTGAAGCGGGAGAGGATTTTCAACCTGCCGGGCGTCGTCACGGCTCTCCTCGCCGTGCTCACGCTCATTCAAATCGTGGTCGATCTGTTTCCGCGCTCCGTCGGCGTCTGGACGTTGGTGTATTTCTCCTTCATTCCCGCGCGCCTGAGTTTTCTCGCGGCTCCCAATCAGGTGCTGCGCGCGCTCGCCGATATCGACGGCGACGAATTGGCCGGCCTTCTCAATACGGCGCGATTCGCCTGGTGGACGCCGCTCAGCTACGCCTTTCTACATGCCAACTGGACTCATCTCGCGATCAATGGCGTGATGCTGGCGGCGTTCGGCGCTCCCGTCGCGAGGCGTCTTGGATCAATGCGTTTTCTGGGCTTCTTCGCGGTGACGGCCATCGCCGGCGCCCTTGCGCATCTCGCCACGCATCCGTTCGACCTGGAGCCGGTTGTCGGCGCCTCGGCCGCGATTTCCGGCGCCATGGCGGCGATCGCGCGCTTTGCTTTCGCTCCGGGAGAAGCGCTCGGGGAACGCGTGAGCGGGCGAACGCGCGACGACAGCGAAGGACGGCGCCCTCAAACGCTCGCGCACACCTTCGCCGATCGGCGGGCCATGGTGTTTTTGATGAGTTGGTTGCTCGTGAACTTCCTGTATGGACTGGTTCCGCAAGCGCCCGGCGGCGCCGGCGTCATCGCCTGGGAAGCGCATATCGGCGGTTTCATGGCCGGACTGTTCCTGTTCGGCTGGTTCGACCCGAAAAAGGGCGTCGCGCGGGGTTAGACGTTTGCGCCCGAGACGGAGCCGCGCGAAGCCCTATTTCTGACAAATGGGGCAGTAGAACGTCGAACGGCCCGCTTGCGTCACGCGCGCGACGATCCCCTTGCAGCCGGGCGTTGGACAGGGCGCGCCCTCGCGGTCATAGACGCGAAAATTGTGCTGGAAGTAGCCGAGGGAACCATCGGTCTGTCGATGGTCGCGCAGCGAGGAGCCGCCCGCCTCGATCGCCTCGGTCAAAACCACCTTTATGGCGGTCGAAAGGCGCTCTAGCGCCCTCAAAGGCCTCGCGGAGACGGCGAGACTTCCGGCGATGCGCAACGGCGAAAGTTTGGCGCGGTGAAGCGCTTCGCAAACATAAATATTGCCGAGTCCGGCGATGTTTTTTTGATCGAGCAGCGCGGATTTGAGCGGCGTCTCGCGGCCCCGCAGTATTCTCGCCAGCGCTCCGGCGTTCATCGCGGGGCCGAGCGGCTCCATGCCAAGTTTCGCGAACAGCGGATGCGCGTCGATCTCCTTGGCCGCCAGCAGCAGCATGTAACCGAAGCGGCGCGGATCATTATAGGTCACGCGGGCGCCGCTCTCGAAATCAAACACAACATGGTCGTGGGCGGGATGCTTCGAACGCGAAAAGTGAAAATCTCCGGGGATCGGAGCCGCGTCGATACGAAACGAACCGCTCATGCCGAGATGCATGATCAGCGCCTCGCCATTGTCCAGTTCGGCGACGAGATATTTCGCGCGCCTGCGCAGCGTGGCGACGCGCCTCCCCTTCAATCTCGCGCGAAAATTCCGCGGGAACGGAAAACGCAGATCCGCGCGGCGCAGTTCGACCTCGAAAATCGATGAGCCTTCGAAAATAGGGGCGAGCCCGCGCCGCACGGTCTCGACTTCGGGCAGTTCGGGCATGCTTTCGTTGCTTTCGCGCGGGGGAGCGATGGCGATCTCAACGACGGGGCGCGCGGCTGTCCGCGATTTTTACCGCGCGGCCTTGCATAAGCGCCGCTTCCACCGCTCGCCGGCTTTTAGTTCCGCGTCGAGAAGGCGGCGTTTTCGGAGCGATCTAGGCTCGCGATCGGGCTCGGCGGAGATTGGCGCGGTAAGCGGCAAGACAATCGCCGCGGGCTCCACGAGATCTTGTGGCGCGAGGCTTTCCGGCCGGACGGCCGGCGTCTTCGGCCGCATCCGGGATTTGACCCGAACGGGAGGAGCCATCTCGGCTTTTCTCGCGACACGGCCGCGACGGGGTTTCTCTTCGGCCTCCAACGAGCGAACCGCGAGCGCGTCGACGTTTTCGATCAGGCTCGGCAACACCCTGCCCGTTGGCGCGTTGGACGGAGCGATCGGCTCGGGCGCAACGGCGTCGCTTCGACCAAAGACGGCGTCGGCCGCTTTCATCGCGGTTTCATAGTCGTCGCCTTGCGCGCTCCGGTTCGCCGTGAAAACGCCGACATCCAAGAACGCTGGCGTTTTGTTTATCTTACTGGCCTCATCGATCCTCGGCGAACGCGGCGCCGAGGATTTGGATGACCGGGGCTTGAATTCGATGACGAATGGGCGGACGGGACGGCGCACGGAACCTCGACAGTGAACGACGCTTCGGCAGCGTGGAAAATCTATAGGCTCACGTCCAAGCGGCGATCTCGGCGCCTCGGGCGCCGCGCTATGAAGAATCGCTCGCGACGAGAACCCAGCCGCTTCGCGCTCGAATTGGGCGTCTTGCATTTTCCCGAACAGGGACGAAACGGAAGGGCCGTTCAGCAGCGCGCTAAAAGCATTTAACGATTCTGGAAGAAAAAACAACTCTCATCTGTGCGATCACCTGGGCCGAACACGGCCGAATGCGCTCGATCAGGCTCGGCGCATGTTTTTAGGCGTCCTTGCGCGGCCGAAACAAGAGAACATTTGGATCACGAAGACCCTCTCGATCGTGATTTGCTCGGTTCTCGCGCTTCAACATCGAAAAAACCCGCCAATCGATACCGGTCGTCGAATCATATGCTGCTCCGCGGACCGCGGCCTCCTGCCGGACTGGCTCGTAGCGAAAAGCGCGAGATGGCCAGACCGCGAGCGAACGACGCCGGATGACGGACGTCCCGTCCAATCCGGCGCTCGAGATCCAGATCGTTAATTTGGTCGTTGCACTTTCAAGGTCTCCAACTCGACATGGGTGAGGCGAAAAAAGCCTCGCCCGCCGGCGCGAGTCGCGAACTTGCCGCCGGCGCGCGCGCAGAGACGTTTGAACCACTCCTCCTTGGTCATTTCGACGGGACATTCGTCAATATCTAAAATCGTCGTATCGGGCCGGAAGCGCACATGCAACAGGACTGTCGCGCTGTTGAGGTTGGCGGCGGGCGCCGCGACGCGTTCTCCAACGTGTTCGATCGGCGCGGCCAACGGGGGATTTTCTCGGTCGATTGTTACGTCAATGGCTGTGTTGATTTGCATTACATCCTCCTTCGTGGTGAGGCACACAATCGGAGTTCGGAGGTTATCCAACGGCCGGGCTCGGACAGTTCCGCGGCGGACGCCGCCCCCGACCGAAAGTTCGATCGGCGGCCCAGGCGATGATTTATCGCCAGATCCGCTTTTGGCGGCGACGCCTTTCGCCCGTGAAAGGGGCCATCCGGGTCAAGACCCCCAACATTCCGCGCCGAAACGCGACCACCGTTATGTGCACTATATATACATCGAAATCATTACGCGCGGCTTTGAGCGTGGGCAAGGTGTATTCTGAAGATATCTTGCCTAAATTTCGATCATGCGTCCATGAAATGAGACTCGTCTGGCGGTCGATTTGGAACAAAACTGTTGAGCGGTTCGTCCGCTTTAGCTATTTTGCTTACAAAGTTGTTATATTTGCTACAATCTTGCTCTAGCATCGGTCGCGATTATAAAGAGCCCGGATTGTCCGCTAGCGCGTCTTCACTCGCGCGGCCCCGTTCCCGCTCATCCATCGAGCGAAACGATATATGTATTTGTTTTACAAATAAAGTAAGCATGCCGAAAAGGATTGGCGCACGCCGCCTCTTTGCGCCTTCGCCGCTCGAAAATTCGGCGCCGCCAGGTGTTGACAGGGTTTTCCGCTTAGATGTATCAGAATAGATATAATTCATATATACGACGAGCGACGCCCGCCGTCGTGGCGGCGTTCGCCGCATCCCTCGAAATCTTGTCGATGCGAGCGAGACAATGTGCCTCATCAAGGAAATCGACTACGGAACGCCGGCCTCCGCATCGGACAAGACGGTGACCCTGACGATCGACGGCAGGGCGGTGAGCGTCCCGGAGGGGACGTCGATCATGCGCGCGGCGATGGAGATCGGCGTCGAGATCCCCAAGCTCTGCGCGACCGACAACATCAAATCCTTCGGCTCGTGCCGCCTGTGCCTCATCGAGATCGAGGGCCGCAACGGCCTTCCCGCCTCCTGCACGACGCCGGTCGCGCCGGGAATTTCCGTGAAAACCTCGACGCCGCGGCTGCATGCGATCCGGCGCGGGATCATGGAGCTCTACATCTCCGACCATCCGCTCGACTGCCTGACCTGCCCCGCCAACGGCGATTGCGAACTGCAAAAAATGGCGGGCGCGGTCAGCCTGCGCGAAGTGCGATACGGTTACGGCGGCAGGAACCACGTCTTCGCCCGCAACGAGGGCAAGCCAAATACCGAATGGCTGCCGAAGGACAAGTCGAACCCCTATTTCACCTACGACCCCTCGAAATGCATCGTCTGCAATCGTTGCGTGCGCGCCTGTTCCGAGGTGCAGGGCACATTCGCGCTGACGATCGAGGGGCGCGGCTTCGACAGCCGGGTATCGCCGGGGATGGGCGAAAGCTATATGGAGTCGGAATGCGTCTCCTGCGGCGCCTGCGTGCAGGCCTGCCCCACGGCGACCTTGATCGAGAATTCGGTCATCGAGATCGGCCAGCCCGAACATTCGGCCGTCACCACCTGCGCCTATTGCGGCGTCGGCTGCACTTTCAAGGCCGAGATGCGTGGCGAGGAGATCGTGCGCATGGTTCCCTGGAAGGACGGCAAGGCCAATCACGGCCATAGCTGCATCAAGGGCCGCTTCGCCTATGGCTATGCGTTGCACCGCGACCGCATACTTTCGCCGATGATCCGCGAAAAGATCACCGACCCCTGGCGCGAGGTGAGCTGGGAGGAGGCGATCAATCACGCCGCCTCGGAGTTCAAACGGATTCAGGCGAAATACGGGCGTCTTTCCGTCGGCGGCATCACCTCCTCGCGCTGCACGATCGAGGAAACCTATCTCGTGCAAAAGCTGATCCGCGGCGGCTTCGGCAATAATAATGTCGACACATGCGCGCGCGTTTGCCATTCGCCGACCGGCTATGGCTTGAGCCAGGCCTTCGGCACCTCGGCCGGCACCCAGGATTTCGACTCGGTGGCGGAGGCCGACGTCGTTCTGATCATCGGCTGCAATCCGACCGACGCCCATCCCGTGGTCGGCTCGCAGATCAAGAAGCGGCTGCGCGAAGGCGCCAAGCTCATCGTCATCGATCCGCGCCGCACGGAGCTGGTGCGCTCGCCGCATATCGAGGCGGCCTTTCATCTGCCGCTGCGTCCCGGAACCAATGTCGCCATCGTCACGGCGCTGGCGCATGTGATCGTCACGGAAGGTCTCGCAAACGAAAAATTCGTGCGCGAACGCTGCGATCTCGACGAATATCAGGACTGGGCGGCCTTCGTTTCGGAGGAGCGCAACAGTCCCGAGGAGACCGAGAAATACACCGGCGTTCCCGCCCATCTCGTGCGCGGCGCGGCGCGGCTTTACGCGACCGGCGGCAACGCCACGATCTATTACGGCCTCGGCGTCACCGAACACAGCCAGGGCTCGACGACCGTCATGGCCATCGCCAATCTCGCGATGGCGACGGGCAATCTCGGACGGGGCGGCGTCGGCGTCAACCCGCTGCGCGGGCAGAACAATGTGCAGGGCTCCTGCGACATGGGCTCCTTCCCGCATGAATTCCCGGGCTATCGCCATGTCGCGACCGAGGATGTGCGCAAGGCCTTCGAAAAGGAGTGGGGCGTTCCGCTCGATAGCGAACCGGGCCTGCGCATCCCCAATATGTTCGACGCCGCGATCGACGGCGTGTTCAAGGGCCTCTATGTGCAGGGCGAGGACATTTTGCAGTCCGACCCCGACATCAAGCATGTGTCGGCCGGGCTCGGCGCGATGGAATGCGTCGTCGTGCAAGACCTCTTCCATAACGAGACGGCCAATTACGCCCATGTGCTGCTGCCGGGCGCGAGCTTTCTCGAAAAGGACGGCTGTTTCATCAACGCCGAGCGGCGCATTCAGCGCGTGCGGCGCGTCATGAGCCCCAAGGCGAAATACGCCGACTGGGAGGCGACGCAGCTGCTCGCCAATGCGATGGGCTGCGATTGGAAATACACGCACCCGAGCCAAATCCTGGACGAGATCGCGCGCATGACGCCGGCGTTCAAGAATGTCTCCTACGCGCGGCTCGAGGAGGTCGGCTCCGTGCAATGGCCATGCAACGACGCCGCGCCCGACGGCATGCCGATCATGCACATCGAAGGTTTCGCGCGCGGCAAGGGCAAATTCGTCATAACCGAATATATTCCGACCGAGGAGCGCTCGGGTCCGCGCTTCCCCTTGCTGCTGACCACGGGCCGCATCCTCTCGCAATATAATGTCGGCGCGCAGACCCGCCGCACCGAAAACAGCCAATGGCATCCGGAAGACGTGCTGGAGATCAATCCGCAGGACGCCGAAATGCGCGGCGTGCGCGACGGGGACTGGGCGCGCGTGCAAAGCCGCGCCGGCGAAACGACGCTGCGCGCGAAAATCACCGACCGCGTAGCGCCCGGCGTCGTCTACACCACCTTCCATCATCCGCTGTGCCAGACCAACGTCGTCACGACCGACAATTCCGATTGGGCGACCAATTGCCCGGAATATAAGGTCACCGCGGTGCAGGTGTCGCCTTCCAACGGCCCGACCGAGTGGCAGGAACGATACCGGATCATGGGGGAAAACAGCCGGCGCGTGACATCCGCGAGCGAGGCGGGCTGAGGAGAGGCTGGATCCGCGTCGCACGGGAAAAATTCGGCCGGCGACGACCCCAACCACCTCGTTTACGAGCATATGGACAAGGTCGGTCGCCGGTCGAGAATCGGCGCATCGAACTTGAAAATCAGCGACTTGCAAAATGGCGAACCGCATTTTTCAACCCGCCCGGGGCCATTTGAAATAGTCGCGGCCGAACAGAAAAGCCTGGCCGTCGTCGATCTTTTCCTCATGAATTCGAGCAAGACAATGCGCTTGCCAAGATCGCGCCGGCGAAGGCAAGCGCGAGGATCGCTTTGACCTTCGCCTCCCTCCCGCGTAGAACAAGCCGACCAAATTCATGCCGTGACGACGGGCGGCCCCTCATCCGCCGGCAACTCCAGGAAAATCAAGGGAACAACAGGAAATGCGCGTTTATTACGACCGGGACGCCGACCTTAATCTGATCAAGGGCAAGAACGTCGCCATTATCGGCTATGGCAGCCAGGGCTTCGCCCACGCCTTGAATCTCAAGGAAAGCGGCGTTCCGAACGTGGCGGTGGCGCTGCGTAAGGGCTCGACCTCCGCCGCCAAGGCGGAAGGAGCGGGGCTGAAGGTCATGGAAGTGGCCGAGGCCGCCAAATGGGCCGATGTCGTCATGATGCTGACGCCCGACGAGTTGCAGGGCGAAATCTACGCGAATGACCTCGCCCCCAATCTCAAGCAGGGCGCGGCCCTGCTGTTCGCCCACGGCCTCAACATCCACTTCAACCTGATCGAGCCGCGCAAGGATCTCGACGTGGCGATGGTCGCGCCGAAGGGCCCCGGTCACACCGTGCGCGGCGAATATCTGAAGGGCGGCGGCGTCCCCTGCCTGATCGCCGTGCATCAGAACGCCTCGGGCAACGCCCATGAACTGGGACTTTCCTACGCCAGCGCCATCGGCGGCGGCCGCGCCGGCATCATCGAAACGACGTTCCGCGAGGAATGCGAGACCGATCTGTTCGGCGAGCAGGTCGTGCTCTGCGGCGGCCTGGTCGAGTTGATCCGAGCCGGCTTCGAGACGCTGACCGAGGCCGGTTACGCGCCAGAGATGGCCTATTTCGAGTGTTTGCACGAGGTCAAGCTGATCGTCGACCTCATCTACGAGGGCGGCATCGCCAATATGAACTATTCGGTGTCCAACACCGCCGAATATGGCGAATATGTCACGGGGCCGCGCATTGTCACGCCCGCCACGAAAGCGGAGATGAAGCGGGTGCTCGAGGATATTCAGTCCGGCAAATTCACCCGCGACTGGATGCTCGAGAACAAGGTCAATCAGACCTCGTTCAAGGCGACGCGCGCCCGCAACAACGCCCACCCGATCGAAGAGGTCGGGGCGCGGCTGCGCGGCATGATGCCCTGGATCGGCAAGAACAAGCTTGTCGACAAGGACCGCAATTAGCGCATAATGCGCGCTAAGCCCTTTGACTGTCGACTTATTGTCGACAGTCAAAGGGAGGTGCGGGTTTTCAGGCTCGACGCCGGCGCCTTTTTGGCCGCCGCGGCGCTGTGGGATGGCCGTCATGGACGGGGCGACGGAACCACCAAATCGATTGACCAGCGGCGAAATACGCCGTCGACTGGACGAGATCACGAGATTTCGCCTGACCGGTGAACTGGATCGGATGCTCGAGCATTTCGCTCCGGACGTGATCGTGCATTACAACTGCACCCAGGTCGGCCTGTTCACTCCGGGCGTTTTACGGGGCCGAGCCGCGTTTCTTGCGAGAATGCGGCTTACGGAAGAGAACTACGAGGCGGTCGATGGCGAAATCATCGACATTCTGGTCGAGAACGGCAATGCGGCGCTGCGCTGGCGCACCTGCTGGCGACATCGCGGAACGGGCGGCGTTTACAACGTCGACATGGCCTATTTCCTGAAATGGCGCGGCGACACCGTGGCGGAGCTTCACGAATTCCTGGATTATCCGGGTCCGCCGGCGATTGGGCGCGAGAAGCTCTCCAGCTACGAGGAGATGTTGCGGCCGCGCTCGCCGGGATTGGACCGCGAGGAAATCGTCAGGCGCGTCAATGAACTGGCCAATTTCGCGCCGTCGCAGGGGCCGGACATAGGGTTGATACGCAAATATTATTCGCCGGACATCGTTTGCGAATTCGTCGGCCATAGGGCGCGCATTCCCTATGCCGGCCGGCACGTGGGCGTCGACGCCGTGATCAATATCGTGCACGGCATCAATGTCGATTTCGAACAACTCAACAACGCGCTCTCCGACATTCTCATCGACGGCGGACGGCTCGCCTGCCGGCGCACGGTCCACTGGCGTCATCGCGGCACGGGCCGGCGGGGCGTGGTCGAACTCGCGGAATTCCTCAGATTCGAGGATGGATTGATCGTCGAGCTCATCGAATATCGCGACAGCGTCACGATTCTCGAAATGCAGGGCGAGTTGGAAGCCTGGTGACAGAGCTATTGCGCTTTCATACACTCGACGTCTTCACGCACAGCAAATTCGGCGGCAAGCCGCTGGTCGTTTTCGAAAACGCGGACGGCCTCGCGCGAGGCGAGATGGCCGCCCTGGCGCGGGAGTTCAACCTGCCGGCGGCTTTCGCCTGCGCGCCGCGCGACCCCGTGAACAGCGCCCGCATCCAGGTGTTCACGCCGCGCGGAGAAGAGCGATCGTTCAGCGCGCAGGCCGTGATCGGCGCCGCTGTTTCGCTCGCGCGGTCCAGGGCCGCCGAGATATTGGCGCGCCGCGAGGTGGTGGTCGCGCTCGAGATCGCCTACGAGATTTTTTCCTGCGAAGTGATCAAAAGCAAGAGCGGCGTCTGCTACGGGCAATTCGCGTTGAACCGCGCGGCGCGGCGGGACGGCGAGGCGCCGGACCTCGGGGCGTTGGCCGCCGCGCTGTCGCTGGCGCCCGAGGAGATCGGCTTCAGGACTCATGCGCCGCGCATTTACAGCGCGCTCGCGCCCTTCGTCTTCGTTCCCGTCGGCTCGCGCGCGGCGCTCGAACGCGCCAACCCGTCGCGCGCGCCTTTCGAGCGGGCGCTCGGCTCCGCCGCCGGGCTTTGCCTCTATACCGACGAAACCATCGCGCCGGACAGCGCCATGCTCGCGCGCTTGTTCGGCCCTGGCGCGATCGAGGATCCCGCGAGCGGCGCGGCGGCGGCGGCCTTCGCCGGAGCAGCCCGGGAATTCGAGCGCCCGAGCGATGGCGAACACCAAATTTTCATCGAACAAGGGCACGAGATCGGCCGCCCCTCGCGCCTGACCCTGCGCATGAGCGTCGCGGCCGGCGCGCTCACCGATATTCATCTCGGCGGCCAGGCGGTGGAGGTTGCTTGCGGAGAATTGACGTCTTGACGGATGACGCGCGGGTTTTGCGAGTGGATCGGCTGGCTTGCCGATTCGTGGCCCATGATTGGGCGTTCGATCGCGACGCCAGCGGCGAGATCGCGGCTCATTGGCGCGACCGGACAAAGGTCAATCCGACGCTGTTCGACGGGCGCGTCCTGCTCGCCAGCCGCGTCGCGACAAGCGTCGACGCCGCCGGACTGGCGGTTCTCGAGGCGGATTTTTTCGAGACGCGCTTCTCGCGCTTTCTCGCCTGGCGCGATTTCGGCTTTCCCGACCGCGACGTCTATAATTGCTTCTCGATGCCGGCGCTGCGCTCTTGCGACGGCGCCTTCCTGCTCGGCGAAATGGGGCCGGGCCATTCCTGCGCCGGGCAGTTGTATTTTCCCTGCGGCACGCCGGACCGGGGCGACATCAGCGGCGAGACGGTCGATCTCGCCGGCAGCATCGTTCGTGAACTCGCCGAGGAAACAGGCATTTGCGTCACCGAGCGGATGTTCTCGCCGTCTTGGCGCGTCGTCTTCGACGGCCAGCGCGTGGCCTGCATAAACATCATAGACTGGCCCGAGCCGGCGCGAATGCTGCTGGCGCGGGTCGAGCGCCATATCGCCGCCGAGAGCGATCCCGAACTGGCGCGCGCCCATCTGGTGCGCGGTCGCGCGGAGCTGTCGGATTTGAGCCTTCCCGCCTTCATGGAGGCGTTTTTGGCGTTGGAGATGCCCCATTGACCGCTCGCGTGGAGGCGAATTTCGGCTGAATTTCCCGCAAGGCCGGTATAGATTGAGCCCCATGATCAAGAGCCATGGCGCCGATGCGAGCCACCAAGGGGCGCCGCCCGATCCACGCCTCGCGGCGATCCGCGCCGCGCTGAAGGACCATTGCATCGTGCTTATCGGCATGATGGGCTCCGGCAAGAGCGCCATAGGCCAGCGGCTGGCGGCGCGGCTTGGCCTCAAATTCGTCGACGCCGACGCCGAGATCGTCGCCGCCGCCCGCATGTCGATTCCCGAGATTTTCGCGAAATATGGCGAGGGCTATTTCCGCGACGGGGAGCGCCGCGTTATGTTTCGCCTGCTCAACAGCGGGCCGGCGGTGCTGGCGACCGGCGGCGGGGCCTTTCTCGATCCGCGCACGCGTCGGCGCATCGCCGAGCGGGGCGTCTCCATCTGGTTCGACGCCGACCACGAAACCTTGCTGAAACGGGTGCGTCGCAAGTCCGACCGGCCCGTTGTTGCAGACCGCCGATCCGGCGGCGACCTTGCGTCGGCTGATGGACGAACGCTATCCCGTCTACGCCCACGCCGACATAAGAGTCGTCTCGCGCGACGCGCCGCAGGACGCGATGGTCGACGAGACGCTGGACGCCCTCGCCGAGCGCCTGCCGACGCTCGACCTCGGCGCGCGGCAAACCGCCATGGAAGCCCAGACGATCATGACCCATTTCCCGCCCCGCCCGCGGCCGTCCGACGCTCCCCTGCATCACGAGAATGTGCGGGTGGCGCTGGGCGCGCGTTCCTACGACATTCTGATTGGCGCGGGTCTGCTGGCCGAGGCCGGCGAAAAAATCGCGGCCGTCGCGCCCGGCGCCGCCTGCGCGATCGTCACCGACGCCAATGTCGCCCGGCTCCATCTGCCCGCGCTCGAAGACAGCCTGAAGGCGGCGGGCGTGCGTTATTCCACGATTGTCGTGGAGCCGGGCGAGGGCTCCAAATCGCTGAGCGTTTTCGGCCGCGTCTGCGAGGAGGCGATCGCCGCCAGGATCGAACGGCGCGACGTGATCGTGGCGCTGGGCGGCGGCGTCGTCGGCGATCTTTCGGGCTTTGTCGCGGCGAGCCTTCGGCGCGGCGCGCGCTTCGTGCAGATACCGACGACCTTGCTCGCGCAAGTCGACAGTTCGGTCGGCGGCAAGACCGGGATCAATTCGCCGCAAGGCAAGAATCTGATCGGCGCCTTTCACCAGCCGTCGCTGGTGCTCGCCGACGTCGACACGCTGGCGACGCTGCCGCCGCGCGAGTTTCGCGCCGGCTACGCCGAGGTCGTCAAATATGGGCTGATCGGCGACCGCCGTTTCTTCGAATGGCTGGAAGCCGACGGCGACGCCATATTTCACGGCAAGCCCGAGCAAATCTGCGCGGTCGCGGTGAGCTGCGAGAGCAAGGCCGCCATTGTCGCGCGCGACGAGACCGAACAGGGCGACCGCGCTCTGCTCAACCTCGGCCACACCTTCGGCCACGCCTTCGAGCGCCTCGTCGACTACGACAGCGCCCGCCTCGTGCATGGCGAAGGCGTCGCCATCGGCCTCGCGCTGGCGCTGCGTTTCTCTCAGCGCCTTGGCCTGTGCGCCGGGCAGGACGCGCTGCGCGTCGAGCGGCATTTGTCGAGCCTTGGCCTGCCGACGCGCATAAGCGACATTCCCGGCGCCGACTTCACCGCCGACGCCATCATGGACGCGATGTATCAGGACAAGAAGGTCGAGCGCGGCGCCCTGACCTTCATCCTGCTGCGCGGGATAGGCGCGGCCTTCGTCGCCAAATCCGTCGACCCCGCCGACGCGCGCGCTTTTCTCCAAAGCGAACTTTAGCCAAGGACATGCGAGCGCTGCGCCCGTCCATTTCCTGGAGGCCGGATTGACTACCGTCGATATTGGAACGGCGCTGATCATCGTGCTCGCCTGCGTGCTGCTGTCCGCGTTTTTTTCGGGCTCCGAGACGGCTCTGACGGCGGCCTCGGCGGCGCATATGCACGCGCTCGAAAAGGATGGAGACAAGCGCGCCGCGACCGTCTCGAATCTGCTGCGCCAGCGCAACCGCATGATCGCGGCGCTCTTGTTCGGCGGCACGCTGGTCAATATCGGCGGCTCCGCCTTCGCGACCAGCGTGCTGGTGCTGCTGTTCGGCGAGAACGGCGCCGTCTATTCGACCTTCATCATGACCATCATGCTGCTGGTTTTCGCCGAAGTCTTGCCGAAGACTCTGGCGATCAACCAGCCCGACCAGATTTCGCTGCATGTCGCGCGCGGCGTGCATCTGTTCGTTTCGATTTTCGGCCCGCTGCTCGCCGGCGTCGAGTTTTTCGTGCGCTGGCTGCTCAAAATGGCCGGCGTCGAGCTCGGTCATGGCCGAAAGGTGCTCTCGCCCTACGACGAGCTGATGAGCGCCGTCGACATCATGCACGAGGAAGGCAATGTCGAGCGCAGCGCCCGCGACATGTTCGGCGGCGTGCTCGATCTTGCAGGTCATGCATGTGTCCGACGTGATGGTTCACCGCACCAAGATCAGAGCCGTCGACGCCGATCTGCCGCCCGGCGACATCATCCGCGAAGTGCTGGCGTCGCCCTATACGCGGATGCCGTTGTGGCGCGAGCGTCCCGATAATTTCATCGGCCTGCTGCATTCGAAGGATCTGCTGCGCGCGCTCGACGCCGCCGGGGGCGACGCCGCGAAGCTGCGCATCGACGAGATCATGCTGGCGCCCTGGTTCACGCCGGAGGCGACGACGCTCAAGGATCAGCTCGAGGAGTTTCTCAAGCGCAAGACGCATCTCGCATTCGTCGTCGACGAATATGGCGAGGTCATGGGCCTCGTCACGCTGGAGGATATTCTGGAGGAGATCGTCGGCGACATCCGCGACGAGCACGACATCGCCGTGCAGGGCGTGCGCCCGCAAAAGGACGGCTCGGTGCTGGTCGACGGCGCGGTTCCGCTGCGCGATCTCAACCGCGCGATGGATTGGGATCTGCCCGACGAGGAGGCGACGACGATCGCCGGCCTCGTGATCCACGAAGCCGGCGCCATTCCCGAAGCCGGTCAGGTGTTCCGTTTCCACGGCTTCCGCTTCGAAGTGCTGCGCAAGATACGCAACCGCATCACCTCGCTGAAGGTGACGCCGGAAGAGGGAACGTCGGCTTGATCGCTCCCTACTCCGCGGCTTGCGTCGCGGGTTCGTAGTTCAGTATCGGCCCGAGCCAGCGCTCGACCTCGGCGACCGGCATGCCCTTGCGCCGCGCGTAATCCTCGACCTGATCGCGCTCGACCTTGGCGACGCCGAAATAATGCGCCTGCTCATGCGCGAGATAGAGGCCGCTGACCGTCGACGCCGGAGTCATCGCGAAGCTTTCCGTCAGCCGCACGCCGGTGCGCTTTTCCGCGTCGAGCAACTTGAACAGCGTCGCCTTTTCCGTGTGGTCGGGCTGCGCGGGATAGCCGGGCGCCGGGCGAATGCCGCGATAAGGCTCGTTCGGCAGCTCTTCGGGCGAGAAATTCTCGGCGCTCGCATAGCCCCAGAATTCGCGCCGCGCGCGCTCATGCATGCGTTCCGCGAAGGCTTCGGCGAGCCGGTCGGCCAGCGCCTTCACCATGATCGAACCGTAATCGTCGTTGGCCCGCGCATAGCGCGCCGAAATCTTCTCCTCCTCGGCGCCCGCCGTGACGACGAAGGCGCCGATGTAATCGGCCTTGCCGCTGCTCCTTCGGCGCGACGAAATCGGCGAGCGCGACATTGGGCTTGCCGTCCCGGCGCGCGAGCTGCTGGCGCAAGGTGTAGAGCGTCGCGAGCCGCTCCTCGCGCGACTCGCCGGCATAAAGCGCGATGTCGTCGCCGATCGCGTTCGCCGGCCAGAAGCCGATCACCGCCTTGGGCGTGAACCAACGCTCCTCGACGATGCGCTTCAGCATGGCTTGCGCGTCGTCGAACAAGGCCTTCGCCGCCGGGCCGCGCTCGGGATCGTCCAGCAGCGCGGGATAGCGGCCCTTGAACTCCCAGGTCTGGAAGAAGGGCGTCCAGTCGATATAGGGAACCAGCTCCGCGACATCATAGGTCGCGAAGCCGCGCGCGCCGGTGAAGCTGGGCTTGGTCGGCGCGAAGGCGTCCCAGTCGATCTTCAGCGCGTTGGCGCGCGCCTTGGCGAGCGGCACGCGCTGCTTGTCGAGCTGCGCCTTGGCGTGGGCGTCGGCGACGCGCTCATACTCCTTGCGCGTTTGCGCCATATATTCGACGCGGCCCTTGTCCGAGAGCAAGGACTGCGCGACGCCGACCGCGCGGCTGGCGTCGGTCACATAGACGGCCTGACCGCTGCGATAATTGGGGCTGATTTTCACCGCCGTATGCACGCGGCTCGTGGTCGCGCCGCCGATAAGCAGCGGCGTGTCGAAGCCTTCGCGCTCCAGTTCGGCGGCGATGAAGCACATCTCGTCGAGCGAGGGCGTGATGAGGCCGGAGAGGCCGATGATGTCGACCTTCTCGCGCTTGGCGGTTTCGAGGATTTTCGCCGCCGGCGTCATCACGCCAAGGTCGATCACCTCGAAATTATTGCAGCCGAGCACGACGCCGACAATGTTCTTGCCGATGTCGTGGACATCGCCCTTCACCGTCGCCAGCAGCACCTTGCCGGCGGTGGAGCGCTCGCTCTTGTCCTGCTCCATGAAGGGCAGCAGATGCGCCACCGCCTGTTTCATCACGCGCGCGGATTTGACCACTTGCGGCAGGAACATCTTGCCCTGGCCGAAGAGATCGCCGACGACATTCATGCCGGCCATCAGCGGACCCTCGATCACATCGAGCGGGCGGTTGGAGCGCAAGCGCGCTTCCTCGACATCCGCGTCGATGTAATCGGCGACGCCATTGACCAGCGCATATTCAAGCCGCTTGTCGACGCTGGATTCGCGCCACGCCGCGTCTTTTTCCTGCGTCCTGGCGCCGGCGCCCTTGAACTTCTCGGCGAGCGTCACGAGCCGCTCGGTCGAATCCTTGCGGCGGTTGAGCACCACGTCCTCGCAGGCCTCGCGCAGCTCCGGGTCGATCTTTTCATAGACCGCGAGCTGGCCGGCGTTGACGATGCCCATGTCCATGCCGGCGGCGATCGCGTGATAGAGGAACACCGAATGCATGGCTTCGCGCACCGACTCATTGCCGCGAAACGAGAAGGAGAGATTGGAGACGCCGCCGGACACATGGGTCAGCGGCATCTCGGCCTTGATGGCGCGCGCGGCTTCGATGAAATCGACGCCGTAATTCTCATGCTCCTCGATGCCGGTCGCGACCGCGAAAATATTGGGATCGAAGATGATGTCCTGCGGCGGGAAGCCGACCTCGTCGACGAGAATTTTATATGCGCGCTTGGCGATCGAGAATTTGCGCTCGAATGTGTCGGCCTGGCCCTGTTCGTCGAAGGCCATCACCACGACGGCGGCGCCGTAGCGCTTGACCTTGCGCGCCTCGTCGCGAAACTTGTCCTCGCCTTCCTTCATCGAGATCGAATTGACGACGCCCTTGCCTTGCAGGCATTTGAGCCCCGCTTCGATCACCTCGAACTTCGAGCTGTCGACCATGATCGGCACGCGCGCGATGTCGGGCTCGGCGGCGACGAGATTCAGGAACTCGACCATCGCGCGCTTCGAATCGAGCAGGCCTTCGTCCATGTTGACGTCGATCACCTGCGCGCCATTGGCCACCTGATCGCGCGCCACTTCAAGCGCGGCGGCGTAATCGCCCGAGGTGATCAGCTTGCGGAATTTCGCCGAGCCCGTGACATTGGTGCGCTCGCCGACATTGACGAAGGGAATGTCCTTCGTCAGCGTGAACGGCTCCAGCCCGGACAGCCGCAGCAGCGGCTCGATTTCGCGGAATCTCGCGAGGGCTGACGCCCTTCGCCGATTCGGCGATGGCCCTTATATGCGGCGGGGTCGTGCCGCAGCAGCCGCCTAAAATATTGACGAGTCCGGCGCGCGCGAATTCGCCGGTCAGCTCCGCCATATATTCCGGGCTCTCGTCATAGAGGCCGAACTCATTGGGCAGGCCGGCGTTGGGGAAGGCGCAGACCCTGGTGTTCGCGACGCGGCCGATTTCGGCGATGTGCTGGCGCATCTCGCGCGCGCCGAGCGCGCAGTTGAAGCCGATCGAGAACGGCTTGGCGTGGGCGAGCGAATTCCAAAAGGCCTGCGGCGTCTGGCCCGACAGCGTGCGGCCCGAGAGATCGGTGATGGTGCCGGAGATCATGATCGGGAACACGGTGCCAACTTCGTCGAACGCGTCTTCCAGCGCATAAAGCGCCGCCTTGGCGTTCAACGTGTCGAAGATCGTCTCGACGAGGAGAATGTCGGCGCCGCCATTGATCAGGCCAAGCGCCGCCTCGTGGTAGGCGATGCGCAAATCGTCGAACCCGACGGCGCGAAAACCGGGGTTGGAGACATCGGGCGAAATCGACGCGGTGCGATTGGTCGGTCCGATCGACCCCGCGACGAAACGCTTGAGCGCCTGTCTTTTTCTCAACCTCGTCGCAGGCCTCTCGCGCGAGGCGCGCGCCCTCGAAGTTGAGTTCGTAAGCCAAGCTTTCCAGCCCATAATCGGCCTGGGCGATGGTCGTGGACGAGAAAGTGTTGGTTTCGATAATGTCGGCGCCGGCTTCAAGATATTGGATATGAATATCCTTGATCGCCTGGGGCTGCGTCAGCGTCAGAAGATCGTTATTGCCGCGCAGATCTTTTGCGTGGCTCGCGAACCGCTCGCCACGAAAATCGCTTTCCGTGAACCGGTGGCGCTGGATCATCGTGCCCATGGCGCCGTCCAGGATCAGGATTTTTTCGCGCGCCAGCCTGTCGAGAGTATCGAGAATCCTGGGGCCGTGGTTTCTATCGAAAGTCATGCTGTCGCTTTCTCGCGGGTCGGGCGCACGCCCAGCAAATGGCAGATGCCGAACACAAGATCGGCGCGGTTGTTGGTGTAGAAGTGAAATTCGTTCACGCCGGATTTGACGAGATCCATCACCTGCTCGGCGGTTGTCGTCGCCGCTATCAGCGCATGGGTTTCGGGATCGTTCTCCAGCCCGTCGAAACGGTCGGCGAGCCATCGCGGCACGCTAGCGCCGGCCTTGGCGGCGAAGCCCGCGACCTGTTTGAAATTGCGTATCGGCATGATGCCCGGCACGATCGGAATGGTGATTCCGCGCGCCCGCGCCCTCTCCAGAAAGCGCAGATAAATATCGTTGTCGAAGAAGAATTGCGTGATCGCCCGCGTCGCGCCGGCGTCGATCTTCGACTTCAACGCGTCGATGTCGCTGTCGATGGAAGAACTTTCGGGATGGCCCTCGGGATAGGTCGAAACCGAAATCTCGAAATCGCCGATGGCGCGGATGCCGCGCACGAGATGGCTCGACGAGGGATAGCCGAGCGGATGCGGCATGAAGGGCGCGCCGACGCCGCCCGGCGGATCGCCGCGCAAAGCGACGATGTGGCGCACGCCGATGTCCCGATAGCTCCTGATTACATTGTCGACTTCCTCGCGCGTCGCGGAGACGCAGGTGAGATGCGCGGCCGGCTTCATATCGGTCTCGCGGGCGATGCGCGCGACGATGGCGTGCGTGCGCTCGCGCGTGGAGCCGCCGGCGCCATAGGTCACCGAAACGAATTTGGGATGCAGCGGCGCGAGGCGCTTTATGCTCTCCCAAAGCTGGGCTTCCATTTGCGGCGTCTTGGGCGGGAAGAATTCGTAACTGATGACGAATTCGCCCTTCGGGGAAAGCGGGTGCCGCGGCTCTAGCGTCATCAGGCGGTCTCGAAGTTTTTGGAGGGAATGGGGTCGGAGATGACGCGCGGATCGCGAGCGAGCCACAAGGACACGGTGAGTTTCGCCGCGTCGCCGGCGCCGGGCGCGAGGTCGCGGTGCAAGAGAACCGTCAGCCCGGCTTGCGCCAAAAGATCGGAGATCTCTTGCGCCGAAAAACCAAGACGGCGATGGGCGTGTTTTTCACGCAGCGCTTCTTCGTCGTGCGGCGCGAAATCGACGACGATCAGTCGTCCGCCCGGCGCGAGCGCCCGCGCCGCCTCGCGCAAGGCGCGGCCGGGATCGTCGAGATAATGCAGCACCTGATGCAGGATCGCGACATCGCAGGAGTTGCGTTCGACCGGCAGCGCGTAAATGTCGCCCTGGCGCAGTTGCACGTTGCGCGCGCCGCTTTCCTCGAGTCGCCCGCGCGCTGCCGCCAGCATCGCCGAGGAGAGGTCGACGCCGATGGCCTCTTCGGCGCGCGGCGCGAACAATTCCAGCATGCGTCCGGCGCCGGCGCCAAGATCGAGCAGCCGCCGGATCGGCGCGTCGCCGAGCGCCTCGCGAATGGCCTCCTCGACCCGCGCCTCGGGAATATGGCGCGCGCGGATGTCGTTCCATTCGTCGGCGTGGGCCGCGAAATAACGGGCGGCGCTATCGGCCCGCGCCTGTCGGACTTCGGCGAGCCGCGCGCGGTCGGCCGGCTAACACCGGATCGGCGGCGTCGAGCGAATTGATCACGCTTCTGGCGAGTCCGCCCGCGGCGCCCGAGGGCGCGAGACGAAAAAACGCCCAGGCGCCTTCGCGTCGGCGCTCGACCACGCCGGCCTCGACCAGAAGTTTTAGGTGACGCGAAACGCGCGGCTGCGACTGGCCGAGAATCGCCACGACCTCGCTCACCGTCAGTTCCGATTCGGCGAGCAGGGCGAGCAGGCGCAGACGAGTTTCCTCTCCCGCCGCGTTGAGCGCGGCGAGCGCGGGATCGAGGGCCAGGGTGAGCGGAGCGAGCATCGGATCATCCGAACAAGACATAAAGATATATATATACGTCGAAGATCACACAGGCAAGTCAAAAGCACGCCCGCGCGCCCATGCGCGAAAATGCGCGCGGGCGCGCCGAACTCCGGGTCAAAATGCGCGAAAATGCGCGCCCCGCGGGGGCGCTCAGGCCGCCGGCTGGATCGCCGAAAGTCTCCAGGCGTCGGGCCCGGAACCCGCCGGGCGTCGGAAGGTCCAAACTTCCGTCGATTGCGTGGGTTGCGTCGGATCGCCCGAAACAACCCGGCTGGTGGCGCGGTCCTGCGTCACGTCGATCAGCGCGAAACGCATCGCGACAGTGGCGTATTCGTCTCGCCCTTCCCCCCATGCTTCGGCGAGGTCGCCCTGCAAAAGCTTCACGCCGGAGATACGGTTGACGACGCCCTGGCGCCGCCGCTGGGCCAGTTCCTCGTTGAAATAATTGGCCATTTCTGGCGTCACGAGCCGGCCCAGCGCAACCGAATCCTCGCGGCCATAGGCCTCTTGCGTCTCGCCGAGCAGGCGCTCAAAGGCCGGAAAATCCGCGGCGGACAATTGTAAAGGCAAGGGTTTCGGCCGTTGCGGCGCGGCGCCCGCGCCAAAGCCGGCGCCGCCGGTGAATGCGGCCATGGTCGGGCGTGGCCCGGCGCCGGCGGGAGCAAGGTTGCGGGTCTGCCACCAATTGAAGGCGAAGCGCGCGAGCACGGCTAACAGCGCGATCTGCAACAAGAATCCGATGATGGAGAAGAAGCCGCCGATGCCGCCGAAAAAGCCGTTGCCGGTCAAAAGACCAAACAGTCCGGCGCCCAAAAGCCCTCCCGCGAAGCCGCCCATCAAGCCTCGGCCAAAGCCCGGCCGCTGCAAGCCCGGGTTGAATCCGGGTTGCTGCGCGCCGGGCGTCGGCGTGATCGTGCGCTGGATCGGCGCGGCCGCGCTCGGCGCCGTGTTGGTCGGCGGCGGGGCCGAAAAGGTGCGGGAGCCGCGACTTCCGGCGCCCCCGCGGAACAGGTCGCCCATCTTGGCCTCGGCCAATCCGGGGACGCAGGCGATCAGTCCGACGAGCGCGAAAATCGTTATGAATCGGCGCATTGGCGCCTTTGACGATGACATTTCTCAACCCTGGGTTTGGCGGGCGCGGCCCGCGCTGACCACTATATAGTGAGGGCCGGCCGAATGCACAAAGCGGCCCGCGGTTAAGTTTTCGCCTTAAAGACCAGAAACGCGCCGACCAGGGCGACGATGACCGCGAAAATTTGAGACAATGCGTGGCGTTGCGACGAGAGGGCGCGGGCGAGCCGCGTTCCCGCCATGCCGCCGATGACGCCGCCCGATAAAAAAAGCGCCGCCACGCCCCAGTCGACGAGGCCGGAGACCGCGTAATTGAGCGCCGTCGCCATGCCAAACGCCGCGACCGAAATCAGCGACGTGCCGATCGCGAAGACCAGCGGCATGTCCGTCGCCATCAGCAGGCCGGGAACGGCCAAAAAGCCGCCGCCTATCCCAAAAAAACCCGACATGAAACCGACGCCGACGCCATTGAGCACCAGCCATGGCGCCAGCCGCGTGGCGGATTTCGCCTCGAGTCGCACGCTCGCATTGCCGCCGATTGGACGGCCAATCGCCATCGCCAGCGCGACGGCGATCATCAGAAGACCGAACAGGCTAATCAACCTGTCGCCTGGAAAACTCTTGCCGAGCGACGATCCCGCCGCCGCGCCGACAACGCCGGCCAGTGTGAACGTCACGCCGCAACGCCATTTGACGTAGCCGGAGCGCACATAGGCCCGCAGACTGGCAAGCGCGGAAATCGCCACGGCCAGCGCGCTCGTGCCAATGGCGATATGCGGGTCGGCGACGCCGACCACGTAAATCAGCGCGGGCGCGCCGAGAACGGAGCCGCCGCCGCCGATCAGCCCCTGCACGAGGCCGATCGCCACGCCGGCGAGCACGGCGAGCGCGTTCATTCGCGCCTCGCCGCTCGAAAGCGGATCGACTTAACCGACAACGGAGCCGCCGCGACTTTTCCACCCGCCCGTGCCCGGAGCATAGTGGCAAATGTCCTTAACGCCCGCGCCAAGCGCCTGTTGCAAAGCCTTGGCGGAGCGCCCGCCAGCCTGGCACACCAGCACGATCGGTTTTCCGCTCGGCAACTTCCCTGGCGAAAAACGCGAGAGCGGAAGATTAATCGCGCCGGGAACATGGCCCGCCGCATATTCGTGCGGCTCGCGGACATCGACGATGGCGCGTGATTTCGAGGCGACCGCCTGCGCGAAGGCGTCGTGATCGATGGTCGGGACGCCTCCGCCGCTCAACCGGGATAGAAGACTGCTCAAGGACATTTCTCGCTCCTTTCAGGATTTCTTTACTCAGCCCGCCTTCTCGGCGGAAAACTGATTGAACGCCGCGAGCGCATGGCTCGCATACATCGCGGAAGGGCCGGCGCCCATGTAGATCGCCATGCCCAACGCCTCCATCACCTCCTCGCGCGTCGCGCCGTGATCGACGGCGGCCTTGGCGTGAAAGGCGATGCAATCGTCGCAGCGCGTGGAAACGCCGATCGCGAGCGCGATCAGCTCCTTGGTTTTGGCGTCGAGCGCTTTCGCCGCGCCCGCCGCCATCGCCATCGCGCCGAAGGCCTTCATCACATCCGGCGCGCCAACGCGAAGCTGACGCACGTCGGCGGTCAGCGCCTTCGTCAGTTCCGGCCAATCTTGAACCATCTATTCTTCTCCTTGTTTTGCGCCTTAGGCGTCTCCTCGTCGTCGCGCAGCACGACATAAATCGCCGGAATCACCAGCAAGGTCAGCGCCGTGGAAGAGGCGAGGCCAAACACCAGCGAGATCGCCAGCCCTTGAAAGATCGGATCGGTGAGAATGAACGCCGCGCCGATCATCGCGGCCGCCGCCGTCAGGAAGATCGGCTTGAAACGCACGGCGCCGGCTTCGACTAAGGCGGCGCGCAGCGGCAATCCATTCGCGCGCAAATGGCGGATGAAGTCGACGAGCAGGATCGAATTGCGCACGACAATGCCGGCGAGCGCGATGAAACCGATCATGGACGTCGCCGTGAAGGCGGCGTTGAACAAAAGATGCCCCAGCATGATGCCGATCAATGTCAAGGGCACGGGCGCGAGAATCACCAGCGGCAATTTGAACGAGCCGAATTGCGCGACGACCAGAAGATAAATCCCGAGCAGCGCCACAATGAAGGCGGCGCCCATGTCGCGGAAAGTGACATAGGTGACTTCCCATTCGCCGTCCCACAGCAGCGTCGGCTTGGAGTCGTCGAGCGGCTGACCGTGGTATTTGATCGTCGGCGGACCGGCCGATCCCCAGTCCTGTTTTGCTATGGCGTCCTCGACCGCGAACATGCCGTAGATCGGCGCCTCGAATTGTCCGGCTACATCGCCGCTGACCATCTCGGCAAAGCGGCCGTTATGACGAAAGATCGGAAAAGAGCTGAGTTCGCGCGAGACTTTGACGACGTTGCCAAGCTCGACATTCGCGCCTTGCCGCGCCGTGCCGCCCGCGGGCAATGGCGTCGAAAGGATGCGCTCGCCCGGCGCCATGGCGGAGCGCGGCAACGCCACGGTGATGTCGATCGGCTTGGCGCCGCCGCCGCGCTGCGAAAAGCCGATCTTCACGCCGCCGACCAGCGCGGCGATCGTATCGTAGACCGCCTGTTCCTCGACGCCGTGATATTCGAGCGCCTGCTGATCGATCGAAAAACGCAAACGCTCGCCCCGCACGCCAAAACTGTCGTCGGTGTCGACGACGAAATCGACCGAGGAAAAAGCTTGTCTCACCTTGGTCGCGATCGCGCGGCGAGCGTCGGCGCCCGGCCCATAGATCTCGGCGAGCAATGTCGAGAGCACGGGCGGCCCCGGCGGCACCTCGACAACCTTGATCGCCGTATGCTCCGGCTTTCGCAAGCCATCCAGTCGCTTGCGGATGTCGAGCGCGATCGCGTGGCTGGCGCGTTTGCGCTCGTCCTTGGGCAGAAGATTGATCGACAGATCGCCCATTTCCGACGCGCTGCGCAAATAGTAATGCCGCACGAGGCCGTTGAAATTGAACGGCGCCGGCGGTTCCCGCATAGGCCTGGATCGACACGAGTTCGGGCAGATCCTTCAGTCGCTCGGCCGCATCGCTCAGCAGCCGATCGGTCTCCTCGAGCGAAGCGCCGCGCGGCAGATCCGCCACGACGGCGATTTCCGATTTATTGTCGAAGGGCAGCAGTTTCACGCGCACGCTCTTCGTCGCGAACAGCATGCAGGAGGCCAGCGTCGCGAGCCCGACGATGAGCAGGAATCGCTTCGATCCCTCGCGCCCTGCGAGCAACTTCGACGCGACGCCGGAATAAAAGCGGCCCATCGCGCCAATGTCATGCTCAGCGCTCGCGTGGGCGCCCTCGCCCTCGAAACGGCCGCGGGCGATCTTGAGCAACAGCCACGGCGTGATCGTCATGGCGACGAAGAAGGAAAACACCATCGCCAGGGAGGCGTTGGCGGGAATGGGGCTCATATAGGGCCCCATCAAACCGGAGACGAACAGCATCGGCAGCAGAGCGACCACGATGGTGAGCGTCGCGACGATGGTCGGATTGCCGACCTCGGCGACCGCCTCGATCGCGGTCTCGGTCAGCCCGCGATCGCCGCGCATTTGCCAGTGACGAACGATGTTTTCAACGACGACGATGGCGTCGTCGACGAGAATGCCGATCGAGAAAATCAGCGCGAACAGGCTGACGCGGTTGATCGTATAGCCCATCATCCAAGAGGCGAACATCGTCAGCAGAATGGTCGTCGGGATGATGACGAAGACGACGACGCCTTCGCGCCAGCCGACCATCAACACGATGAGAGCGACGATCGAGAGAGTGGCGAGCGCGAGATGAAACAGCAGCTCGTTCGCTTTCTCGGTCGCGGTCTCGCCGTAATTGCGCGCGACCGAGATTTCGAGATCGTCTGGAACGATGCGGCCCTTGGCCGTTTCGAGCCGGCTCAGGATTTCGGCCGCCATCACGACGGCGTTGGCGCCCCTGCGCTTGGCTATGGCGATGCTCACCGCCGGCCGCTTTTCCAACGCGCCCTTCGCGTCGCGCGTCATCGTCCAGCCGTGATGCTCTGGCTCCGCGGCGCCGACCACGACATCGGCCACGTCCTTCACATAGACCGGACGCCCATCGCGCGAGGTGAGCAGCAACAGGCCGATGTCTGGAACTCCTTGCAGTGTCTGCCCCGCCACGACCGGCAGCGAACGATCGTTCTCGCGAAACGCGCCCACGAGGAAGGAGCGATTGGCGTTGGTCAGCTTATCGATGAGCTGGTTCAGCGTAATGCCGTAAAGCGACAGGCGCGCGGGATCGGGTTCGACCCTGATCTGATTGGGAGCGCCGCCGACGATATAGCTGCCGCCGACATTATCGACCTTGGTCAGCTCGTGCTGAAGCTCCTCGGCGACTTGATATAGGCCGTTGTCGGTCCAAAGCGCCGCGCGTTCGGGCTTGGCCGCCAGCGTGAGCACGACGATCGCCACGTCGTCGATGCCGCGCCCAATGATCAGCGGCTCGCGAATGCCCTTGGGGAGGCCGGTGATATTGGCTCTAATCTTGTCGTGAACGCGCAGCACCGCGTTGTCCTGCTGGGTGCCGACGAAGAAGCGCGCCGTCACGACGACGTTGTCGTCCTGCGTTTGCGAATAGACATGCTCGACCCCGTTGATGCCCTTGATGATGTCTTCCAGCGGCCGCGTCACGAGTTCGATGGCGTCCTCGGCCTTATAGCCGTTCGTCGACACGAGAATGTCGACCATCGGAACGGAAATCTGCGGCTCCTCCTCGCGCGGCAGCGCTTGCAGGGCGATCAGGCCAACGAGCAAGGCGGCCAGCAACAGCAACGGCGTCAGCGGCGACGCGATGAAGGCGCGCGTGAGAGCGCCGGAAACGCCAAGCTTCATGGCGTCACCACAACGTCGCCGTCAACCAGGCCAGAGAGAATTTCGACGCCTTCCGCGCGTTGTTCCCCCGTTTGCACCACGATCTCGGCGCCCGATTTCAGGCGGATGAAATCAACCCCGGCGCGCCGATACACGGCCTCGCGCGGCGCGAGGATCGTCTCGCGGCGTCCGGTGGTGATATAGACGCGCGCGCGCTCTCCGACAAAATAATCGCCAAGCCCTTCGACATCGACGTCGGCGATCACGCGCCCGCCCTGTATTTCCGGATAAACAATCCGCACGACCCCCTCCTTGCGCGCGGCGCTCGTCTCATCGCGCGACCCGCGTTCGCCGATCTGGACGCGATCTCCCGCGCGCATGAACCGCGCATGCCGCTCCGGCAGTTGCATGCGAAGAATGTAACGATCCTGCGCGATCGTCGCGATCGTCTCGCCCGGCATCACGACCCGGCCAATGGAGACGGGGATGGACAGAACGCGACCCGGTCCCGGCGCCAGAACGGCGCCCTCCGTCGCCTGTTGTTCGATCACGCCGCGGTCGGATTTCATCGCCGCGTAGTTGCGCTCGGCGACATCGAGCATGGTTTTCGCCTGGTCGAAAATCACCTTTGTCGTCACGCCGCGCTCCAGCAAATCCCGCGCGCGATCGAAATCGGCCTTCGCCTTGTCGCGCTGCGCCTGCTGCGAGCGAATGCGTTGATCGAGCGCCTGCATCTGCAAGAATAGCTTTTGATCGGCCACGGACGCGATCTCGGCGCCGGCCGTCACGACGTCTCCCTCCTTGATCTTAAGTTCCGTGACGGTGCCGCCAATGCGCGCGCGGGCGATGAGCTGATGAACGGGTTCGACCGTGGCGATCACGGCCTTGAGATCGTCGATCGGCGCGACATGCACGGTGATCTCCGCCGCTCTCGATCGGCTTGGAGCAAGGGCGACCAGCGCCGCGAAAGCGGCGACGCAGACACGCAATTGAAGCGAAAAACGCATTGCCTTCGATTCTCCCGTGGAACGGCCTTGACACATATATGCGATATATATTAATTAGCAAGTATGAATTTACAGCGACTAGCTCCCAAGGCCGAGCAGGCGGAAGGCTTTCTTAAAGCCTTGGCCAATCGTCATCGGCTGATGATCCTGTGCGAACTGCATCAAGGAGAGGCGTCGGTAACGGCGCTCCGGCAGGCCGTCGGCCTTCCGCAATCCTCGCTGTCGCAACATCTCGCGCGGCTGCGCGAGGACGAGTTGGTCAAGACCCGGCGGCAATCGCAAGCGATCTTCTATTCCTTGGCGGACCCGCATGTGTCGCGAATGATCGGCCTTCTTTATGAGCTCTACTGCGCCGAGGACTGCGCCCCGAAGGGGAAAAAAGGTCGACGCCCAGCGGGAGAGAAGGCCGCGTGTTCGTTCACTTCTCGAAAAGGAAAGGATACGCCGCATGAGCATTGATCGCATCGTTATGGCTTTCGCGGGCGCGATGATTCTCGCGAGCCTGGCGCTCTCGTTCATCCTGAGTCCGTGGTGGCTGCTGCTCGCCGGCTTTGTCGGGCTCAATCTCTTCCAGGCCGCTTTCACCGGATTTTGTCCGCTCGCGCTGGTTTTGAA
This sequence comes from uncultured Alphaproteobacteria bacterium, assembly GCA_963775775.1. Classification (GTDB taxonomy): domain Bacteria; phylum Pseudomonadota; class Alphaproteobacteria; order Rhizobiales; family Beijerinckiaceae; genus Methylocystis. Next base: position 46,322 of record CAVZKF010000011.1, read on the forward strand.
AAAACTTGGAGCAAAATCCGGCGCCGCGTTTTAAGCGCCAGGATCTTCACTGTCGGCGCCTCGCGCGTCACCGTCGTTCACATGGAGGATGCAATGGTTAGAAATGTCGGAAACATCGATCGCGCGTTACGTATCGTCCTCGGCCTCGTGCTGTTGGCCTATGCGCTCAAGCTGGGCTTGCCGGACACTGGCTGGAATTGGGTGGGCTGGATCGGTGTCGTTCCCCTGCTGACGGCCTTGATCGGAAACTGTCCGCTATACAGCCTTCTTGGTGTGCGCACCTGCCCGCTCAAGTGATGCTCTAGTTTCGCAGCCTAACCAAAACGCCGCGGACCGGCGCCTTGCGTCATGAAACCCGCGCAAAAGAGAGAGAAACGTCATGACCAAGATCGTAGTGCTGGGCGCGGGAATCGGCGGCGTGCCGATGGCGTTCGAGCTGAAGGAGTTGCTCGGCAAGAGAGCCGAGATCACCGTTGTCTCGCAAACGGACTATTTTCAGTTCGTGCCCTCGAACCCCTGGGTCGCCGTCAATTGGCGCAAGCCAGGCGACGTGAAGGTGAGCCTTCCGGAAATATTCAAAAAGCTCAAGATCGGCTTCACTTCCGTTGGCGCGAAGCGTGTGAAGCCGGAACAAAACGCGGTCGAACTGAACGACGGTTCGACGCTGTCGTACGACTATCTCGTCATCGCGACGGGCCCGCATCTCGCCTTCGATGAAGTCGAGGGATTGGGGCCAAAGGCCCATACGCAATCCGTCTGTCACGTCGAACACGCGGGCATCGCCGGAGAAGCTTGGGAAGAATTCTGCAAGAACCCGGGCCCGATGGTCATTGGCGCGGTGCAGGGCGCGTCATGCTTCGGTCCCGCCTATGAATACGCGCTGACGGCGGTCGCGGATCTGCGCAAGCGCAAGATTCGCGACCGCGTGCCGATCACATTCGTGACTTCCGAACCCTATATCGGCCACCTCGGGCTAGGCGGCGTGGGCGACACCAAGGGCATGCTGGAGTCCGTGCTGCGCGATCGCGACATTAAATGGGTGACAAACGCGAAGGTCGACCGCATCAACGCCGATTCGGTCGAGGCGACGGAATTCAACGAGGACGGATCGCAAAAGAAAACGCATAAGATCGCGTCGAAATTCACGATGTTCCTCCCCGCCTTCCGCGGCGTCGATTGCCTTAAGGGCGAGGACGGCAAATGGATCGAGGGCCTGACCAATCCGCGCGGCTTCGTGGCCGTCGACAGGAAACAGCGGAATGCGAAATTCCCCAACATCTTCGCGGTCGGCGTCTGCGTCGCGCTTCCGCCGTTCGAGCCGACGCCGGTGCCGGTGGGCATGCCCAAGACCGGCTACATGATCGAATCCATGTGCACGGCGGCCGCGCATAACATCCGCGATTTGATCGCCGGCAAGGAAGCCACGCACGAAGGTACTTGGAACGCGGTCTGTCTCGCGGATTTTGGCGATAACGGCATCATCTTTGTCGCCCAGCCACAAATCCCGCCGCGCAACATCAACTGGTCAGCCCAAGGCTATTGGGTGCATCTGGCGAAAGTGGCCTATGAGAAGTATTTCATGCGCAAGGTTCGCAAGGGGCATTGCGAGCCGGTGTATGAGCGTGTCATCATGAAAGCGCTCGGAATCGTCCGTTTGCGCTCTGGCACGAACGCCTGACCGCGACTTCGAGGAGGACGCCCACCATGAGCTACTGCATCACAAAGACGACAAATGGCGACTTCGACGCCGTTGTATCGCGAGTGATAGAGAAATTGAAGGCTGAAGGCTTTGGCGTCCTCAGCGAAATCGACGTGGCGAACACGCTGAAGCAGAAACTTGGCGTCGAGATGAAACGCTATCGAATTCTCGGCGCCTGCAATCCGGGTTTCGCCCACAAGGCGCTTGGCCTCGAGGATAAGATCGGCGTGATGCTGCCTTGCAACGTCGTCGTGCAGGAGAAGGACGGCGACGAGGTGGACGTCGCGGCCATCGATCCTCGCGTGGCGATGCGCGGAATCGGAAATCCCGCGCTCGCGGAAATCGCCGAGGAAGTCGCGGAGCGGCTTTCGCGGGTTGTCGGCGCGATTTGAGAGCGCCAACGTGATATAGGCGGGAAATGATCCATTGAGACGTTGGCGTTCGATGACGTATTGGTTTGCGACGTCGCGCCCCACGCGTCGCGCCGGAGGGCGCCCGCGCATCTTTCCATCGGGTTTGCGCGCCGCCGCATTAATTGTGTCGTTCATTGGATTTCCGGGCCAGGGCGCTTTCGCCGAAACCTTGAATTCCGCCTTGGCAAGAGCCTATTCCGGCAATCCCGAGATCAATCAACAACGCTCCAGCGTCCGGGCGCGGGACGAGGACACGACGAGCGCGCTCGCGGGAATGCGGCCGAAGGCGGGCGTCGCCGCTTCCATCGGGCCGGAGTTTTCAACTGTCAAGATTCCCTCTGGCCGCGGCGCGACCGGCCAACGCGCCTATTTCGCCGACGAATATGTGGGCTACCCGCGCAGCGCGGCGCTTTCCGTTTCGCAGACCATTTTCGACGGCGGTCGCACGCAAAACGCCGTCCGCCAGGCGCAGTCAGGCGTGTTCGCGGCGCGGGCGAACCTTGGCGCCAGCGAGCAGTCCATCCTGCAAAACGGCGTCAACGCCTATATGGACGTGTTGCGCGACACGGCGATCCTTGCTCTGCGCAAGAACAACAACGGTGTATTGGAGGAACAACTCAGGCATACGCGCGTGCGTTACCAGTTCGGCGAGGTGACCGCCGCGGATGTCGCGCAGGCGGAGGCCGCCTTGGCGCGCGGGCGTTCGGAGTTCTCTGACGCGCAGGCGGTTCTGCAAATGAGCGCTGCCACGTATCGTCAGATCGTGGGTGTTGAACCCAACCGGCTGGAGCCCGCGGGCACGGTGGAAAAGCTGTTGCCCAGATCGATCGAAGAGGCGGTTTCCCTGGCGATCATCGAGCATCCCGCGGTGGTGGCGGCGCTGCATCAGGTCGACGCCGCGGAGCATGCGGTAAAGCTGGCGGAAAGCGCTCTGTCGCCGACATTGGCGCTGGGCGCGCAGGTTTCGCCGCAAGGGGATTCGTTCTTGGGCTGGACGGGAACGAGACAGTTTTCGGCTCTGGCGACGGCGACGCTGAACGTGCCTCTGTATCAGGGCGGCTCGGAGTATGCATCAGTCCGCAAGGCCAAGGAGCAGTTGACTCAAGCGCGATTGGGCGCCGACGCGCAGCGGGACAACGCGCGCAGGAGCGTCGTTTTCGCATATGCGCGATTGCAAGCGGCGAAGGCGGCGCTCGTCTCCGGCCAGGCGGAGGTGACGGCTTCGGAGAAATCGCTGGCGGATGTGCGCGAGGAGGCGAAGGTCGGACAGCGCACAACGCTGGACATTCTCAACGCGCAACAGGCGCTGCTGAGCGCGCGGGTCAATCTTGTCGTCGCGCAACGTGATCGCATCGTCGCGTCCTTCGCCGCGCTCGCGGCGGTCGGCCGCCTGACGCCGCGCGCCTTAAATCTTAACGTGGTGGAATATGATCCGACGATCCATTACGAGCAGGTCAAGGACAAATGGTTTGGTCTCGACACGCCGGACGGAAAATAAGCGGCTGACCCGCTTGGCCGTAGCAACCACGGACAGAGGTCATGTCCTCCAATTGGATTGACGAGCTTCCATCGTTGAGAGAACTCGATGATGAGACGAAATCCGTGCTTCGACGGATGGCGACGCGCGTGACTCTGCCACAGGGAAAAATGGTCTTTCGCCCCGGCGATCCCTGCGTGCAATTTCCACTCATCGCGTCCGGCTCGATAAGGGTGCAGCGGGTCACCGAGAGCGGTCGCGAAATCGTTCTCTATCGCGTCAGCGCGAACGAGACCTGCATATTGACGATCGCTTCTCTTCTGGCGACGGAATCATACGCCGCCGAAGCGATCGCGGAAACCGACGTTGTAGCCTATGTTCTGCGGGCGGGCCCGTTCAAGGAGCTGATGAATCAATCGAGCGGCTTTAGAAGCCTGGTGTTCGACGGATATAGCCGTCGCATCATGACGCTCATGTCGAAAATCGAGGAATTGGTCTGCACGAGAGTCGACGTTCGGCTGGCCGAACGGCTGCTGGAGTTGATGGACGCGCATCGTCAAATCGCGACCACGCAGCAAGCGCTGGCGGCCGATCTCGGCACGGCGCGCGAGGTGATCGGTCGCGCGCTCAACACGTTCGAGCGGTCCGGCTGGGTGAGGCTATCGCGCGGCGCCGTCTCCGTGACGAATGTGAATGCTCTTAAGGCTCTCATCGAGGGCAAGCGGGACTAAGTCGCGGACGGATTTTAAACGACGATGCATGAAAGAGCGGTCAATCGCGGATCAAGCTTCGATGTCACGCATGCGAAACGCGTCGAGGCCGAAAAGCCGAACCCGCGACGAACCGGTCTCGCCGCTCGAACTCATTGCGCGCGGAATCCGAGACCGCGTCAAACGGACAATGGATGGAGAGAGCCATGATTCTCGTCTTGGTGTTCGTCGGCAGCATTTTGACGGCGGCCGGCGGTCTTTATTTCATCGACATAAAGTTCTGCGAGGATTGGTTCCAAGCGGGGGTCATGCTGGTTGGAGGACTATTGATGGTCGCGGGCGGGGAAATCGCGGTCACCGGCTCCAGCACGTCCTTCTTCAAAGCTCAACAGGCACGGACTTCGCTCTGCGAATTGGAAGGCGAAGGCGCGCATCCGGACAAGCGGCGCGACGACTCGGAAGGACTGATCTTCAAGCACATCGTCGGATGCATGAAGTCCGCCGGCTATGTGTGGACGACCAGCCACATCCATTGCCGCGAAGCTCCCGTCGCAAGCAATCCGCTTTGCTATCTTCCGAACGCCGCCTTCGCGCGAATGGTGACTTCCAGTCAAACGGCGTTCGAATGACGAAGCGTCTTGCATCGTCGAGATTTGGGTGAAGAATGAACTAGGATCGATTCGCGCGAGGCCTGTCGTCAATCGGCTTCGCGCGCTATAACGGACGGTGGAAAGCTAAGAGGCGGGCGCGTGATCAAGAGATCGCTATCGCGAGAAATAGCGGCGGCGCTCGCCTTCAAGGCCGTGGCGCTAACGCTCATTTATTTGCTGTTTTTCAGTGGATCTCGGGCGCCAGTCGTTACGGCGTCCGAGATGGCCGGCTTTCTTACGGATAGCCGCGGGGAATCGAGAGACTGACAGCCGACAGGAGAAGGCGATGCTCGATATCGATGTGGCCACGTTGTCGCGACTTCAGTTCGCATTGACGGCGCTTTATCACTTTCTGTTCGTGCCGCTCACACTCGGCCTTTCGCTGCTGCTCGCCATCATGGAGAGCGTCTATGTGATGACGGGCCGCGTCGTCTGGCGCGACGCGACGAAGTTTTGGGGAACATTGTTCGGCATAAATTTCGCGATGGGCGTCGCCACCGGCGTGACCATGGAGTTCCAGTTCGGCACGAACTGGGCGCATTACTCCTATTATGTCGGCGATATTTTCGGCGTTCCATTGGCGATCGAAGGGTTGATGGCCTTCTTTCTGGAAGCGACATTCGTCGGCTTGTTCTTCTTCGGCTGGAAGAGGCTGAGCAAGGTTCAACATCTCACGGTGACTTGGCTTGTCGCTCTGGGCAGCAATTTCTCGGCGCTGTGGATTCTGGTCGCCAACAGCTGGATGTTGAATCCGGTCGGCGCTCGATTCAACCCGCAAACGATGCGCATGGAGCTCACCTCCTTCTCCGAGGTTCTGTTCAATCCGGTCGCGCAGTCGAAATTTGTCCACACGGTGAGCGCTGGCTATGTGACTGGCGCGATGTTCGTAATGTCCATCGGCGCCTATTACATGCTGCGCGGGCGCCATGTCGGCGTCGCGCGGCGATCCGTCACGGTGGCGGCGAGTTTTGGACTGGCCTCGGCGCTCTCTGTCGTGGTGCTTGGCGACGAGAGCGGCTACACCACTGGCTTGAACCAGAAGATGAAAATCGCCGCGATCGAGGCCATGTGGGAGACGGAGCCGGCGCCCGCCTCCTTCACGCTGTTCGGCCTGCCGGATGTCGCTAACGAGACGACGAAATACGGCGTGAAAATTCCCTGGGTGCTCGGACTGATCGCGACGCGTTCGCTCGACACGCCGGTTGAGGGCATCAAGCCTCTAGTGGCGAACGCCGAACAACGGATACGCGACGGTCTGCCCGCCTACGCCTGGCTCGAGAAAGAGGGTGGAGGACCCACCGCCGAACTTCCCGCCGAGCTCGAAGCCTCGATAAGCAACCTTGGCTATGCATTCCTTTTGAAACGCATCCGGCCCGACATCGAAAACGCGACGGACGCGCAAATTCACGATGCCGCGCTGTCGACAATCCCCGACGTTCCCGTGCTGTTTTGGGCCTTCCGGATCATGGTGGCGCTGGGGTTTTACTTTATCGCGTTGTTCGGCGCCTATTTCTATCTGGTGAGCAGGCGCGGCCAAATACAGCCCTGGTTCCGCAAACTTGCGATGTATAGTCTGCCGCTGCCCTGGATCGCGGCGGAACTCGGCTGGATCGTCGCGGAATATGGCCGGCAGCCCTGGATTATCGACGGCGTGCTGCCGACCTTCCTCGGCGTGTCGAAGGTTCCGGCGAGCAATGTGTTGTTCAGCCTGCTGGGCTTCGTGTTGTTCTATAGCGTGTTGGCGCTCATCGATCTCGCGCTGATCGTCAAATATGTCCGTATCGGTCCCAGCGCCGAGCATGACGGTTCGTTGAAGCAACCCGTCCAGGCGGCGGCCGACTGAAGGAAGCATCGCCATGCTGTTCGACTACGGTACCCTGCGCATCATTTGGTGGGCGCTGCTTGGCGTGCTGCTTATCGGCTTCGCCATCATGGACGGCTTCGATCTTGGCGTCGCCATGCTCTATCCATTCGTTCCCCGGTCGGAAAGCCAGCGCCGCGTGCTGCTCAACGTGATCGGACCCGTCTGGGAAGGCAATCAGGTCTGGTTCATTCTTGGCGGCGGCGCGATTTTCGCCGCCTGGCCGCTGCTCTACGCGGCGTCCTTCTCGGGCTTTTATCTCGCGATGATGCTGGTTCTCATGGGCCTGATCTTGCGCCCGGTCGCGCTGACCTTTCGCGGCAAGATCAACTCCCCCGCGTGGCGGAGAGGTTGGGACATCGTGTTTTTTATTTCCGCGATCGTCCCGTCCCTGGTGTTCGGCGTCGCCTTCGGCAATCTTTTCCTGGGAACGCCGTTCCATTTCGACAATAGCTTGCGGCTCGAATATGAGGGCGACCTGCTCGGCCTTCTCAATCCCTTCGCCTTGCTGTGCGGCGCGGTGAGCATGGCGATGCTGACGATGCAGGGCGCGTGCTTCCTGGCGTCGAAAAGCGAGGGCGAGGTCGCGCGGCGCGCGGCGTGGTTTGGCGCCGTCGCGGCGCTCATCCTCGTGCTGCTGTTGTCGATCGCCGGCGCCTGGGTCGCTCTGAGGATGGATGGCTTCGTCGTGCGGGGAGCCATCGACCCGGCGGGCCCGTCCAATCCGCTCTGGAAAAGCGTGACCAAGGAAGCCGGCGGGTGGCTCAACACCTTCCGCCACGCGCCGCCAAGCCTCGCGGCGCCGATTTTCGCCTATTTGGGCGCTCTCGCGGCGGCCATCGCGCTCGCCGCGGGCGCGGCGAGACTCGCGCTCATTTCGAGCAGCGTGGCGGTCGCCGGAGTGATCGCGACCGCGGGCTTCAGCCTGTTCCCGTTTCTGCTGCCGTCGTCGAGCCATCCCGATCATAGCCTGACGGTCTGGGACGCTTCGTCCAGCCCGACAACCTTGTCGCTCATGCTTGTAGCGACCCTGTTCTTTCTCCCGATCGTGCTCGGCTACACGAGCTGGGTGTTCCATGTTTTGCGCGGCCCGGTCACCGAGGCCGGGATCGAGCGCGGCGACGACTATCATTACTGAACCGAAGGAGCGCGTTGATGTGGTATTTTGCCTGGATTCTGGGGCTCGGCCTCGCTTGCGCCTTCGCGATCCTCAACGCGATGTGGCTGGAGCTCGAGGAACATAGCGAAGAGAAATAGCCGGAGAAGCTCGTGAGTACCAGAAGACAGGCGCTTTCGCTGATCGGCGCCCTCCCCTTGATCGCGGGCGCGGCGCGCGGGCAGGAGGAGCAGGAGTTTTCGCTTCGAGGCGACGACGGCGCGGCCATAAGAAATTTCCGCATCCCCGCCGAACTTGACCCCGCGACGCTGCCCGGCATCGTCTGGACCGGGGCCAAGGCGGGCGATGTCGTTCTCTACGAGTTCTTCGACTATAACTGCGGCTTCTGCCGCAAGGCGGCCCGCGATCTGGAGGAGATGGTCGGCGAAGACAAAAATCTTCGCCTCGGCCTGATCAACAACGCCATTTTGTCGATCGGCTCGGTGCAGGCGGCCAAGGTGCAACAGGCGGTGTTGCGGCTGCATGGGCCGCGCGTCGCCAGTGAGTTTCACGCCAGAATGTTCGGAAGACGCGGCCAAGGCGACGGCGCCTCGGCGCTCGCCGTCGTGCGCGAGATGGGTCTCGACCCGAAAAAAGTCGAGGAAAGCGGCGACAGCCCCGCGGTGACGGCCGTGCTAACTCGGCAGGCGAAGCTCGCGGCGAGCCTTGGAATGGAGATGACCCCATCCTTCGCCATCGCCGGCGTCGGGCTTCTGGGCTGGCCGGGCAAGACGGCGCTGCAACGGATCGTCGCCAATGCGCGCAAATGCGATCATCCCGTCTGCGGCGCGTAATTTCTTCGCCTTCGCTTGCAAGGGCGCGCGATCGAGAGCTACACTTCGAGCCATGCACAAGGTTTCGCCAAGGATGCTCTTCGCGGCCGCCGCAATATCAACGGCTTGCGGGCCGGTCGCGGCCGCGTCGACCGAGGATCCGCCCATTATTGCGCAACAGGACGGCGGCGAAAATTATATCGAAATTCCGGGTGTCGGCCGCATTCCGATGCCGCCCGGCGCGAGGGTGTTTCAGCCGCGCGGATCCCAGAAGTCTGGCGGTGACGATGACGAGATCGCGCCGATGGCCCCAAAACCCGCCGCGCGGCCAACTCCTAAGTCGCCCGAGGAAGCGCGCGCGGCGGCCTTGGATGATTTGCTCGCACGGCTCAAAAATGCCGGCGACGAGCCCGAGGCGTTGGCCATTGGCGCCAAAATCCGCCGCCTCTTCGCCAGCGCCTCTTCCGAGACGGTCGCTTTGCTTGCCGATCGCGCGACGGCGGCCGAGCTTGGCGGCGCTCAACTGGCGGCGCAAGCCTTGCTCGACAATGTGATCGCGCTGGACCCTCGCTGGTCCGAAGGTTTTGTGCGCCGCGCCCGCGCAAGGGCCGCGCGCGGCGACGCGACCGGAGCGCGCGAGGATCTCGAAGCCGCGCTGCGACTGGAGCCGAGGCGCTTCGACGCGCTGGCGCTGCTTGGCGCGCTGTGCGAGGAAGCGGGCGATAAGAAGGCCGCGCTCAACGCTTACAGGCGCGCGCTGGCGCTCGATCCGAAACAGGAAGCGATTCAGAAAATCGAGGAGCGCCTGCGGCTCGATGTCGAGGGACGCGATATTTAGAAGCGCGTCAAAGGGGGAAAGCATGTGCGCGAACAATCCGCTGCCGAGGGAGGCGCTTGCCCAGCTCTTTACCGAGGCGCGCACGCACAACGGCTGGCGCGACAAGGAGGTTCCCGACGCGCTGCTGCGCGAGGCGGTGGACATTGCCAAATGGGGGCCCACCAGCGCCAATTGCTCGCCGCTGCGCATCGTTTTCGTGCGTTCGCCGGAGGCCAAGGCGCGGCTCGCGCCCGCGCTCGCGCCCGGCAATCTCGAAAAGACAATGGCGGCGCCGGCGACCGCGATTCTTGCCTATGATCTTGCCTTCCACGAACATTTGCCGCGCCTGTTTCCGGCGGCCGACGCGCGCTCCTGGTTCGTCGGCAATCCCCCATTGATCGAGGAAACGGCGTTCCGCAACGCCACGCTGCAAGCCGCTTATCTCATTCTCGCTCTTGCGGGCGCTTGGGCTCGATACGGGGCCGATGAGCGGGTTCGAAAAAAGCGCCGTGGACGCCGAGTTCTTTCCCGGCGGCGGCGTGAAGTCGAATTTTCTGCTCAACATCGGCTATGGCGAACCCGCCAAGCTCTACCCGCGCGGTCCAAGACTCGCCTTCGAGGAAATGGCGCGAATTTTGTAAATGTTATTTCCTCTGCACCGAGGCGAGATAGGCGAGCAACGCGTCGATTTGCTGGGCCGAAAATTGGAATGGCGGCATTTCCTCGCCCTCATGCCCAACGACGATGCCTTCGGCTAACGCCTCCTCCATATGCGCGAGCGGATATCTCTTAGCCAAGCCGCGGAAGGGCGGCGATTTCGGGTTCGGGCTCTCGCCGCGCGATCCGATGGCGTGGCAGCGGCCGCAATTGGCCTTGGCTATCACCCGCCCGCTGTCGATAAGCGATCGCGCACCGGCCGGCGCGGCGGCGACCATCGCCAGCAGGGCGAGCGCGAACGCAATAGGTGGGCGCATCCTTTTCGCTCCATTCGGAGGAAATCGAAAATCGTCAGTCGCGCGCCACCAGCACCGAGCATTTGGCGTGACGCACGATGGTCTTGGCGTTGGAGCCGAGCAGATAGGTCGACATGCTCGGCCGGTGCGAACCCACGACGATCAAATCCGCGCCCCAAGTCTCGGCTTCCGAGAGAACCTCGGGATAAACCGCGCCGAAACGCAGCGCCGTCGACACCAGTTCCTTTGGATAGTCGATTTGCTCCGCCGCCTTCGCGAGTTCGCCCTCCGTGCTCTCGCGCAGACGTTCATCGAAATCCGCCGGCGCATATTCCATGAACGCCAGCGGCATCAGGGATTGAACATAGACGAGTCGGATTTGCGCATTGGCGATCTTCGCGATCTCGATGGCCGCGGCGATCCCCTTTTGCGTCATGGCCGGCTCGCTCAAGTCGATCGGCGTGAGAATTTTTTTATACAATTGCCCCTCCGTCAACTCGCGGCGACCCGCTCGCCGCCCCCGCGACGCGTTTTGACTATATCCAATAATGACGACGCCCGCGGGTGGCGCGGCCAGCTTTCTCGATCAGGCGCTCTTTTGTCGCACCTTTCCCTTTTCGTTCACTGGGTGGCCTTGGCGCGCAGCGCCCCCTCTATCGCCGCCAGCGCGGCGTCGATGGCTCGCGCGTCGGGGCCGCCGGCCTGCGCGAGATCGGGCCGTCCGCCGCCACCCTTGCCACCCAATCTTTCGCTGGCGACGCGCACGAAGTCGACGGCGTTAAATTTGGCCGTAAGGTCGTCGGTGACGCCGACCACGACGCCAGCCTTGCCGTCCGCGGAGGCGTTGGCGATCGCGACGACGCCGGAGCCAAGCAGTTTTTTGGCCTCGTCGACGAGGCCCTTGAGATCCTTCGCGTCGACTCCGCTGACCGCGCGAGAGAATAGCTTTATCCCGCCCACGTCGATGATCGGCTGGCTCGCGTCGCCTCCGCCGCCCATCGCGAGCTTGCGCTTGGCGTCGGCGAGTTCCCGCTCCAGACGTTTGCGCTCATCGAGCAGCGCCGCGAGTCTGGTGGGAGTTTCCTCCAGCGGGGCGCGAACCAGCGCGGCGATTTCGCGCAAGGCCTTGGATTGGGCGACGAGTTGGGCGCGCGCGCCCTCCGCCGTTCGCGCCTCGATGCGGCGCACGCCGGAGGCCACGGCGCTTTCCGAGACGATGCTGATCAGTCCGATGTCGCCGGTTCGACTGACATGCGTGCCGCCGCACAGTTCGACCGAAAAGGCGCGCGCGCCGGGCGTTTTGGCGCGCCCCATCGATACGACGCGGACTTCATCGCCATATTTCTCGCCGAACAGCGCGCGGGCGCCGGTGGCGATCGCCTCCTCCTGCGCCATGAGGCGCGTCTCGACCGACGCGTTGCCCTGCACGATCTCGTTGCCAAGGCGCTCGACCTCGGCCAGCTCTTCCTCGGTCATCGGCTTGGGATGCGTGAAATCGAACCGCAGGCGATCCGGCGTGACCAGGGAGCCCTTCTGCTGAACATGGTCCCCGATCACCTGGCGCAGCGCCTCGTGCAGGATATGCGTCGCCGAATGATTGGCGCGCGTGGCCAGCCGACGCGCGTGATCGACGGCGAGCTCCAGCGTTTGCCCGAGGGCGATTTCGCCTTCCTCGACCATGCCTTCATGCACGATGATGTCGCCGAGTTTCTTTTGCGTGGCCTCGACGCGAAAACGCGCGCCCTTCGCGCGCAGTTCGCCGGTGTCGCCGACCTGTCCGCCGGACTCGCCGTAAAACGGCGTCTGATTGACGATCACCGCGCCGCGCTCGCCCGCTCTCAGCCAATCCGTTTGCGCGCCGTCGCGGATCAAGGCGGTCACCACGCCCTCGCTCTTTTCGGAATCGTAGCCGAGAAACTCCGTCGCGCCGACGCGCTCCTTGAGCGCATACCAGACCGCTTCGGTCGCCGTCTCGCCGCTGCCGGCCCAGGCCTTGCGGGCCTCGGCGCGCTGGCGCTCCATCGCGCTTTCAAAAGCCTCCTTGTCGACGCCAATGCCGCGCGGGCGCAACGCGTCCTCGGTCAGATCGAGCGGGAAGCCGAATGTGTCGTAAAGCTTGAAGGCCGTTTCGCCCGACAGCCGGGCGCCGGCGGCAAGGCCCGCGGTTTCCTCGTCGAGGATCGCGAGGCCGCGCGCCAGCGTGACGCGAAAGCGCGTTTCCTCGCTCAGCAGCGTGTCGCCGATCGACGCCTCGGCGCGCCGCAGTTCTGGATAAGCTGAGCCCATTTGCGCCACCAATGTCGGAACGAGACGCCACATCAAGGGATCGGCGGCGCCCAGCAATTGCGCATGGCGCATCGCGCGGCGCATGATCCGGCGCAGCACATAGCCCCGCCCCTCGTTGGAGGGCGTCACGCCGTCGGCGATCAGGAAGGAGCAGGCGCGCAGATGATCGGCGATGACGCGATGGCTGGCCGCCTGGGGACCGTTCGCGCTCACATTGGTCAGCTCGGCGACGGCGCCGGTGAGGGCGCGAAACAGATCGGTCTCGTAATTTGAGGGGACTCCCTGCAGCAGCGCCGCGATGCGTTCCAGCCCCATGCCGGTGTCGATCGACGGGCGCGGCAGCGGGACGCGCTCGCCGGGCGCGACCTGCTCATATTGCATGAAGACGAGATTCCAGAACTCCAGAAAGCGGTCGCCGTCCTGCTCCGGGCTGCCGGGCGGTCCGCCCGCGAGCGCGTCGCCCTGGTCGTAGAAGATCTCCGAACAGGGACCGCAGGGGCCAAGGTCGCCCATGCTCCAGAAATTGTCGGAATTGTTGATACGAATGATGCGCGAATCGGGAAAGCCGGCGATTTTCTTCCACAGGTCGAAGGCCGCGTCGTCGTCATGATAGACGGTGACGAGCAGACGGTCGATCGGCAGCTGGAATTCGCGGGTGATCAGATTCCACGCGAGTTCGATGGCGTCTTCCTTGAAATAATCGCCAAAGGAGAAATTGCCGAGCATCTCGAAAAAAGTGTGATGGCGCGCGGTGTAGCCGACATTGTCGAGATCATTGTGCTTGCCGCCGGCGCGCACGCATTTCTGCGCGGAGGCGGCGCGCGTGCGGCGACGCTTTTCGACGCCGGTGAAGGCGTTCTTGAACTGCACCATTCCGGCGTTGGTGAACATCAACGTCGGATCATTGTGTGGGACCAGCGACGACGAAGGGACGAGCTCATGATCATGGCGCGCGAAATAATCGAGAAAAGCCGTACGGATTTGATTGACGCCGCTCATGGTCTTGTTGGCTCGCTGTCGCTCTTGACGCTGGTGTCGTCGCTGTTCTCGCTTCGGGCGGCGGCGTCGCGCGCGCCGTCCGTCGCTATTTCCTTGCGATATGCCAGTTAGGCGAGGTTTGGGCAATGGGAAAGGCCGGTCGAGAGGCGGCGGCGTCCTATCCGACGCGGGCGCGGGCGCGGACCGGGGGATAATATCGACAGGCGTTAATCATTTTGTCGGCGCGGCCCGCTTGGCCGCGCCGTAGGGCGATGGAGCGAGATCGCCTTCGCGGGGCGGCGGCCTCTAGGCCTCGCTTTCCGCGCCTTCGTCGTCGCCCGCGGCTTCGAGAATCCGCTCGGCGATGATCCCGGCGTTCTCGCGGATCGCCTGTTCGATGCGAGCCGCCGCCTCGGGGTTCGCCCTCAGATAGCTTTTGGCGTTTTCGCGGCCCTGGCCGAGCCTCTGGCTGTCGTAAGAGAACCAGGAGCCGGATTTTTCCACGACGCCGGCCTTGACGCCCAGATCGACCAATTCGCCGAGCTTGGAAATGCCTTCGCCGTACATGATGTCGAATTCGACCTGCTTGAACGGCGGCGCGACCTTGTTTTTGACGACCTTGACGCGGGTCTGGTTGCCGGTGACTTCCTCGCGGTCCTTGATCGCGCCGATCCGGCGGATGTCGAGGCGCACGGAGGCATAGAATTTGAGCGCGTTGCCGCCGGTCGTCGTTTCCGGCGAGCCATACATCACGCCGATCTTCATGCGGATCTGGTTGATGAAGATGACCAGCGTGTTGGAGCGGGAGATCGAGGCGGTCAGCTTGCGCAGCGCCTGGCTCATCAGCCGCGCTTGCAGGCCGGGCTGCACATCGCCCATTTCGCCCTCGATCTCCGCGCGAGGCGTCAGCGCGGCGACCGAATCGACCACCAGCACGTCGACCGCGCCCGAGCGCACCAGCGTGTCGGTGATCTCCAGCGCCTGCTCGCCGGTGTCCGGCTGCGAAATCAGCAGATCGTCGAGTTGCACGCCGAGCTTGCGGGCGTAAATGGGGTCGAGCGCGTGTTCGGCGTCGACGAAGGCGCAAACGCCGCCGGCTTTCTGAGCTTCGGCGATGACATGCAGCGTCAGCGTGGTCTTGCCGGAGGATTCCGGGCCGTAAATCTCGACAACTCTTCCGCGCGGCAGGCCGCCGACCCCGAGCGCTATGTCGAGTCCGAGCGAGCCGGTCGAAACGGTCTCGATCTCCACGGCTTTCTGGTTCTTGCCTAGCCGCATGATCGAGCCCTTGCCGAAGGCGCGTTCGATCTGCGACAGGGCGGCGTCGAGCGCCTTGGTTTTGTCCACGGACGATCCTTCCACGAGGCGGAGATTGGCTTGGCTCACAGCGAAATTCCTTCTGACACGGGTTAACCGGCCGGCGCAACGGCGGCGCGCGGCTTTAATCGGAAATACCGCGCGACTGCCATTGTGCATGTTTTGTTCCGATCGCCAAGTTCTTTTTTCGTTCTTGAGGAGCGGACCACCCTAGGGTTAAGTCCTACAAGTTTTGAAGCATACCATAAATCCGTTGGTCCATTGTCTTCACCTTGGCAGTCAGGTCGGTGACTGTCGCGAGCTCATCAACCGGATTAGGTACAGGTGACTCCAGACGGAGCTCTATGAGCATACTCACCTCTCAACACCGCATACGGATCGATGTAGATACACAATGGTTCTATAAGAGCCCACACCGTTGAGCCGTATGGGATAAATAATGATTTGAGATTTTCTTCGCGAACTCCATGATTTTCAGCGATCGTCCTCGCATGCCAATCGTGTGCGTCCTTGACCAGTAATGTCAAATTGCCTTTTTGTTTTTGTAGATATTGATTTTCCGGCATCGCTCCCAGCTTAGCAAAACGCATGCAGAGCGATAAAAGAAGTGGATGTGCATGATTCAGTCGGAGCCATCTGCTGTGACAGCGCCCCAATAATTCTTCGCTCACGTTTTCAAAGTATGTCTCCAGGGCCGCATGTCCAAGTACCTCGGAAGGCGATCATTTTGCGAATCTTGGAGATCTGTATATTTGCCAAACGGCTCAGACTTAGGCAAAAAAGGCTTGAGGCGTGGAATTTCGCGCATAAGCTGCCTAAAGTGAGTTGTATTTGACATACTATGAAATCGTAATCCGGCCAGTTTTGAGAAGTGTGAAAGTTGGCAATGTTGCGCCAATTACTTTTTTGAGTGCACCGCCCCAGACTGAAAACCTCGTGTACACATTCTCGGTATCCTTGGTATTCACCGACAGTACATTTCGGAACACCGCTTCATTGGTACACGCCTCCTCAAAAGCTCGCTGGACATTCGGCGCTTTCTCTAACGCCGCCCGTCGAATATTTTTGTCAGAGAAGAAGAACACCATGATATCAAACACCGCACGGTTGAATCTTCCTGTGTAAAATTCGCCTTCAAAAACCTGGAATGCCTCCCGACCGAAAACCTGGAAAGTCGTTTCTATTGCAGAATCCAGATCTGAAATCAAGTTTTCTATGCGAGGCCGCTCGGCCTCCCATGTTTTGTTGAGGTGTTTTGTTGTTCCATCCAAGAATATCTTGAAGTTTCCGGTATAGCCAGATAAATCTGTTTTGAAAGCAATAAAACGAAGTAAAAGCTCGTTGTCTCGCATTCTTCGGTCTGGCCCCTTAATGTTCAATGCTCGCTGAATTTGCTTGCTTCCAGAAGCCGCATCATCCAAGAGTTCCGTAAATGGACCAGGCGCAAGAGCCTGCCTGAGCTCTTGAGGAGACAATTTTTTGCTTTGTGTATTAAGGCGAAGAAAGACCTCGTACAAAAAGTTTTCGCTGGGAACATCGACATCCTTAATAAGTTGGGGCGTTTTAACAACATTCGTTGAAATTTCATGCCAAGGCAAGGGTTCTACGAAAGTTTGATACGAGTTTTCGGTGGCCGGCAAACCAGACCTGAGCGGATAGACACAAACTTCGTGATGAAACGTAGCCGTGATCAGTTAGATTTCACGCAGCGCATTGGCCGGGCATGAGGCTGGCCGTGCAAATTTAACGCAGGCAACGTCAATTTGGTAAATGGTTCCCACCGCATCGGCGATGCAGGAATGAGCAGGGCCTTTAAATTCACTCAGTTTTTCCCGTCGTCAGCCCGCCGCGTTGCAAATGAAAGCCGCGCTACAGGTCAAAAGTGCCGCTCAAATAGGGTTCGCTACACCCTATTTTTTGTTCTCGCGCAACCGTATGCGGCGCGCTACATGGCATTGTGACGAGCAGCGCCCTCCCTCTCTGGAAATTCTCCAAATCATTGAATTTGACGCGGATGCGCCAGCTTTCCTATAGGTTCAGCCTACTTGGCCCGCCCTCCTCGGATAGAGGCGTTGATGTTTCTCGTGCCGTCGTTTGTTCGCCTCGCGCGGCGTTCCGCTCATCACTGCGATGGGAGCCTGCGTCCTCGTCATCGCTTTGTCCGCCGCCGCGCGGGCCGCGGAGACGCGCGCCCCGCTCACGCCTTTGGAGCAGCTGGGCGCGCGGATTTTCGTCGACACGTCCCTGTCGGAGCCGCGCGGCGTCTCCTGCGCCTCGTGCCACGATCCCGCCAAGGCGTTTTCGGGCGTGAATGGATCGACGATTCCCGGCGTGGCGCGCGGCGCGCCCGCGGGCTCGTTCGGCCTGCGCAAGCCGCCCTCGCTAGCCTATGCCTCCTTCAGCCCGCCCTTCTCCTTCGTGGACAAGAAGGACAAGGAAACCGGCAAGATCGAAAAAGAGCCGGTGGGCGGCCAGTTCCGCGACGGCCGGGCGCTCGACCTCGCGGCGCAGCCCAGCGGGCCCCTGCTCAATCCGGTGGAGATGAACAATCCCTCCAAGGCGGCCGTCGTCGCCAAGGTGCGCGAGGGCGCCTATGCCGATCTCGCGCGCGCGGTTTTCGGCAAGGACGTGTTCGACGACTCCGACGCCGCCTTCGGCAAATTGACGCAGGCCATCGCGGCCTATGAGGGAACGGAAATCTTCCATCCCTTCTCCTCGACCTTCGACGCGGTTTTGCGCGGGGAGGCGCGGTTTTCGCCGCTGGAGGCCAAGGGATTCGCGCTGTTCAAGGATCCAAGGAAGGGCAATTGCCTCGCCTGTCATGTCGGCAAGCCGGGCTCGCGCGATCCCAGGGACTGGCTGTTCACCGATTTCACTTACGACACGCTCGGCGCGCCGCGCAACGCGGCGATCCCCGCCAACGCCAAGGCCGATTACTTCGATCTAGGCCTGTGCCGGCGCGAGGGGCTGGCGGATTTCGCGCCCAAGGGTTTCGACGTCGAGAGCGTTTGCGGCGCCTTCAAGGTTCCGACCTTGCGCAACGTCGAGCTCACGGCGCCTTATCTGCACAACGGCTCCTTGGCCAGTTTGCGCGACGCGGTGGCCTTTTACGCGACGCGCGACACCAATCCCGAGCGCTGGTATCCCAGGGCCGCGGATGGAAGCGTCGCGAAATTCAACGATCTGCCGGAAAAATACCGCGACAATGTTAATGTGAAGGAAGTCCCCTACGACCGGCGTCTCGGCCAGCGGCCGCGCCTTTCGGAGAGCGACATCGACGCGCTGGCGGCCTTTCTGCGGACCTTGACCGACAAGCAGGGCGAGTAGAGACGCGCTTTCGCGGCTGGTGACGCGAGCTCGCGTCTTTGTTACAAGCGCCCATGCGCTCATTGCTCCAGACTTTTCCGGCGCCCGCCTTGGCGGCGCGCACGATCGTTCGCAAATCCTGTTTCGCCAGGCGGCTTTGCGCGAGGTCTTCGTCATGAGCGAGACCGCGCAAAAAGCGGGCGTCTCGGCGGCGCTCGTCACCGAGGACGAGGCCGGCATGCGGCTCGACCGCTGGTTCAAGCGACGCTTTCCCACGCTAACGCTGTCGCATCTCGCCAAAATCTGCCGCAAGGGCGAGGTCCGCGTCGACGGCAAGAAGGTCGAGACCTCGACAAGGCTGGAGCAGGGCCAGACCATTCGCATTCCTCCGCTCAATCTGGACGCCCAAGCCGGCTCCGGCGATCCCGCGCGCGTAAATCCGGACGACGCCCGCGACATCGCGCAAATGACCTTGTTCGAGGACAAGGACGTGATGGTGCTCAACAAGCCTTACGGCCTCGCCGTGCAGGGCGGCTCGGGCACGACCCGGCATATCGACGGAATGCTGGCGTCGCTGGCCGAGGGCGACCGCCGTCCGGTTCTGGTGCATCGGCTCGACCGCGACACCTCGGGCGTGCTGCTGGTCGCCAAGAACCGCCGCGCCGCCGCCGAGCTGGGCGAGGCCTTTCGCTCGCGGCAGGCGCGAAAAATCTATTGGGCGCTGGTCGAGGGCGTCCCGAAGCCCTCGCAGGGGCGGATTTCGCTTTATCTGGCCAAGGGTTCGGGCATGGGCGACGAGCGCGTGGCGCGCAAGCCCGGCGCCGGGACGGTTCGAGACCTCGAAAAAATGCGCGTCGCCCGCCACGGCGAGGCCGACGCGCAGCATTCGCTGACCTATTACGCCATCGTCGACAAGGCGGCGCCGCGCTGCGCCTGGCTGTCGATGAAGCCGCTGACCGGGCGCACGCATCAGTTGCGCGCCCACGCCGAAGCGATCGGCTGCCCAATTTTCGGCGACCCGAAATACGGCCATCGTCCGGAGGACGAAGTGCGCCGGCGCGATCCGCTGCGGGCGATGCCCGAAGCGCGTCGAGCGCAAGCTGCACCTGCTCGCCGCGCCGGCTGATCCTGCCGCATCCCAAGGGCGGAATGATCGACGTGACCGCGCCGCTGCCGCCGCATATGCGCGCGACCTGGGATTTTTTCGGGTTTGACGAGAAGCAATACGATCCGATCGAGGACGCGCCGGAGGAGTAGGAGCGGCGCGGGCGCCCCACAAAACGAAAGACAGGGGCTTGAACTATCGTACGACATATCTTAACTAGCGATTGTAAAACATATCTTACGATACAGGAGAATGATGATGTTCCACCTTCATGGCGGAAGGCACGGCGGCTGTGACCGCTCGCGGACAGGCTTTGGCCTCGCTGGAAAGTTCCGCGCGGGCGCCGGCTTTGGAAAATTCATGGGCGGCTTCATGGGCGGGTTCGGCGGCGACGGCTCGGGTTTTCGCACCGGACGAAAGCTCGGGAGCCAGGATTTGCAGCTTTTGCTGCTGGCGCTCCTCGCGAGAAAGCCGAGCCATGGCTATGAGCTGATCAAGACGCTAGAGGAAAGCTCCGGCGGCTTCTACAGCCCAAGTCCGGGGATGATTTATCCGGCGCTCACCTATCTGGAGGAAATCGGCTTTGTAAGCGTGGAGGCCGAGGGCGCCAAGAAACTCTACCGCCCCACGGCGGAAGGCTTGGCGTATCTCGAGCAACGCCGAGCGGAAGCCGACGAGATTTTGACCCAGCTTGACCGAATTGGTCGCCGCATGGGCGACGTCCGCCGCGCATTCTCCGGGACCGAGGAGGACGACGCCGATTCCGCCGATATTCGCCAACATCGAAGGGCGTTGCGGCAGGCGCTGCGGGAAAAACGCCACGCCTCGCCCGAGGAGCAGCGTCGGGTCGCCGAAATATTGCGCCGCGCGGTGGAGGAGATCACCTTGACGGGAGGACGATAGTTCGATCCGATCGAGGAGGGCCAGAGGAATAGGCGCGAGGGGGTTTTTCGCATGTCCACCAAGAACGACGATCTCGCATCCGCCATCTTCATCGACGGCGGAGAGCGCGATCCGATGCGCTCGGCGGCGCGAGGCGGACGGCCCCCGC
The DNA here is from genome assembly GCA_963775775.1 of uncultured Alphaproteobacteria bacterium. GTDB lineage: Bacteria > Pseudomonadota > Alphaproteobacteria > Rhizobiales > Beijerinckiaceae > Methylocystis. The sequence continues at coordinate 66,874 of CAVZKF010000011.1, forward strand.
GGCCAAAGCGTTTCTACAGCCGAGCGGAAGCCGCGCCCGCTTCAGCGGGCTTCGCCGTGTTGCTCGACGGAAAGCCGGTGCGCACGCCAGCGCGGAGCGAGTTGGTCTTGCCGACGTTGGCGCTGGCGCAAGCGATAGCGGCCGAGTGGGACGCCCAAGGCGAACTGCTCGACCCAAACGCCATGCCTTTGACGCGGCAGGCGAATTCCGCCATCGACGGCGTGGCGCCCAGGATGGCCGAGGTCGAGGCGGACGCGGTAAAATACGCCGGCTCGGATTTGATCTGCTACCGAGCGGACGGCCCGGACAGCCTCGTGCGCGCCCAAACCGAGGCCTGGGATCCATTGGTGCGATTCGCGCGGGAAAAATGCGGCGCGCGGCTGATTCTATGCGAAGGCGTGACCTTCCACCCGCAATCCTCCGAGGCGCTGGCGGCGGTCGCGGCGAGGGCGCGCGCGCATGTCGGCGAGGGCGCGGGCTCGCCATTTCGGCTCGCCGCGCTACATGCGATGACGACGTTGACCGGCTCCTACATCGTCGCGTTCGCGGTCGCGCTTGGTGAGATCGACCCGGACGCGGGTTTCGCGGCGGCTCACGTCGATGAGGACCATCAGATGCGGGTCTGGGGCGCCGACGCGGAGGCGATGGCGCGACGGGCGCGGCGTCTTGACGAGATGCGCGCCGCCGCGCGGTTATCGGCGCTCGCCAGCTAAGGCGGCGGCGCCGAATTTTTGAGCGCAAGTCCCGACTTTGCTGCAGTTGCGTCATTTGTGACGAGAAAGCCGCGGTTGTCACTTGCTTTGACCGGAACGCTTTGTTACGGAACGCACGGTCAGCCGGTCGGGGAGGCGCCTGTTCCAGGCTCTCGCGCGTTCCAGGCTCCGGCCCCGCGCAAAACCGTCGGATGCGCCGCAAATCTATTGGACCCGCGAAATGCCGATCCTGCTCGAACAATATCTGCCGCTGGTGATCTTCGCGGCGCTCTCGGCGATCATCGCCGGCGCGCTCTTGGTCGCGCCGTTTTTGCTGGCCTTCAAGGCCCCGGACCCGGAAAAGCTCTCGGCTTACGAGTGCGGCTTCAATCCGTTCAACGACGCGCGCATGAAATTCGACGTTCGCTTCTATCTGGTCTCGCTGCTTTTCATCGTGTTCGACCTCGAGGTCGCCTTTTTGTTTCCCTGGGCGGTGGCCTTCAAGGAAGCCGGCGCCTTTGGTTTCTGGGCGATGATGGCGTTTCTGGGCGTGCTGACCATCGGCTTCGTCTATGAATGGCGCAAGGGAGCGCTTGAATGGGATTGATCGCCAATCAGGGTTCGACGCTCGTCGCTCCGCAAGGCTCGGGCCTCATCGATCCGCGCACCGGCAAGCCGGTGGGCTCGACCGATCCGTTTTTCGTCAATCTCAACGACGAATTGGCGGACAAGGGCTTTCTGGTCACCGCGACGGATGAGATCATCACCTGGGCGCGCACCGGCTCGCTGATGTGGATGACCTTCGGTCTCGCCTGTTGCGCCGTCGAAATGATTCAGGCGGCCATGCCGCGCTACGATCTGGAGCGTTTCGGCTTCGCGCCGCGCGCGAGCCCGCGCCAGTCGGACGTGATCATCATCGCCGGCACGCTCACCAATAAAATGGCGCCGGCGCTGCGCAAGGTTTACGACCAGATGCCGGAGCCGCGCTACGTGATCTCGATGGGCTCCTGCGCCAATGGCGGCGGCTATTACCACTATTCCTATTCGGTGGTGCGCGGCTGCGATCGGATCATTCCAGTCGACGTCTATGTGCCGGGCTGTCCGCCATCGGCGGAGGCGCTGGTGTATGGCGTGCTGCTGCTGCAAAAGAAAATCCGGCGCACCGGCACGATCGAACGCTAAGGGCGGGGTCGCCGTTGATCGCGAGACAAGGGCGGGCAAGTCCCGATCGAGCGCGGCTCGGCCGGTTGGTCGCAAGGGAAGAGGCGAATGGTTGATCAACTCCAGGCTCTCGGCGCGAAGATCGCCGCCGCTTCCGCAGGCGCGGTAACCGACGTCAAGGTCGCGTTCGGCGAATTGACGCTGACCGTGGCGCGCGCGCAATGGCTGGAGACCGTCAAGCTCCTGCGCGACGAGCCGGACTATCTTTTCGTCAACATCATCGACGTGACGGCGGCGGACTATCCCGAGCGCGAAGATCGCTTCGACGTCGTGGCGCATTTGCAGAGCCCCAAGCATAATCTGCGCATCCGCGTGAAGACGCGGACCGACGAGATGACGCCGGTCGCCTCGCTCACCCCGCTTTATCCGGGCGCCGATTGGTTCGAGCGCGAGACCTACGATCTTTTCGGCGTGGTGTTCTCGGGCCACCCCGATCTGCGTCGCATCATGACCGATTATGGCTTTGACGGGCATCCGCTGCGCAAGGATTTCCCGATGACCGGCTTTGTCGAGGTTCGCTATGACGACGAGCAAAAGCGCGTGGTCTACGACCCGGTTCGACTGACGCAGGAATATCGCCAGTTCGATTTCCTCTCGCCGTGGGAGGGCGTGCAATATGATCTGCCCGGCGACGAGAAGGCCAGGGGGCAATGAGCCGGATGTCCTCCAGCGGGAGCGCCGGAATGAGCGCCTTTTTGAAGCGAACGGGCGCCGTGCTGCTCGTCGCGGGCGTCTTTTCGACCGGGGCGCTGGCGCTGGACTCCTCCTCGACGAGTGAATTCGAGCAAAAGCTCAAGGCCTACGATCCGGAATCGATCGCGGCCGCGCGACAATACGCGCGCGCGGCGGACATGAAGGGAATGATGGCGAAGGTGGCGCCCACGCTTCGGCAACAGATAATCGCCGGAGCCCGCGCGCAAAACCCAAACCTCAGCTCCGCGCAAATCGAGACTTTCGCGGACGCCTTCGTCAAGAGCGCCTTTGTCGACAATGCGCAGGCGATAGAGGACGCGTCGATTTTGCTGATGATGGACATCTTCGACAAGGATGAACTGGTCGCGCTCGGCAAATTTTACAGCTCGCCAATTGGCGCGAGCATTATGAGTAAAATGCCGAAAATGATGGAAAGAATGCCGACGCTGCTGAGTTCGATCGTGCCGAGGGCCATCAAGGACGCGCAGGAGAAAATGAAGAAGAACGGCCTCGACGTGAAAATCTGAACGCTGGATCATCATAAATGACCGACCAACCGTTACGCAATTTCTCGATCAACTTCGGTCCGCAGCATCCGGCGGCGCACGGCGTGTTGCGCCTTATTCTCGAACTCGACGGCGAAGTCGTCGAGCGCGTCGATCCGCATGTCGGCTTCCTCCATCGCGGCACGGAAAAGCTGATGGAGGCGCGCACCTATCTGCAGAACGTGCCTTATTTCGACCGGCTCGATTATTGCGCGCCGATGAATCAGGAGCACGCCTTCTGCCTCGCCATCGAGCGGTTGCTCGGGGTCGAGGTTCCGCGCCGCGGCCAGCTTATTCGCGTGCTTTATGCGGAGATTGGCCGACTGTTGTCGCATCTGCTCAACGTCACCTCCCAGGCGATGGACGTGGGCGCCTTGACGCCGCCGCTATGGGGCTATGAGGAACGCGAAAAGCTAATGGTGTTCTACGAGCGCGCCAGCGGCGCGCGCATGCACGCCAATTATTTCCGTCCCGGCGGCGTGGCGCGTGAATTGCCCGACAAATTGATCGAGGACATCGGCGCCTTTTGCGATCCGTTCCTGAAGGTGCTCGACGATCTCGAGGCGCTGTTCATTGAAAACCGCATTTTCAAGCAGCGCAACGTGAACATTGGCGTCATCTCGCTGGAGGACGCCTGGAAGTTCGGCTTCTCCGGCGTGATGGTGCGCGGCTCCGGCGCCGCCTGGGATTTGCGCAAGGCGCAGCCCTATGAGTGCTACGAGGAGATGGAATTCGACATCCCCGTCGGCAAGAACGGCGACTGTTACGATCGCGCCGTCATCCGCATGGAGGAAATGCGGCAATCGACCTCCATCATGCGCCAATGCGTGAACAAGCTGCTGATGCAAGAAAATCGCGGTCCCGTGTCCGTGGTCAACACGAAGGTCTCGCCGCCGCCTCGCGCCGAAATGAAGCGCTCGATGGAGGCGCTGATTCATCACTTCAAGCTCTTCACCGAGGGCTTCAAGGTTCCTGCGGGCGAGGTTTACGCCGCGGTGGAGGCGCCCAAGGGCGAGTTCGGCGTCTATTTGGTGTCGGACGGCACCGATAAGCCGTATCGCTGCAAGATCCGCGCGCCTGGCTTCGCGCATCTGCAAGCCATGGACTTTTTGTGCCGCGACCATATGCTCGCCGACGTTTCGGCGATCTTGGGGTCGCTCGATATCGTGTTCGGGGAGGTCGATCGCTAATGTCCGTCCGTCGTCTCGCCGAAAAGCAGCCCGAGAGCTTCGAATTCACGCCGCAAAACAAGGCGTGGCTGGAAAAGCAGATCGCCAAATATCCCGACGGCCGCCAGGCGTCTGCCGTCGTCCCCGCGCTGTGGCAGGCGCAAAAGCAAAACGACTATTGGCTGCCGCGCGCGGCGATCGAAAAGGTCGCGGAAACGCTTGGAATGCCCGACATTCGCGTGCTGGAGATCGCCACCTTCTACTCGATGTTCAATCTCGAGCCGGTGGGGAAATATTACGTGCAGCTTTGCGGCACGACGCCCTGCATGCTGCGCGGCTCCGACGACATCATCAAGGTGCTGGAGCGCCGTGTTGGCCCCCAGCGCAAGGTGACGGCCGATGGGTTGTTTTCGTGGCTCGAAGTCGAATGTCTCGGCGCCTGCTGCAATGCGCCGATGGTGCAGATAAACGACGATTTCTACGAAGACCTGACGCCGGAAAACTTCGAGAAGCTGCTCGACGACCTCGCCGCCGGCCGCCCGGTGAAGACCGGCTCGCAGGCCGGCCGCAGCGGTTCCGAGCCGGAAGGCAAGTTGACGAGCCTGACATCGCTGTATGGCGACGGCGCGAAGTGACCAAGATCCAAGAGTGACGGGACGAAACATGCTCTCCGACGCAGATCGCATCTTCACCAATCTCTACGGCCTTGGCGACCGATCGCTGGCGGGCGCGAGGAAGCGCGGCCAATGGGACAACACCAAGGCCCTGCTCGACAAAGGCCGCGACAAGATCATCGACGAGGTGAAGGCGTCCGGGCTGCGCGGGCGCGGCGGCGCGGGCTTTTCGACCGGTTTGAAATGGTCGTTCATGCCCAAGGAGGTCGATCCGGCGCGGCCGCATTATCTCGTCATCAACGCCGACGAATCCGAGCCCGGCACCTGCAAGGATCGCGAGATCATGCGCAACGACCCGCATACGCTGGTCGAGGGCGCTCTCGTCGCCTCCTTCGCGATGGGGGCGCGCATCCTGTTACATTTACATTCGCGGCGAATTCATCGCCGAGCGCGAGGCGCTGCAACGCGCGGTCGACGAGGCCTATGAGGCCAATCTCATCGGCAAGAATAACATCCACGGCTATCCCTTCGATCTTTATGTCCATCACGGCGCCGGCGCCTATATCTGCGGCGAGGAGACGGCGCTGCTGGAGAGTTTGGAGGGCAAGAAGGGAATGCCGCGGCTAAAGCCGCCGTTCCCGGCCAATGTCGGTCTTTATGGCTGTCCGACCACGGTCAATAATGTCGAGTCCATCGCCGTCGCGCCGACCATTTTGCGCCGCGGGGCGTCTTGGTTCGCCGGCATTGGCCGACCGAACAACACCGGCACCAAGCTGTTCAGCATTTCAGGTCATGTGAACCGGCCTTGCAATGTCGAGGAAGCGATGTCGATCTCCTTCCGCGAATTGATCGAGGAGCACTGCGGCGGCGTTCGCGGCGGTTGGGACAATCTTCTCGCGGTCATTCCCGGCGGCTCCTCGGTTCGCTGCGTGCCGGCGCATGAGATCATCGACTGTCCGATGGATTTCGACAGCCTGTCGAAGCTGGGTTCGGGGCTCGGCACGGCGGCGGTGATCGTGATGGACAAGTCGACCGACATCATCCGCGCGATCGCCCGTCTTTCGTATTTCTACAAGCACGAGAGCTGCGGCCAATGCACGCCCTGCCGCGAGGGCACGGGCTGGATGTGGCGCGTCTTGGAGCGCATGGTCGAGGGTCGGGCGCATAAGCGCGAGATCGATCTGCTGTTCGACGTGTCGAAGAAGATCGAAGGCCACACGATTTGCGCGCTTGGCGACGCCGCGGCCTGGCCGGTGCAGGGCCTCATCACCCATTTCCGCGATGTGATCGAACAGCGCATCGACCAATATGCGGCCAATCCGCATCCCGACCCGGTGCGCGTGGCGGCGGAGTGAAAGGCATGACGACATTGGGCAAAAGCGTCGATTTGGAGAAGGCGAAGTGACCAAGATTCTCGTCGATGGCGTGGAAGTTGATGTCCCGCCCGAGTTCACCCTGCTCCAGGCGTGCGAGGAGGCCGGCGCGGAAGTGCCGCGCTTTTGTTACCACGAACGGCTGTCGATCGCCGGCAATTGCCGCATGTGTCTTGTCGAGGTGAAGGGTGGCCCGCCCAAGCCGCAGGCTTCCTGCGCCATCGCCGTCAAGGATCTGCGCCCCGGCCCGGCCGGCGCGCCGCCGGAGGTGTTCACCAAATCGCCGATGGTGAAAAAGGCCCGCGAAGGCGTGATGGAGTTTCTGCTGGTCAATCATCCCCTGGATTGCCCGATCTGCGACCAGGGCGGCGAATGCGATCTGCAGGATCAGGCGCTGGCCTTTGGCGGCGACTCCTCGCGCTACGTTGAAAACAAACGCGCGGTCGAGGACAAATATATCGGTCCGCTGGTCAAGACCGAGATGACCCGCTGCATCCATTGCACGCGTTGCGTTCGCTTCACGGCGGAAGTCGCCGGCACTGGCGAAATGGGCGCGATCGGACGCGGCGAGGACATGGAGATCACCACCTATCTCCAGAGCGCCATGACATCGGAGCTTCAGGGCAATGTCACGGACCTTTGTCCCGTCGGCGCGCTGTTGCCCAAGCCGCAGAATTTTCGCGCGAGGCCGTGGGAATACCAGAAGACGGAGAGCATCGACGTGCAGGACGCGCTCGGCTCGGCGATTCGGGTCGACGCGCGCGGTCGCGAGGTCATCCGCATCCTGCCGCGCGTGAACGACGCGGTGAACGAAGAGTGGATTTCCGACAAGACGCGGCAAGTGGTGGACGGTCTCGCGCGGCAGCGGCTGGATCGCCCCTATATTCGCGAGGGGAGCCGGCTTCGTCCGGCGTCCTGGCAAGAGGCGCTGAACGCTGTCGCCGCCAAGACAAAATCGACGCCCGCGGGAAGAATTGGCGCGCTGGTCGGCGATCTCGCCGCGCTCGAGGAAACCTTCGCGCTAAAAACTCTGGCTGATAGACTGGGCGTCGTCCATCTCGACTGCCGCCAGGACGGCGCCAAGCTCGATCCGGCCTTCGGACGCGCCTCCTATCTGTTCAATGCGACCATAGCCGGCATCGACGACGCCGACGCGCTGCTCATCATCGGCGCCAATCCGCGCAAGGAAGCGCCCGTGCTCAACGCCCGCATCCGCAGGCGTTGGCTAAAGGGCGGGTTCAAGATCGCGCTGATCGGCGAGAAGGCCGATCTGACCTATGATTACGACTATCTTGGCGCCGGCCCGGACTCGCTGCTGCATTTCATCCAGCAGCAGCAGGCGCCCGCGCAAAAGCGGATCATTCTCGTTGGTCAGGGCGCGCTGGCGCGCGAAGACGGCGACGCGGTGCTCGCCTTCGCGGCGCAGGCGGCGCAAAAGCACGGCGGCGTTGGCGGCGATTGGAACGGCCTATCGATATTGCACACCGCCGCCGCGCGCGTCGGAGCGCTGGATCTTGGCTTCGTCCCCGGCGCGGGAGGAATGCGCGCGCATGATTTCGTCAAGACTGGAGCGTTGGATTTGATCTTCAATCTCGGCGCCGACGAGATCGACATCGCGCCAGGCGCCTTCGTCGTCTACATCGGGTCGCACGGCGACCGGGGCGCGCATCGCGCGGATGTGATCCTTCCCGGCGCCGCCTACACCGAGAAGTCGGGCCTGTTCGTGAACACGGAGGGGCGCGTGCAAACCGCGTCGCGGGCCGCGTTCCCGCCGGGCGACGCCCGCGAGGATTGGGCGGTTTTGCGAGCGCTTTCCGGCGCGCTGGGCGATCCCCTGCCCTTCGACTCACTGACGCAATTGCGCAAGATGATGTTCGAAAATCATCCGCATTTACAGCGGCTCGACGCGATAGAGAGTGGCGACGCTCGCCTCGGTGTCGAAGTTGGCGCAACATTCGTCGGTCGCGATGAAGGACGCTTTCGTCTCGAGCGTCTCCGATTTCTATCTCACCAATCCGATCGCGCGCGCGTCGGCCGTCATGGCCGAATGTTCCGCGCTGGCCAAGGGCCGGCTGCGACAGGCCGCGGAATAGGAGTAAACGACGTGACCGACGGCTGGCTGCACACCATCGTTTCCTTCGTCACGGAAAATCCCGTGATTCTCGCGATCTATAAGAGCGTCCTGATCGCGGTCGTGCTGCTCATCTATGTCGCCTACGTGATTCTGGCGGATCGCAAGATCTGGGCGGCGGTACAGTTGCGGCGCGGACCCAATGTCGTCGGTCCCTGGGGCCTGTGGCAGAGCTTCGCGGACTTCATAAAGTTCGCGCTGAAGGAGCCTGTAATTCCGGACACGGCCAACAAGAGCGTGTTCCTGTTCGCGCCATTCTTGATGGCGACCTTGGCGATCGCCGCATGGGCGGTGATCCCGGTGTCCTCCGAGGGTTGGGTGGTCGCGGACATCAATGTCGGCGTGCTCTATATTTTCGCGCTGTCCTCGCTCGGCGTCTATGGCGTGATCATGGGCGGCTGGGCGTCGAACTCCAAATATCCGTTTTTGTCGGCGCTGCGCGCCGCGGCCCAGATGGTGTCCTACGAAGTGTCGATCGGCTTCGTCATCATCACCGTTCTGCTCTGCGCCGGCTCGCTCAATCTCACCGACATTGTGCAGGCCCAGGACACCAAATACGGGATTCTCGGCTGGTATTGGCTGCGCCTCCTGCCGATGTTCGTGATCTTTTTCGTTTCCGCGCTGGCCGAAACGAACCGCCCGCCCTTCGATCTCGTGGAAGCGGAATCTGAACTCGTCGCCGGTTTCATGATCGAATATTCGGCGACGCCGTACGTTCTGTTCATGCTGGCGGAATATGTGGCGATCGTGACCATGTGCGCGCTGCTGACGATCCTTTTCTGTGGGGGTTGGCTGCCGCCGATCAAGATGGCGCCCTTCACCTATATTCCGGGCGTGATCTGGTTCACGCTGAAGGTCAGCTTCTTCTTCTTCTTCTTCGCGATGGTGAAAGCCTTCGTGCCCCGCTATCGATACGATCAATTGATGCGTCTGGGCTGGAAGGTGTTTTTGCCGCTCTCGCTGGCGATGGTCGTCATAGTGGCCGCCGTGCTGCAGTTTGGCCCCGCCGCCGCGCTGGCGAATTGAGGTGAGATCATGAGACTCGACAACGCCGCGAAATCGCTGTTCCTCACCGAGTTCATCGGGGCTTTCCTCTTGTCGATGCGCTACTTCTTCAAGCCGAAGTCCACGATCAACTACCCGCATGAAAAGAATCCGCAATCGCCGCGCTATCGCGGCGAACACGCGCTGCGCCGTTATCCCAATGGCGAGGAGCGTTGCATCGCCTGCAAGCTATGCGAGGCGATCTGTCCCGCGCAGGCGATCACGATCGAGGCCGGTCCGCGCCGCAACGACGGCACCCGCCGCACGACGCGCTACGACATCGACATGGTGAAATGCATCTATTGCGGCTTCTGTCAGGAGGCCTGTCCGGTCGACGCCATCGTCGAGGGGCCGAACGCCGAATTCGCGGTCGAGACGCGCGAGGAACTTTACTATAACAAGGACCGTCTGCTGGAAAACGGCGCGCGCTGGGAGCGGGAGATCGCTCGCAACATCGCGCTCGACGCGCCCTATCGCTAAACGAAAGACCCGTAAAACCAGCGCGCCTTTTCTCTAGGCGCGAGATCTCGCAAAGAGGACGAAGCCGTGGCCGCCGTATTCTTCTATCTTTTCTCGGGCGTGCTGATCGCCTCGGCCTTCGGGGTGATCACCGCGCGCAATCCGGTGCACTCCGTGCTGTTCCTCATCCTGGCTTTCTGCAACGGCGCCGGTCTCTTTCTGTTGCAGGGCGCCGAGTTCCTGGCGATGATTCTCATCGTGGTCTATGTCGGCGCCGTGGCGGTGCTGTTTCTTTTCGTCGTGATGATGCTCGACGTGGATTTCGCGGAGTTGAAACAGGGCTTCCAGAAATACCTTCCCGCCGGCCTCGGCGTCGGCGCCTTGGTGCTCGGGGAGCTTGGCTTCGTCGGCGATCGGCTGGACATCCGCGCCTTCGGCGCGAGAGGCCGCCGCGTCGCCTATCCTGGCCCATGTCACCAACACCGCGGCGCTGGGGCAGGTGCTCTACACGAAATATGTGATCTTCTTTCAGGTGTCGGCGCTCGTGCTTCTGACAGCGATGATCGGCGCGATCGTGCTCACTCTGCGCCATCGCCCCAATGTGAAGCGCCAGAATATCGACATACAGAACGCGCGGACCGCCAAGACGGTGGTCGAGCTGAAGAAAGTGCCCTCGCGGGCCGGCGTGTAAGGAAGCAGCCCATGATCATCGGCCTCACGCATTATCTCGTCGTCGCGGCGATCCTGTTCACTTTCGGCATCGCGGGGATCATCCTCAATCGCAAGAACATCATCGTCATCCTGATGTCGGTCGAACTGATCCTCTTGTCGGTGAACCTCAATTTCGTGGCCTTCTCGGCGCGAGCTCGGCGATTTGACCGGCCAGGTCTTCGCGCTGTTCGTTCTCACCGTGGCGGCGGCGGAGGCGGCGATCGGTCTCGCCATTCTCGTTACCTTCTATCGAAATCGCGGCTCGATCGCGGTCGACGACATCAACAGCTTGAAGGGCTGACCGCGCGATGATCAAGGCAATCGTCTTTCTCCCACTCGTCGGCTTTCTGATCGCGGGCGGTCTCGGGCGCAAAATCGGCTCGCGCGCCTCGGAGCTCGTCACCTCGGGCCTGCTCGTCGCATGCGCGATCATGTCCTGGATGGTGTTTTTCAACGTGGCGCTCGGCCAGGGCGAGGCGGTGACGCCGATGCTCGGAAACTGGTTCACCTCGGGCGCCCTGAAGGTCGATTGGGCGCTGCGGGTCGATACGTTGACGGCGGTCATGCTGGTCGTCGTCAACACGGTGTCCAGCCTCGTGCACATCTATTCAATCGGCTATATGCACGAGGATCCGCACCGCCCGCGCTTCTTCGCCTATCTGTCGCTGTTCACCTTCGCCATGCTGATGCTGGTGACGGCGGATAATCTCGTGCAAATGTTCTTTGGCTGGGAGGGCGTCGGCCTCGCGTCCTATCTGCTCATCGGCTTCTGGTACGAAAAGCCTTCGGCCAACGCCGCCGCGATCAAGGCCTTCGTGGTCAACCGCGTCGGCGACTTCGGCTTCGCGCTCGGCATTTTCCTTACTTTCAAGCTCACCCATTCGGTGACGTTCGACGAGGTGTTCGCCGCCGTTCCAGGCCTTGAAGGTCAGCGCATTCACATTTTCGGGCTCGACGTCGACGCGCTCACGCTGACGGCGTTTTTGCTCTTCACCGGCGCGATGGGCAAATCGGCGCAATTCCTGCTGCACACTTGGCTGCCGGACGCGATGGAAGGCCCGACTCCGGTCTCGGCGCTTATTCACGCGGCGACGATGGTCACCGCCGGCGTATTCATGGTGGCGCGCCTGTCGCCGATCTTCGAATATGCGCCGGACGCGCTGACCTTCGTCACGATTATCGGCGCCACGACCGCATTCTTCGCGGCGACCATCGGCCTCGTGCAAAACGACATCAAGCGCGTGATCGCCTATTCGACCTGTTCGCAGCTTGGCTACATGTTCGTCGCGGAAGGCGTGGGCGGATATTCGCTCGGCATCTTCCATTTGTTCACCCACGCCTTCTTCAAGGCGCTGCTGTTCCTCGGCGCGGGCTCGGTGATTGTCGCGATGCACCACGAGCAGGACATGCGCAACATGGGCGGTCTGCGCAAGGACATCCCCTTCACCTTCGCGATGATGTTGATCGGGACATTGTCGCTGACGGGCTTTGGCATACCCCATACGGAATTGGGCTTCGCCGGCTTTTTCTCGAAGGACGCGATCATCGAGGCGGCCTACGCCGCCGGACAGCATTCCCATGCCGCGATGTTCGGCTTCGTCTCCACCGTCGTGGCGGCCGGCCTCACATCGTTCTACTCATGGCGGCTAATGTTCATGACCTTCTTTGGCAGGCGCGTCGATCACGGCGCAACGCATGGTCACGACGAACACCCACGCGCGGCTCACGGCCACGACGATCACGCGCACGACGATCACGGCCACGCGCCGCATGAATCGCCAATCGTCATGCTCATCCCGCTCGCGGTGCTCGCCGTCGGCGCCGTGGCGGCGGGCTTTGTCTTCGAGCCCTATTTCGCCGGTCACGCCTTCGACGAGTTTTGGAAGGAGTTGCTGTTCATCGGCCCGCAAAATCACATCTCTGCACGAGATGCACGACGTCCCGGCCTGGGCTTCATATAGCCCGTCGATCATGATGGTTCTCGGATTTCTCGTGTCCGTCTATGTCTATATTCTGCGGCCCGGCACGGCGCAGGCGCTCGCGCGCGCCTTTCCCGGGTTGTACCAATTCCTCCTCAACAAATGGTATTTCGACGAACTGTACGACTTCCTGTTCGTGCGCCCGGCTTTCGCGCTGGGGCGGCTGTTCTGGAAGGGTGGAGACGGTCGGATCATCGACGGGCTCGGACCCGATGGCGTGGCGGCCCGCGTCGTCGACGGCGCGAGGCTCGCCATGCGTCTTCAGACGGGTTACATCTACCACTATGCTTTCGCGATGTTGATCGGCGTCGCGGCGGTCGTCAGCTGGTTCGTCGCCGGAGGCATGCGCTAATGTTCGGTTTTGGAATTCTCTCCGGCCTGATCTTTCTGCCGCTGGTCGGCGCGGCCTTCATATTGACGCAACGTGGCGACAGCGACTCTTCGCTGCGCAACGTTCGCTGGGCGGCGCTGCTCACCACGATCGCGACCTTCGCCCTGTCTCTTGTCGTCTGGCAGCGGTTCGACGCTTCGGACGCGGCGTTTCAGCTCATCGAGGAAAAGGCGTGGTTCGGTTCGGGGCTCGTTTATAAACTGGGCGTCGACGGCTTCTCGATCCCCTTCGTGCTGCTGACCACATTCCTGATGCCCTTCTCCATCCTCGCCTCCTGGGAGTCGATCACCAAGCGCGTCGCCGAATATATGATCGCCTTCCTCGTGCTGGAGACGCTGATGATCGGCGTGTTCTGCGCGCTGGACCTGGTGCTGTTCTATCTGTTCTTCGAAGGCGGCCTCATTCCGATGTTTCTCATCATCGGCATTTGGGGCGGCAAGCGGCGCGTCTATGCGAGCTTCAAATTCTTCCTCTACACGCTCGTGGGTTCGTTGCTGATGCTGATCGCCATTTTGGCGATGTACAACCAAGCCGGCACGACCGACATTCAGGCGCTGCTGAACACGCATTTTTCGCCGCAAATGCAGACATGGCTGTGGCTGGCGTTCTTTGCCTCCTTCGCGGTGAAAATGCCGATGTGGCCGGTGCACACTTGGTTGCCGGACGCGCATGTCGAGGCGCCGACGGCGGGCTCGGTGATCCTGGCGGCGATCCTGCTGAAAATGGGCGGCTATGGCTTCATCCGCTTCTCGCTGCCAATGTTCCCGGACGCCTCGGTTCAATTCGCGCCGCTGGTTTACGCGCTGTCGGTGATCGCGATTATCTACACCTCGCTCGTCGCGCTAGTGCAGGAAGACATCAAGAAGCTGATCGCCTATTCATCGGTCGCGCATATGGGCTTCGTGACGATGGGACTGTTCACGCTGAACACGCAAGGCGTGCAGGGCGCGATGTTCGTGATGATCTCGCACGGCTTGGTGTCGGGCGCGCTGTTCCTTTGCGTCGGCGTGATCTACGACCGCATGCACACGCGCGAAATCTCCGCCTATGGCGGTCTCGTCAAGCGCATGCCGCTCTATGCCTTCACCTTCATGGTCTTCACGCTGGCGAATGTCGGCCTCCCCGGCACATCGGGTTTCATCGGCGAATTCCTCGCGCTGGTCGGCGCCTTCAACGCCAACAGTTGGGTCGCGCTGTTCGCCACCTCGGGCGTGATCCTCTCGGCGGCCTATGCCCTTTATCTCTACCGCCGCGTGATCTTCGGAGTCCTTGACAAGGCGAGCCTCGCCAATATCGCGGATCTATCGGCGCGCGAAATCGCGATCTTCACTCCGTTGCTGGCGTTGACGATCTACTATGGCGTTTGGCCAGGCCCGGTTCTCGAAGCTTCAGCGGCCTCCGTCGCGAATCTGCTCAACTCCCATTCGGCGCTGCTTCACGCGGTTCACATCGCCGCCGCCGGCCAATGACGGATCAGTAAAGATGCCCTTTTTCACGCAGCTCGCGCATCACTTCCTGCCGGAGGTCATCCTCGCCATCGGCGTTCTCGCGCTCATTCTGGTGGGCGCTTGGCGCGGCGAGCGCTCGTTCTCGCTGGTGACCGAATTGACCGTCGCCGTGCTGGGGCTGGCGATATTGGCGATCCTGTTGTCGACGAAATCCGAGGCGGTCGTCTTCGACGGCGCCTATATCGACGACGCTTTCTCGCGCTTCGTTAAGGTGCTGGCGCTCGGCGCGTCGCTGGTGACGATCCTGCTGTCGTCGGATTTCCTGCGCCGCGCCGCGCTCGATAAATTCGAATATCCGATCCTGATCCTGCTGGCCACGCTCGGCATGCTGCTGCTGATCTCGGCGGATAACCTCATCGCGCTTTATCTCGGCCTCGAACTGATGTCCCTGGCGCTCTATGTCGTCGCCGCCTTTTCGCGCGACGATGGACGCGCCTCGGAAGCGGGTCTCAAATATTTCGTTCTCGGCGCGCTGTCGTCGGGCATGATGCTTTATGGTTCGTCGCTGCTCTATGGCTTTTCGGGGACGGTGTCGTTCGAGGGCATCGCGGCGGTCGTCTCCCACACGGCGCCGATTGGCGTGATCTTCGGTCTCGTGTTCGTTTTGGCGGGTCTCGCTTTCAAAATGTCGGCGGCGCCCTTCCATATGTGGACGCCCGACGTTTACGAGGGCGCGCCGACGCCGGTGACGGCCTTCTTCGCTTCCTCGGCGAAAGTGGCGGCGGTCGCAATCACGGCGCGGATCGTGTTGACGGCTTTCCCCGGCGTGATCGACCAATGGCGGCAGATCGTCGTATTTCTCGCCGTCGTTTCGACCTTGCTTGGGTCCTTCGCGGCGATCGGCCAGAGCCAACATCAAGCGGCTGATGGCCTATTCGTCGATCGGCCACATGGGCTTCGTGTTGATCGGTCTCGCGGCCGGCACCGAGGACGCGATCAGGGGCGTCGCTCTTTATCTCGTCATCTACGCGATCATGACGCTCGGCGCTTTCGCGGCGATCCTGACCATGCGCGTCGACGGCAAGCCGGTCGAGAACATTTCCGACCTCGCGGGCCTGTCGCGCGGCAATGGCGCGACCGCGTTCTTCTTTTCGATGCTGATGTTCTCGCTGGCGGGCGTGCCGCCGCTCGGAGGATTTTTCGCGAAATATTACGTGCTGCTGCCCGCTGTTCAGGCGGGGCTGTATCCGCTCGCTGTGACTCGGCGTGCTGGCCAGCGCGGTCGCCGCCTACTACTATCTTCGGGTCGTCAAGGTTATGTATTTCGACGAACCGGCTCCCGTTTTCGATCGTTCCGCCTTCACGCCGCGCGCGGTGCTCGCGGTTTCGTCGATCTTCCTGCTGTGCTTTTGGGTCTACCCGGCGCCTCTGATGAATGCGGCGACAGCCGCCGCGAAATCGCTGTTTTGAAAGCGGACGCGTGCTTGGAGTTGGGAGGCGTAGCGCGCGCGCGCGGTGTTCGGCTGCTTTCCCTCGGCGAGGTGGATTCCACCAATGACGAGGGCAAGCGGCTCGTCGCCGAAGGCGAGCGCGGCCCGCTTTGGATCGTGGCTGGACGGCAAACCCGAGGCCGGGGGCGTCTTGGGCGGCAATGGGTTTCGACGCCCGGCAATCTTCACGCGAGCCTTGTTCTCTCCGCCGGCTTCATTCCGAGCCTCGCGCCGCAACTTGGATTTGTCGCTGGCGTCGCGTTAATTGACGCGGTTCGGCGAGTCAGCGGGTTGGGAGAACGCCTCGCGCTGAAATGGCCGAACGACCTTCTGCTGGATGACGGCAAGCTCGCCGGGGTTCTTCTCGAAGGCCTCCCGATCGCGACGGGCGATCCGCGATCACCCAATGAGTGCGTCGTCGTCATCGGCATTGGGGTTAATTGCGCCAGCGCGCCGCGAGGACTGCCTTACCCCGCGCGCGCGCTGAGCGACGCGGACTCCGGCGCGCCCACCGCCGAGGAGTTATTCGCTCCGCTCGCCGACGCCTTTGTCGCCGCGCTGGACCGTTGGGCGGGGGGCGACGGCTTCGGAGCCATTCGCGACAAATGGCTCGAATTCGGCGGCGGGCCTCGGCCAGCCGGTTCGAGTCATGCTAGCGGGGGACCAGGAAGTGCGCGGGCGCTTCCAGACAATCGATGCTCGCGGACGAATGGTCGTCGCGACGGGCGAGGGCGAACGCGTCGTCGACGCGGGCGACGTGTTTCTGGCTCATGACGAGTCCAGTGTTCTCGAACAATCAGGTTTGCGTTCATGACGATTGACGAAAGCGAATTCGTCTTCGCGCCGCTCGGCGGCCTCGGCGAAATCGGCATGAACGCGGCGCTTTACGGCTTCGGTCCCGCGCGCGGGCGCAAATGGGTGATGGTGGATTGCGGCCTCACCTTTCCGGGCCCCGATCTTCCCGGCGTCGATCTCGTGCTGCCGGACGTATCCTTCGTCGAGAAAATCAGCCGCGATCTTTTGGGGCTTTTGATCACGCACGCGCATGAAGACCATATCGGCGCGCTCGCCGCCCTGTGGCCCAAGCTGGGTTGTCGCGTCTTCGCGACGCCTTTCGCCGCCGGACTAATCGAAACGCGCCGCCTGTCGGAGCCAGGCGCGCCCAATGTCGAGATCACGCGGGTCGGACCGGGGACGGTGTTGGAGCTTGGCCCCTTCAAAGTCGAATATATCGCGGTCGCTCATTCCATTCCGGAAGCCTGCGCCTTGGCCATTCGCACGCCGGCGGGGCTCGCCCTGCACACCGGGGATTGGAAGATCGACCCGGACCCCGGCGCCGCCGGACATCGCATCGACGAAGCCCGGCTACGCGCGCTTGGGGACGAGGGCGTGACCGCTCTGATCTGCGACTCGACCAATATTCTGCGCGAAGGCGACAGCTTCTCGGAAAGCGACGTCGCCCGGACCCTGCGCGCGCTGATCGGCGAGGCCGCCGGCCGCGTGCTGGTGACGACTTTCGCCTCTAACATAGCGCGCGTGCGCGCCATCGCCGAAGCGGCGCAGGCCTGTGGCCGCAGCGTCGTCGTGGCTGGCCGCGCGCTCGATCGCGCGATCCAGGTGGCGCGCGATTGCGGCTATCTTGAAGGAATCGCCGGCTTCTATTCGCTCGACCATCTCGCGACGCTGCCGCGCGACAAAGTGGTGGTCATCGCGACGGGAAGCCAAGGCGAAACGCGCGCCGCGATGGCGCGCGCCGCCGAAGGCGAACATCCCGCGATCAAACTAGTTTCCGGCGACCGCGTCATTTTCTCCTCGCGCGCCATTCCCGGAAACATGCGCGAAGTGCATCGCGTCATCAATAAATTATGCGATCTCGGCGTCGAGGTGATCACCGATCACGACCATCTCGTGCATTGCTCGGGCCATCCGCGCAGGGGCGAAGTGGCGCGGATGTATGAATGGGTGCGGCCGAGAGCGGCCGTGCCCGCGCATGGCGAGGCGCATCATCTGACGCGGCATGCCGCTTTCGCGAAAGAGCAGGGCGTTAGCCAGGTCGTCTCGGCGCGCAACGGCGATCTCGTGCGCCTCGCGCCCGGCGCGCCGGCGATTATCGGCAAGATTCCTTTTGGCCGAGTGTTCAAGGACGGCGACATCCTCGTGAGCGAGAACGACGGCGCCTTGCGCGAGCGGGTCAAGCTAGCCTTCGCGGGCGTCGTGTCCATCGCTATCGCGGTCGGCAAGCAGGGCGATCTCGTTGGCGATCCCGACATTGTTTTCGCCGGCCTGCCCAAGCTGGGCAAAAATAACGTGGACATGGGCGACGTGGTGGACGACGCGGTGTTCAAAACATTCGACGCCTTGCCGCGCGCGCGGCGGCGAGATTTCGACTCGGTGGCCACGGCCGTCGAGCGGGCGGTGCGCGGCGCCGTCTACGCCAGCTGGGGCAAGAAACCCCTGGTGCATGTGCTGGTGGTGGGCGGCTGAACGCGTTTGGGCTCGGGCTCGAACGGGCCGCGCGAAACGCGGCGACACGCCGAACCGTCAAGATGCTCGGTTAGAATAAAGCGCGTCGCTTCTCGCTTGCCAATAATGCGAATCAGACGCAGAAATGGGCCGGGAACGGCAGCGGCTGGCGAGCGCCGGACGCTAGCCATGTCGCTTCTCGCGAGAATGTTGACTGACGATCAAAGTTGGATGGAAAAGGCGATTCGATTATGAGAAAAGCCGAAGCGTCCGCGTTAGGGGAACTTCCCCCGATGGCCGAAGGACTTTCCCTCGGCATTGAATTTCCTCTCGTGGTCGACCTCGACGGGACCTTGATCGCGACCGACGCGCTGCATGAGTCGCTACTGTTTTTTCTGAAGCGCCAGGGAATGGCCGCGTGGAAAATTCCGTTCTGGATTTTTTCCGGTCGCGCGAAGGTTAAGAATCGGCTGGCCTCGGTCGTCACCGAGGAAGACGTCGCGACGTTTCCGGTCAATGACGAACTTCTCGCGTTGGCGGAACGGGAGGCAAAGCGCGGGCGCAGGGTCGTCTTGGCGACCGCCGCCGACCTTTCCATCGCCGAGAAGATTCAACGCCGCTTTCCCTGCATCAGCGACGTCGTGGCCTCCCGCGACGGTCTCAATCTGAAGGGCTTGGTGAAAGCCCAAGAACTGGTCAACCTCCTCCCGGACGGTTTCGTTTACGCGGGCGATTCCTCGGCGGATCTACATGTCTGGAGCAAGGCGTCCGCGGCGGTTTTCGCCGGGCGCTCGGCGAGCATGGTGAAGAAAGTCACCGCGCGGACCGAACTCGTGTCTGTTCTGCCTACCAAGGGATTCAATTTTCCATCGCTTCGGCGCGGACTGCGCTTTCATCAATGGGCCAAAAACGCCCTCGTCTTCGTGCCGTTGGTGCTCGGCGGAAAGGTGCATGATTCGACGGCTTGGCTCCACGCGCTCGGCGGCTTCGTCGCGCTGAGCGTCCTCGCCTCGGCGACATATGTTCTCAACGATCTTTGGGATCTGACGGAAGATCGACGACATTGGTCGAAAAAGAACCGGCCTCTCGCCAGCGGCGATCTGTCGATCGCGACGGGCGTCGGGCTGATCGCCGGCGGCGGACTGGCGTCGTTCCTTCTCGCGGCGCTGATGGGCGCGAAGTGCGTAGGAATGCTCGCGCTCTATCTCGTCGTCAGTCTCGCCTATTCGTTTCGGCTGAAACGCGAACCAATCGTCGACGTTTTCATTCTGGCCACGCTTTTTTCAATGCGCCTCGCGCTCGGCGTGGTTGTCACCGGCACCGTGTTTTCGCCCTGGCTGTTTGTTTTTTCCATGTTTTTATTCTTGTCGCTGTCGACGGCGAAGCGTCAGACCGAGATCACGCGCATGGTCGCGCATGGGCTCGACGGAACGCCCGGCCGCGGCTATCGCGCGAGCGACGCGGCGTTGATGCTGTCGCTTGGCGTCGGCTCGATGATGGCCACCGTGCTGATCATGGTGATTTACCTTGTCGAGGACGCCTTTCCGATGGGGTTCTATACTCACCCGAATTTTTTGTGGGGTTTTCCGGTGATCATATTTTTGTGGCTCGCGCGGATTTGGCTGCTCTGTCACCGCGGCGAACTGCATGACGATCCCGTGGCCTTCGCGCTGAAAGACGGAACCAGCCTAATTTATGGGGCCTTGATGGCCGCTATGTTCGGCGCGGCGATATCGTGACGACCAAAGCCGCCTCGGCGCCATCGCTCTTCCTCGAGAGAAGCGACATAGTGTCCTGGGGCCGCGTGACGCGAGAGGTTCAACGCGTGGCGCGCCCAGGCTTTCGCGACGAATTGTCGGGTCTTCCGAGCCACGCCGGCGACGAAAGCCTCTTGGCGATCGGGCTGCGGCGTTCCTATGGCGATTCCTGTCTTAACGGCGCCGGCGCGCTCGTCGATATGAGCGGTCTCGACCGCTTCATCGCCTTCGACGCGGCGACGGGCGTCCTGCGCGCGGAGGCGGGCGCCAGCCTTTCGGAAATTTTGCGCCTCGTCGTCCCAAAGGGCTGGTTTCCGCCGACGACGCCGGGAACGCGCTTCGTCACGCTCGGCGGCGCCGTAGCCAACGACGTTCACGGCAAGAATCATCATGGCGCGGGCTCGATCGGACGCCATGTTCGCGCCTTTGGGCTCTTGCGCAGCGATCGCGGAGGAATGACCGTCACGCCGGAAACCGACCCGGCGCTGTTCGCCTCCACCATCGGCGGTCTCGGTCTGACCGGCCTGATCGAATGGGTGGAGTTGCAGCTCGTCAAAATTGGCGGGGCTTACCTCGATGTCGAGATCATTCCCTACGACAATCTCGACGCCTTTTGGGCCTTGGCCGACGAGAGCGCGCGAAGCTTCGAACACACTGTCGCCTGGATCGACTGCGCGGCCGGCGGCGCCAGAACCGGGCGCGGGATTTTTTCCCGCGCCAACTGGATCGACGACGGCGCATATGATCTTCACGACGACAAGAGTTGGAAGCGCATTCCGCTCGAGGCGCCCGGCTTCGCCCTCAACCGCTTCACGGTCGGCGCGTTCAATGAGTTTTATCACCGCGTCAACAGCGCCAAGGCGGGAACCACCCGCCAGCATTACGCGCCCTTCTTTTATCCGCTCGACGCGGTGCGCGACTGGAACAGGCTGTACGGACGACGCGGCATGTTGCAATATCAATGCGTCATCCCCCACGAAAACCAGCGGGACGCGATCGCGCAAATGCTCCGTGTCATCGCCGCCTCCGGCCAGGCCTCGTTCCTGGCGGTGCTGAAAACCTTTGGCGACCTGCCCTCGCCGGGCGTTCTGTCCTTCGCGCGGCCCGGCGCGACGCTGGCGCTGGACTTTCCCTTTAGGGGCGAGACGACGCTCAACCTGCTGGCGCGGCTCGACGCCATGGTCAGGGAGGCGAATGGCGCGCTCTATCCGGCCAAGGATGGACGCATGTCGCGTGAAATGTTCCGCCGATCCTTCCCGCGCTGGGAGCAACTGCTGAAGGATCCAGCATTGAATTCCGACTTTTGGACAAGGGTTGCCCAATGAACATCGAAAGCGAACGCATCGTCATCCTTGGCGCGGCTTCCGCCATCGCGCGCGCCACCGCCCGCCTCTGGGCGGAGCGCGGCGCGCGGCTCGTGCTCGTGGGGCGAGATCAGGACCGGCTGAACGCCGTCGCCGCCGATCTCATCGCGCGCGGCGCCGCGCGGGCCGATTGCGTGGCGCTCGATTGCGCGTCCGCGGATGCTGGCGCGGAACTCGCCAAAATGGTCGAGACGCTCGGCGGCCTCGATATTCTGCTGCTCGCCTACGGCGTGCTCGGCGATCAAATCGAACTCGCGCGCGATCCGAGCGCGGCGGCCGCGCTGATACAGACCAATTTCACCAGCGCCGCCGCCTGGTGCCTCGCCGCCGCGGCGATATTCGAAAAACAGCGCGCCGGCGCCTTGCTGGTGATCGGCTCGGTGGCTGGAGATCGCGGCCGTCGCTCCAATTTCATCTATGGCGCCACGAAAGGCGGTCTCGCGCGGCTGGTCGAGGGGATCGCCCATCGCCTGGCGCCGCTGGGCGCCCGCGCCGTATTAATAAAGCCCGGCTTCGTCGACACGCCGATGACGGCGAACATTACGAAAAAGGGATTGCTATGGGCCACCCCGGAGCAAGTCGCCGAAGTGATCGAGGCGGCGGCGGAGCGTGGCGGCCCGGTGGTTTACGCGCCGAAATTCTGGCTGCCGATCATGCTGATCATTCGCCACATGCCGAGCTTCGTCTTCAACAAACTCAACATCTGAGGGCGTCGCGCCATAAGCGGGGAGACGGAAGTGAACGCTTTCGCCTCCCGCGCGATGGCCGCGAACCGGCTGTCGCGATGGAATAAGCGCCTAAAATATAGAACACGTATTTCATTGATAAAATTAATGCGCTTTGCTCGCCAGTCCGAAACCGGCGCCTCATTCTCGTCTCGCGCAACGACTTGGTTCTCTATTTCATCGACCGCTCGCCCTACCCGCGCCATAGACAAACGCCCACGCCACAAGCATCAGAACGAAATATGCTACACAAATCATTCTCCAGTGATTTTCTATCCATATTAAAGCATCTGAAAACCACATGGTGCCCTGTAGCTATTACATGGTAATCATCGAGCCGCCTACATTAAAGGCGATTAAGGCTAATATTTCAACCAAGTAATTGTACGTACACAAAACAACCATCATGCGGCCGGCGTCGCCGCCAGCTTAATCTCGCCTGACGAGAACAAAACAATACTATATTATATAGCACTCTAAGCTGAATGCGCGAATTCGGTCTTGCGTCGAATATAGATCGTCTTGGACCTAAACAGTTTATATAGTTCAATAAAAAGACCAGCGGGGCGTGATGGGGCGAGCCGCGGCTTATACAAAATGGAGCTGAGGTTATAACCATCGCCGTCGCCGCCCGAACATTTTCGTTGATCCGCCTGATCAATAGGGCGGCGGCGGGACCGCTCGCGCCCGCCGCCGTTTTATCCAAACCACCGCCTGGCCACGCAGCCCGGCGGTGTCGAAAATAAGCGTCAAAACTCCGTAAACCACGACGCCCAGGGACACCTGCAATAGCAGCGTCAAAATCCCCGGCGTCATTTCGCGCAGCGGCGACAGGACGGCGACCATGCCGCCGGTGGCGACGACCGCGAAGGCCACATCCCGCGGACGCGGCCAGATCGGTTTCGCGCGGGCGGCGAAAAACAGCGTCGCGACAAGCGCCGCGAGATAGGCGCCGCACTGCGCCAGCGCCAGACTGGAGGCGTCCCTCCCCCAAGGCAAGGCCACGACCAGGAAAAATCCCGCGGCGACGGCGACCAGCGCCGCGCCGACCATTGGCGCGGTCTTCTTGCCGATCTGAAACACCGGATTGACGCCAAACAGAATCATCCCCATCGCGAACAAGCCCGGAAGCAGCAGGCCAAGATAATGGGCGAAAGGCCCGCGATATTGTGCTGGGACGATCAGCAATTCGATCGACGGCATGACAAGGAAGAGGCCGGTGCAAGCCGGCAATAGAAAAGCGAGAACAACCGCCATATTGCGGCCGACCTGTCGCCGCGCCCTCTCCGCCCCGTGGTTCTCGTGCGCCGCCACCGCGATTTGGAACAACAACACGTCGAGCGCGGAGCCAAACGCCAGCATCGCGCGCATGCCAAGGTCGAACGCGAGCGCGAACTGCCCGGTTTCGGCGAAGTCATAGACGTCGGCGACCGTGGAGCGGGCCGCGAGCGGAATGGCTTGATAGAGCAAATTGGCGGTGACGATCGGCGCGCTATAAGCGATCAACGCGGCCGCCGTTTCGCGCCGCGCCGCGCCCGGCGGCGCGCCCTTGTCAGTCAGCGAGGCGCGCGCCGCGATCACCGTGCCGAACAGGCTCGCGATCGTGCCCGCCAAGGCGACGGCCGCCGAGTGAAACAAAAACGCTCCGCCGCCGGTCAGGAGCAACGAAAGCAAATTCTTGACGAAGACCAGCCGGCCGAACAAGTGGTCGTCGAACCGCGCGCGCACCAACGCGGTCGAATAGTCGAACAGTCCGTTGACCACCGCCGTCAGCAGCGCCAATAAAATCAGAACGCCGTCGAAGTCGAGCGTCGGCCCGAGATATGCGAACAGGACCGTGGCGAGCGCCAGCGCGCAGACGACCGCGACGAAGGACATGTCGAGCGTCGCCCGCACGACCGGCTTCTGATCGCGCACTCTCACGGAGTAAAAGCGCGTCGCCGCGAGGCGCAGCCAATCGAACAACGCCGTTTGCACGACGGCGGAGATCGAAAAGGCTATGGCGAAACGCCCATATTCCTCGGGGCCGAGATATTTGGCGACCAGCAAGCCGATCACGACATTCGTGGCGGAATTGGCCAGAAATGCGAGAAGAACGTTCACCGGGCCGCAACCTCGATCGCGGCGCGAGGCGCGACGCGGGGCCGCCCGAAATCAAGCTCGATGATTTCGGCGCCAGGGCGCCGCGACGCCTTTCTGGTGCTGCTGAGGCGCCGACGATCAAGGCTCGACGCGCTCCCCGCGCCCCGCCAGCCCGGCGATTTCGCGCAGCGCCTGCGCGTCGCGCGGCGTGACGTCGGGATAGTCCGGATCGGCGGCGGCGGGATCGAAATATCGCCACGACCGCGCGCATTTGACGCCGGGCGCGGGCGCGAACGACACGGCGACGCCCTTGACCTCGGGCAAACGGAACGCCTCGGGCGGCGCCTCGCCTCGGTCTCCACGCGGATGTCGGAGGTGATGCAGACTTCGGCGAAATCGACGCCATCGAGCGCCACGCAAAGCTTGGCGTCGGAAATATGCACGAGCGGGCGCCGCCTCCAGCGACGAGCCAATGCGTTTTTCCGCGCGCTCGACCTCCAGCGCGCCGGTGACGACGGCGCGGATCGCGCGAATATCGCTCCATTTTTTCGCCAGCGCCTCGTCGCGCCAATGCGACGGCACGTCCGGGAAGCCTCCAAATGCGCCGAAGCCGCGTCCTTGTAGCGCGAGAGCCAGGCTTCCTCGGCGGTGAAGACCAGGATCGGCGCGAGCCAGGTCGTGACGCAGCGGAAAATATGCTCGATCGTCGCCAGCGCCGCCTTGCGCTTCTCGCTCGAAGGCGGATCGCAATAGAGCGCGTCCTTGCGGATGTCGAAATAAAAGGCCGAAAGATCGCTGGTCATGAACGGCGTCAGCAGCGCGACGAGCTTTTTGTAATCGAAAGCCGCATAGGCCGTGCGCACGGCTCGTCGATTTCGGCCAGCCGATGCAGCATCAGCGCTCGAGCTCCGGCGCATGCGGCGAGACGTCCGCGCGCGGGCTCGAAATGCGCGAGCGTGCCGAGCATCCAGCGGATGGTGTTGCGCAGTTTGCGATAGGTTTCGACGAAGGTTTTGAGGATCTCCGGCCCGATGCGCAGATCGTCGGCATAATCGGAGGCGCAGACCCACAGGCGCAGGATATCGGCGCCGGAGTCGCTTGATGACGTTCTGCGGCGCGACGACATTGCCGAGCGATTTCGACATCTTGCGGCCCTTCTCGTCGAGCACGAAGCCATGGGTGAGAACGACGTCGAAGGGCGCGCGGCCGCGCGTGCCGCAGCATTCCAGCAGCGAGGAATGGAACCAGCCGCGATGCTGGTCGGAGCCTTCGAGATACATGATCTCGTCGGCGCCGCCATCGCGCTGGCGATGGATGCCGGCAAGGCCCGGAAAATCCTTCGGGTCTTCCAGCGTGAAGGCGTGGGTCGAGCCGGAATCGAACCAGACGTCGAGAACGTCGTCGATCTTTTCGTAATCGTCGGGTCGTGGTCGGGCGCGAGAAAGCGCTCGGCGGCGCCCGCCTCGAACCAGGCGTCGGCGCCCTCGGCCTCGAAAGCCTCCACGATGCGCTCGTTGACGCGCGTCGTCGATCAGCGGCTCGTGCCGTTCCCTTCTTGACGAAGACGCGCGATCGGCACGCCCCAGGCGCGCTGGCGCGACACCACCCAGTCCGGGCGCTTCGCGATCATGCCGGTGATGCGGTTCTCGCCCGCCGCGGGCACCCATTGCGTGCGCGCGATTTCCGCGAGCGCCAAATGGCGCAAGCGTCGCGTTATGCGCCGTCCGGCAGCGGTCTTGTCCATCGCGATGAACCATTGCGGCGTGTTGCGGAAGATCACCGGCTTCTTGGACCGCCAGGAATGCGGATATTGGTGCTTCAGCCGCCCGCGCGCGAGCAGCATTGCCGGCCTCGATCCAGCGCCTTGATGACCGCCTCGTTGGCGTCGCCCTTGTCGCCCTTGTCGGCGATGACGCGCTGCCCGTCGAAGCCCGGGGCTTCGTCGGTGTAAAAGCCGTCGGCGTCGACCGTGTAGGGGATGCGCGTGTCGATGCCGCGCTCGGCGAGCAGCGCGGCCGTTCGCCATCCAGATGTCGAGTCCTCGCGGCCATGGCCGGGCGCGGTGTGGACGAAGCCGGTGCCGGTGTCGTCGGTGACGTGATCGCCGTCGAGCAGGGGGACGTGGAAAGTCATAGCCGCGTCGATGTCGCCAGCGGATGCGCGCAAACAAGCCGCCTGCATCCGTCGGCCGGCACGTCGCTCGAGGCGTTCAAACGCCTCGACCTTGGCGGCCTTAAACACTCCTCGGCCAGCTTGTCGGCCAGCATATAGCTTGCCCCGACCTTGGCCCAGTTGTCTTCCGGCGCCTCCGTCACCCGATAAAGGCCATAGGCGATCTTTGCGAGAACGAGATCGCGCGGTTGCCCGGCAAGGTCCAGGGCGTCGTCGTCCAGATGACGACGCGAGCGCCGAGCCAGTCCGACCCTTCGACCGGAAACGCCACCAAAACCGTGTCGCTGACGTGATCCTCATATTCCACCTCGGCCTCGGCCAGCGCGGTCTTTTCCACCACCGACCACATCACCGGCTTGGAGCCGCGATAGAGCAGGCCGTTCGCCGCGAATTTCATGATTTCGGCGGCGATCCGCGCCTCGGCCTCGAAGGCCATGGTCGAATAGGGATGCTCCCAGTCTCCCGCGACGCCGAGCCGCTTGAACTCCTCGCGCTGCACCGCGAGCCATTTTTCGGCATAGGCGCGGCACTCCCGGCGGAAGGCGATCATCGCGGCCGGATCGGAAAAATCCGGCTTCTTTAAGCCCCTTGGCGCGGTAATTCTCCTCCTCGATCTTCCATTCGATCGGCAGGCCGTGGCAGTCCCAGCCCGGCACATAGGCGCAGTCCTTGCCCAGCATCCGCTGGCTGCGGGTCACGACGTCCTTGAGGATTTTATTCAGCGCGTGGCCGATATGGATATTGCCATTGGCATAGGGCGGGCCGTCGTGCAGCACGAATTTCGGGCGCCCGGCGGCGGCCTCGCGCAGCTTTTGGGTCAGTCCGATTTCCTCCCAGCGCGCGAGGATTTTGGGCTCCTGCTGGGGAGGCCCGCGCGCATCGGAAAATCCGTCACGGGCAGATAGAGAGTCGCCGAATAGTCGGCCGGCGTCTTGGGGGTGTCGCTCATCTGTGAAACCAAGCTATTGCCGCGCGCGGCGCTGGCCGTCTGGCGCGTGTCTGGAAGGAACGGGCGAGGAGGCGCCGCGGCGGCGCGAAAACCCGGACCCCGCGCGAGCGTTTAGCTGCGAGCGCGGGCCGGGCCAGTAATTCGTATGGAGGCGCGGAACATCATCCCCAAGCCTTAGCAGGCCGGGATTAGGACGAAAAGAGGGATATTCGCGCTCAGCTCAGCGCAGCCGCCGGAAAGGGTTGCCCAAAAGGCCCGACAGGGCCGCCCCCGCCGCGAGCAAGCCGACGATGGGCAAGAGGAACAGCAGCGCGCCGCTCAGGAAAATAAACCCGCACAGCAGCACGACGCCGACCGTTAGGGCGAGCAACACGCTGGCGAAGGGACCGAGTTTTACGATTTTGATCGTTCCATAACCGGTCGAATAGGAAATCCGCCCCGAGGAGGATTGGTCATCCTCGGGAGGAAGAATTTCGACGCGGCCCCTCGGGGTCTCTAACCGGTCCGGGTTATCCTTGGTCATCACATTTCTCCGCGGCGCACGCCGCCCGTGCGATATATATGCACTAAATTCGGCTGAGCAACGAGCAGCGAAGATCGCGGACCAACCGCGGGCGGTGTTATTCGCGCGCCAAAATTTCGCGCGCGGCGGCGGCGTCCGCGTTCATTTGCGCGATCAGCGCGTCGACGACTCGAATTTCTCCTCGCCACGAAGAAAGCCATGAAAGGCGACTTCGACCATTTCGCCATAAAGATCGCCGGAAAAATCGAACACGAAGACTTCGAGCAGCGGCGGGCCATTATCGAAGGTCGGACGGCGGCCAAAGCTCGCGACCCCGCCATGCACGACGCCGCGCGCCTCCAGCGTCACGGCGTAAACGCCATGACGCAGCCGATTGGACGGGTCGAGCGCGATATTGGCGGTCGGGAAGCCAAGATTGCGCCCACGTTTTTCGCCGTGGATGACCTCGCCCTCGATGAAATAGGGGCGTCCGAGCAGGCTGTTGGCGAGCGCCACGTCGCCGCGCTCCAGGGCCTCGCGCGTCGCGGTGGAGGAGACGGCGTTGAGACTGCCGGCCTCGTCCTTGACGATCCGCTCGACGATCTCGACGCCAAAGCCAAGACGAGCGCCCTCGGTCCGCAGAAAATCGGCGTCGCCCTGGCGCGCGGCGCCAAAGCGGAAATCATAGCCGGCCACGACCGCCGACACGCCGAGCCGCCGCGCCAATATGTCGCTGGTGAAATCCGCCGCCGTCAGCGCCGCGAAACGAGCGTCGAAAGTGAGCGTTATCATGCCGTTGAGGCCAAGGCGGGCCAGCAAGCGGCCTTGGCGGCGGGCGGCGTGAGGCGGAAGATGACCGAACGGCCGGCGAAAAAATCGGAAGGGTGCGGCTCGAAGGTCAGCACGGCGCAGGGCTTTTGCAAGGCGCGCGCAAGCGCCTGGGCTCTGGCGATGACGCCCCTATGGCCGCGATGCAGTCCGTCGAAATTGCCCAGCGCCACGACGGCGCCCGCGAGTCCGGGCGGCGGAGCGGCGGGGTCGCGGGCGTCGATGAAGGGATGCGGGGCGTCAGGCAAGGCTGCTTCCGGGAAAAGGCGGCGAGAAACATGCTCGAGGAAGCGCCGTCCCGTCCTGCGTCAGGCCGAGGCGGCGGCGGCTGTGCGATTGGCCTGCTCGCGGCTCGGCACCATCACCATCGCCTCGCCATCGAGCACCACCTTGCCGTCGACGAGGCATTCGCATTTCAGCTTGGCGCGGCGGCCCTTCTCGACCAATTCGACCACCTCGACGATGACGTTGATCACGTCGCCGATTTTGACGGGAGCGCGAAAATTCAGCGTTTGCGAGAGATAGACCGCGCCCGGACCCGGCAGATACATGCCGATCACGGTCGAAATCAACGAGGCCGTATAAAGGCCATGCACGATACGTTCGCCAAAGCGCGTCTTGCTCGCGAAATGATCGGAGAGGTGGATCGGATTGCGATCGCCGGAAAGATCGGCGAAGGCGATCACATCGTCGTCCATCACGGCCTTCATCAAGGTCTCGCGCATGCCGACGCTCAGATCCTCGAAATAATAGATTTTGAACGGCGTTGACATGGACTTCACCGAGGGGTTCGATCGGGACGGGCGCTTTTTCGCGTTTCCTTATTACCACACAACTTCGCGAGCCAAAGCCACGGGTTTGGTTTTTGCGCGCGCAAGCAACCGCGCCAGCGCGCGGCGGTCGAGTTCCTCGCCCCGCCGATAGAGTTCTTCGCGATGCACGCCCCGCGTAATGAACAGGCAATCGAGGCCGGCGGCGCCGGCGCCGCGAAGGTCCGTGTCGGCCCCGTCTCCGATCGCCAGCACGCGCCGGCGCGGCGTCGGCGCGCGTTTTAGCTCGTCGATGCGCGCCAAGGCGGCCTCGTAGATCGGCGCATGGGGCTTGCCGAACATTCTCACGTCGCCGCCAAGGTCGGCGTAACGCCGCGCCAGCGCGCCGGCGCACCAATAGAGCCGGTCGCCGACCTCGACCACGATGTCGGGGTTGGCGCAGAGCATCACGAGATCGCGCCGACGCAACTCTTCGAGTCGCGAATCG
Organism: uncultured Alphaproteobacteria bacterium; assembly: GCA_963775775.1. GTDB lineage: Bacteria > Pseudomonadota > Alphaproteobacteria > Rhizobiales > Beijerinckiaceae > Methylocystis. The sequence goes on from CAVZKF010000011.1 coordinate 96,933, forward strand.
TAATCTTCCGGCGTCTCGTGGTCCTCGTCGATCAATCCGGTGCAGACGACGTAATCGGCGTCGCGCGGGCCCACCAGCCGAATCGGCGCGCCAAGCTCGCGCCCGGCGGCCTCGAACAGACCCATGTCGCGCTCCGGACCGAGATGATGGCAGGCCGCGCCGTCACGCGCGACGATCTCGCGCAACGTCAATTCGCCCGCCGAGACCAGATCGTCGTAGCAATCGCCGGGAAGCCCGAGATTATCGAGCTGGCGCCGCACCTCCTGGCTGGGGCGCGAGGCGTTGGTGATCAGCACCGCCGTCCCGCCGCCGGCGCGAAACGCCCGCAACGCCGCGGCCGCCGCCGTGAAATGTCTGGCGCCGTCGATCAGCACGCCCCATACGTCGCAGAGTATGGCGTCATAGCTTCCGGCGAGCGCCGACAAGCCCGCCACCGCCGGAATATCTTCAGCGCAGGCCTGCCACCGCACCGCGGCGGGCGCGCTCAAAATCTCGCGCCTTCGATCACGGCGGCGTGAGTGGCGCCAGCGACTGGCGCGAAAACATCCTTCGCCTCGTCGAGCGCCATCAGACGACCGTCCATAACCCCGAAATAGGCTCCATGCAGTTGCAGATAATGACGTGTTTCCAGCGTGCGGATCCAGGGGAAGCTGCGCAAATTGCGCAACCCCTGCTTGATCGCCTCGAGTTCGAGCCGTTCGGTGTAGGCGCGGTCCAGCCCGCGGGGAGCGGGCCCGCGCGTTCGGCGGCCGGTCGAAGCAGTTGGATCCATCGGCCGATGAAATCGCCTTCCGACAAAGGCGGCGCGTCGGGATCGGCGAGGCTGCCGGCGAAGGCGGCCACGCCGCCGCATTGCGCGTGTCCGAGCACGACGATGTGCCGCACCTTGAGCGCCATCACAGCGTATTCGAGCGCCGACGACACGCCGTGATAGTGGTCGTCCGGCTCGTAGGGCGGGATCAGATTCGCGATGTTGCGCAGCACGAACAATTCCCCGGGGCCGGCGTCGAAGATGGCCTCCGGCGAGACCCGCGAATTGCTGCAGCCGATGATCATCGTCCGCGGGCGCTGACCTTTTTCGGCGAGTTCGCGAAACCGCTCGTGCTCGCTTGGAAAGCGGCCGGTTAGAAAAGTCCGATAGCCCTCGACGAGATGGCTGGGAAATTCATAAGAGGGCGAAGCAGCGCCGATGGCGTCGTTCATTGTCTTTCCTCGAAGGGCCGGCCGCGTCCAAGGTCGCGCGGTTGGAGCATCCGCCGCGGTCGCCGTGCTATTGTCGCGGCGGCGACCGCTACCTTATTGTGGAGGCGGCGCCGGCAGGCAAGCAAAGAATCCCGCGACCCGCCGCGAGAATAATTCACAACAATGGGAGACACCATGATTTCGACGCTGAAGCGCAGCGTGCTGGCGATGCCCGGGTCCAACGCGCGGGCGCTTGAAAAGGGCAAGGCGCTAAAGGCCGACGTGCTGATGTTCGAGCTCGAGGACGGCGTTGCCGAGAACGCCAAGGTTCTGGCGCGCGAGCAGGCGGCGGCCGCGGTGAAGGGCGGGGGCTATGGCGAGCGTCGGCTCGTGGTGCGGGTTAATGTGCGCGGATCGGAGTGGTATAAGGGCGATATCGCGGCCATCTCCGCCGCCGCTCCGGACGCCATTGTCATCCCGAAGGTTAACTCCCGCGAGGATGTGCTCAAGGCCGCCGCCGATCTGATCGCCGCCGGCGCTCCGCCGAAAACCCGGCTCTGGGCCATGATCGAGACGCCGCGCGCGATCCTCGACATCGAGAAGATCGCCAGCGCGGCTGATGATTCGGCCTCGCGCCTCGAGGTTCTGGTGCTGGGCCCAAATGACATCGCCAAGTCGACGCGGGCGCGGCTGACGCCGGGCCGACCGGCGCTGCTGTCCTGGTTGTCGGCCGGCGTCCTCGCCGCGCGGGTTCACGGAATCGAGATAATCGACGGAATCTATAATGACTTCAATGACGAGGCCGGACTGCGCCGGGAGGCGGAGCAAGGCCGCGATCTCGGCATGGACGGCAAAATGCTGATCCATCCTTCGCAAATCGGTCCCGTGAACGAGATTTTCGCGCCCAGCGACGCGGACGTCGCTTTCGCCAGGAAAATTCTGGCTATCTTCGATGCGCCCGAAAACGCCGACAAGGGCGTCGTCCAGATCGACGGCCAGATGGTCGAGCGCCTGCATCTCGACGTGGCGCGGCGGACGCTGGCGCTCGTGGAGGCGGTGGCGGAATAATACCTGGGGCATCGGCGACCGAAGTCGAGAGATTGCTTTTTGGACAACGACAGCCTGTTTCGCTGGCGCCCTTGCTCGTCTATAAGGAGCGCAGCCGAGGAATCGAGAATGATGGAAAACCAACACGACAAGCCGGACGATCCGCGAGGCGCCGGCGGCCCCGAGAGCCCCGTGCACGTCGCGAAGGACGAGGGAGAGCGGGATCACGAGCTCTTCGCTCATGAACCCGAATCGCATGAAATCCGCACCGCATGAATCCGAAATCGTCGCGCCCGAGGCCGCGCTAGAGATGGGCGCCCGAGCCGGCGATCGCGCCGCCCGTTCGAAAACCGGGCGGCTTTTGGCAAAAATTCACCATGCTGCTAGCCATTCTTGGTTTGTTCGCGATAGGCGGCGGCCTCGCGGCCATAAAGTTCAAAGACAAGGACGAGAGGCTGCGCGCGATAAGCGACGCGATCGACTCCGCCGCCAAGGATCCCGAGCGCTTCGCATCCTCCGTCGAAACCAGGATCGCGGAGTTGTGGTCGTCGGCCTCGTCGAAGGTCGAGGGCGATCGCAAGTTGAAACCGCGCCAAACCGCGGTGAATGAACCCGCCGCCTCCACGCCAAAACCCGCCGCCGAGCCGGACCCGCTCCGGGCTGTCGAGACGCCGCGCTCGACCCCGACGCCCGGCTGGGCCGCTCCCCGGGAGCCAAAGCCCGCGCCGGCCGCGACAGACGAACAGCCGGCCTCCATCGCGCCGCCGACGCCCGCTACCGCCGTCCACGCCGAGGAAAGCGCTCAGATCGCGGCGCTCGGCAAAAGAATTGAACAGCTGGAAGCCACGGCGCGCGAGGCGCTCGAGACCGCCCGGGACACTCAGCGAAGCGCCAAACCAGCCGAAACGGGCGAAAAGACCGCGACGCCGACCGCGGACGAGGGCTCGTATCTCAACGCGCTGGAAGGCCGTATCGACGAACTCGCCGACGAGATCCGCAAGGTGCGCGAACAGCTCGATCAACCCAAGAGCGAAACGCGCGTCGCGCCGGACGCCGCCGAGGCGACCGCCTCGACCCAGGTAAAGGCGATAACCGCCGCCGAAACCCTGGGGCTCGCGCAATCGCTGGCGCATTCGCTCGAGCGAGGCCGCCCCTTCGCGGCCGAACAGGCGGCGCTGACCGAACGTGGCGTCGATCCCCAACTGCTTGCCGCATTGGCGCCGGTCGCCGAACAGGGCGCGCCGACGGCGGCGCGACTGCTGGCTTCATTCGCGCCGGTCGCGAAACGCCTGCGCGCCCTTGACGACGCGCCCGCCGCTGGCGGATCGCTGACCGATCAATTGTTGCACCACGCGGGCAAACTCGTGCACGTTCGCCCGGCCGGCGGGGAGGCGAATGCTTCCATCACCGAACTTGTCGCGCGAATCGAATCGGCGCTCGCCCATGACGATCTGGATGGAGCGAGCGAGGCCTTCGCGAAATTGCCGGAGAACGCCCGGTCCGAGGCCAAGGCCTTCGGCGAGGCCGGAACCAACGGCGCGAGGCGGAGCAGGCCCTGGCGTCCCTCTTGGCGAACGCCCTCGCCGGTCTGGCTCAAGTCGAGAATTAGACGGGAATTGCTCGATCATGTGGTTCATCCTCCTCTTCTGGTCGCGCTCGCCATGCTCGCCTATGGGCTTGAATGGATCATCGACCAGCCGGGCTCGCTCACCCTGGACTGGGGCGACTTCCACGTCGACACTTCCATTCCAGTGGCGGTCGGCGCGTTGGTTCTCACCGTCGCGGCGTTGATGCTGCTTTGGGCGGTTCTGTCCTCGGTGTTCGGGCTGCCGTGGCGGCTCCGCGAGCTTTCGGCCGGACGGCGGCGCGAAAAAGGTTTCAAGGCTTTGTCGCGCGGCATGATCGCGGTCGGAGCCGGCGATTTAAAGGCCGCTCGGCAGGCGGCCCGAGGAAGCCGAGAAGCACCTGCCAGGCGAACCCTTGGCCCAATATCTGAAAGGCTCAGGCGGCGCAACTCGAGGGCGATCGCGGCAAGGCCGAGGCCGCCTTTCACAAAATGACGCTCTTTCCCGACACCAAATTGCTCGGTTTGCGCGGCCTGCACATCGAGGCGCGCAGACGCGACGACGCCGAAGCCGCGCATCATTTCGCCAAGGCCGCGCATGATATCGCGCCGCTGCCCTGGGCCGGCTCGGCCGTGCTGGAGCACTACACGGCGCAGGGCGAGTGGGAAAAAGCCCGCGCGGCCATAGAGGAAAGCTTTAGAGCCAAGGCGATCGATCTTCCCGCCGCGCAGCGACTGCGCGCGGTGATCGAAACGGCGATGGCGACGGAAAAGCAAATCGAGAGTCCGCAAGAGGCGCTGCATCTTTCGCGCTTGGCGCTCAAGCGGCGTCCCGGTTTCACCCCGGCCGCCGTCGTGGCCGCGCGCGTTCTAACCGCCACCGCGACAACAAGCAGGCGTTGAAACTGATCGAAAGCGTCTGGTCCACGGCGCCGCATCCCGATCTCGCGGCGGCTTATCTCGACGCGCTTCCCGGCGAATCGAACGCGCAAACGTTAGAGCGCGTCAAGCGACTGGCTCAACTTGCTCCGGCCGCTCCAGAAAGCTGCCACGTTTTGGCGGAGGCGGCGCTTTCGGCGCGCGAGTTCGCGAAGGCGCGCGAGGCGCTGGCCCCGCTGATCGCGTCGGGCCGGCAGCCAACCGCGCATACCTGTCTGCTGATGGCGGAAATCGAGGACGCCGAGTTTGGTCCAAGCGGGGCCGTGCGCGAATGGCTGGCGCGCGGCTCGCGCGCCCCGCGCGATCCCGTATGGATCGCCGACGGCGTCCCGTCGAAAAGCTGGGCGCCAATCTCTCCGAAAACCGGGCGTCTCGACGCTTTTGAATGGGGACCGCCGCCTGATTTTTCCCCAAGCCCACGACGGATGGGCGACCCAACATTCCCGCCGCCTTCGTCAATCAAGCGCCGACCATCGCGGTCGCGCCGCCTCCCCCGAGCGCGCCCGCCTGAAGTCGCGCTATTGGGCGGAGGCCTTGCCTGGGCGGCGAATTCGCACATAAAGCGCGCCCTCGCCGCCATGCTTGCGCGAGGCCTCGCCAAATCCGACCACGACATCGCGTAGCGCGGCGGCCTGCAGCCAGAGTGGGGCCATCCGCCGCAACACGCCGGCGGCGTCGCCGCCCGAACCCTTGCCGGTGACGACAATCGCCATCTTCGCTCCATCGGCTTGCGACCGGCGTAGAAACGCGATCAACGCATGATGCGCCTCGGCCTGGCGCATCCCATGCAGGTCGAGTTTGGCGTCGACATCGAGCCGCCCGCGGCGCAAATATTTCCGTGTGCGGTGATCGATGTCCGCGAGCGCGGGAACCGGGCGGTCCCGCGGCGGCGCGTCGCGCTGTGTCGAAGCAGGCGCGAAGGGGCGCGCTTCGCTGGCCGAGACCGGCTCCGGCTTGGCGTGGATCGGCCGGGCGCGAAACGGCCGCACATCGGCGGTGACCGCCGACCATAGTTCGAGATCGAGCGCGGACAGCGATTTCGACCGCGCGGCCGGTCGCTTTATATCGGTCATGGCGCCCCCGCGTCGCGCGGCAGTAAAACCACCAAATCCGCGCCATGGCGCACCCCGCCGGCCAGGGCGCCGGCGCTCGCGCCAGAGCCAAAATATATATCCGCCCGGCTTTCGCCAAGGATCGCCGAGCCCGTGTCCTGAGCGATCATCAATCTGGCGAAGGGGTCGGCGCGCTCAAAGCGCCAGGGAATCCGCGCGCTGATCCAGAACGGCAGGCCGTAGCTCCAAAGCCCCCGGTCCACCGCGATGGAACGCAGCGGCGTCAGCGCGCAGCCTTGGCCGCCGATGGGCCCAAGGGCCCGCGTCGGCGATGCGTCGATGCGAAAAAAGACGTAGGATTTGTTCTCCTGTATCAGCAAACGGCCCATCTGAAACGGGCCAAGCCCCAGATCCCGCAGTTTCTCCTTGAGCACATCGAGCGACATCAGCGCCTCGGAAACGAAACCGCGCTCGATCAACAACCTGCCGACGGACGTATAGGGATGGCCGTTGCGCCCGTCATAAGTGAGGGCGACGGCGCTCCCGTCCGGAAAGCGCAGCCGCGCCGATCCCTGAACCTGCATTAAAAACAATTCGACCCTGTCGCGCACGAAGGCCAGCGGCGCTCCGCGACTTTCCCAAGGCCCGTCTTCTATGACGCGCCGCTCGGCGTAAGGCTCCATCGCGCCGTCCGCCCGGCGCCGGCCGGCGGTCAGCGGGACGCCGTCCGAATCGCGGATGGGCGCGTCGTTCAATGTGACGAGATCGTTCGGGCGGCCCAACACGGGGGTCGAAAAGTCGGGCTCCGCATCGCGTCGCGCCTCGACCTCCACCTGGTAATATCCGGTAAGGAATCCGGGCGCCGACAGGCGATAGGGCGTGAACCAGCTTTTGAAAAAGCTGGCCGCGCCATCGGTTTCCGACAAAGCGGCTTCGCTGGCGGCGATCAACCCGGCTGTCGGAGGACGCGCCGGCCGCTGCTCGGCCAAGCCGGCGCGAATAATCTCGGCCGAGCGGCGGAAAGCGCCCAGCGCGGCATCAAGGTTGTCGCCCTCAAACCCTTCGAGCCCGTCAAAAGAGACGGCTTCGCCCCTGCGCGGCGCGGGCGGCGACACGGCTCAATGGACGGTTTCGGTTGCGACAAGCTTCCAATTTGGGTCTCGTGCGCGAGGGTTGCGCGCGAAAGTCCATAAATCGACGATCTTCGCCGCTTGACCGGGATCGCCTTCGATAACCTCGCCCTGGCGATTGCGCCGCGCGGTGATCAGCTTGCTGGTGAAACGCACCGTGACGCTGTTCGACTGCGGCAGCGCGCGCGCATCGTCGACAACAGCCGAATTGATCGAGACGAGAGCGGATTCGACGCTCTCTCCACGCGCCTCCCGGCCAGAAATCTCGGCCGCGAAACCGTCGAAAACATCCGCCGAAAGCAGTCGGCGCAAAGTGTCGCGATCCCCCTTGGCGAAGGCCGCGACAATTATTTCATAGGCTTTGCGCGCGCCTTCGATGAAAGCGGGGCCGGAAAAAGCCGCGTCCGTCGCGGCGATGGCGTCAAGCCCAGCCCACGCCTTGCTCCCCGTTTCGGCGACGCCGTTCCAGCGATCGGCGGGCAAGGGCTTGGCCGCGCTTGAGAGCGGCGCCGCGCCCGGCAACGGAGCGCCGCCCAAAGGCGCGCCGGTCGGCTGGAAGCGGCCGAGCGTCGGACCCTCGCGATCATTCCGCTCTCCGAGCACCGAACGCAGTTTCCACAGCACAAACACCGCTAACGCCGCGAAAATCAGCACGGAGGGGTCGAAGGCTTCGTCTAAGGGCAATTGAGTCACTCCCGGAAGATACGAGTTTGGGGTAGCATGTTGGCGGTTGCAAGTCACGAATCAAGCCCCAGCTATAACTATCTCGGGCTAACGGAGCGTCGTCCCAAGAGGTTCATACGCCGTGAACAGGTCGAAACTCATCGCCTATGCAATTGCAATATGGCTCGGCATAGAGGTCGTCGCCTTTTTGCTGGTGGTGCAATTTTTGGGGGTTATGGCGGCGGTCGCCCTTGGCGTCGGCACGACGGTGCTTGGCCTTTTGGACATCAGGCGGCTGGTGGCTTACTTGCGCGGCCGCATGGGCTGGTCCGGCGAAAAGAAAGCCCAGCCGTCGTCCAACATGGTCGACGGCGGCCTGCAGGCATTGGGCGCGCTGCTTTTGATCTTGCCTGGTTTCGCTTCGGACCTCGTGGGTCTGGCGCTCAAGGCGCCGTCCATTCGCGGCGATATCGCCCAACGGCTGCGCGGTGGAGGCGCTCGCAAAGGCCCGCGCACGATCGACCTCGCGCCCAACGAATGGAAAAGCCTGGATCACCGCAAATCGCGACGGCGCGGCCCGCGCGCTAAACCCGACGGCGCGCCGCCCTGCGCTTCCTGACGAGGAAGGCTCGTCACTTGTCGCGCCGCGGCGGACGTGTTACCCGAGCCCGGCGATAAGGGCGCGCCCAGCCACGCGGCGCGCGCTTAATGATCTGGAATTTTAGGGAGTTTGATATGGCGGACGGCAATGGCAACGGCGGAGCGGCGCAGGAGGCGACTGGCGCGCCGGCTCTCAATGCTTTGGGACAATATCTCAAGGATCTTTCCTTCGAAAATCCCAATGCGCCGCGCTCGCTCGGGCCGCAAGAAAAATCTCCCAACATCGGCATTCAAGTGAACGTGAACGCCAAGCAATTGGCTCCGACCGATTTCGAGGTGTCGATCTCTCTCGACGCCAAGGCCGGCGAAGGAGCCGATCTTTTGTTCAAGCTGGATCTCGAATATGCGGGCGTGTTCCGCTTGACCAATATTCCGGAGGAGCAGATGCATCCGATCATCATGATCGAATGCCCGCGGCTGTTGTTTCCCTTCGTGCGCCAAATCGTCGCGGACGCCACGCGCGATGGCGGATTCCCGCCGCTGTTCATCGACCCGATCGATTTCGTCGCCCTTTATCAACAAAAGGCCGCCGAGGCGCAAAACGCCAATGCCCCCGCCGGGAACTGAACCGCGAAGCGCTTAAGCGGCCGGAAGGCCATAACGAGCCAGCGTCGCCGCCAGGGACTCGCTCGGGGCGGCGCCGCTGGTGAATATCGCCCGGCGCCGCGGCGCATCGCCGTTGGGCGCGTCGGGACCGAGATTTTCGACGAGCACTTGATCGGCGCGGCGCGCGATCGCCGGAGCGGAATCGATCCAGTCGACCGGCCAGGGCGCGAGACGGGCGAACAACTCCAGCAGCAGCGGATAGTGGGTGCAAGCCAGCACGATCACATCGGTGCGCGCGCCCTCCCGTTGCACGAAGCAAGAGGCGATCTCCGAGGCGATGGCCCCATCCGCGATCTCGTCACCGTGAATGGCGCTCTCGGCGAGCTTGGCCAAATGCTTCGACCCGACCAGCGTCACCGAGCAGCCGCCGGCGAATTCCTGAATGAGCTTTTGCGTATAGTCGCGCGCCACCGTGCCGGGCGTCGCCAGCACGGAAATCAGTTTCGTCCGCGACATCGCGGCGGCGGGCTTTATCGCCGGCACGGTGCCGACAAAGAGCACGCCGGGCCATCGCGCGCGTAGCTGCGGCAACGCCAGGGTCGAGGCGGTGTTGCAGGCGATCACGACAATGTCGGGCTCGTGCTCGTCGATCTGCGCCGCCATGACGGCGAGGATGCGCGCGACCAACTCCGGCTCGCCCCAGGAGCCATAGGGAAACCCCGCGTCATCGGCGCAATAGACGAACTCCGCGTTCGGGCGGATTTTTGCGATTTCCGAGAAAACGGTGAGCCCGCCAAGGCCTGAATCGAAGACGAGGATTTTGGGGGAGCGGGTCATCACGAGGGCGAGACTTTCGAACGGCGGCGGCGAATCTTTCGCCGAACAGGCATAAGACAGGCGCGGGTTTTAACAAAGTGTGTTTGACCCTTTGACCGGGCTTCCCCTTATGTTACGAAAATTCAACGACGGGCGCGCCGTGTTGTTTTCGAGACGGACCGGCCAGCGAAAAAAGGGGCGATAAAAGCCCCGGGCAAAAGGGAGACTTAATCCATGAGCGAACGGCGCTCGTCTTTTGGCTATGAAGATCTGCTCGCCTGCGGCCGCGAGGAACTGTTCGGCCCCGGCAATGCGCAGTTGCCGCTGCCGCCGATGCTCATGTTCGATCGGATCACCGAGATTTTCGAGACGGGCGGCGAACATGGCAAGGGCTATGCGCGCGCCGAATTCGACATCAAGCCAAGCCTCTGGTTCTTCGACTGCCATTTCAAGGGCAATCCCGTCATGCCCGGCTGCCTCGGCCTCGACGCGATGTGGCAGATGGTCGGTTTCTACCTCGCCTGGCTCGACCTTCCCGGGCGCGGGATGGCGCTCGGCGTCGGCGAGGTGAAATTCTACCGGCATGGTGCGCCCGAGCGTGAAGTTGGTCACTTATGGCATAGACTTCAAACGCGTCTTCAAGGGCAAGCTCGTGCTCGGCATCGCCGACGGCTGGGTGGCGGCCGATGGGGAGCGGATTTACGAAGCCAAGGATTTGCGCGTCGGCCTCGCCAAGGCGGAGGCCTGAGGCGAGGCGGTTTCCGCATCACGAAAAAGAACAGGCTCAAGGACATTGGTCCGGGCGCGGGGAGAGAACAAGATGAGACGTGTCGTCGTCACCGGAATGGGGATCGTATCGTCGATCGGCAATAACACCAACGAGGTTGTCGCCTCGCTGCGCGAAGCGAGATCGGGCATCGTCAAAGCCGACAAATACGCCGAGCTCGGCTTTCGCTCGCAAGTGCATGGCATGCCGACGCTCGACGCGAGCAAGGTCGTCGACCGCCGCGCCATGCGCTTTCACGCCGCCGGCACCGCCTGGAACCATGTCGCCATGGAGCAGGCCATCGCCGACTCCGGCCTTGGCGAAGACGAAGTCTCCAACGAGCGCACCGGCATCATCATGGGTTCGGGCGGCCCCTCCGCCAAGGTCATCGTCAACTCCGCCGATCTGACCCGCACCAAGGGGCCAAAGCGCGTCGGGCCCTTCGCCGTGCCCAAGGCCATGTCCTCGACAGCCTCCGCGACACTCGCCGTCTGGTTCAAGATCAAGGGCGTCAATTATTCGATCTCCTCGGCCTGCGCGACCTCGAATCATTGCATCGGCAACGCCTACGAACAAATTCAGTGGGGCAAGCAGGACATTGTGTTCGCCGGCGGCTGCGAGGAGCTCGAATGGGAGCTCTCGGTGCTGTTCGACGCCATGGGCGCCATGTCCTCGTCTTACAACGACACGCCGGCCACGGCCTCGCGCGCCTATGACAAGAACCGCGACGGCTTCGTGATCGCCGGCGGCGCCGGCGTGGTGGTGCTCGAGGAATATGAGCGCGCCAAGGCGCGGGGCGCGAAGATTTACGCCGAAATCGCCGGCTATGGCGCGACCTCGGACGGCTTCGACATGGTGGCCCCCTCCGGCGAGGGCGCGGTTCGCTGCATGCGCCAGGCGCTCGCCACCGTGAAGACGCCGATCGACTATATCAACCCGCACGCCACCTCGACTCCGGTCGGCGACGTGAAGGAGATCGAGGCGCTGCGCGAAGTGTTTGGCTCAGGCGACAAATGCCCGCCGATTTCCGCGACCAAGTCGCTGACCGGCCACTCGCTCGGCGCGACCGGCGTGCAGGAGGCGATCTATTCCCTGTTGATGATGCAGAACGGCTTCATCTGCGAGAGCGCCAATATCGAGGAGCTCGATCCGGATTTCGCCGACATGCCGATCCTTCGCGAACGCCGCGACAACGCTCATTTGCGCGCGGTGCTGTCCAACTCCTTCGGCTTTGGCGGCACCAACGCGACCCTGGTGTTCAAGCATCCGGACGCCTAAGTCGCGCGCGAAGAAGGATCGTGTAAGGAACAATCATAGATGACGGGTTCAAAAGGTTTGATGCAGGGCAAGCGCGGCCTCGTGATGGGGGTCGCGAACGATCATTCGATCGCTTATGGCGTCGCGCGCAAGCTCGCGGAACAGGGGGCGGATCTCGCGCTTGACCTATCAGGGCGAGATGCTGCTGAAGCGCGTCGCGCCGATCGCCGAGGAGCTGGGATCGAAGCTGGTGCTGCCTTGCGATGTCGAGGATATTTCGACGGTCGACGCCGTTTTCGCGCGTTTGCGGGAGGAATGGGGCGGGCTCGACTTCTTCGTGCATTCCATCGGCTATTCCGACAAGAACGAACTCAAGGGACTCTATGCCGACACCAGCCGCGAGAATTTCATCCGCACGATGTTGATTTCCGCCTTTTCCTTCACGGAAGGCGCGAAGCGCGCCGCGGCGATGATGCAAGATGGCGGAACCATGCTGACGGTGAGTTTCGCCGGCGGCACCCATGTCATGCCCAATTACAATGTGATGGGCGTCGCCAAGGCCGCGCTGGATTCCTCGGTGCGTTATCTCGCCGCCGATTTCGGCGATCGCGGCATTAGAGTGAATGCGATTTCGCCCGGCCCCGTGCGGACCATGGCGGGCGCCGGCATCACCGGCGCGCGCGCGATGGGCGCGTTCCAGAAAGCGCACTGCCCGCTGCGGCGCATGATCACGCTCGACGAAATCGGCGGTTCGGCGCTTTACCTCTTGTCGGAGCTGTCGGGCGGCGTGACCGGCGAAATTCATCTGGTCGACGCCGGCTACAACATCATGCTGCAACCGCGCCCCGAGGATCTGAACGGCGGCGGCGAATAGGGCGCTGGCGCCCATTTATTTTTGGCTCGCCGCGCTCCTTTCCATTTCCGCCTCGGCGCGCAGACTGTCGACGTCGCGGAAGATCGAGGCGACCGCGAGCGCCCGGCCGCCCCGCATATAGCGCAGAAGGCAATCCCTGGCCGCGACGTCGCCTTCGACCTCTATCGCGTCCCAGCCTTCGGCATGGCCGACGTAATTGATCGGCGTGTCGTAATGCTGGCTCCAGAAGAAGGGGACGGCGTCGAAGGCCTCGCGCGCGCCCAGCATGTTGCGCGCGGCCGTTACGCCCTGCCGCTCGGCGACGACCCAATGTTCGACGCGAATGCGCTCGCCGCTATGTGGATCGGGCCAACGCGCGATGTCGCCCGCCGCGTAGATTCCCGGCGCGCTGGTTTCGAGAAAAGCGTCGACGAGGACGCCGCGCTCCATCGCGAGGCCCGCCTTCTCCGCGAGTTCGAGCCTTGGCCGCACGCCGACGCCCGCGACGACCAGTTCGGCCTCCAGGCTCTTCCCACTCTTTAGCGTCACTCGCCTTTCGTCGATCGCGGTCGCGAGATCCTCGAGGTGGAAGATGACGCCATGCTCTTCATGCAGCTTGCGCACGAAGGCGCCGATTTCGGCGCCGAGCACGCGCTCCATCGGGATCTTCTCGGGCGCGGCGACGTGAACCTCCAGTCCGCGCGTCCGCAAGGAAGCGGCGACTTCGAGACCGATGAAGCTCGCGCCCAGCACCACCACGCGCCGCGCTTGCGTCGCGCGCGCGATGATCTCCCGGCAATCGGCGAGCGAACGCAAGACGCGCACATGCGGCAGATCCGCGCCGGGGATCTTTAGCCGTATCGGCTCGGCCCCGGTCGCCAACAGCAGCCGATCGAATTCGAGCGCGCTCCCGTCGGCGAGCGTCAGCCGCCGCGCCTTCGCGTCGAGGCCGTTGGCGACGGCGCCGAGCCGCAGGTCGATCCCATTCTCGAAATAAAAACTCTCCGGCCGCAGCGGCAACCAATCCTCCGGCGCGGCGCCGGCGAGATAGTCCTTCGAGAGATTGGGGCGATCGAGCGGCGGCGCGTCCTCGGCGCTCAACATGACGAGCTTGCCAGTAAATCCCAAGCGCCGCAGCTCCGCCGCGGCCGCGAGGCCCGCCGCGCCGCCGCCGACGATCACCACTGTTTTCGGGACCTCCGCTGGGGCGGGGGCGCGGGCCTTCGCCGCGCGTTCGCCGCGCACGAAAACCTTGCCGTCCCGACGTTCGACCTTCCAGCAAGGAAGCGGGTCGAGCGCCGGAGCGCGCAAAACTTCCCCGGTGGCGAGGTCGAAGCTCGCGTGATGCCATGGACAACGGATCTCGCCGCCCAGGACGAGTCCGTCTACGAGCGGCGCGTGGTAATGCGTGCATTGCGCGCCGATCGCGAAAACCTCGCCTTCGCGCAGCACCAGCAGCACTTCCTCTTCCCCGACACGGCCGACCAATTTACCGTCGCGCTCGAGTTCGGCGAAGTCGACGCCTTGAGTGAGATCAGGGCCAGCAGGCGTTTCGGAATCCGCGGTCATCGTCGTCTCCTTGGACTGTCCCTAGTGGATAAAAGAACGTCCGCCGGATTCTCCATCCAGGCGCTCAGTATTCTTTCGCCAAGCAATCGCGCGCCAATTCGTTCAGGCGCTTCGCGCGCGCGTTCGCCTCGGTCGGCACGTCTTCGCTCGCCGCGCGCTCCGCCATGCAGGCGCAGGCCTCGCGGCAAACGGTCTTTTCGCCTCCGCTCGCCTCGCATTCCGCGACGCAGGCGCCGACGAAACCATCAGCGCTCCGGTCGCTCGGCGCCGCCCCGACGAAGGCGAGAGCGGCGAAAAGGCCAAAGAGCAGCGGCTGGTGGATCAGATAGAGCGCGAGACTGTGCCGGCCAAGCCAAGCGAGCGGCCCAGCCTTGAGATTTCCGGCCGATCGCCCCCCAACCTCGAGCCGCCCAAAACTTCGCCGCGGCGACGCCGGCGAAGACGGCGGCGGACCAGGGCACGAATCGGCCGATAATCATTGGTCAGCGGCTCGAAGGTCGAAAGACCAATCCAGTTCAACCAAGAGGTGTTGAAGGCGGGCGAGGCGAGGAACATCGGCGCCAGGGCCGCCACGAGCGCGGCGAGAAGCGCGGCCGGCCAGGGGGCGGGAAGCAATGGCGCCGCCAACAGGCTCGCGAGGGCGATGCAGTGCAGAATGCCAAAGAACACGAAGGCTTGCGGAAACGCGAAATAGGTGCCGAGCGAGACCAGCCCCGCCGCGCCAGCGATAAGGAAAAACCGGCGCCAGAACGCCCGCGGGCCCGCGCCCCGCGCGCGCGCCACGACCAGACTGACGCCGACGATGAACAAGAAAGCGATGGCGATGCCGTGCCCGAACAGTTTCACGCTCGGCCGAATAGGGGAAATTCCTGTCGATATAGCCGAAATTGCCGAGGTCCCAGGTCAGATGGAACGCCACCATGGCGACGATGGCGGCCCCACGCGCGGCGTCGAGGGCGACGATGCGCGCGGGCGCCGCCGTGGTCATTTCGCCAGCGCGGTGGCGGCCTGGAACTTGCCGAAAACCATGTCCGGCGCCGAAAGATTGTGGCGCGACGGCAAATGCCGTCCCACCCATAATTCCGTTGCGTTGGCGCCGGGGAAGCCGATCACCTCGGCCTCCTGCCAGCTCGCGCCGCGCTTGTTGCGCCAGGCGACGCGCGCGGCGTCGTTCATCGTTTGCATCGCGAACATCGAACGCAGCGAGGCGAAAGGCAGTCCCTCGGGCATCGCGTCGCTATAGGAAACGTCGAGCGCGATATGTTCCTGGTCGATCTTATCCAGCTTGATCCGCGCCGTGCCGCCGCGCTTGAATTTCAGCACGAAGGTTCGGGTCTCCGGCTCGAAGGCGATTTCCTCGAGAGCGACGATCGGGCGCTGCTGTATCTCGACCGGCCCAATCAGAAAGGACGAGCCATAGGCGGTCCAGCGCATCTCCTCGAAGGGCAGCGGGCGCGCGCGCCAATAGCCGTCGGGCGGATAGAACGCGATGATCTCTTCGGCGCGCTGGCGATAGTTCATCCAGAACTGCACGAGGTGAAAGCCGTTTTCGACCCTATCGCCGACCCGCACCGGCACGGTGGGGGCTCGCCAAAAGGCCTTGGCTGGGAAGGTGTAGCCCGTCAGCCAGAAGTCCGGCGTCTCCCAAAAGGTCAGGCGGCGCGTATGCTCGACGAATCCGGAATAATCATGGGAGAACTCGCAGCTCGACCAGTCGGGCGCGTAGCGGTCGGTCCCGATCATGTTGATATAGGAGGGATGCACGGCCTGGACTTGCATGCGGCGCAAGCGCGAAGAGAATAAATCGAGTTCGATATTGTCCTTCTCGGCGCATAGTTCCGGCACCGATTTGTTCTCGACCCGCACCTGCAACTCGTCCTCGGGATCGGGTTGCGCGAAGGCCTTGGGCGCGGCGAGCGCGAGACCTGTCCCCCCAACAAAACTGGCCCCGCCGAGCAGAAAGCGGCGGCGATCGGTCGACATCATGTCCGTAGGCATTCCTTGTTTGGCCGCGCGAATGGCGGCGCGCCGTTCCGGATGAACGGCGGCGCGTTATTACTGCTTCGGTCTTACGGCGAAAACAAGGAGTTGTTTTTTGGATTCCGGCAGAGGCTCGAGCCATTCGGGAACCTCGCCTCTCGCCAGCGTCGCGCCAAGGCCGTTCGGCGCGCGCGGAGCGAAATCGGACACGTCGCGGGCGCACCACAGCACCATTTGCGCGCCCGCCGCGCGCAAAATCCGCTCCGCCTCGTCCGGCGGGGCCAGGAAGGCGTCGACGACGACGCGGTTGCCGTGATTGTCGCGATGATAGGGCCCGGCGAAGACGCTGTGATGGGTATGAGCGAGCAAATAGGGGCCAAGATTGATCGACGCGACCACGCGGGCCGGTTCGAGATGCTTCAGCGGTTCGACCGCCGCCGGCTTCAGACAGAGCGACTCCTCGGTCGCCTGAACCACCGTCGCGGCATTCGCGTCCTTCTCCGGCTTGGGGAGGATGCTCGCCAATCCAACGGGGGAGACTCCGATGCAGAGCACGCCGGCGAGCATGGCGCGGGTGAAGGCGCTGAAAGAGGCGCCGATCCGGTGGGCGACGGCGACAACCGCGATGACCAGCGGCGCCATGGCGATCGGAGTGACCGACGAAAAGACCCGCACTTGCCACATCCCGGCCGCGAAACCGATCCCGATCGCCGCGGCGACCAAGAACCAGCGCCGCCGCGCGATCCCCTGCTCCCGCATGGCTTCGACAAGCGCGGCCGCGAAGCCCAGGATCACCGGCAAACCCATCACGATGACGAGATTGGGCGTTTTAGCCCAGAATTTTAGCAGCGGCGTCGCCTCGGTCACATGCGACAGCCATAGTTCGCGCAGCAGCGGATCGAGACCGCCAAGCGGGTCGCCGACGCATCTCGGCGCGATGGCGGCGATTGGCGCGATAACCGCGGCCCCGACAGCCGCCACCGCCGCCGCCCGCCCGCGCGATGGTCGGAAGGCGCGGGGCGAACGCCGCGAGCGCCGCGAAACCCAGCGTTCCCACGGCGAGGGCCGCGAGGTGAACGGCGGAGTAGGCGTCGCAGGCGGACAGGAGATAACGCGCGGGGGCGACCGTCGCGGCAAAGCACGCCGGAAACGCGATCAGCGCGCCAGCGGCGAACCAGCCCATCGGCGCGCGCATCTTGGCCCCGTCGACAACAAAGAGCATGGCGAGACCCGCCAGCATCACCGCGAAAAACGGCAGATTCTCGAGACTAATGGCGATGGACAGCGCCATCGCCAGACTGGCGGGCGCCATCCACCGCGCATCCTTGGCCTCCAATCCGCGCAGAAAAAATCCGAGCGACGCGAGCAGCAGCACGATCTGAGGCGCGTGGTGATCGATCCGTCCCGGAACGAATTGCAAGAACACCGCGCCAGAGAGAAGACCGAGCAACACCGCGACATGTTTCGAAGCGGAGGGCGCCAGAATTTTGGTGAACCAGGCCATGAGGCCGAGCAGTGTCGCCAGCAGCGCCAGCGGAAAGACCAGCCGCGTCGCGCGCTCGGCCTGATCGGCGTCGAGAAACAGGCGGAAAAACAGCTCCAATCCGGCGAGCGGAACGTCGACGACGCGCGACCAGTGGCTGAACACCCCCGTCGGCGGATCGAACCGCCAGGCCGTCATGTCGAACCAGGATTGGCCGGCCAACAGATCGCGCACCTGGACCGCGCGCATGGCGTCGTCTGGGTCGAAAAAATGCCCCGTGCCCCAGACCTCCCGCGCCTGCGAAAAAGTGATTCCGACGGCCGCCAGAGCGGCAAGCGCGACGGTCCCCCAGAGCGGAAATTGGGCTGCGCTCGACTTCAGCGCGCTCAACTCCGAGACCCCCGCGACGCGCTTCGCGAAACGCGTTTTCGCCACGTCCGAGAACAGCAACATGCGACGCGCCGTAAAGTTGAAAAGAAACACGAAGCCTGCCGTTGGAACCTTGGCGAGCGGAACCGAAAGCCCGACATGCTCCACGAAGGTCTTCATCAAGATTTCGTTGAGCAGCAAACCGATCAGGCCAGTGATGAGGAAACCGAATATTTCCTGCGACGGCCGCAAACGCCTGACGTCGCCGAAAACATAGCGAACGCTCAGCCAGTAAACGAGTCCGAGGCCCGATGTGAAGCCGATCGCCGCCGCGATAAGGTAATTGACGCCGAGCGCCTTGTTGAGAAACACCATCGTCCCGGCGTCGAGCGCCAAGGCGCCGAGGCTCGCGATTCCGTATTTGAGGAGATCGACGATGATCCGCCCCAAGCCGCCGCGGCGCGACCGATCTAGCAGGGACAGGCGGGCGTCCGAAAGTTGCGTCATTATCAGGCGACCTTGCGGGGCACGAGACGCTCGCTGGACAACGCCTCCCGCACGCCCGACGCGCCGCTTTCGGAATATTCGGCGTCCTCGTTGACCTGCCAGACGTCGTAAACCGCTTTCCCCGCCATGATGTTGAGGGCGCTCAACATGCCCGTCATCATCGCATGGTCCTGATTATTATATTTGTGCATGCCGTTGCGGCCGATCAGATGCAGCGTCGGAAAGCGCGTGGCGATCTCGAGACGCACGGCTCTCACATTGTCGGCGTAGGCGTCGTCGTAAACGGGATAGGCCTTGGCCTGACGCACGACGCAGGCGTCGAACACGTCGCCGGGATCCATCAGCCCAATCGTCGCGATCTCGTTCTTGGCGAGTTCGATCAATTCGCTGTCGGGCGAGGACCAAACGCCGTCGCCCTCGAAACAGAAATATTCCAGTCCAAGACAGGTCGAGACGCCGTCGGCGATCATCTCCGGCGACCAGGAGCGGAAATTCTGCACGCGCCCGACCTTGACCGAAGGATCGTGGATATAGATCCAATTGTCCGGCAACTCCTTTTGCGGACGGCCAATCAGCACCACGGTCAGAAAATCGCGATATTTGAGGTCTCGCGCATTGAAGAGGCTGAGCGGCTTGGGCTCGATCGAATTCATCAATTCGCGCACGGGGGCCGACGACAGAACATGGCGGGCTTGAAAGGTTTCAACCTCGCCGTCGCCGCGCGTCGCCGTGACGGTCCACAACTTGCTGGTCTCGTCGAAGCGAAGACCGGCGACGGTGCGGCCCATCCGCAACTCGCCGCCAAAGGCCTTGATCTTGCGCGCGGCCTCTTCCCACATCATGCCGGGGCCGCGGCGCGGGTAGCGAAACGATTCGATCAGCGATTTCGCGCCTTCTCCACCGGCTCCCTTGCGCAAGCCAAGCGAACGGCGCAGACCGTCGATGATCGCGGCGGCGAGACTGAGCCCCTTGATGCGCTGCGCGGCCCAATCGGCGGAAATCTCGTCGCAGCCCATTCCCCAGACTTTTTCGGTGTAGGTCTTGAAGAAAATCCCGAACAGACGTTCGCCGAACTGGTTGCGCACCCACTCGTGAAAGGAGCGCGGATTCTTCACCGGAAAGAGCTTGGCGAAGCCAAAGGACGCCATGCATCTGGCGCTCTCGAATAATCCAAGATTTTTCAAAGCCTCGAACGCCTTGAGCGGATAGGCGTAGAATTTGCCGCGATAGTAGATGCGCGACAGGCGCGGCCGTTCGAGAAAATCGTCGGGCAGAATTTCATTCCACAGATCGACAATCTCCTTCGACTTCGAAAAAAAACGATGGCCGCCGATGTCGAACAAGAACCCTTTATAATTCGCGGTGCGGCTGATGCCGCCGACGTAAACCGGATCGTGCTCGAGGATGAGCACGTCGCGACCATTCTTAGCCAGAGTGTAACCTGCGGTGAGTCCAGCGGGACCGGCCCCGATAACGAGCGATTCGCGAATGTCGGTCATGTCAGCCCTGAAATGTCCCGGCCGGCGCTCGCGGCCTTTTTGACATGCGGAGCTTTGCCGCCCCGCTTAGGGCTGAATATGAACGGTGGAGGTTAACGACGACTTTAAGCGCGGCGGGGAACCGTTAATCCCGCCGAAAAAACAACGCGGATGGCGCGCGGTTCGCGAAAGACTCCCGTCCCGCGAGATTTAAAAGGCTTCCCTTCAGTAGCGTCCATAATCGTATGGATAGGAAGAAGGATAATAATAGGGGGAAGCCTGCCAGCCCCTCACGCCGACTGGGAAATGACGATGATGCGGGGGCGCGTAGGCCAAGGCGCGCGACTGATCGTGATGTTGACGCGCGCCCAGATTAGCCAAAGCCGTCCTGGCGTGGTGATGCGCGCTGGCGAAGCGGGTGGAGCCGGGAGGCGCGCCCGTGATGGAAATGCTGCCGCCCTCGGTCTGCACCATATGATAGAGTTGCGCGGCGTGAGCCGGCGACAGGCGCACGCAGCCATGCGAGGCCGGCCTCCCCAGAGCGCCCGTGGCGTAAGTGCCGTGGATGGCGTATCCGCCGCGAAAGAAAATCGAGTAGGGCATCGGCGACATGTGGTATTTTTTCGAATAATGCATGCGCTGGAGCCCGGTCGGCGCATAGCTGCCGCGCGGCGTGCTATACCCCGAGCGGGCGGTCGAGACCGGCCAAGTGTAGCTCCCGCTCGAAGAGTCGACATGCATCGTCTGCGAGCTCAGATCGATGTGAATTTGCGTCGTGGCCCGCGCTGTCGTGAGCGCGCCCAACATGCTGAAAAGAAGGACGAGTATAGTTTTTGCGAAACGCATGACACACTCCCGACGCCGTGCTGACGCTACCTCATTTATGACATATTTAGCGGCTCCGCCTTCGCAGGCAACGGTAAATAAGTCGTTAAGGTTGACAAATTTGAGCGAATTGGCGCCGCTCTCAAAGACGCACAATTTTTCGACAAGGCGCGACACATGCCTGATCTGAAATGGCGCATATTTATTCTTGTGCTCACGCTGGCGGGGCCGGCGATCGCGCAAGACAAGGGCACGCTGAATCCCACGCCGCTGCCGCCGCTCGCCAATCCCGCCGATCCGAAGACGCCGGCCAAGGAGCTGTTTGGCCGGGCGCGCGACCCGGCGCCGATCGAGTCCGAGCCTGTCGGCTTTTATTCCAAGGGCTGTCTCGCCGGCGGCGAGGAACTGCCGGTCAACGGCCCGAACTGGCAAGTCATGCGGCTTTCGCGCAACCGCAACTGGGGCCATCCGGCGCTGATCGCCTTCCTCCAGCGCTTCGCCCCCGCCGCCGCCGAGGCTTCGGGATGGCCGGGCATTCTGATCGGCGACATGTCGCAGCCGCGCGGCGGCCCGATGCTGACAGGCCACGCCTCGCACCAGATCGGGCTCGACGTCGACATCTGGCTCACTCCCATGCCCGGGCGCGAACTCGGCCGCGCCGAGCGGGAGGAGATGTCGGCGACCAATATGGTGCGGGAGGACGGGCTCGACGTGATCCCCGGGCTTTGGACGCCGAGCCACCTCGCCGTCGTGCGCGCCGCCGCCGAGGATCCCGCCGTGCAGCGGATTTTCGTCAACGCGGCGATCAAACGGGCTATGTGCCGCGTCGCCGCCGGCGAGCCCTGGATGCGCAAGGTGCGGCCCTATTACTCGCACAACTATCACTTCCACGTCCGGCTCTACTGTCCGCGCGGCGCGGAAAGCTGCAGGGATCAGGATCCGACGCCGACCGGCGACGGCTGCGACGCTTCGCTCGCCTGGTGGTTCAGCGACGCGGTGCTGCACCCCAAACCGTCGAACAAGACCTGGCCGCCGATGACCATGTCCGCGCTGCCGGCCGAGTGCCGCGCCGTGCTGAACGCGCGATAGGCGCCTCGCGCTGTTCGCGCCGGGCCGGGCTCAGTCGGCGAGACCCAGCGACACCTCGCCGACGCCGGCGACGCTCCCCTCGACTCGATCCCCTGGGAGAAGCGGTCCGACGCCCTCGGGCGTGCCGGTGTAAATCAGATCGCCCGCCGCCAGCGCGGCATAGCGCGACAGTTCGGCGATCACGCCGGCCACGTCGAGAATCATGTCGGCTAGGTCGCCATTCTGTCGAAGGGCGCCGTTAACGCTCAGGGCGATCCGACCGCTGCTCGGATGGCCGATCCGCGCGGCCGGACGGATAGCTCCGATCGGCGCCGATTGATCAAAGCCCTTGGCGAGATCCCAAGGCTTGCCCTCGTCGCGCGCCTGTTTTTGCAAATCGCGCCGGGTCAGGTCGATCCCGGCGGCGTAGCCGTAAACATGCTCAAGCGCTTGCGCGCGCAGGATATTGGCGCCGCCGGAGCCGAGCGCCACCACCAGTTCGATCTCATGATGAAGATTTCGGGTCATCGGCGCATAGGGAATGACCGAGCCGCTAGCCACCACCGCGTCGGCGGGCTTGGAGAAGAAGAACGGCGGCTCCGCGCCGGGATCCTTGCCCATCTCTCGCGCATGGGCCGCGTAATTGAGCCCAACGCAAAAGATGCGTCGCACCGGGAAGCGCCTGATGTCGCCGTCGATCGCGACGCTCGGACAGGGCGGCGGGGCGAACAGGAATTGCGTCTCGCTCATTATGGGCTCGCTTGATGTTTTTGCGCGGGTTCCACTTTTTAAACCCTTTGCGGATGGCGCGCAGCGGGAATTTCGCGACGGCGCGTCGAGGCGACAAAGCGCCTGTCGCCTGATAGTTTCTTCTCGCGCCCGGCCGATAAGCGCGTTCCGCTGGCGTCGCGCGGAGAAGAAAATGCAACTTTCCGTCGACGAGGCGGCCGACGATCTCGCGAGCGCGATCGAGCGTCGGCAGTTCGGCTTCGGCCTCCTCGACGAGGCTCTTATCGTCGCGCGGCGCCGCGGCGCTCTATCCGACTGGCTGCCGCCCGAGGGCGAGCCGGCCTGTTCCTCGCCTTTGCTGCTGCATATGGAGGACGCTATCCGCGCGCTGCGCGAGCGGGACGGAGAAATCGTGCTGCCCTCGATGCGCGCGCCAGCGCGGGATGCGACGCGCGTGACGATTTCAATCGCCTGGAACGCGGCGAGCCGCCGCTTCGTCATTATCACCACCCCCGACCATGGCGCGGAGCAGATCGACCGCCTGCTGGCCTCGGAACGCCGCGAAAAGCTGCTTTTGCAGCAGCAGGCCGAGGCGGCGCAGACGCGGCTGCGCGTCGCCGACACGCTCTATCGCGACATCGTGGAATGCGCCGGCGATCTCGTGCTGCGCTTTCGCGCCGACCGGCGGATCGTTTTCGCCAACCGCCGCGCGGCCAGCTTTCTGGGCGTTCCGCAAGACGCGCTGCTGAACCGCTCGATCGATGGACTTTTTCCCTCGCTCGGACAGGAAAATCCTTGGCGTCTCGACGCCTATGCCGAACGGCCAGCCTCGTTCGAAATGGCGACGCGAGACGCGCGCGGCGCGCCGGTCTGGCTTTGGTGGGACGCGCGCTTTTCCAGCCCCGAGGGCGGCGGCGAATTTCAAGCGGTCGGGCGCGACATCACCGCCGTGCGTCGCCTTCGCGCCGAACAGGACAAGGCCCGCGAAGAGGCGCGCGCGGCGGAACTCGCGTCCCAGCGCCTGCGCATCGCCCATGATCTGCACGACACCTTGGCGCGCTCGATCGTGACGTTCATCCTGGAGATGGGCCTTGTCGCGAAGACGACCCGAGACGAGGAAGCGCGCGCCAAGCTCATCGAGCTTCAGGCCGAGGCGCGCGCCGGTCTCGCCGAGGCGCGCGACGCCATCACCCGGCTGCGCGACGCTCGCCGCGACGAGGACGACCCTAAACGGATTGTCGAGGCCTTCGCCAAACGCGCTTTTGAAAAAGGGCCCTTGGAACTGCGCGCGGAGCTTCCTCTCGACATCTCCGCGCTTCCTTCCGAGACAGCCGAAGCCTTAAGCCGAATCTTGCGCGAAGCCCTGCGCAACATCGAGCTGCATGCTTGCGCGCGGCGCGTCGACATCGACTTGCGCGAGCAAGACGGCGCCGTCCATCTCGATATCAGCGACGACGGCTTGGGTTTCGACCCGGCGCGGCCGGCGGCGGGACATTTCGGATTGGTCGGGATGAAAGAACGCGCGGCGGCGATCAACGCGACGCTCGACATTGTCAGCACGCCGGGCGAAGGCGCGCATTTGCGCCTGCGCGCGCCGCTAGGCAAGTCCCGCGCTCCAGACTCTCAGTCGAACGACTTTGGATCGTAGCTGCGCAACGCCCCGCAAAATTCGCAGGTGACGCCGATGCGGCCATCGTCGCCGATCATGGCGCCTCGCTCTTCGTTCGAGAAGCTGCGCAGCAGATTTTCGACCCGCGCGTCCGAGCAGCGGCAAAATTCCTTGAGCTCGCGCTCCGCGAACACCGTGACCCCGCGCTCATGGAACAGCCGATACAACAGCCGCTCGGCCGAGAGGCTCGGGTCGACCAGTTCGTGATCCTCCAGCGTCGCGGCCAGCGCCAGCCCTTCGGTCCAGGCGTCGGCTTCTTCCGGCGCATCCTGACGGAGCTCGCCGGAAGGCGCGTCGCCGGGCGGAAGGTCGCGCGCGGCGAGCCCGCTTGCGGGCAAATATTGCAGCAAGAGACCGCCCGCGCGCCAGCCGCGGCCTTGCGGCGTGACGACTTCCGCCACCGCGAGACGCACGAAGGACGGGATTTGTTCGGACTGGCGAAAATATTGATGCGCCGCCTCGGCGAGGCCGCCGCCATCGAGCGCGACGACGCCCTGATAGCGCGCCGCGTCCTCCTCGCGCTCTATGGTCAGCGCCATATGGCCGGCGCCGAGCAATTCTCCGACGGAGGCGTTTGAGGGCGCGCGCGCCGGGTCGAAACGGACGAAACCGCGCAATCGGCCCGGCGCGTCGTAATCCACGACGATCATATCGACCACGCCGTCGCTGCGCGTTTGCAATTGGAAGCGCCCGTGCGACTCCAGCATCGAGCCAAGCAGCGCCGTCAGCGCCACCGCCTCTCCCAGCACGCGCGCGACCGAAGGCGGGTAGTCGTAATGAGACAAAATCTTATCGACCGTCGGCCCCAGACGCGCCAAACGCCCGCGCAGGTCGAGCGTCTCCACCGCGAATGGCAACAGCAGATCGTCCCGCGCCTCGCTGGAGAAAACGCGGACGAGCCTTTCGCCCTCTCCGTTCGTCACGACGCGCTCGCCTCGAGGCACCAGGTCAAAATGCCCTTTTGCGCGTGCAAACGGTTTTCGGCCTCGTCGAAGACGACCGATCGCGGCCCGTCCATCACGGCGTCGGTGACTTCCTCGCCCCGATGCGCCGGCAGACAGTGCATGAAGAGCGCGTCCTTGGCGGCGAGCTTCATCAGCTTGTCGTTGACCTGAAAGGGCGCGAGCAAATTGTGGCGATGCGTCTCCTCCTCGTCGCCCATCGAGATCCAGCAATCGGTTATGACAGCGTTGGCGCCGACGACGGCGGCGCGGGGGTCGTGCGTCAGGTTCAGCCTCGCGCCATTGTCCTTGGCCCAGCGCGTCACTTCGGCCGTCGGCGGCAGATCGCGCGGGGTCGCGACATTGATCGTGAAGTCGAAACGCTGCGCGGCATGAATCCAGCTCGTCAGCACGTTGTTGGCGTCGCCGCTCCAGGCGACGGTGCGCCCCTTGATCGGACCTCGATGCTCCTCGAAGGTCATGACGTCGGCCATGACCTGACAGGGATGGGAGAGCTTCGTCAGCCCATTGATCACCGGCACGCTGGCGTGTCGCGCCAGTTGGTGGAGTTCGTCATGCGCGAGAATGCGGATCATCACCGCGTCGAGAAAGCGCGACAGCACGCGCGCCGTGTCGGCGATGCTCTCTCCGCGCCCCAGCTGCATTTCCGCGCCGGTCAGCATGATCGTCTCGCCGCCGAGTTCGCGCATCGCGACGTCGAACGAAACGCGGGTGCGCGTCGAAGGCTTGTCGAACACCATGCCGAGAAACTTGCCGGCCAGAGGCTTTTCTGCCGCGGGCGCGCCCTTGACGCGCCGCGCCTTGATCGCGGCGGCGCGATGCAGGATTTGGCGCAAATCCTCCGCCGACACTTGCGACAGATCGAGAAAATGGCGCAGGCCGGCCTTCCGCGTCCGCACTGTCATTGCGCGGCTCCATCGGCCCGCAGCCGAGCGCAAGCGTCGCCGAGCCGACGCGTCGCTTCCGCGATTTCCTGTTCGTCGATGATCAACGGCGGCAGCAAGCGGACGACATTGTCCCCGGCGGCGACGGTCAAAAGTTTCTCTTTCAGCGCCGCGGCCATGAAGTCGGTGTTGGCCACGCGGGTCTTTATACCGAACATCAAGCCTTCCCCACGAACGCTCTCGATGATCGAGGGATGCTGGTCCTCGACTTGAGCCAGGCTCTGCCGCAACACCGGCCCAAGCCGCGCCACCCGCTCCAGGAAACCGGGCGCCAGCACCACGTCCAGGACGGCGGCGCCGACGCTGGTCGCCAGCGGATTGCCGCCGAACGTCGAGCCATGCGCGCCGAGCGTCATGCCCTTGGCCGCCTCCTCCGTCGCAAGGCATGCGCCGATCGGAAAGCCGCCGCCGAGGCCCTTGGCGAGCGCCGCGATATCGGGCGAGACGCCCGACTGCTCGATTGCAAGAAAGCTGCCGGTCCGGCCGACGCCGGTCTGCACCTCGTCGAGAACCAGCAGCAGTCCATGGCGATCGCAGAGCTCCCGCACCCCTTTGAGAAAGCCATGCGAAAAAGCGCGCACGCCGCCCTCGCCTTGAATCGGCTCCAGCAACACGCCCGCGGTGTCGGGGCCGATCAGCGCCTCGACCGCGTCAAGATCGCCAAAGGGCGCCTGATCGAAGCCGTCGACCTTGGGGCCGAAACCGTCGATATATTTTTGGTTTCCGCCGGCGGCGAGCGTCGCCAGCGTGCGCCCGTGAAAAGCGCCCTCGAAGGTGATGAGGCGATAACGCTCGGGCGCGCCATTGGCCGCGTGGTATTTTCGCGCGGTCTTGATCGCGCATTCCACCGCTTCGGCGCCCGAATTGGAGAAGAACACGCGATCGGCGAAAGTCGCGTCCACGAGCCGCCGCGCCAACCGTTCGGCCTGCGGAATTTGAAAAAGATTGGACACGTGCCAGGGCTTTTCCGCCGCCGCGCGCAAGGTCTCGACGAGACGCGGATGCGCGTGGCCGAGCGAATTCACGGCGACGCCGGCGCCAAAATCGAGATAACGATCGCCATTGGCGGCGAAAAGCCAAGCGCCCTCGCCACGCTCGAAGGCGAGATCCGCGCGCGCATAGGTGGGAAATAGCGCTGAAGTCACTAGGCCAACTCCATCGGCCGGCGGCCGCTCCGCGCGGGCCGGCGACCCAGGATCGGACGGCGGACGGCGCGGAAGGCCAAAAACAAAGCGCCGCCCGGAAGGGCGGCAGGTTTCGATGACCTGAATTCTATGGTTTTGCAACGTCATGGTCAAATCGGGCCATCCCCGCCGAACGAGCGAAAGTGAGTCCTTTGGGCAACACCGGCGCATAAAACGCATGATAACCCTGTGGGGAACCCGGCTTTCGCTTGCCAGCGACTCTTGCGCGTGATTCATTCATGAGAGTAACGTTTGCGTCGTCGCCGATGGACAACCGTCGTGCGGTTTTTCTCTCGCGAGTTGGAATGCGCGTCCATCACCGCCGGCGTCGCCGGTTCGGCGAACGCTGATCGATTCCCGAATGGCCGCGCCCGGCGCGATGGCGCCGGCTCACGAATGGAGGCCCTGATGTCTTGGACCGAGGAACGCGTCGAACTCTTACGCAAGCTGTGGGGCGACGGCTTGAGCGCCGCCCAGGTCGCGGCCGAGCTTGGGCCGGGCATCACGCGCAACGCGGTGATCGGCAAAATCCATCGGCTCGGTCTCGCCGAACGCGCCAAGACATCGAGCGTCCCGAGGCCCAGGGCGCCAAGGACGCCAAGAACGCAGACCGGCGGAAATTCGCGCTCAAGGGGCCCGTCGTGATGGGCAATGTCGCCTTGGCGCTTTCTCCAAACGCCGTCGTCGCTCTCGCGCCGCAAGTCGACGAGGAAAACGTGATTCCGATTTCGGCGCGGGTGACCTTGATGGAGTTGCGCGAGTCGATGTGCCGCTGGCCGCTTGGCGATCCGACCGCCGCGGAATTCCGCTTCTGCGGAGCCAAATCGCCCGCCGGCTCCGGCCCCTATTGCTGCCAACATTCGCGCATCGCCTACCAGCCCGCGCAGGACAAGCGCCGCCGCGAGCCACTGCGCGCGAGCCGCTGATCGCGCCGCGCCGCCTCGCGCGGCGGTCCTCGGCCGATCAGTTGCGGCCGAATGTTTCGTCGAAGGAATAGCCGGCGCCGCGCACCGTGCGGATCGGATCTTTTTCGCGGCTGCGGATAAGCGCCTTGCGCAAGCGGCCGACATGCACGTCCACCGTTCGCTCGTCGATTTCCGCCGACATTCCCCACACGCTGTCGAGCAGTTGCGCGCGCGTGAAGACGCGGCCCGGCTTTTCCATGAAATATTCAAGCAGCCGAAACTCGGTGGGACCGAGATGGATTTCCCGCCCGCCTCTTTTCACGCGGCGCGTCTCGCGGTCGAGATCGATGTCGCCGGCCGTCAGACGGCTGGCCACGCGCTCCGGTCGGGCGCGCCGCAATAGCGCATGGACGCGCGCCATGAGTTCGGGCGTGGAGAACGGCTTGACCACATAATCGTCGGCGCCGACCGAAAGACCGCGCACGCGCTCGCTCTCCTCGCCGCGCGCGGTGAGCATGATCACCGGCATGTCGCGCGTGTCGTCGCGCGCGCGCAGTCTGCGGCAGATTTCGAGACCGGAGACGCCGGGGAGCATCCAGTCGAGAATGACGAGATCGGGCGGCGCCTCCGCGAGCCGCAGCTCCGCTTCGTCGCCACGATCGACATGCTCGACGAAGAAACCCTCCGATTCGAGATTATAGACCAGCAGCAACGCGAGCGAGGACTCGTCCTCGACGACAAGTATGCGCGGCGCACGCTCGTTTATCGTATCACGCATCGTGGCGGGGCGCGGATCATTCATCGCAAATTCTCATCCTAATGCGGCGGATCGACGGGATGCTCCATCTCGAGCCCCGGGGACACGCGTCTTCGGGCGCTCGGTCGGCATCGACTCGCCGGTCACGAGATAGATCACTGTTTCCGAAATATTGGTCGTATGGTCGCCGATCCGCTCCAGGTTTTTGGAGCAGAACAGCAGATGCGTGCAGAACGAGATATTGCGCGGATCCTCCATCATGAAGGTCAGAAGGTCGCGAAACACCGAATCCTCGAGCGCGTCGAGCTCCACGTCATTGGACCAGACCGCGCGGGCGCGCTCCACGTCGCGCTGCGCATAGGCGTCGAGCGCGTCCTTGAGTTGCAGGGCGGCCACGTCATGCATCGACTTCAGGCCGATGATGGCGCGCGGCACGCGCGCCTCTCCCACGATCTTGACGGTGCGCTTGGCGATGTTCTTGGCGAGGTCGCCGACGCGTTCGAGGTCGCCGGAAATGCGAATGGCCGCGATGCATTCGCGCAGATCGACGGCGAGCGGCTGGCGCCGGGCGATCGTGAGGATCGCGCTTTCCTCGATCTCGCGCTGCAGGGCGTCGAGCCGCGGATCGGTCAGAACGACGCGCTGGGCGAGAGCCACGTCGAAGGCGGCGAGCGCGTCCATCGCCTCGGCCAGCATTTTCTCGGCGATTCCACCCATTTCCGCGATTCTGCGTCCGAGCGTCTCGAGATCGCGGTCATAGGACTTGACGATATGGTCGCTCATTTAGTTTTCTCCCCGACCGTAATTTTCCGACGGCGTCCATGATCGCCTGAAATTTCAGCCGAACCGGCCAGTGATATAGTCTTGCGTCCTCTTCTCCCTTGGCGATGTGAACACCGCGTCGGTCTCGCCAAACTCGATGACCTCGCCAAGATACATGAAGGCGGTGAAGTCGGAGACGCGCACCGCTTGCTGCATGTTGTGGGTGACGATGGCGATGGTGTAGCGCTCCGAAAGCTCGTCGATCAGTTCCTCGACCTTGGCGGTTGAAATCGGATCGAGCGCCGAACAAGGCTCGTCGAACAGGATCACTTCCGGCTGCACGGCCACGCTTCGCGCGATGCACAAGCGTTGCTGCTGCCCCCCCGAAAGCCCCAACCCGCTCATGTGCAATATGTCCTTCACTTCGTCCCACAGCGCGGCGCCGCGCAGCGCCTCCTCGACGCGCGCATCGAGCGCCGACTTGGAGAGTTTTTCGTAAAGGCGGACGCCGAAGGCGATGTTCTCGTAAATCGACATCGGGAAAGGCGTCGGCTTTTGGAACACCATGCCGACGCGCGAGCGAAGAAGATTAACGTCGACGCGGGGGTCGAGAATATTTTCGCCGTCGAGCATCACCTCGCCCTCGGCGCGCTGCTTGGGATAGAGATCGTACATCCGATTGAGCACGCGCAGTAACGTCGACTTGCCGCAGCCCGAAGGACCGATGAACGCCGTCACCTTGTTGGTGTGCAACTCGATCGTAATGTCCTTCAACGCGCGCGAGTCGCCATAGTAGAAATCGAGATTGCGCACCGACACCTTGGTCGAAAGTTCGGTTTTGACAACCGGCATGACGGTCATTTGGAAGTCCTCTGGCGACTGAGCGCCCTGGCGGCGATCGATAGAACGAGCACGGCGATGGTCACGAGCAGCGCGCCGGTCCACGCGAGTTGCTGCCAATCCTTGTAGGGCGACAGCGCGAATTGAAAGATCACGACCGGCAGACTAGCCATCGGCGCGTTGAGGTTGAGGCTCCAAAACTGATTGTTCAGCGAGGTGAACAACAGCGGCGCCGTCTCGCCGGACACGCGCGCGACCGCCAGCAGCACGCCGGTCACGAGACCGGACTTCGCCGCGCGGTAAGCGACGCGTTGAATGACATAGGAGCGCGGCAGGCCGAGCGCCGTCGCCGCTTCGCGCAAGGAGCCCGGCACCAGCAACAACATGTCCTCGGTGGTGCGCAACACGACGGGAATCACCAATATGGCCAAGGCCACGGAGCCGGAAATCGCCGAGAAATGCCCCATGCGCGCCACCATCAACTCATATACGAACAGGCCGATGACGATCGACGGCGCGCTCAGCAGAATGTCGTTGATGAAACGGATGACGACGGTCAGCTTCGAATAGCGTCCGTATTCCGCCATGTAGGTGCCGGCCAGCATGCCGAGCGGCGCGCCGACCGCGACGCCGATGACGCTCATGATCAGCGAGCCGGCGATTGCGTTGAGCAAGCCCCCGGCAGCCGCCGGGCGGGCGGCGTCATTTGCGTGAACACGTCCGGCGGTCAGGCCCTTGGCCCCTTCATAGACCAGGGCGCCAAGGATCATCACCAGCCAGGACAGGCCGAAGATGGCGGCCGTCCAGCACAGCATGGTGGCGAGGATGTTGTTGCGGTGACGCGAGCCATAGAGCGACATGATCAGGCTCCCGCCTTTTGCTCGATGCGCATCAGCAACAAGCGCGCGCAGGCGAGAACGACGAAGGTGATGACGAACAGGATCAGACCCAGTTCGATCAGCGACGACGTGTAAACATCGCCGACCGCCTCGGTGAATTCATTGGCGATGGTGGCCGAAATCGTCGTGCCCGGCGCGATCAGCGAGCCGGAAATCTTGTGCGCGTTGCCGATGACGAAGGTCACCGCCATGGTCTCGCCAAGCGCGCGTCCAAGGCCCAGCATCACGCCGCCGATGACGCCAACGCGCGTATAGGGCATCACGACATAGCGCACGACCTCCCAGGTCGTGCAGCCAATGCCCGACGCCGCCTCCTTGAGCACCGGCGGGACGGTCTCGAACACGTCGCGCGAGATGGAGGCGACGAAGGGCAGCACCATCACGCCAAGGATGAGCCCCGCCGTCAGCACGCCGATGCCATAAGGCGGACCGGCGAACAGCGTCGACAGCACGGGCGTGTCGGCGAAAGTCGAAATCAGCGCCGGTTGAACATGTTGCTGCAGAAACGGGGCGAGCACGAAGAGGCCCCAAATGCCGTAGATAATCGAAGGGATGCCGGCCAAGAGCTCGATCGCCATGCCGATCGGCCGACGCAGCGACGGCGGGCACAGCTCGGTCAAAAACACCGCGACCCCAAGTCCCACGGGAACGGCCACGAGCATGGCGATCAGCGATGTGGTCACCGTGCCGTAAATCGGCGCCATGGCGCCGAAATTATCGGTGACGGGGTTCCAGGACTGCGAGGCGAGAAAACCAAAGCCGAAGGCGCGGATCGCCGGCATGGAGCCCTGAATCAGCGAGACAATCACGCCGCCTAGCAGCAACAGCACGAGGACGGCGGCGGACATCGTCAACTTGTTGAAGAGCCTGTCGAACAAGCCCAGTTTTCCAAGCACTTGCCGTCGATCAAGCTCGGCCGCCTTCGCTCGCGCGCCGCTCAACGCAATATCCGACACATTTCTCTCCTTGGCGAGGTTATCGACGCCGGAGTCTTCGAGGGTTTGTTCGCTCAAGGCCATTTCCACGCGAAGCCCCGCCGCGCGACGCCATTCGCCCAGCGGGATGAGGAAGCCTGGCGGTCGCCGTACGCGGCCGCCAGGGGGATCGATCCGTTTGGTCCAAGCCGGACCCCAAAATCAGTTGGCGAGCGGCTTGCCGTCCGTGTCCTTCACATTGGCGGCCCAGCTCTTTTTGATGAGCGCGACGACCGCTTGCGGCATCGGGATGTAGTCCAGCTCCTCGGCGGCCTTGCCGCCGTTGGCGAAGGCCCAGCCGAAGAATTTCAGCGCCTCGGCGGTCGCGGCGGCGTCCTGAGGCTGCTTGGGCAGCAGGATAAAGGTCGCGGCGGTGATCGGCCAGGATTTCGCGCCCGGCTCGTCCGTCAGGATTTGATAAAAGCCTGGCGACTTAACCCAATCGGCGTTGGCGGCGGCGGCCTGGAAGCTTTCCGTGGTCGGGGCGGCCACCTTGCCGTCCTTGTTGACCATCTTGACGAAGGTCATTTTGTTCTGCTTGGCGTAGGCGTATTCGACATAGCCGATCGCGCCCTTGGTGTTGGCGACGGTGCTGGCGACGCCCTCGTTGCCCTTGGCGCCGAGGCCGACCGGCCATTCGACGGCCGCGTTCTCGCCGACCTTGGCCTTCCAATCGGGCGAGACCTTCGAAAGATAGTTGGTGAAGTTGAAGGTCGTGCCGGAGCCGTCGGAGCGATGCGCCACGGCGATCGCCTGCGCGGGGAGCTTCGCCTTGGGATTCAGCTTCTTGATGGCCGGATCATCCCAACTTTTGATCTCGCCAAGAAAGATTTTCGCCAATGCGTTGCCGTCGAGCGTGAGGTCGCCCGGCGCCACGCCGTCAAGATTGACCACCGGCACGATGGCGCCGATCACCTGCGGCCATTGCGTGAGGCCGGCGGCTTCGAGCTCCTCGGGCTTCAACGGTTGGTCGGAGGCGCCGAAGGTCACCGTGCGCGCCTTGACTTGCTTGATGCCGCCGCCGGAGCCAATCGACTGATAGTTGAGACTGGAGCCGGTTTCCTTCTTGTACGTATCCGCCCATTTCGCGTAGATCGGATAGGGGAAGGTCGCGCCGGCGCCCGAAATGTCCACGGCGAAGGCGACACTGGCCGTCATGGCGACGCTCGCGGCGGCGACGGCGGCGCGTTTCAAAATCTTGGAGATCATGGGCTTAGGACTCTTTCAGGATCGAGAACGAGACAGCGCGACCCGACATTGGTTTCGCTAATCGCACCATAGGCGCCCGCCAAGAGCGTTTTATGACGGCTTCATGAATGTAAGATGACAGTCGAAATCATTGAAAAACGGCATATTATGCGCCTTCCGAGGCGTCGCCTTGCATGGCCGGCAAGATCACCCGGAACATCGCGCCGGCGGAGGGGGCGGAGTCGATGGCGAGTTTGCCGCGATGGCGCAGCACGATATGTTTCACGATGGCGAGTCCAAGGCCGGTGCCGCCCTTGGCGCGGCTCTTTCCAGCGTCCACGCGATAAAAACGTTCCGTCAGCCGAGGGATATGTTCGGGCGCGATGCCCGGGCCGTGATCCCGCACCGTGAAGGCGGCGACCGCGCCGAAGCTGCGCAGCGAAACTTCCACCACGCGAACGGCCTCGCCGTCCGGTCTGCCGTATTTGATCGCGTTCTCGACCAGATTTTCGACGACCCGCGCCAATTCGTCGCGGTCGCCCGGCACGATGACGTTCTGCGCGAGATCGACCTCCAGCGTGAGATCGTTTTCCTCGGCCAGCGGCGCCAGCGTGTCGCAGATATGCGCGACAAGCATGGTGAAATCGACGGGCGTGTCCGGACGCAAATGCAAATGCTGCTCGATCCGCGACAGCGACAACAAATCATCGACCAGCCGGGCCATGCGCTCCGCCTGTTCGCGCATGATGCCAAGAAATCGCTCGCGCGCCTTGGCGTCCGCCCTCGCCGGCCCTTGCAAAGTCTCGACAAAACCGAGCAGCGAGGCCAGCGGCGTGCGCAATTCGTGACTGGCGTTGGCGATGAAGTCGACGCGCATCCGCTCGACGCGGCGCGCCTCGGTGAGATCGCGCAGGCTGATCACCGCCGCCGGCTCGAAATCTTCGACGCGCAGCGGCGCCACATGCGCCTCGAACCAACATTCGACCGGCAGCCGTTCGACCCACAAGACCTTTTCGGCGCGCCCGCCCGCCAATACGCGGTCCAACGCATCGAGCACGTCGGGCGCTCGGAGACTGCGCGCGAGCGGTTCGCGCAGGCGCAACGACGGCAAAACGGCGCGCGCCGACGGATTGGCGGCGACGACGTGGGCCTCGGAGTCGATGACGAATATCGCCTCCGGCAGCGCGTCGATCATCGCGCGGAGCAGCGTCTCGCTTTGCCAGGGCTTGGCGCCTTCGCGCATGCCGCCTAGTTCTTCCGGTCCCATCCGTTCCATGTCGCGTCACGCCCCGCCGCCGCGGGCCGCGGTTTTGCGGAAGGCGTCCACCAGGCCGCTCCAGCGTCCGGCGCCCTGTTGCGAACCCAGCAGGATCAGCGCGAGGGCGAAGGGTATAAGATAGTAGACCGCGCGAAACAGCAAAAGCGCGGCCAGCATGGCCTCCTGCGAGGGGGCGGGAACGGCGCCGAGCATCACCGCCTCGAAAACGCCGACGCCGCCCGGCGCGTGGCTGATCGCCCCGACCAGCGCGGCGAACACGTAAATCGCGGCGAAGGCGGTGAAATCGAGACTTTGGCTTTCCAGCGGGAGCAGCGCGTGGAGCGCCGCGGCGGCGCAGCCGATATCCATGACGCCGAGAGCGAGTTGCGCGAGCGTCGTTCGCGCGCCCGGCAACACTATTACATGGCCCCACAGGCTCAGGCCCCGGCTGGCGCGGAGCGACGCCCACGCGCAATAACCGCCGAGCAGGGCGAGAATCGCCGCGCCGAAGGAAAAATTCGCCAGCGGCGGCAAATGATCGATCGCCGCCAGCGGCTCGGCGGCGAAAAACAGCCCGAGGCCGAGCACGCTCGCCATGCCCAGCCAGAAAGTCAGGCTGACGACGATCGTGATGTTGGCGATCTGCCGCGCCGTCAGCGCGGCGCGCGCGTAGACCCAATAGCGCACCGCGGCGCCAGTGAGCAGCGGAAAGCCGAGCGTGAAGGAAAAGGCGTTGGAGGCGAACGACGCCAGCGCGATGGCGCCGAGCGGCGCCCGGGCTCCGGCCTGGCGCAGCGCGGCGATGTCGTAGCCGGTCAGCGCGAGATAGGAGAGGCCCGTTAAAATCAACGCCTCCAGAAGCGCCGCGCCATGCGTTTGGGTGATCGCGGCGGCGAGATCGGCGAATCGCATATGCCCCAGCGCGCGTCCTATGACGATGGCGGCGAGAGCGAACAACGCGAGGCTGGCGATAACGGCGATCCGTCCGCGGAGGCCTCGCGGCGGGCGGGGCGATTTTTGGACGAGGGCCGGAAGCCCTGAACAATCGAGCATTTCGCGCATTAGGGTCACTTTGCCGGCGTCTTCCTCGCGTCAAATCGGTCAGAAGACTTTCGTGCGCGAAACGTGACGGGACGATGACGTTTCGCGCCTTTCTCGCGCAAAAGCTCGCCTCGCCACCGCAACGTCAAGACAATCCATGCACGAACCAGCGGGCTGCCCCGCTTTCCCGTCCCGAAACACCCTCGCGAAAAAGCCAAAAGCGGCGCCCCTCGCTGTCCACGACATTAAAATAGTCGCGCGCGGGCGCGTTTTCAGGCGCCTCTGGCCAAGACGGCGCGATTCGCTCCGGCCCCTCGAAAGCGGCGGTTTCGTGCAAGGCGCGACGCCAGCGAAAGCGCAGCGGCGCTCCGTCCGGGGTAAGCGCCACGGCGTCGACGGGCTCGGGCCGCTCGAACAGGCGCAACGGCCGCGGCGGCCCGCCAACGCCGCGCCGCGCGGGAGCGGCGGGCGCCGGATAGGCCGCCGGCGCCGCCGCCACGGCAAATTCCGGCAGATGCCGGTCCCGCGAATAGAGCCGCAGCACGCGGTCCGGCCCCAGCCGCGCGCCGAGCCGGTCGATGAGATCGGAAAGATCGTCGGCCTCGGGAGCGGCGGGGGCGGCGCCTTCGAGAAAGGCTTGCTCGTCGTCTTGCCGCTCCACCGCGCTCGCGCAAAGACGCAGAACGTCGAAGCCATAGCCGGTGTCGAGGCCGTCTTCGCCAAGCGCCGCGAGACGTTCGCGCAGCAGCGCGAGGATGCGGACCGGATCGCGCAAAGGCCGGCTGGTTCCCGCCGCCACATGCCTGACCACGCCGTCGACGCGGTAAAACGCCGCCTCCAGCCTGCGCGCGCCGACGCCGCGCCGCTCCAGCAACAGGCGCAGTTCGGCGGCGAGCGTCGCGAGCGTCGCCTCTATGTCGGAAAGCCGCGTCAATCCTTCGGGAAAGCGCCGCTCCACGATATAATCGGGAGCCTCGAAGCGCGGCGCGATCGGATCGCGAACGCGGCAGGTGAGCGCGTCGAGTCGGGTCAGCGTCTCTTGCCCAAAGCGCGCGGCGAGCGGCGCGCGCGGCCGCGTCAATAGATCGCCGACGCCGCGCAGCCCGGCGCGCGCCAAGGCCGCCGTCCGTTGATCGGGCAGCTCCAGCGACGCGATCGGCAGCTTCGCCGCGATCGCGTCGAGGTTGTCTTGCGCGGCCTCCATGGGCGTAAGCCGCTGATCGGAAAAGCGCGCCAAGGCCCGCGCCAGCGCCGGCCCCGGCGCGAGGGCCGCGCGGGCGCTAAAACCCTGGGCCTTGAGACGGCGCTCGATCTCGTCCAGCAAATTCGCCTCGCCGCCGAAAAGCGCGGCGGCGCCGGTCACGTCGAGCATGACGCCATCGGGCGGATCGAGCGCGGCCAGCGGCGTGAAACGGCGGTGCCAGTCGGCGAGCGCCGCCAGCGTCATGGCGTCGGCGATGGCGTCGTGCTCCTCCAGCGCGAGGGCGGGAACGATCGCGCGCGAATCGGCGACCGCCATGCCGGGAACGATCCCGCGCCTTCGCGCCGCCGCGTTCGCCGCGACGATGCGCTCGCCGCCCTTGATCTTGCGCCAGAGCGCGAAGGGCGCCTCAGCGACGCTCGGATCGCGCCCGCGCAAAATCCGGTCGGTCGGCAGCGAAGGCAGGAAGACGCTCAGGAAACGCATGTTGGGACACGGCCTTGTCGGAACCAAACACAATGTCGCGCCAAGTCAGGACGCGCCAAGTCAGCGGATCGATCTCGCCGGAGCCCAGAAGGCCGGCGCGCGCCCTGACAATGCGCAAACGCCAGCCTATCGGGCCGGGCAACGGCGCCCCTTGTCCCGGCGGCGGCGGCCCCCACTCCGCCGCCGACGGCGGCGGCGAGGCGGCGACCTCGAAACGCAGCGGCGCGGCGGTGGTCAGCCGCGCGGCTTCGCCGCTGGCGCGCGGCAGCAGCAACAGGCCGAGACCGCCGCCGCGCCGCGCGGTCAGCAACAGCCGGCGCGACGCTGTGAGGTCATAGGCGCGCGGCGCGATCCAGCTTTCGGCGACAATGGCGACGGCCCGGCTTTTCAGCGCTTCCTCCATCGCCCAGAGGGTCTCGCGCGGGCTTCGCGTCTTCACGAACACCAGCCGAGCGGGGTCGAAACCCCGCGCCTCCAGCCCCCTGCCATAAGGCAGGCCGATTTCGCGCGCGGCCATCTCCTCGGCGATCCAGACGACGCCGGCGCCGGGGCGGGCGGCCGCGGCGCGCAAGGCGAGGGCGCAGATGAAACCGGCGGCGGCGCCGGCGGCGCGCGGATGGGCGGGAATGATTTCGCATAAACTCCCGGACCCGAGATTTCGCAGCAACCGCTCAAAAAGGTCTTGCTCGGAGATTTGGCGCGGGCTTGTCCGCGCCAAGGCGCCCGCGGGACAATGGCCAGGCGCTCTCGCGCGCCTCGATCGTCGCGATGCGGCGGCGCAAAAGGACAATGCGTTCGCCAACGCCATTCCGCGTCATGGAATTAGGCCCCGATGTTCTGTTTATGTTCTATGCTGGGGCCATTGCCGAGGAGAGTCAAGCTTGGCGTTGCGACGATACGACGCCGCGTCATTTCCTTGCGACACAAATCACAGTATATATGTCTCGCGTATCCTGGGTATTCCGGGGGATTTTTTCTAATGGGGAGACATAAAATGGAACGTCGTGAGTTCATCGCCGCGGTTGGCGCGGTCGCCGCCGCCGCATCGGCTTCTTCGGCTTTCGCGGAAGAGGCGGGCGGCGCCGCCGTCCATCATATGCATCCGCCGAAATATAAGGGACTCTCCGAAGCCGCCGCCAAATGCGTGTTGGACGGCAATAGCTGTCTGCGCCATTGCTTCGGCATGTTGACGATGAACGACACGAGCATGGCGGAATGCACCAAGGCTTCCTTCGATGTCATCGCGGCTTGCGGCGCATTGGAGACCTTGGCCTCGGTCAATTCGGTCCAGACGCCCGCTCTGGCCAAGATCGTCGCGGAAATGTGCCTCGCCTGCAAGAAGGAATGCGACAAGTTCCCGCAATATTCCGAATGCGTCGACATGGGCG
Source organism: uncultured Alphaproteobacteria bacterium (assembly GCA_963775775.1). GTDB lineage: Bacteria > Pseudomonadota > Alphaproteobacteria > Rhizobiales > Beijerinckiaceae > Methylocystis. The sequence continues at coordinate 135,874 of CAVZKF010000011.1, forward strand.
CGTCCTGCAAGGCCTGCGCCGAAGAGTGCAAGAAGATCGCGGCGTAACGAGAAAAGCCGCTTCGCCGGCTTAGCCAGGGGCTGTTTCGTAACCGAAACGGCCCTTTCTTATTGGTCGCCGAAGCACAAAAAAGCCGGCCCCAAGGGGCCGGCTTTTCCGTTAGCTTTCGCTAAAGGATCAGTATTTGGCCACGATCGGCGCCGCCGAGCCGCCGCCGAAGCGGTAGGTCACGCCCGCGCTGACGACGATCGGATTGATCGGCAGATAGACGCGGACCGGGACAAAGAGAGCTCCAAGTTGCGGCAGTTGCGCGGAAAAGGCGGTGACGTTGGCGTGAACGGTCGGCTCCATCATGATGTATTTGGCGTCGAGGTTCACGCCCCAATGTTCGTTGAACATATAATCGAAGCCGATTTGACCGGCCACGCCCCAGCTCGGGGTGACGGTGGCGTTGTAGTACTGGGCGCTGACGCCCGTGAGGTTAGCGCCAGCGGCGCCGCCGACGCCAAGCAGGGAGCCGGGCACGATGCCCAGCGGCCAAGTCTGGGCGTTGACGCGCGTGCCCCAATAGGTCGTGAAGTTCACGCCGACGCCGAGATAAGGCTGAAAGGCGCCGAAATTGGTGAAGTGATATTGCAACAGAAGAGTCGGCGGGAACACCCAGGTGTGGGCGAATTCGGACTGGATCGTGCCGGTGCCCTGGATGTGATGCGGCGAGACGCAGCAGATGGCTTCGATCGCCCAGTTCCTGTTGATGTAGTAAGCTACGTCGAGCATCGGAATGATCGAGAAGCTGGTGCTCGTGCTCGCGCCCGGGATGACCGTATTGAAGCCACCGGAAAGACCCGTCGCCAAGCCGAGGCTGCCGCCGTTCGGGAGGCCCGGATAAACGGCGCCAAAGTCGTAAACCGTGCCGGCGCCAGCCGTCGGAACCACGCCGCCCACCTTCAGGCGAACCTGGAAGGGCTGGTAGGTGTCGACGAACATCGGCGGCGGCGCCGGCGGCGGAGGAGCCGGAAGATCGGCGGCTTGGCCGGCAGCGCACGCGGCGCTCAGAAATGCAGCGGCGAGAGCGCCACGAATAACGGTTTTCATCGGATCCCCCTAAAGCGATTATCTTACGACACGGTCCCGAAGCTCGCGTCGAGTCCGCCGTAGGTTGCTATGATTTGCGCCTAAATGATTTGATGTTCATCAAATTTCAGGGGATGGACGCACGTTTCTCTGGGAGTGTGTCACTTTGGCCACAGTTCGGGACCGGTTGCCACGGGCCATGAGGCGCTTTAATCGGAAAGCTCAGCGCTTTCGCGAGACTTCGCGGTGCCGGCGCGGCGGACGCCAGCAGAGTCTAACGCCTTAAAACTGCTTGTAATTCCGCGATTTTGCTCGAGGTGCGACGTTTTGACCCTTCATGAACCGCAAATCCAAGAACCGGAAATCACCGACGCGCTCGTCGCCGCCCACGGGCTCAAGCCGGACGAATACCAGCGCATCCTCGCGCTGATCGGCCGCGCCCCCAGTTTCACCGAACTCGGGATTTTCTCGGCGATGTGGAACGAACATTGTTCTTACAAATCGTCGCGGTTGCATTTGCGCAAACTGCCGACCAAGGCGCCTTGGGTGATCAGGGGGCCGGGCGAAAACGCCGGGGTGATCGACATCGGCGACGGCGACGCCTGCGTTTTCAAGATGGAGAGCCACAACCACCCGTCGTTCATCGAGCCCTATCAAGGCGCGGCTACCGGCGTCGGCGGCATTTTGCGCGATGTTTTCACGATGGGCGCGCGGCCGATCGCCTGCCTAAACCTGCTGCGCTTTGGCGCCCCCGCGCATCCGAAAACCCGCCATCTTGTCGCCGGCGTCGTCGCGGGGGTCGGCGGCTACGGCAATTCCTTCGGCGTGCCGACGGTCGGCGGCTCCACGGGCTTCGACTCGAGCTACGATGGTAATATTCTGGTCAATGCGATGGCCGTTGGGCTCGCGCGCGCCGATAGGATTTTTTATTCGGCGGCGGCGGGCGTCGGCAATCCAATTGTCTATCTTGGCTCCAAGACCGGGCGCGACGGCATCCACGGCGCGACAATGGCCTCGGCCGCCTTCGAGGCGGACGCCGAGGAGAAGCGCCCGACCGTGCAGGTCGGCGATCCTTTTTCGGAAAAGCTGCTGCTGGAGGCCTGTCTCGAATTGATGGCCTCCGGCGCGGTCATCGCCATACAGGACATGGGGGCGGCCGGACTCACCTCCTCGGCGGTCGAAATGGGCGCGAAGGGCAATCTCGGCATTGAGCTCGATCTCGACGCCGTGCCCTGCCGAGAGACCGGCATGACCGCCTATGAGATGATGCTCTCGGAAAGCCAGGAGCGCATGCTGATGGTGCTGCGCCCCGAGCAGGAGCAGGAAGCCGAGGCGATCTTCAAGAAATGGGGCCTCGACTTCGCCATCGTCGGCAAGACCACGGATTCCCTGCGTTTCGTGGTCAAGCGCCAGGGTGAGGTGAAGGCCGATCTGCCGATCAAGGAACTCGGCGACGAAGCGCCGCTCTACGACCGGCCCTGGGTCGCGACGCCGAGGCCCGCCGTGCTCGATCCAGCGTCGATCGCGCCCGCCATGTCCAATCGCGACGCGCTGCGGGCGTTGCTGGCGACGCCGGAATTATGTTGTAAACGCTGGGTTTGGGAACAATACGACCATCTCATTCTCGGCAACACCATCCGCCGGCCCGGCGGCGACGCGGCGGTGGTTCGCGTCGGCGAAGGCCCCAAGGGCCTCGCGCTCGCGACCGACGTGACCGCCCGCTATTGCGCCGCCGACCCCTTCGAGGGCGGCAAGCAGGCGGTCGCCGAATGCTGGCGAAATATCTCGGTCACGGGCGCCAAACCCTTGGCGCTGACCGACAATCTCAATTTCGGCAACCCCGAAAAGCCGGAGATCATGGGCCAGTTCGTCGGCTGTTTGGAGGGCATCGGCGAAGCGGCGCGAGCGCTGGATTTCCCGATCGTTTCCGGCAATGTCTCGCTCTACAACGAGACGCAAGGCTCCGGGATCGTCCCAACCCCCGCCATCGGCGGCGTCGGCGTGATCGCCGACGTGGCGCTCGCCGCCAAAACCAGCCTCGCCTCCGGCGACGCGATAGTTTTGATTGGAGAAACAAAAGGTTGGCTCGGACAGTCGGTCTATCTGCGCGACCTCCTCGGGCGCGCGGAGGGCGCGCCGCCGCCGGTCGACCTCGCCGCCGAGCGGCGCAATGGCGATTGCGTGCGAAATCTCGTGCTCGGCGAATGGGTTACGGCGGCGCATGATCTTTCGGACGGCGGCCTCGCCGTCGCCTTGGCCGAGATGGCGCTCGCTGGCGGCGTCGGGGCGACAATCGACGCCTTGCCGCCGGGACCGACGCACGCCGTACTTTTTGGTGAGGATCAGGCGCGCTATCTCGTCGCCGTCGCGCCGGATAAATTGGATCGCGTTATCGCGCAAATCAACTTGGAAACAAATGGTTGCGCGCTAGCCATCGGCGTCGCGGGCGGCGACGCATTGACCTTGCCCGGCGAGGCGCCGATATTGCTCTCGGAACTGCGCGAAGCGCATGAAAGCCCGCTGCCGGCGTATATGGCCGGAAACGAACATGCTTTTTTCGACAAAGGATGACACATGCCCATGCCCGCCACCGAGATCGAACGCCTGATCAAAACCGCGCTGCCCGACGCGGTGGTCGAGCTCACGCCGCTCGCGGATGACGGCGACCACTGGGCCGCCACCGTAACCTCCCCTGCTTTCAAAGGCTTAAGCCGCGTGCGGCAGCATCAGCTGGTGCAATCGGCGTTTGGCTCGAGGCTCGGGACGGAGCTGCACGCGCTGGCGCTGACCACCGTTACGCCTTGAAAAACAAACGCGCGGCGTGAGATAAACAGATCGTCGCAAAGCGCGGAACCTTGAATTCCGCATGAAAGGACAAGCAATGACCGACATCAACGCCCGCATCAAAAGCGAAATCGACAGCGCCGACATCGTATTGTTTTTAAAGGGAACTCCGCAGGCGCCGCAATGCGGCTTCTCGATGCAGGTCGTGCAGATTCTCGAGCACGTCGGCGCGCCCTACAAGGCGATCAACGTATTGGCCGACAGCGAGATTCGCGAGGGAATCAAGGGGTTCTCGAACTGGCCGACGATCCCGCAGCTCTACATCAAGAGCGAGTTCATCGGCGGCTGCGACATCACCCGCGAGATGTTCCAATCGGGCGAACTGGCCGCGCTGCTGGACAAGGAAGGCGTCCCGCGCAAGCAGCCCGCCAAGGCGTAAAATCGCGCGCATTTTCGCGCATCCGCGCGCACCGGGGAGCGCTTCGCGCGCGCCCCGGCGCATTTTTGCCTCCACGGCTGGCGCCGCTCAGCGCACCAGAATATTTTTGAACTGCCAGGGGTCGTCCAGGTCGATATCCTCGGGAAAAAATCCCGGGCGGTTCGCGAGCGGCGTCCAATCGGTATAGACGCCGACGACCGGGCCCAGATAGGGCAGCTGCACCTCGAGGCAGCGGCGATAATCGACCTCATCCGCCTCGACGATGCCGGCCAGCGGATTCTCCAGCGCCCAGACCATGCCCGCCATCGCCGCCGAGCTCACCTGCAGCCCCGTCGCGTTCTGATAGGGCGCGAGATCGCGGGTTTCCTCGATCGACAGTTGCGAGCCGTACCAATAGGCGCCCTTGGCGTGGCCGTAGAGCAGCACGCCGAGTTCGTCGATCCCGTCGACGATTTCGTGCTCGTCCAAAATATGCTCGCGCGGCTGGCGCTGGCCGGCGGCGCCGAACATTTCGTGCAGCGACAGCACCGCGTCGTTGGCGGGATGATAGGCGTAATGGCAGGTTGGACGATAGACCGCCTCGCCGTCCGCGCCCCGCACGGTCAGATAATCGGCGATCGAGATCGACTCATTGTGGGTGACGAGAAAGCCATATTGCGGACCCGGCGTCGGCGTCCAGCTTCTCACGCGCGTATTGGCGCCGGGCGAATTGAGATAGATCGCCGCGCCGCAGCCGGTCTTGTGCGTTCCCGCGATATCCGGCAGCGATTTTTCATGCGTGCCCCAGCCGAGCTCCGCCGGCTGCATCCCCTCGGAGACGAAGCCCTCGACCGACCAGGTGTTGACGAACACATTGCGCGGCTTGGGGTCTCTGGCGCGCTGGGTGTCGCGCTCGGCGATGTGAATGCCTTTCACGCCAAGCCTTCGCGCCAGCGCGCCCCATTCGGCGCGCGTGGTCGGCTCGGCGACGGAAACGCCCGCGTCCCGGGCCAGATTGACCAGCGCCTGCTTGACGAACCAGGACACCATGCCGGGATTGGCGCCGCAGCACGACACCGCCGTCGAGCCGCCCGGATTCTTGCGCCGCTCGGCCAAAACGGTCTCACGCAGCGCGTAATTGGTGCGGGCCTCGTTGCCGAGCTTGGAGTCGTAATAAAAGCCCGGCCAGGGCTCGACGACCGTATCGACATAGAGAACGTTCAGCTCGCGCGCGAGCTTGATGATGTCGAGCGAGCAAACCTCGACCGAAAGATTGACGATAAAGCCCTGCCCCTCGCCCTTGGTCAGCAGGGGCGTCAGAATCTCGCGGTAATTGGCCTCGGTCAGCGCGGCCTGAAAATAGTCGATCCCGCGCACGTCGAGCAAATGCCGATGCGCGTCGGAAGGATCGATGACGGTGAAGCGGCTCTTGTCGAACTCGAAATGCCGCTCGATCAGCGGCAAAATGCCCCGGCCGATGGAGCCAAAGCCGATCAGAACGATCGGGCCGGTGATTTTGCCATGAACGGGCCAGTGCGACATTTTTGCGGGCTCCTCGGGGAATTGGAAAATGATGCAGCGCGTTAAAAGCAGGGAGGGGTGTTTTAATCAAGTGGGGGAGAGCGAGCCAGCCTTCGCTAAAAAACGCCGGGTATCAACCGCCATCGCGTCCTCGAACAATAATCAACGTATCCCGGCAGCTTCTCCTTGAGAAACCGCTCCTCGTCAAACAGCCGCCACGCCAATAAGGGCGCGAGGCCCGCCGACCGGGAGCAGTCCCCACCAAGAACCCAGCGCCAGAGGCGTGGCCAGAAGATATAGCAAGCCTCCTGCGTACATCGGATGGCGGACGACCGCGTAAGGTCCGGTCGAAATCACGCGCTGGTCGGCGGCGACCTCGATCGTCGCGGAGCTGAAGCTGTTTTCCCGATAGACCAGAACCACAATGTAGAGGCCGAGCAATATCAAAAGGTCGGCGGCGATCGTCAAAAAAGCGGACGGCCTGGACCATCCGAAGCGATGATCGAGCGCGGACACGACAAGCAGCGCGACATAGCCAATGCTGATGAAGGACATGATGATCTTTTGCGATGTTTCCTTCTCCGCCGTCGGCCCGCCGCGCAAGCGACGGCGCAGCAGCGCCGGGTCGTTTTTCATCAGATAACGGGTTACGACGGCCGAGGGCCCGAAGAAAACGGCGAGATAGGCCCAGGCCTGCCAATATCGCGGCGTCCCCGCCGGGACGAAAAGCAACAGCGCCACCACGACAGCGAGACAGGCGAAGGCGAGCCACGCCTTTGCGTCAAGATCGCTCATGCGACATTTTCCGGACGGGCGGCCGCGCTCCCGCGCAGCTACGGATGCCCGCCGCCGCTGGGCGCCGGGATCGCGGCGTTGGTCGGCGCCGATACTTTTCCGCCGACGAAAGCCTGTCCCGGCTTCAACATCGCCTTTCCGCCGAGCGCGCCCGAGCCCGGGATGGGCGCGCTTGGGCCGTGGATCGTCCCCGGACTCGTCTTGCGCACGACGACCCGCTGTTGTTGCGCCAGCGCTTGCCCGCATAAAAGGCCCAGGAAAACCGCGGTGGTGACGCTGCGGATTTTCATTGCTGCTCCGCTCGATAGGTCGAATGCGACGAAGGGTCATTTTCGTCGGGCGCCGCCGGGCAAGTCAATCCGGCGCGGGGATCGTCCCCGTCCGCCGATGCTTCGACGGCGCCGAAAATCCTACCGGACGTCCAGCGTCGCGCGCCGCGCCAGACGCGGCAGCAGGCGCGCCAGATCGCGGGCGCGCAGCGCCACGCAGCCCGCCGTCGGCGCGAGATCTTCCGTCGCGACATGAAAGAAGATCGCGCTGCCGCGCCCGCGCACGGCCGGGCGAATATTGTAATCGAGCACGCCAACGAAGTCGTAGAGCCGATCCGAACGCCACAAGTCCTCAAAGCTAAGCCGCGTCGGACCGCGCAGATGACGATTGTAGAGAAAGCTCTTGGGGTCGTCGCACCAAATGTCGTCCTTTCGCGTCCGGCGCGTCGGCGCGAGCAGGCCCGCCCGCGAAAATCGCGCCGGGTCGAATAAAGGCGTGGAGCAAGCGCAAACGGCCCTTCGGCGTCGCGCCGTCGCCCTCGCGCTTGTCGCGCGTCAGACCGGCGCGGCCCAGGGCGCATGGCAGCGTCAGCGTTCCCGCGATCAGCCTGCCCCGATGCGGCGCGCCCCCGATCACCCGCGCGACAAGCAGCCGCCGCAGGCCCGTCCGCGACGGCGTGGAGAAATGCGCGGCTTTCATATCGCCCTTTGCAAAGCGCCTGTTTTGCGCCATTTTGCCGGTAAAGGCCCGGTTGGATCAAGCGGCATGAGAATTCCCAGCGCGAAAGTCGCCGCGCGGCGATGGCCGCGGCCATGACAATAGGGCTGCTGATCGTCGGCGACGCGGATTTGCGCCTGGCGCTCGGGGAGCAGTTCGCCCGCGTCGGCCGCGATCGCCGTGGAGGAGGCCGAGGCGGCCCGAGAGGCCCTGGCGCGGATCGAGAGCGGCTCGCCCGACGTTCTGCTGATCGCCGACGATATCGAGGCGCCGGGCGCGGCGAGATTGTTGAAAATGGCGCGCGCCGCGGGTTTTGACGGCCCGGCGATCTTGCTGGCGCGCCGCGAGGCCGCGCCGCCCGAAGGGTTCGACGGCGCCATGCGCCGTCCCATGCGTTTCGCCGCGCTGATGGCGATGATTCGCGCGAAGATCGCGCCGACCGCCTTCGCCGCCGCGGGCGCGGCGCTCGGCGACCATCTGTTTTGCGAAACGACGCAAACCCTGATGGGGCCGGATGGCGTTCGCCGCCTTTTGACGGAGAAGGAGACGGCGATTCTCGCGCGGCTGGCCCGCGCGCGCGGCGGAGTCGTCGCGAGGGATGTGTTGCTGCGGGAAATTTGGGGCTATAGTCCCGCCGTCGACACGCATACTCTGGAGACCCATATCCATCGTTTGCGCCGCAAGATCGAAGACGCGTCGGGACGGCCCAAGCTCCTGCTCTCGGCCCCGAGCGGTTATCGGCTGACGACCAATGACGCGAGTTTGGACGATGGCGCCTGAAGCGCGTTGAAACCGGGAAGGCCCATGGCGTTCGAGACCGAACTTGACGAAATCATGCGCATCGACTTGTTCGCCGTCTTCGAGCCGGAGGCGTTGCGAGGATTGATCTACGGCGCCGAAACAAGAGTGCTGCGCGCCGGCGACGTGCTGTTTCGGCGCGGCGAGACGGCGGACGGCGGCTATCTGCTCGCCGCCGGCGCGATCGCCATCGAGGGCCGCGAACCCGGCGCGCCGGCGGAGAAAATCCTGCGGCCGCTCGTGCTGCTGGGCGAGACCGCGCTGGTCGCGGCGACCTCGCGGCCCATGACCGCGTTCGCGCGCGAGCCTTCCACCGTGCTGAAAATCTCGCGGACGCTGTTCCACCAAATTCTCGAAAAGCATCCGGCGACGGCCGCGCGCGTGCGTGCGTTATTTCAGGATCGTCTCAAGCAATTCGCGCCGGGGTTGAAGATCGACGCATAGTCAGGCCACGAATCGCGGACCACCCCATAGCATCGGGAGCCGCGACATGGCGCGAGCAGTTTTCACTTCTTGGGCGTTCGTTTTCGCGGTTCCGGCTGGCGTCGCCTTGGCGCCCGGCCAAGCCGCGGAGGTCTCCGCCGCGAAAAAAGGGGAGCGAAGAGCAGAGCGGTCAGCCGCTCGGCCTGCCGGCGGAGGTCGCCACCAAACATGTGATCACGCTTGCGGGAGAAAAACTGGCCTTCACCGCGCGCGCCGGCGCCGTGCGTCTGGCCGACGCGCAAAGCGGCGCGCCCAGGGCGGACGTGGCCTTCATCTCTTACGAACGCGCCGACGCCGATCCGCTGACGCGGCCCGTCGCCTTCGTCTTCAACGGCGGACCCGGCGCGGGCTCCGCGTGGCTGGGTCTCGGCGCGCCGTCGCCCTGGCGGCTTCGCCTCGATGGCGACAGCTTTCCGCCATCGACGCCGCCGCTTGTCGTCGACAACGCCGAGAGCTGGCTCGGCTTCGTCGATCTCGTGTTCGTCGATCCTCCCGGCACGGGATACAGCAAGTTTTTGAACGAGAGCGAAGAGTTGAAAAAGCACTTTTTCTCGGTGCAGGGCGACGTCGACTTGCTCGCCGTGGTCGTGCGCAAATGGCTGACGACGCACCGGCGATTGGCGTCCCCGAAATATCTGGTTGGCGAGAGCTACGGCGGCTTTCGCGTCGTCAAGCTCGCGGGCGCGTTGCGAGAGCGCGAGAATGTCGGCGTCGAGGGGCTGGTTCTCGTCTCGCCCGTGCTCGATTTCTCCTGGCTGGAGGGCGGTCGAAATCTTCTGACCTTCGCCGCCCATCTTCCCAGTTTCGCGGCGATCGCTCGCGGCGCCAAGGATCGACGGGATGTCGCCGACGTGGAGGCCTACGCCGCCGGGGAATATGTGGCCGATCTCCTGAAGGGCGTGAAGGACGAAGGCGCCCTGGCGCGTTTGCGCGCGAATGTCGCTCGCTTCACGGGTCTGCCTCCCGAAAAAGTGGAGCGTCTCGCCGGGCGCATCGACGCCAAGACATTCACCCGCGAACGTCTCGCGGCGTCGGGACGGGTGCTGAGTTCCTACGACGGCGAAGTGGCCGGCTTTGATCCGAACCCTACGCGCGAGAGAGCGACTGGGCCGATCCCGTGCTCGACTCCTTGCGCGCGCCCTTCGGCGCCGCCATGACAAGCGTCGTGGCCGACAAGCTGCAATGGCCGGTCGGCGACGCGAGATATGAAATTCTCAACGGTCAAGTCGGCGCATCTTTGGGACTTCGAGCGAGGAGGCCGTCATGGCGCCGAGGCGGTTTCCGATTTGCGTCAGGCCCTGGCTCTCGATCCGCGTTTCAAGGTTCTCGACGTGCATGGTCTGGCGGACCTCGTGACGCCCTATTTCATCGACGAATTGCTGCTCGACCAACTGCCCGCCTATGGCGACGGCGCCCGCGTGAAACTCACCGTGTCGCCCGGCGGCCATATGTCATATCTGCGGGGCGATTCGCGCAAGACGCTTCGCGACGCCGCCCGCGAACTGATCGAAGGAAAATAGTTCGCGCTGGTCCCGCCTGCCGATCACTTCGGCGCGCTTGCTTCGCCCGTCAATTTACTTGCGTCGCCGAGTCGCTTGGCGAGCAGTCATGATCCAGCAATTCCTCGGCGTGGCCGCCGTCGCTGTTCGCCAGCACGGCGAAGCCGCGATCTCCGTTCGGGCCGATGAAGCCGACGACAGCGATCGATTGCCGCGCCATCCTCGATTTCGCTCCCGGTATTTTGTCGGCGACGAGCTTGGAGATGTTCCGATCGACGCCCGCCGCGTCGATTTCCTTGACGCGATAGCGATCCGCCCAGGGGCCCGGTTCGAGATTGGACCATTTCGACGAAAGACGGCCGGCGCGGGAAGCCAGCGCCAGCTTTAGCCGCGGGTCACGCAATCGACATGAATGTGCAACTGGTCCTGCGAGCGGCCGCGCCGCGAATTGACCGCCATGCCGATGTCGTTCCAACCCAGCGGCCGGGGAGCGCTCGCCACGACGCGGTTTCTCTCGCTCCAACCCTCTGACCAAAGGTTCGTCATTGCGTCGCGGAGAACGGCGGGAATTTCGATTCCCTCGATTTTCGGCCATCGGGACAATCAAAATTCGCGTCTTGCGCCGGGAGCGCGGATCACGGCATATCCCCCCGCCATATCCACCTTCAGACAGGGAAGGGGCAGGCTGAAAGCCTGCTGCATCGGACGACAAAGATCATTGACGACATGCCAAAGCGCCGTCCTGTCAGCCACGTCGAAGGCGGCGGCCTCGCCCGAGCCGGCCAGACCCGCGCCGAGGAGGAGAAGAGCGAAGCGCATTGTCCTCGCGAAGGGTTTGAGACGCATGCTTCGGTTCATTCCTCGGTCCGTCGTGGGCGCGCTTAAGCCGATCGGAGACCGGCCGGCCGCGATTTCCCGACCAAGCGGCGAATAGCACAGGGCGCCGTCCCCGCGGCAAGTTTCCGTCGAGACATCGCGATCAGGGCTAAAATTTAAGGTTCAATTGATCGCCGCTGTTTAACCGTTCCCCGCCAAGCGTCGACAGCGTGACGCCGAGCAGCCTGATTCCCTTTCGCGCCGGGAAGATGGGTCCAAGCAGCGCGAGGCCGAGCCGTTCGAGTTCCGCCTGTGTCTCTATATGCGATACGCCGGTATGACTGCGGGTGACCTGCTGAAAGTCCGCGAATTTCGCCTTCAAGGTGACGGTGCGCCCGCGAATGCGGTCGCCTCGCAATGGCCCAGACTTTCGCAACGACCGGCCCGAGCGCCACGCGCGCCGCGTCATGAGTGAAGAGGTCCTCAAAGAACGTGTTTTCCGCGCCGATCGATTTGCGGATGCGGTCGGCGCGCACCGGCCGTCGTCGACGCCCCGCGCGATCCAATAGTAGTATGACCCCGCCTTCCCGAAATGCCGCTGAATGAAGAACAATGTTATGGACCTTGAGGTCGAGGCCGGTGAGGATCCCGAGGGTTCATCTTGGCGCTGGTTACGGGACCTACCCATGAAACTTGCCGACCGGCAAGGTCTCGACGAAGGCCGGACCCATCTCGGCGTGATGACGAAGAATCCGTCGGGCTTGCGGTGGTCGGAGGCGAGCTTGGCCAGGAACTTGTTGTAGGAGACGCCGGCGGATGCGGTGAGGCCGGTCTCGGCGCGGATCGCCTCGAACTCCTCGGGATCCCGTCGCCAATGGACGCCTCGCGGATTTCCGTCACGTCGAGATAGGCCTCGTCCAGCGACAGCGGTTCGATGAGCGGCGTGTACTCTGCGAAAATCTCGCGGATTTGATGGGAAACCGGCTCGTAGACCTCAAAGCGCGGCTTCACGAAAATGAGGTCCGGGCACTCCTCTTGGCGGTCACCGACGGCATCGCGGACGACGCCGAATTTCCGGGCCTCGTAGTCGCCCCCGCCACGACGCCACGCTCGCGGGATCCGCCGACCGCGACGGGCTTGCCGCGAAGATCGGGATTATCCCGTTGCTCGACGGACGCATAGAAAGCGTCCATGTCGACATGAATAATCTTGCGCTGCCGGCGGGCGAGGGCTCTGCCTGGTCGTCGTCCTCGTCGTGTCACGTTGCTCTTGCCCCTCGGCCGAAGGAACTATCTTCCTTCAAACGCCGCGGGCGACGATTTTGAGCGACCCGTCCGAAAGCGGCCGCTGCAGCTTCAAGACCTCGTCCGGAGGCGGGCCGTCATCACAGGTCTCGACTTCTTCGCGAGTCGTCAGGATCGCAGGCATCGCCTTCGGGTGGATGGAGCCGATCGGCCCGTTCGGCTCCGTCGTCAGGAAAGCGTAGAGGTCGTTGGTCGTCTCGCCTTCCTTGACCTTCCTGACCGAGGTCCAGCGCGTCCAGATTCCCGCGAAAAAAGCCAGCGGCCTGGTTTCGTCGAGAGCGAACCAAACCGGCGGCCTCGACCCATCCGGCAGTTGTTCGTTCTCCGCGAAACTGGTGAAGGGCGCGATGCACCGGTGTTCAACGCCCAGCCAACGCCGCCAATGCGGGGAATCAAGGTTGCGGACATTGGTGACGCCGGGATCGGAATTCCTGCCCTTCAACGCAAAGGCCGGCGACGGCATTCCCCAACGCGCCATGGTCAATTCGCGTCCTTGTGGCTGGTCGCGGACGATCGGGGCGGGATAATCGGGAAAGATCGCGGGGAAAGGCGGCAAATTGCCGGCGCGGTCGATCAATCGCGCCGGCGATCTCGCGGATCGCCTGCTGGCTGGTCGTCATCGAATATAAGTTGCACAACGAGCGATCTCCTTCATCCCGCCAAGGACCGCCAAGTGCAAGTCCCAAGTGCAAGGCGAGCCAAACGGTCGGCTGGTCCGCGTCCGTCCACTCGACCCGGTGGCGCAAATGCGCGGGAATCTCGACATAGCCGCCGGGGCGAAGAATCGTGGCTCGCTCTCCCCCTCGATCAGGAGGCCCGCCGAACCCGCGATCAGGAAAACCCATTCCGTCCAATCCTGATCATACCAAAAACCGGGCGGGCTCGCTTGACCGGTCGAGACGATCCTTTCGATCCTCGCGCCCGGCGTTTGGGCGATGACCGAAATTATTTCCTCGGCTGAATTTCTTGGCGCATCCGCGAGAAGATCGCCCGATTTAATCAAGATCGCCTCCAGACAAGGTCGGGCCTCGCCCCCTTACATTCGCGTCGATATTTTTTCCGGTTCGCCGCGCATATCGACGGGCTGGCCAGGAAAATCCGCCGCCCATGAAACAAGAGCGGCCCTTCCCGCTTCCGAGAGAGCATAAACGCCGCGCTCGGGCCGAACGAACCAGCCATAGACATTATGGAGCAGGATTTTCGGCGCGTCCGGCGCCAAGGCTTCAAGTCGCGCGGCCGCGCCGGAGCCCGCGCCAAGGCCGCCGCGCATTCCAGCGCCTGCTGGCGATAGGCGGTCATGATCGGCCGCGCGCGGCCCCGCCGGTCGTCGGATCGCCCTTGCGCCGCCGATGCTCTTCCAGGATTTTCGAACGGCGCTTCGCATTGGGCCTCGGCCGCCAGGCAACCGGCTCCACCAAGGCGTCGACCCGGCCGGAATGAGACACGCAAAGCAAGCCGAAGCCGAGTAGGCGGCACAGCCGTTTGACCCGCGGATCGGACTCGCGGCCGCGACCGCGCGTCGATCCGCGAACGGCGGACCAAACTTCGTCGCAAACGGTCGAACGATCCACGGCCTGGAGAACGAGTTCGAGCGTGAAGCTCAGTTTCAGTTCGCAGATGACCAGCGCGATCGGCGAGCCGTGATCCACGGCGACGATATCGCAGCCGCACACCTCGCCCTTGACCTCGAAGCCCAACCCTTCGAGAAAGCGCTTCACCGGCGCATAAAGGCTCGTCTCCAACGCCCGCCCTCGCTGCGTCGCGCGAATCGCCGCGCCTCACTCGGCGGCGGTGGACGCGTTGTCTTCCAATTCGGCGCTCGCGCGCGCCGCGCGGCGGGAGGCGAGATAGTTTTCGCGCCAATCCATCGCCTGCGCCAAGGCGGTGTGGTTCATCCGCTCGCCGGAGAGGGCGAACAGCGCCGTGCTCACGGCGATTTTGAGGTCGAGCCATAACGATGCGTGCCGGACATACCACACGTCGAGCGCGTCCTTTTCCGCCGGCGTGACGAACGTGCCGCCGTTGATCTGGGCCCACCCGGTGATGCCGGGCCGCACCGACAAGCGCAGCCGCGGGTCGCTCGGCTGGTCGACCGGCAGAAGCGGACGCGGGCCGATCAACGACATGTCGCCGACCAGAACATTCAAAAGTTGCGGGATTTCGTCCAACCGTCCCGCGCGAATGGCGCGGCCGAGTTTCGACAGGCGGCGTTCCTCGGGAGTTCTCACGCCATTCTTATCGAAGGGCGCGTGATAAGTGCGGAATTTATAGAGCAGGAATTTGCGGCCGTGCAGGCCGATGCGCTGCTGCCAAAACAGCACGGGAACGCCCACGTCGGACAATACGAGACAGGTGGCGATCATCGCCAGAGGCAAAAGCGCGACAAGCAAAGCGGCCGAAGCTATTACGTCGATAACCCGCTTCAGTTTGAAATAATCGTTCGGATCGAAGGCCGGCTGGGCGTCGTCTGGCGTCGTGAAGGACGAAGGGGCGACCGCGGGCGTAAGATTGAGCGCCTCCGAAATTCTCGCGAATTTGATATCCCGCTCCGCGCACCGCTCGGTCAGATCCGCCAAACTCCCGTCCGTCAAGGACGCGGCGTCGTCGGATAGCCAGACTTCATCGACATCGACGCCATGAACCGCGTATTCATCCACGACAGCGCCCAGATCCCGGACGCGCCCGACGATTTTAACTCCTCTGATGCTTCGTCCAAGCAGCGCCTCGCGCGCGTCCAGCGCGGCGACCACCTGAACCGTGCGGGGGTGCTGCTGATCCGTCAGCTTGATCGTCGTCGCCGAAAAGCGATCCACGCCGATGAGCAGCACGCGGCGCAAATTCCGCGGCGTGGAATCCAGGCCGACGCTCTCGCGTTGTCCCGGCGTCTCCTTATGGAGCGCCCGAACCACCGTTCGGGCGAAGATCATACCGGAACCAAGCACAAGCCCATAAATCAGCGGCGTCGACCGAGGCACCCCCTCCATCCTGGTGAGGAAGAAAAGGACGGCGCTGCTCGACACGACCGTGACGGCCACCGCGCCGCAAACGGCCAGAACATCGTGAACCGAAAAGAAATGAGTCATTCCGTCGTTAACTTTGAACAGCAGAAAAGCCAGAATCGAACAGGCAATCGTGACAAGAGCGTATTGAAATGCCGGCGCGAGTTCATGCGGGAAGCCGGCCGGTTCGAGCAGGGCGGGATCGCGTAGCGCGAGAGCGATGAAAGGCGCCGCCCCCGCCCAAAAAATATCGAAAGGCGAGATTTTTAAATTGAAGTTCGATTTCGATGTGGGGGAGCGCAATCGCATCGGAAAGTCCCATCCTGAGATTTGCAAGGGATAGCTTCTAAAGCGTATAATTTCAACCACATTTCTGGAGCGGCAAGGCGATCGTGGGCATATATATATGTTGACATATGTGTTGACTAAATCGGTGGCCTCGGATGTTCTATCTCGTTACGCCGCAAAGAATATTCCCGGCCGCTGGAGCGCGACTCTCCCCCAAATCGCGCCGATTGTCGAGTCCGGTTGGAGACGCTCGAGGCGGAGGGGGTGAAATGGACGAATTCGATGGCTCTTAATGGTCTCGCGCGGTTGACGGGAAAGAGGGACGCCGGTCCCCCTTCGCTCCCCCCGGGAGCGCGCATCTACGCGGTCGGCGACGTCCACGGCCGTCTCGACCTTTTTGACGCCTTGGCCGCGCAAATCCGCGCCGACCTTGTTTCCGCGCCGCCCGAGGTCATGACGATTTTCCTGGGGGACTATGTGGATCGGGGACCGGCGTCCGCCGGCGTCCTCGACCGCTTGAGCCACGGCGATTTCCCGACGCCAATCTACGCCCTGCGGGGCAACCACGAGGAAACCCTCTTGAGGTTTCTCGACGACGGGACCGTCCTCGACGATTGGCGCAGGTTTGGCGGGATCGAAACGCTGCAATCATATGGCGTCGATGTGACGGAGGCGATCCGCGGCGCCGGCTACGACCTCGCGCGAAAAAGTCTCATGGCGCGCATGCCTCCCGAGCACCGCTTGTTTCTGCAGCAAACCCGCTTGGCGGCGAGCCTTGGCGATTATTTCTTCTGCCACGCGGGCGTTAGGCCCGGCGTCGCGCTGCAAAGCCAGAACCCGAAGGATCTGCTCTGGATCAGGGAGGACTTCCTCCGCCACAAGGGGTCGTGGAGCCAGATAATCGTGCACGGACACACGCCCGTCCCGCGGCCGGAAGTCCTGCCAAATCGGATCAACGTCGACACCGGGGCGTTCGCGTCCTCGATCCTCACCGCGCTGGTGCTCGAAGGCAGGGAACGCCGGTTTCTGAGCACCGAACGCGCGCTCAAACCCGAAAACGCGCGCTAGCGCCTTTCCGGTCCGGATCGAACCCCGCTCGCGGGCTCAGTCGGATTCGCGCGCGGCGGCGGCGCCGCGCACGAACAGCCACGCCAAAACGCAGCCCGCCGTCCATATCGCGACGATTGGATGTCCGGTCGAAAACAATCGATACAGCGCCGCGATCAGCGCGATGGCCAGGACCAGCGGGACCATGCGCGCCGTCCCCCGCTTCGCCGAAACGACGTTGACGCCTAACCCGAGCGTCGGCTTCGTATCGAAAAGGGATTTCTCGACTAGGGCCATGACTTCCTCGCAGACCACGCCCTCGGCGGCGGGGCGCCTTCTCGCCTTCGAAACCTTAAACGCGACGCTCGCGCCAAAGTTCCCGAGGCGATCGGTTGTAAAGAGAATATTTACACAAATTTAATGAGAGGAAGCAAGCCGAGTTGCAATAGCGACGCGCTTGCAACCTTTTAGCGTGAATACGCGGCCGGCGGGCCATATGCGCCCCGATCGCGATGGGCCGATTGGCTCCTTTCGATCGATGCGCATCCGGGCGCTGGGATTTCGTCGCCAGCGACGATTTGGCTTTGGAGCGGCGTGGTCATGGTTTCGTCGTATTGTTCCGGGCGAGCGCGGCTGCTATGAGGCGCCGTGTTCAATTCGCGGGGATGCTCAATGGCGGCGATGAAACTTCTGGCGGGCAACTCAAATCGGGCGCTGGCCGAGGCGATCGCCGCGCATCTCGGAGTGCGCTTTGCAGATCCGTGGTCCGGCGTTTCGCGGACCAGGAAATCTGGGTCGAAGTTTTGGAGAACGTGCGGGGAGAGGACACTTTCGTCATCCAGTCCACCTCGGCGCCCGCCAATGATCACCTGATGGAGCTGCTGATCATGGTCGACGCGCTGCGGCGCGCGTCGGCGCGGCGCATCACCGCGGTGATCCCCTATTTCGGCTATGCCCGCCAGGATCGCAAACAGGGTCCGCGCACGCCCATTTCGGCCAAGCTCGTCGCCAATCTGATCACACGGGCCGGAGCGGACAGAGTGCTGACCGTCGATCTGCACGCCGGCCAGTTGCAGGGCTTTTTCGACATTCCGACCGACAATCTGTTCGCCGCCCCGGTGATGGTGGCCGACATCAAATCGCACTCCAAGCTCAAGAATGTGATGGTGATCTCGCCGGACACCGGCGGCGTGGTGCGGGCGCGGGCGCTGGCGAAGCGCATCGACGCGCCGTTGGCCATCGTCGACAAGCGCCGCGAACGCGCCGGCGAATTCGGAGGTCATGAACATTATCGGCGACGTGAGGGATCACAATTGCATCCTGATCGACGACATCGTTGATTCCGGCGGAACGCTGTGCAACGCCGCCGAGGCGCTGCTGGCGGCCGGGGCGCTGTCGGCTTCCGCCTATATCACCCACGGCGTGCTCTCGGGAGCGGCGGCGCAGCGCATAGCGAAATCCAAATTGCAGGAGTTGGTCGTCACGGACACGATCCAGGCGACCCCGGAGGTCGCCGCCGTGCACAATATAAGGGTCATTCCGATCGGCCCGCTGATCGGCGAGGCGATCGCCCGCACCGCCAAGGAAGAGAGCGTGTCCAGCCTGTTCAATTGAGGCGGGAGGGCGTCGGGCTGGGCATGGGCGGCGCCTTTGGGCCTTCTCGGAATGGCGCGTTCGCCTTGAGAAGATAGTCCACGTCACCCACATGAGGCCCGCCACAAAGGCGGGCCGAACCAACACGCGCGCGAAAAACGTCTACCCCCGTTTCCAGGGCTTCACTTCCAGCAGCGTCCATTCGATCGTCTTTTCGCGGCAGGCCGTGCCTTGCAAGCGCTCCTGCGTTTCCTTCGTCGCGACCTCGGCGAGAAAGGCCCGGCAAATCTTGCCGTCCGTCGGATAGGCGGCGCCGACCGGCGTGAAGCTGCCCTTGGCTCCCGTCTGCGGATTGTCCCAATTGACGCCGGCGCCTTCGCTCTGGGGATCGAGCGCGGTCGCCAGCGCGGCGCCGGCGCGCCGCCGGTCTTCGGCGTCGAGACCGCGCGCCAGCTCCGGCGAGGGCCGGCGGATCGAGCCGGTCACGTCGGAGGCGTCGGCGACGAAGCTCTCGCCACGCGGACCAGACGGCATGGCGACCGAACAGGCGCCCTTGCGCGGCCGCCGCGAGCAACGCCACCAGCAACCTCACGGCGTGCGAAGTCGTTTGAGGAAACCCGCCAGGGGCGCTATGTCTCGATCGGGATCGACGCAAATTTCACCTTCAACCAACCCAACGCCCCGTCGACGCGGGCGACCTGAAGAGGATTTTCTCTTGAACGCGTTAACGCCGGGTGACTTTATCGAGGCCGCCGAGCCGTTTAATCTGTTTGGCGATTGGTTCGAGGAAGCGAAAGCCAGGGAGCTCAACGATCCCGAGGCATGGCGCTCGCCACCGCCGACGCGAACGGCCTGCCGGACGCCCGAATGGTGCTGCTGAAGGGGTGGAGCGAATCGGGCTTCGTATTCTATACCAACGCGGAAAGCGCGAAGGGAATGCAACTCGCCGCGAACATGCAAGCGGCGGCGCTATTTCACTGGAAATCGCTGCGCCGGCAGGTGCGCCTGCGCGGCCCGGTGACGCCGACGCCGGACGCCGAGGCCGACGCCTATTTCGCCTCGCGCGCGCGCGACAGCCGCATCGGCGCCTGGGCCAGCCAGCAGTCTCGGCCGCTCGAAAGCCGCTTCGCGCTGGAGAAAGCCGTCGCCCATTACGCCTTGAAGTTCGGGATCGGCGAAATTCCCCGCCCGCCCTATTGGCGCGGCTACACGATCGTTCCGCTCTCGATCGAATTTTGGGCCGACAAGCCGTTTCGCCTGCACGACCGGGTGCGCTTCGCCCGCGAGGCGCCCGGGCTCGCCTGGACCAAGCAGCGGCTGTTCCCGTGAAGCGGGCCGCCGCCTCCTCGCCTCGCCGCCGGCCGATTGTCGGCGCCGCCGCGCTCATCGCGGCGCTGGCCTGTTCCCCGCCGGCGCCGGCCGCGAATTTCTTCGAGAATCTTTTTGGCGGCGGCGAAAGCCCTCCACCCAAACGCCCGGACCTCGGCTGCGGGACGCCGAGCCGCGTCCTCCTCGGGAGCCGCCCGCGATACGTCCGCCGGCGCAATCACGCGGCAAGGCCCATGCGCCAAAGCACGGCGCGAAGGCCGCGAACAAGGCCGCGGAGAAGGCCCCCGCCAAGCCGCCAGCGGAGCCCGCCGAGCCGCCGCCGCCGCCGTACGACGCCCAAATTCAAAGGCTGGCCGAAGTGCTGGGCGGACTGTCGTTCCTGCGCGATTTGTGCGGCGAGGGGGACGGGGACGACTGGCGCGGCAAAATGGCGCAGCTGCGCGACGCCGACGCGCCCGCCGGAGCGCGGCGGCAACGACTGACCGCCGCCTTCAACCGCGGATTTCGCGGCTATGAACTCACCTATCGCGTCTGCACGCCCAACGCGCGGCTGGTGATCGCGCGCTACCTCGACGAGGCCGAAAGCCTCTCGCATGAAGTGGCGTCGCGTTACGCCAATCCTTGAGCAAGTTGGACGGTCTCGGTTAACCCTTTGGCAAGAGCCGCCTCGCGCCTGCCGGCGCGTTTGACTAAGGTGCGGGCCATGACGCCATTTCATCCCTCCACTCTCGACGAAACAGGCGCGGAACAGCACCGCGCGGCCCTGGTCTATGTCACCGAGGCCTTCGCGGAAGCCATTCTGGCGGGGATAGAAAGCGATAGCTTCGCGCACGCCGCCTTGGCCGCCGCGCTGCGCGAACTGGTCGCCGCCCATGGCGAAGAGAGCGTGGCCGATTTCGCCGAGCGCTTGCCGGCCCGCCTGCGCTCCGGCGAGTTCTCGACCAAGGCGCGGCATTAGAACGCGAAGGACGCGCCCCGTCTCATGAATTTTCGGCTTGCCGGGCGCGCGAAATCGGTCGATAGCCAGCCGCGAACCGGAACATTCCCCCGGCGCCGCCTCGGACAAGGACATGACCCGCACGCTTATCTGTCTCGCCCGGCACGGCGAGACGAACTGGAATCTCGAACGGCGCTTTCAGGGACAGCTCGACATCGCCCTCAATTACAAGGGCCGCTCGCAGGCGCGGGCGCTGGCCCGCGAACTCGGGGGCGTCGCATTTCGATCACGTCTACAGCAGCGATCTGCGGCGCGCCGTGGACAACCGCCGCGCCCCACGCCGAGGCGCGGGGCCTTGAGGTCCACGAACGGCCCGATCTGCGCGAAAAGCACGACGGCCTGTGGCACGGCCTCACCCACGCGGAGGTCGAGGCGCGCTATCCGGAAGAATACCAGCATTATCTCGCCCGGCGGGCCGATTACGCCGCGCCCGGCGGCGAGAGCCTGATGCGCTTCGCCGCCAGGGTGCGCGCCGCGCTGACGCAGAATCGCCCAGGCGCATCCGGGCGAGACGCTGCTCGTCGTCGCCCATGCCGGCGTGCTGGACATCGCCTGGCGCATGGCGACCGGCAAGCGTCTCGACGAGACGCGCGAATATCCCGCGCTCAACGCCGCGCCGAACTGGTTCGCCTATGAGGACGGCGCGTGGTCGCTGGTCGACTGGGCGCGCGAACAGGGCCGCGAAAGCGTCGCGGCGCCCTATGAAGGACGGCCCTTGCCGCGCCGCGAGGCGTCGCGCGTATTGCTGGTCAATCCGCGCGGCGAAACCCTGCTGCTGCGCTTTTCGAGCCGCATTCTGCCCAATGTCGCGCAGCTGGGTTTCACCCATTTCTGGGGCCAGCCGGGCGGCGCGCTGGAGCCCGGCGAGAGTTTTGAAGCCTGCGCCCGCCGCGAGATTTTCGAGGAGACCGGCCTGAAGGATTTCGACCTCGGCGAGCCCATCGCGACGCGCGAATTTCCGCTGCTGCTTGGCTCTGGGTGGGTCCACGCGGTCGAGCGCTATTATCTCGTCCGCTGCGAGGATTTCGAACCAAAACTCGGCGCGCTCACGCCGGAAGAGAAGACCTATGTCGAGGGCTGGAAATGGTGGAGCCCGCAGGAAATCGCCGCGTCAAAGGAGCTGATCTACCCCGAGGCGCTGGCGCATATGCTGGCGGCGGTTGGGGTGAAGTAGCAGGCGGATCGGAGTTCAGCCCTCCCGCGCCGCATTGCCCGCCCATCGCCCTAAGTGCTAGAAGGCCAGCGTTCCCTGTCCCGGAGCCGCTCTTTTGACGCCCGCCTCGCCGCCCTCCGCCTCGATGCCCGCGCGCGGGTCGGGAGATTTGCGTGGGTCCATCGCGACGCGCAAAGGGGCCTCTCTCGCCCGGCGGTTCTTCGTCTTCCTCGGCCCCGGTTATCTCGTCGCGACCGGCTATATGGACCCCGGCAATTGGGCGACCGCGCTCGCCGCCGGCTCGCGCTACGGCTGCGCGCTGCTTTTCGCGGCCGTGCTCTCCAGTCTGATGGCCATCGTATTGCAGGCGCTCAGCGCGCGGCTGGGGCTCGCCTCCGGCCTCGATCTCGCGCAGGCCTGCCGTGCGCGTTTTTCGAAGCCCGCCGCGATTGCGCTGTGGCTCGTGGCCGAGGCCGCCATCGCCGCGACCGATCTCGCCGAGATCATCGGCACGGCCATCGGCTTGCAGCTTTTGTTCGGCATGCCGCTCGCGGTCGGCATCGCCGTCACGCTGCTCGACACTTTCGTCGTGCTGGCCTTCGAGCGCGCGGGCTTTCGCAAGATCGAGCTGTTCGTCGTTTCGCTCCTGGGGCTCATCGCCTTTTCCTTCACCGCTCAGCTCGCCATGGCGCATGTCGATCTTTGCGCAAGTCGCGCGCGGCCTCGTCCCGACGCGGCAGTTGCTCGACGATCCGCGCATGCTTTATCTCGGCCTCGGCATAGTCGGCGCGACGGTCATGCCGCATAATCTCTTTCTGCATTCGTCGATCGTGCTGACGCGCGCGGTCGGCGCGTCGCCGGCCGAAAAGCGCGAGGCGATCGGCTTCGCGCTGATCGACAGCGCCATCGCGCTGTTTTTCGCGCTGCTGGTCAATGGCGCGATACTCGTGCTCGCGGCTTCGGTGTTTTATACGAGCGGCCATGTCGAGGTGACGGAGCTCGCCGAGGCGCATCGGCTGATCGCGCCGCTGCTGGGCGCGCCGCTGGCGGCGCAGCTATTCGCCATCGCGCTGATCGCCTGCGGCCTCAACTCGACGGTCACGGCGACCCTTTCCGGCCAGATCGTGATGGAGGGCTTCGTGCGCCTGCGCATGACGCCGACGCGGCGGCGGCTGTTCACGCGGCTGATCGCGGTCGTCCCCGCGGTCGGCTTTGACGCTGATCTCCGGCGAGGCGGCGACGGGAGGGCTGCTGGTGGCTAGCCAGGTCGTGCTGAGCTTCACTTTGCCTTTCGCGATGGTTCCGCTGATCTGGTTCACGGCCTCGCGCCGCGTGATGGGCGAGCTTATCGCGCCGCGCCACACGACCGCGCTCGCCGCGCTCATCGCCGTGGTCATCATCGCGCTGAACGCCAAGCTGATTTTCGACGCGCTGACGGGGTGAGCCCCGCGCGCTCAGCCCAATTCGTCCGTCAGCTCCCGCCACACCGCGGGCAGCGTGGCGGCGATATCGTCGGCGATCAGCCCCGGCCCGAAGATCGTCGCCGCGCGGGCGTGCATCCAGGCTCCGCATGAGGCGGCGGCGAGAGGCGCCATGCCTTGCGCGAGAAGTCCGGCGATGATTCCGGTCAGCGTATCCCCGGAGCCCGCCGTGGCCAGCCAGGGCGAGGCATAGGAAAGGATGGTGGCGCGGCCGTCGGGCGCCGCGACCACCGTATCCGGCCCCTTGAACAGCAGGACCGCGCCGCTCTCGCGCGCCGCCGCCCGCGCCTTGTCGAGCTTCGACAGCGGCGCGCCGCTGGGCGAGCGCCCCTTGGGATCGAACAGCCGAGCGAATTCGCCGGCGTGCGGCGTCAGCACGACGGGACCGGGCGCCGACTTGATCGCCCGCCAAAGCCTCTCCGGCGCGTCGGAAAAACTCGTCAACGCATCGGCGTCGAGCACGAAGGCGCGAGAGAACGAGCCGCCCGCCAAGACCGTCTCCACCTTCTCGCGAGTCGCCGCCGAGACGCCGAGCCCCGGCCCCAGCGCCACGACATTTTTACGCGCATCGCTCAGCAATTGCGCGAGCTCTCCCGCGTCGTCGGCTTCGCGCAGCATGACGCTGGTGAGCGCGCCGGCGTTTATCGCCATCGCGTCCCGTGGGCTTGCGAGCGTGACGAGCCCGGCCCCCGCCCGCAGCGCCGCGGTCGCGGCGAGCCGCGCCGCGCCGGTGAACGACGCGCCGCCGCAGACCACGACGGCATGCCCGCGCGAATATTTGTGCCCCTCGATTTTGGGAAAGGGCAGCGCCTCCAGCCAGAAGCCGGGGGCGTTGACGAAAATATCGGGCGCGATGTCGGCCAGCACCCTCGCGCGAATGCCGATATTGGCGCAGGTGAGCGCGCCGCAATGCAGGCGCCCCGGCAGCAGCAGATGCCCGCTCTTAAGCCGAAAGAAGGTCACCGTGGCGTCGGCCTCGACCGCCACGCCGCGCACCGCGCCAGTTGTGCCATCGATGCCGGAGGGCATGTCGACGGCGACGACATGCTGGCCGCTCTCGCGCCGCCATTTGTTGAGCCGCGCGATCAGTTCGGCCGCGGGCCCCTCGATATCGCGCGCGAGCCCCGCGCCGAACAGCGCGTCGACCACGAGATCGGTTCCGTCGAAGGAGCAAGTCTCGGCGGGCTCGACCGCGCCGTCCCAGGCTCCCGCCGCCGCCAGCGCGTCGCCCCGTAGGCTTTCGCGCGGGGTGAGCGCCGCGACTTTGACCTTTATCCGCGAGTTGCGCAGCAAACGCGCCGCGACATAGCCGTCGCCTCCATTATTGCCGGGCCCGCACAGCACCAAAACCCGCCGCCCGCTGCTTTTCTGCAAGATCTGATTGGTCGTGCGCGTGATCGCGGCGGCGGCGTTCTCCATCAACGTCATGCTCGGCACGCCGCCGGCGATGGCGAGGCTGTCTGCGCGCGCCATCTGGCTGGTGGTGAGAATCTCGATTGGATAGGGGCCCTGGGTCATGGCGTGATCGTGGCAAAAGCCCGCGCGCGCCGCAATGGGGTCGCGGAGAATTCTTAGGGTTTGGGCGATTGGACGGGCGCGCCGTCATGCGCGAAATTCGTTGTAAAAGCCGCATTTCAAATGCCACGGCGATATTGTCGATCGCCGCCGCGAGGCCTGGAAAGAGCGCCTCGGCGAGCCCCTGCGCGCGATAACATGGCGCGACGTCTTATCGATCGATGG
This sequence comes from uncultured Alphaproteobacteria bacterium, assembly GCA_963775775.1. Classification (GTDB taxonomy): domain Bacteria; phylum Pseudomonadota; class Alphaproteobacteria; order Rhizobiales; family Beijerinckiaceae; genus Methylocystis. The sequence goes on from CAVZKF010000011.1 coordinate 160,980, forward strand.
GTTTCGATCAGCGAACGCCGGCGCTAGTCGAAATTTACTCTCTCCTTCTCTATCACCAGAGGAAATTGCCTAGAATAATTTAAAAGCAGCCCAATATATTCTCCGACCACCCCCAAGGCGAACAGCTGTATCGAGCCGAGAAAGAATATTGAAATCAGCACGGGGGCGACGCCGATGGGCAAACTATACCAGAAAATGAGTTTCGCGGCCAAATAAGCGAGGCCGACAACAAAACTCAGCATCGAGACAAAAAAACCCAAAAAAATCATAAGGCGCAAGGGAGCCCGCGAATAACTGAACAGCCCCAACAGCGCATAATCGGCCAGCGAGAACAAACTATAGCTTGATCGCCCGGTTCGGCGCGGCGGCTGATCATATTCCACCATTGCCCGCTCGAATCCGACCTCCACGACAAGCCCGCGAAAATATGGCTCGGGCTCCCTAAGCCCACGCATCGCGTCGACCACGCATTTGTCATAGAGACCATATCCCATGTAATTCGGGATCTGCTCGACCTTCGAAAGCATTTTCATGGCTTTATAATATGCGTCGCGCGCCAATCGCCAGAGCGCGCGATCGTCGCTGCTGCGCTTGACGGCGATGACGACCTTGGCGCCTTCCCGCCAAAGCTTGACCATGCTCGGAATCAGAGCGGGCGGAGTTTGAAGATCCGCCAATATCGGGATGGCGGCGTCGCCCGTCGATTGCAGCATCGCGTGGAACGGCGATCGCGCGGGCCCGAAATTGCGTGAATTGACGATAATTTTAACGCGCCTGTCGGACGCCGCGATCTCGCGGAGAATCGCCACGGTGCGATCTTGCGAGCAATTGTCGATAAAAATATGCTCGTAATCATATTCCGGCAACTCGGCCGCCATCACCGCGCGCACCGCCTCGCTAGCATTGCGCGATGCCGGCTTCTTCATTGTAGCAAGGCGTAATGATGCTTAGAACGGTCATGTTCATTTCCGATGAAGGCCGCGAACGACGGGGCGTAACAGGGCGTAACGGAAAACTAACGCCGTCACGTTAAAAATCTGCGACGGCCGGGTTTGAACGGACGTTTCCTCGCAAGATGAGCGCGAGCGACCACGCGCCTTGGCGCTCGCCAACAGGATATGACATGAAACTCGCGAAACGTTGCGTCGCCTGCGATGGCGACCGCCTCGGACATGTGCCGGCGGTTCTGATGCCGTTCATCGCCGACAGGATTTTCGGATGGCGGCCGACGGAGATTAGTCCGGAATGGGGCTTGCGGGACATTCGCGCGGGCAATGCCTGCAGCATCTGCAAAACAATGATGTGCGAGGACTGCGGCATGTTGTTTCTCGACATGCGTTTCGACGACGAGGAGATGGCGGCGCTCTATACGGATTATCGCGGAGACGCCTATACGACCGCCCGCGATCGCTTTGAGCCCGGCTACGCCACCGCAATGCGATCATGCTCGAGGGAAGCGCCTACATCGACCGGATCGAGGCGATTCTGGAGCCTTATCTCGGCGCGAGGCCGCGCGTGCTTGACTAGGGCGGGTCAACGCGGCGGATCAACACGCCTTTTCGCTCGCGCGCCATGCAACACGATGTCTACGACATTTCCAATCACCCGATCGTCAAAGGCGCGCGCGCCATCGACCTCAACGCCATGGAAGCCAATGTTTATGACCTCATCGTGTTCAGCAATGTCCTGGAGCACGTTCCTTATCCGCAAATCTCTTCGCTGATCTTTATCGCGATGAGCCGGAAACCATTATTTTTACGTCGAGGTTCCGCATGAAGAGGTCGTGCGCATAAGCGAGACGATCCTAGCAACGCCTAAATCGCAAACGCCATTGGCACGAACATATCAACTTCTTCACGCCGTCCGCGCTCAACGCGGTCTTCGGAGATGCTGGGCTGAGCATCATCGAGCGCAAGTCGCATCCCGTTACAGCTGCGCGGAGGCAAGGACAGCCATGTCTTTCAGATCGTGGCGCGGCCATCAACACGAGCCGCTGTTCCCTGACTGTCGTTAACGCCGCGTTAACACCATTCCGTTAGCTATGGCTCGATGCGGGCGCGCATGGCGCGGCGGCGAAATTCGCGATGCGTCGCATGGAAGCAAAGCGCGCCGACATTAAATCGCATGTTCGACAATTCGTCCTCCCATTCGAAGCAAAATGGGACGGCGCCTCTTCTTCGAAACATGGGGCTAGGCCGCGCTCCCGGGACTAAAACGATGATCGTCAAAACCATCGCCTTCGATCTCGACGGGACGCTCATCGAAAGCGCTTCGCTCGTCGGCGAGATCCTCAATTCGATGCGTCTCGAAAAGGGTCTCGCGCCTTTAGGTTCCGACTGCTATCGCGTCTGGAGCAGCAGAGGCGGAAACTATCTTGTCGGTCATGCTCTCGAGGCCGGTCCGCAATCGGTCGGCGCGCTGCTCGACGAATTTCGCCGCCGCTACCATGAGCTTCCCACCCCCATGGAAAGCGTGTTCCCGGGGGCGCGAGAACTGCTAGAGCGGTTGACCGACGCGGGCCGCCGCCTCGCGATTTGCAGCAACAAGCCGCAACGGCTCTGTCACAAGCTCCTGGACGAGACGGGTCTTATTCGCTTCTTTGGCGCCATCGTCGGTGGAGACACGCTCGACAAGAGCAAGCCGGATCCGGCTCCCTTAAGATATGCGCTGTCTCGATCGGGGGCGGAGCCTGAAACGGCGTTGATGATTGGCGACAGCGCCGTGGATCAACAGACCGCTAACGCGGCGGGCGTTCGCTTCGCCTTCTTTACCGGCGGCTATGACGACGGCGTGGATCGCTCGAAGGCGTATCGCGTGTTCGATGCGCTTGGCGAAGTCGCGTCGATCCTCGAACCGGGAGCGAAGCCGGCGTTCGCGGCGCCACACGGCTTTGGCCTTGATCGCGGCCTGGTCGAACAAACCAAATCGGCCTAGCGGCGATGGCGCTGGAAACTCGAGGCTGGGCCTTTTCACGGGATCTCGAAGCGGTCATTGATCTTGCCCGGGATGATCTTCTTGGTCTCGATGGCGGACGCCTGTTCATCACCGGAGGAACGGGCTTCATCGGCTGCTGGCTGCTCGAATGTCTTCGTCATGCCGAGGCCGCTCTCGGGCTAAGGTTGCGAACGACAATCCTGACCCGAAGCGTCGACGTCTTCAGAAGGAAGGCTCCGCATCTCGCCGAGCATCCCAGCTTCACGTTCCTGACCGGAAATGTCTCGAACTTCGACTTTCCGGACGGCGAGTTCACGCATGTCGTTCACGCGGCCGCCGACGCGAGCGCGAAGCTCAACGCCGAGGATCCACTGCGGATGTTCGACAGCGTGATCGACGGCACGCGTCGGGCGTTGGAATTCGCCGTCGCCAGCAAAGCCCGGCGTTTTCTTCAACTCAGCTCCGGCGCGGTATATGGCCGTCAACCCCCGGACATGACTCATGTCGACGAGCGATGGATGGGCGCGCCGGATTGCGGCGCTCCGGTGAATTCATATGCGGAGGCCAAGCGCGCCGCTGAAATGCTTTGCGCGCTCTACGCCAAGCAATTCGGCGTCGAGATCTCGATCGCGCGCATCTTCGCCGTGCTCGGTCCCTATCAGACGCTCGACGCGCATTTCGCGGCCGGCAACTTCATCAACGACGCCATGCATGGCCGCGCGGTCGTCGTGCAAGGCGACGGGCGAGCTTGCCGATCCTATCTTTATGCTGGCGACCTCGTGGTTTGGCTGTTGCGATTGCTCATGCGCGGAGAAGCGGGCCGCGCCTATAATGTCGGGTCCAGCGAGTCCGTGACCATCGGACAACTCGCCGCCCGCGTCGCCGCGTTGATCGGAAACGGCGACCATAAAATTCTCGGCGCGGCAGACGCCGGTTGGAATCCGGGCCGCTACACGCCGTCGACCGCGGCGATCGAGCGCGATCTCGGCCTGACGCGCACGGTGTCGCTCGACGAATCGATTCTACGAACCGCGCTGTGGACGCGGGTGGAATCTGGCTGCTACACGCCGTCGACCGGCGATCGAGCGCATTCCCTGAGCGCACGGTGTCGCTCGACAATTTTACGAACCGCTCTGGAACGGATGGACGCCTTCCCGTTGAGAAAATAGTCGGATTGGCTTCGCGACATTCCCTCGGGCGCACGCTTTCCACAACGGTTTTCCGCAGGCTTTCACCCCCAGGCGATTGTGCGCTAAAAGGCCGGTTCGTCCTCGAATCGGGATAATCGCATGACCACCAGCATAATCGAACGCATCAGCGCGGAGCTAGCGGCGCAACCCTGGCAGGTGGAGGCGGCGGTGGCGTTGCTGGACGGCGGCTCGACCGTGCCTTTCATCGCCCGCTACCGCAAGGAGGCGACCGGCACGCTCGACGACACGCAGCTGCGCCGCCTCGACGAGCGATTGCGCTATTTGCGCGAGCTGGAGGAGCGCCGCAAGGTCATTCTCGAATCGATCGAGGCGCAGGGCAAACTTAACGACCAGCTTCGCGCGTTGATTTTGGACGCCGACAATAAGGCGCGCCTCGAGGACATTTATCTTCCGTTCAAGCCCAAGCGGCGCACCAAGGCGCAGATCGCCATAGAAAGCGGATTGGCGCCGCTCGCCGATGCGCTGCTCTCCAAGCCGGAACAAGATCCAAAAACGCAGGCGGCGCCTTTTGTCAGCGCAGACAAGAATGTCGCGACCGCGGAGGCGGCGCTGGAAGGCGCGCGCGCCATTTTGGTGGAGCGCTTCGCGGAGGACGCGGATCTGATCGGCGCGTTGCGCGAGGCGTTCTGGTCGCAAGGCGCTTTGAAATCGAAGGTGCGCGAAGGCAAGGAAAGTTCGGGCGTGAAATTCTCGGATTATTTCGATTTTTCGCAGCCGCTGACCAAGCTTCCCTCGCATCGTATTCTGGCGTTGTTTCGCGGCGAAAAGGAGGAGTTTCTCGATCTCGAAATGATCGCGGAATCGGAGCCCGGGGCCGGCGGCTATGAGAGCCGAATCGCGCGGCGCTTTTCGATCGAGGATCGCGGACGCCCAGGCGATCGCTGGCTCGCCGAGACGGTGCGCTGGGCGTGGCGCACCAAGATCGAGCTGCACCTCGGCGTGGACGCGCGCGCGAGATTGTTTCGGCTGGCGGAGGACGAAGCGATCAACGTCTTCGCCAGCAATTTGCGCGCGCTCTTGCTCGCCGCGCCCGCCGGAGCGAGAGCGACGCTCGGACTCGACCCCGGGTTTCGCACCGGCGTCAAGGTCGCCGTCGTGGACAAGACGGGCAAGATCGTCGCCACCACGGCCATCTATCCGCATGAACCGCAGCGGCGCTGGGACGAAGCCTTGGGTCTGCTGGGCAGGCTGGCGCGCGAACACAAGGTCGAACTCGTCGCGATCGGCAATGGCACGGCCTCGCGCGAGACCGACAAATTGGCCGGCGAACTGATCGCCAAGAATCCCGAACTGAAACTGACCAAGATAGTCGTGTCGGAAGCGGGCGCCTCGGTCTATTCGGCGTCCGAATACGCCTCGCGCGAATTGCCCGATCTCGACGTGTCGCTGCGCGGCGCCGCCTCGATCGCGCGGCGTTTGCAGGATCCGCTCGCGGAACTCGTGAAGATCGACCCCAAATCCATCGGCGTCGGTCAATATCAACATGACGTTTCCGAAGCCAAACTGTCCCGCTCGCTCGACGCCGTGGTGGAGGATTGCGTCAACGCGGTTGGCGTCGATGTCAACACGGCCTCGGCGCCGCTGCTCGCCCGCGTTTCCGGCATTGGCGAACTGCTGGCCGCCAATATCGTCGCCTTTCGCGACGCCAAGGGCTCTCTGCGCAGCCGCGCCGCGCTGAAGGAAGTGCCGCGCCTCGGACCCAAGGCGTTCGAGCAAAGCGCGGGGTTTTTGCGGGTGATCGACGGCGACGATCCGCTCGACCGTTCCGGCGTGCATCCCGAAGCCTATCCGCTGGTGCGACGCATTCTCGCGGCGACCAAGAAAGACATCAAGTCGCTGATCGGCGACGTCGCGACCTTGCGGGCTCTAAACCCTTCGCAATTCGTCGACGAAAAATTCGGCTTGCCGACGGTGGCCGACGTGCTCGCGGAACTGGAGAAGCCGGGCCGGGATCCTCGTCCCGCCTTCAAGACCGCGACCTTTCAGGAGGGCGTCGAAAAACTTTCCGACCTCAAGCCCGGAATGATTCTCGAGGGCGTCGTCACCAATGTCGCGGCCTTCGGCGCCTTTGTCGACATCGGCGTGCATCAGGACGGACTCGTGCATATATCGGCGATGTCGAAGACCTTCATCAAGGATCCGCGCAGCGTCGCCAAACCCGGAGACATCGTGCGCGTGAAAGTTCTGGAGGTCGACGCCCCGCGCAAGCGAATAGCTCTCAGCATGCGGCTTGACGACGAAGCGGCGCCGCGCCCTCAAGGAGCCGGACGCGCCAACGCGCCGACCGGAAAACGCCAATTCGAAACGTCGCGCGGCAAACAGACGGCGGGCGGCGGCGCGTTGGGCGACGCATTGCTGGCGGCGATGCGCTCCTCCAAGACGGGATCGAAATAGACACGTCGTCGCGCGCCAAGATTCTCGAAACTTCAGGCGGTTTTGCTCAGCTTCGCGCCTTCTCCCGCCCAAGGGTTCGCATGTTCGAAACGCACGATCAACGCTGTTCTTTCCGCGAGCGCTTCGGGTAGAAGGGCGAGGGCCGCGCGCTCGTCCGCTCGCGCGCCGAGCACCGGAACGACCCAGTTTATCTGTTCGAACGCATTAGGATCGTCGAACGCGCCATCGCAAATGATCGCGTCGATTCGTCCCATCTCTCCCCGCAGCAGCCCGCGCATGATCCTGTTCCTCGACGCGCCGTTGGGTTTGGCGGCGTCGTAATGGGGAAGGGCGAGGATCACCTCCTCGCGCGTTTGAACGACGAAATCGGGGCCGTCTTCCAAAGCTCCGGCTTCCGGATCGACGAAGGAGCCGAGCACGGCGTCTTTCGGGTCCGCGTCGACCAAGGCGATGTCGAGCCCCGCCGAGTTCAGCGCCAAGGCGAGGTTGATCGACATGATCGTTCGCGCATTGTGCTCGGTCTCGCCGACAAAGGCGATGATTTGCGTCTCGTCGGCGTCGTCGATCAGCGACTGGAAATGAGAGGCGATGGCGTCGATTTCGCTTCCATCCTCTGGACGGGTCGCGACCGGTATCCCGAGGCGAGCCAATTCGATCCGCGATCGCGGGCCGATGAGAGGGACGAATGGTGAATTGCGTCGCGTCCGTGATCGTAAACCGCGTCGGCTCGCGCGCGGCTTCATCGCTTGGGGCGGAGGTCAACTTCCTTCGACCGGCGTCGTTTCGCATTTCGAGCAATACGCTCAGCGCGCCGCCGAGCAGCGCGCCCAGCACGAAGCCCGCCGCCATCATCAAGTCCCGCGCTGGGAGGAAAGCTGCGCGCCGCCGGCGGCGTCGCGGTCGTGACGATGTGAGTGCTCATCAGATTGCTCGGCTGCGCTTCCTCGGTCTGGCGCGAGCGCGCGAAGAACGACTGATACACGCCGCGATTTACGTCCACTTCGCGTTCCAGGTCGCGAAGCTTGACGGAGGCTTGAGCGGCGACAAGCGCGCGCTGGCGCAATTGCTCCACGTCGCGCTGCAATCGTTCCTCGACATTGCGAGCCTGTTCGAAATCCTTGCCGCTCGAGGCGCGAATGCGCTCAAGTTCGATGTCGATGAGGCGGCGCAGTTCGTTCACCCGAGCCTCGGCGTTTTTCACGCTCGGATGCCGCGGGCCAAGCTCCGCGGAAAGCTCGGCGATTTTTTCGAGCGCGGCCGTCTGCTGCGCGCGCAAATTGGTCAGGTTAGGCGCGTTCAACGTCGCCGTCAGCATTCCAAGATCGGCGCTCGTCGCGCGGGCGCGCCTGAGCAGTTCGAAGCGCGCGCGCGCGTCCTCGAGCCGCGTCCGCGCATAACTCAATTGTTGATTGATCTCCTTGAGACTTTGCTCGTCGACATATTGATCCCGCGTGCCGACAAGCCCATTCGCGGCCTTATAGTCCTCGACTTGCCTCTCGGCGGCGAGCAGACGGTCGCGCAACTCGCCGAGACTGGCGCTGAACGAGTTCGTGGCCTGCTTGGCGGCTTCCGTCTGCATGGAGAGACGCACGTCGTTATACGCTTGAGCGACGCCGTTCGCGATTCGGGCCGCCTTTTCCGGGTTGCTGCTCGTCGCCGAAATCTCGATGATGAATGTGCGTTCGGGGCGACGGATCACGATGCGCTGAGCGAGAGTTCGCTCGGCGTTGAGCGCGCCCTCGGAGTTCGCCGGCCGAAGAAGGCGGGCGTCCAAATAGCGTGCTCAACAGCCCGCCGCCGCCGGCGAATTCGGGATCGGTAGCAAGTCGTTCCTTGGTCACGACGCGCTCGAGCACGACGCGGGAGGTCAGAATTTTCGCCTGGGTCTCGACGAAGTTTATGAAGCCGGTCGAATCTTCGTGCGAGGCGGAGTCTTCCTTCTCGAGGCCAGGCAGTCCATGTGGATCAAGATATATTTGCGCGGTCGCGACATAGCGCGGCGTCAGCGTCTTGGTCGCGACGAATCCAAGGAGCGCGCCCAAGGTCGCGAGCGCGAGAATCAAGCCCTTGCGCCGCCACGCCAGCCGCCAAGCCTCGGCGAGACGCAAATTTTCTGTCTTCCGATCCATTGCGGAGCGAAGGCGTCGGATCAGAGTCGTTATTGGCTCCGCCGCGATAATCCAACATGCCAAGTCGTCCGTTCGAGCGCCGTTGTGACTGTCTGATTTCGAAGCGTCCCGTCGACCCGGAGATTATCGTTTTCATGGTTAAGAAAGGGTTCCGCGTGGCCGTTCGGCCTTGAAAATTCAAGGAGACACGATCGCCTCGCGCGTTCGTCGGCGTTTACCTTTCTTCGTGAATTTGTTGCGAATGGAGAGGTCGGGGCTATCGTTTTCTCAACGGGATGCTACCTTGTGGCTCGCATAGAGGATGAGATGCAGCTCATTATCAGGCAAGCCCTTGATCAACATGGCCGGCTTTCCGTGCCGGCCGCGACTCTCGACGATGCCGCGGATTTATTCGGCGCGGGACTCGCTTCCTTTACTGTGGTTCAGCTTATGCTCGCGCTCGAAGAAAAATTAGGCGTCGAGTTTCCGGACCGGATGCTGAACAGAAAGAGCTTTTCGTCGATAGCCGCGATTTCGGCCTGCTTGACGGAACTGACTTCGGAAAAAGCCGTTGCGTGAAGTCATTGCGCCGAATGACGCGCCGCCCTCGCTTTCGCGGGCGCGAGGCCTGGCGGCGGGCCGCTGGATCATTCGCCGGCTTCGCCGCGCAAGACCAGGCTAAGAGACTGACATGTGCGATTCGTGCCCTTCTTTCTTGGATCGACTGTTCGCAAGAGGCGTTTTGCACGCCACGGGCGTCGACGGACTTTACGCCCGCGGCGAATGTTTCGAGAATGTCGTTTCGGGGCTCGACAGGGTTATTTCGCGCCTTGGCGCGGCGCATCGAGCCGAGATCATTCGATTTCCGCCGGGAATGAGCCGCGCGCTGTTCGAAAAGAGCGGCTATATGAATTCGTTCCCGCAACTCGCCGGCTCGATTCACGGCTTCGTCGGCGACGAGCGCGATCACCTCGCCTTGCTCGACAAAATTCATAACGGCGAGACATGGACCGATCGGCAGGTCGCGACGGACGTCGTGTTGACGCCGGCCGCTTGTTATCCGCTTTACCCCATCGTGTCGAAACGAGGACCGGTCCAAGCTGACGGGCTTTATTTCGACGTCCAATCCTATTGCTTCCGTCACGAGCCTTCGAAGGATCCCGCGCGCATGCAGATGTTTCGCATGCGGGAATATGTGCGCGTCGGAACTCCAGATCAGGTCATGGCCTTCAGGGAGCAATGGCTGGAGAGAGGACGCGAGCTTCGCCCGAGAACTCGCCTTGCCGCATGAGGTCGATGTCGCCAACGATCCGTTTTTCGGTCGCGGCGGGCGCGTCATGGCCTCCAGTCAACGCGAACTTGGATTGAAGTTCGAGCTTCTCGTTCCGATCGAGAGCGTCGATCGAGCCGACGGCGTGCATGAGCTTCAATTATCATCAGGACCATTTCGCTTCGATGTGGGGAATTGGACTGGCCAGCGGCGAAGCGGCGCACACGGCCTGCGTCGGTTTCGGCATGGAGCGGCTGGCGCTCGCGTTGTTTAAGCACCACGGACTCGAAGTGGGCGCCTGGCCGTCCTCGGTCCGCGCCGCTCTGGCTCTTTAGAGCCGCGCGGACGCGAAATGGACCGGCGCGCTTTCGCCGCGCCGAGAAAACCGCCCAGATCGCGCTTGCCGTTCACGCCGGCGCCCCTATAGTGACGGCAAAGCGGAAAGCGACATGAGCATCCCTCCCCTTCGAATCGGCACGCGCGGCAGCCCCTTGGCGCTGGCGCAAACACATCAGACGCGGGCGCTGCTCGCCAAGGCCCACGGCGTCGCGGAAGAGCATTTCTCGATCGAGGTGATCCGCACGACCGGGGATGCGATCCAAGATCGCGCCCTCGCCGAAGCCGGGGGCAAGGGCCTGTTCACGAAGGAGCTGGACGCGGCGCTGATCGCCGGCGCCATCGACTTCGCCGTGCATTCGTCGAAGGATCTGCCGACGCATCTGCCCAGCGACATCATCGTCGCCGGCTATCTGCCGCGCGAGGACGCGCGCGACGCCTTTATTGGGCGCGGCGGCGCGGCTCTGGCGGAGCTTCCAAAGGGCGCCGTGGTCGGCACGGCGTCGCTGCGCCGCGCGGCGCAGGTCAAGCGTCTGCGCCCCGACATAACGACCACGCTGCTGCGCGGAAATGTCGAGACCAGACTGAAAAAAGTCGAGAGCGGCGAGGTCGACGGCACCTTGCTCGCTCTCGCGGGCCTGAAGCGCTTAGGGCTAGAAGCCCACGCAAGCGAATTGCTGCCGCTCGACAAGTTCCTGCCGGCCGCCGGCCAGGGCGCGATCGGCGTCACCTGCCGGGCCGCCGACGTTGGCGCGCGAGCGGCCTTGGCGCCGATTTTCGACGAGGCGACCGGCTTCGCGCTCGCCGCCGAGCGCTCCTTTTTGGCCGTGCTCGACGGCTCCTGCCGCACGCCGATCGCCGCCCACGCGCGCATCGAAGGCAAGCAACTGGTGTTTTCCGGCGAGGTTCTGCGCGCCGATGGCGCGGAGGTTTTTTCCGCGCGGCATAAGGGACATCCCGTCGACGCGGCGATGATCGGCTACAACGCCGGCCACGATATTTTGTTGCGCCTGCCGCATGGCGTCGCGGGGCTGGTGTGACGCGGGTGCTCGTTTTGCGCGCGCGCGAGGACGCCGAACGCACCGCTTGGAGACTGCGCGCGATGGGCTTTACGCCGCTGCTCTCGCCCGTGCTGGAAATTTTCGGGACGGGCGCGGCGATTCCACAAGGCCCGTTCGACGCCGTGCTGGCGACCAGCGCCAAGGGCCTCGAGTTTTGCGCGGAGCCGGGCGAGTTGCGAACCCTGCCGCTGCACGCCGTCGGCGCGCGCACCGGAAAAATCGCTGCGGAACTCGGCTGGCGGCCCGATCTCCTGGCTGACGACGCGCGCGGGCTGTTGCCGCTGATCCGCGCCCGCCACGAGACGCCGGCGCGGTTCCTCTATCTTGCCGGGCGCGACCGGCAAGACGATTTGGAGACCGGCCTGCGCGCGGCGGGGCATGATGTGACCGTCGTGGAAACCTATGAAGCGCGGGCGGCGACGGCGCTTTCGCCCGCCGCGTTGGATGCGCTCGCGAAAGGCGAGATCGCCGCCGCGCTGCATTATTCCAGGCGCAGCGCCGAGATTTTCGTGGCGCTGGCGCGGAACGCGGGGCTGACCAAGGCGCTCGGCGAGATCGACTGCCTCGCGCTGTCGAGGGAGGCGGCCCGGCCTCTACCTCGCGCCAGAATCGCCGAGCGGCCGGACGAGGAGCATTTGTTGCGGCTGCTGCAAAACCGCTGAAGCGCCGCCCCGATCAATGTGATCGCCGGCCTCTCCGGCCTGTCTCGCGGCCAGTTTCGTTTCGAACGAAAGCCTTCCAATCCGTCGGGGCGCGCGACGACCAGCGCGGACGATCGAAGCGTTGACTTCGCACCACGAACACATAGCTCTTATATCGATGGGGTTTCGTTTTCCGTCCTCCCTTACATCGTGGCGATGCTTTCGCCGCGAGGGCGAAGGGGGCCTTCAGATGTCGTCGAGCCAATATGGGGAGGGAATTATGCGTTGGACGTTTCTCTTGGCGATCGGGGCGGCCGTGGCCTGCTCTGGAGTCAACGCTTCGGCGGAGCCGCGCTCGGTCGTCGACCCGGCTAATCTGCGCTCGGGTCCGGGGCTCGCATGGCCGATAATCGGCGTCGTGCCAGCCTATACGTCGGTCGAGATATTAACTTGCGCGCAGGGCAACACCATGGGCTGGTGCAAGGTGCAATATGGCGACGCGACGGGCTATATCGCCGCCTCGGTGCTGGCGCCGCAAGGTTCGAGCGGAGTGATGGTCGCGCCTCTCGCCACGCGCTATTCCGTGCATATTTATTCAGCTCCCAGCCGCGGCGCGGCGGTGCTGGGCGTCATTCCGCCGGAAACCGTGGTCGACTCCTCGGGTTGCAAGCAGAGGGCCTTCAGGGACTGGTGCCGCGTGACCTATAACGACGTGAGCGGCTACGTAAGACGGTCGCTGCTAAAGCGCTCCAACGCTGTCTTAGGGACTCCATCGCTGTTTTAGCGAAGGAGCAACCCGCCGCCCCTTTCGAGACCGGGCCATGTTCCCCCGCGCCGATTGAGCGTCCTGCTTTTTTCGGCGTGGGGTCGCCTTGCAAAAGGGCGATCTCCCTTCGTATCCTTTTGCGATTTCGCGGGTTCCCTTTACCCGGCCAGCGCCGCCCCGATCAGCACCATCACCGGCCCCTCCAACGTCTCCCGCGCGATCCTTCCGGGCAGATCGCCGATCGTGCCTTTGATGATCCGCTGGTCCGGCGTGCTGGCGCGCTCGATCAGATAGGCCGGGGTCGCGGGGTCCGCCCCCTCGGCGATCAGGCGGCGCGACAATTCGGGCAGGGTTCGGTTGCCCATGTAGACAGCCGTCGTCGCGCGCGGGTCGGCCAGCGCGCCCCAGTCGAAATCCTCCGGGAACACGCCGTCCTTGCTATGCGCCGTGATGAACTGCACGCGGCGCGCCGTCTCGCGGCTGGTCAGCGAGGCGCCGATCGCCGCCGCCCCGGCCAGCGCGGCCGTCACGCCGGGGACGATCTCGACCTCGAAGCCGGCGGCGCGCAAGGCGGCGATCTCCTCGTTGGCGCGGCCGAAAATCATCGGATCGCCGCCCTTCAGCCGCACGACATTCTTCCCCTCGCTGGCGAGCTTCACCAGCAGCGCGGTGATTTCCTCCTGCCGCACGGAGGGGGCGTAGCCGCGCTTGCCGACATTTATGCGCGTCGCCTCGCGGCGGGCGAAATCCAGCACGCTGGCCGGCACGAGATCGTCGAACAGCACGACATCGGCGCCGGCGAGCACGCGCAGGCCCTTGAGCGTCAGCAACTCCGGATCGCCCGGCCCGGCGCCGACCAGCGTGACGCGCCCGCGCGAGGGAGCGTCGCCGCCAGCGCGGGTTAGCGCCAGCAACGCGTCGCGGTCTTCATCCGTCGGCGGGCGCTCGATTCGCGCGAAGGCGAGGCGGGTGAAGCGGCGCCAAAAATCCCGCCGCGCGAGAAAATCGAGGCCGGAAATCAGCACTTCCGGTCGCCAGGCCTTCGCCGCGCGCGCCCAGGCGGCGAAACTCGTCGGGATCAATGTTTCGATGCGCCCGCGCACCGCCTGCGCGAACACCGGCGCCGCGCCGCCAGTCGACACGCCTATCACCAGGGGCGAGCGGTTGACGATCGCTCCCATGATGAAGTCGCTCGAATCCGGGCGGTCGGTGAGATTGATCGGGACGCCGGCCGCGGCGGCGGCTTCGCGGAGCGCGCCCGCCTTGGCGTCGTCGGCGACGACGCCGAAAATCAGCGCGGCCCCTCTCAAGTCTTCCTCGCGCGGATCGCGTGGGAATATTGTGATATTGGCGCGCGCCCGCGCGATTTCGCGCATTTTCGCGCATGGATCGACCGCGAAGACCTCGACGCGCGCTCCCGTCGCGGCGGCGAGATCGGCCTTCCAAGCGGCGCCTTCGGAATCGCCGACGACGATCGCCCTCCGTCCTTCGAGGTCGAAAAAGACCGGCAACGTCTCCAGCGGCGCCATCAGGTCGGAGGAAATTTCGTCGGGTTCGCGGCTCACTTCGCATTCCTGTCGGCTGTGAAGCGCTCCTATAACCCATCGCGCGCCATCGCAAAGAAAAAGCGGCCCGCGGGGGCCGCTTTCGCAGTCTGGAGCGTTGGTCGCGCCAGTTACTTCTTTTTGCCGTCGGCGCCAAAGCCCGAAAGATAGGCCCAAACATCTTCCTGGTCCTTCTCGGAGGGCAGGCCCTGGAACACCATTTTCGTGCCGGGAATCTTGGCCTTCGGATTCTTGATGAATTCCTTGAACGTGGCTTCGTTCCAGGTGATGCCCGAGGTCTTATCCGCGTCGGAATAATTATATCCCTCGACGCTTCCGGCCGCGCGGCCGTCGATGCCGTTCAGCTCGGGCGCGATGGCGTTCTTGGCCGTCTCGCCGACCTGATGGCAGGCCTTGCACTTGGCGAAGACTTTTTCGCCCGCCGCCGGATCGCCCGCCGCGAAGGCCGAGCCCGTCAAGGCGGAGAGAGCGACGCCCGCCACGAACGTCATCAGGGAAATTGATTTCATCCTCGTTCCTTTCCTCACATCGACCGCCGTCAAGCGACCGTCTCTTTATTAAACCCGCGGCCTCCCGCCGCGCGCCAAAACCGTCCCGCACGCGCCGGAAACTATAACGGCGCGGCCCGCGACACAATATACCCGGACAATCCAAATTATCCCGAGGAATTTTGGGCGCCGGCGACGCTGAAGCGGAAAGCGCGCCGCGCGCACGCGACTGTCGACGCCGGGCGCAAACCGGTTAGAGTTGTCGGCGCTGATTCGCCGGGACCCTTCGCGCATGCACACAATCGCCGATTCCATCGGTGGAACGCCGACATTGTCCGTTCCCCAGCGCATCATCCTCTCCGAAGGCTGGTCTCGCCGCGCGGTCGCCTTTTGCGCCGGCGCATGCGGCGCCTTGGCGCTGGAGCCGATCGCCTTCGCGCCGGCCATGGCGATTCCGCTCACGGTCGCGGTTTGGCTGATCGACGGCTCCGCCAACTCGCCAAGGCGGGCGGGCGCGACGTCGCTGCGGTCCGCCGCCAGCGCGGGATGGTGGCTCGGCTTCGGCTATTTCGTCGCGGGCCTATGGTGGCTCGGCGCGGCCGTGCTCGTGGAGGCGGACCAATTCGCCTGGGCGCTGCCGCTCGCCGTGTTCGGAATACCGGCCGGCCTCGCGCTGTTCACGGGTCTCGGTTTCGCGTTGGCGCGGCTGCTATGGTCGCCGGGCTCCGCCCGCGTTTGCGCTCTGGCCGTTGGCCTCGGGGGCGCCGAGTGGCTGCGCGGTCATGTTCTGACGGGCTTCCCCTGGAACGATTTCGGCATGGCGCTCGCGAGCGCGCCTATTCTCGCGCAAGCGGGCTCGCTGATTGGGCTTCACGGTCTCGACCTCGCGGCGATTTTGATATTCGCGGCGCCGGCGACGCTGATCGACGCGCGCCCCGGCCGCTTCGGCTCGCCGGCGATCATATTGGCCGCGGCGCTGCTCCTGGCGCTCGCCGCCTATGGCGCGCAGCGGCTTTCGCAAGGCGCGACCGGTTTCGTCGAGGGCGCCAAACTGCGGCTGATGCAGCCCAATCTGCCCCAGGACGCGAAGTTTCGGCCCGAGGCGGGCGACGCGATTTTGCGGCGCTATCTCGCGCTGTCGGATCAGGCGACCGCGCCCAACCACACCGGCGTCGCCGATTTGACGCATCTGATTTGGCCCGAGTCCGCTTTTCCCTTCGTGCTCTCGCGCGAGCCGCGAGCGCTCGCCGCCATCTCCCGCGCCCTGCAAGGCAAGACGCTCATCACCGGAGCGGCGCGCGCGCAAGAGGACCGCGGCCGCTCCAAAATCTTCAACGCCATCGAGGTGGTGCAAGGCGACCGCATCGTGGCGTTCTACGACAAAATGCATCTCGTGCCCTTTGGCGAATATCTGCCGTTGAGCGGCCTGCTCCGCCCGCTCGGCGTTCAGCACCTCGTTCCCGGAATCTGGGATGTCGGCGAGGGGCCGCGCCGTTTGATCGCGCCCGGCCTGCCGCCCGCGGCGCCGTTGATTTGCTACGAGGCGATTTTTTCTGGCGCGGCGGTCGAGGAAGGCGCGGCCCGGCCGCGGTGGTTGCTGAACGTGACCAACGACGGCTGGTTCGGCGCCACCAGCGGCCCGTACCAACATTTCGCGCAGGCGCGGCTGCGCGCCGTGGAGGAAGGGCTTCCTCTGGTGCGCGCGGCCAACACTGGGATATCGGCGATCGTCGATCCCTACGGCCGCGTTTTGCAACAATTGCCGCTCGGGGTCGAAGGCGTGATCGACGGGGCGTTGCCAAAACCCGCGCCCATTACGTTTTTCGCCAAGCACCAGGCAGTGCTGTTTCCGGCGCTGTGGGCGCTGCTATTGCTTTGCGCCGTCGTCGGCCGGCTTCGCGCCTGAAGGCGAAGCGCTGTCCTCGTGAAGGCGAAGCTCCAGGCGCTCGAGGACGAAGCGCCCGCGAGCGCGCCATTCGTCGATTGATCGCATCGATCATGTCGCGAGATGTCTTAGCTTCGTTTCACCGGCCCGAAAACATTGTTCGTCGACGCGCGGGATTTGAGCTGCCCCTGCTCCCAAGGCTCGCGTGTTTCTATGTATGGCTGCCCTAAAATACACGTCATGGTAGCATTAAGCGGTGAAGACCGTGTGCCGATTATCAATTTTCGCATTACATTACATGGCATTATCTGACACGCTATTTTCATCGCGCTTCATTTGAGCTAGAACTACAGCGGAGGTCCGCGATTGTGAACAAAATACCCGACCCGATTGACAGACACGTTGGCAGCCGCGTCCGAATGCAGCGAGTGCTCATGAAAATGAGCCAGGAAAAGCTGGGCGACGCCCTGGGGCTTACGTTTCAACAGGTGCAGAAGTACGAAAAAGGCACGAATCGAATCGGGGCGAGCCGACTTCAGCAGATATCAAAGACGTTGAACGTGCCGCCTTCCTTCTTCTTCGAAGGGGCGCCCTCTTCGTCCGGCGAGCCCCAACAGGCTTTTCAGGAAGAAGGCTCGCAATACGTCGTCGATTTTCTCGCCACCGCGGAAGGTCTCCACCTCAATCGATCCTTCGCGCGCATTCGCGATCCCAAGGTTCGAAAGCGCATCGTCGAACTCGTGGCCGCCTTGGCCGAGGCCGAGGACGTGGAAAGCTCCATCCCCGACACGCGAGACGACGCGCAAAAGTGACAACGTTGTCGGCATTGAACGAATTGTCCTGATCGGCTTGACGCAGCGGGCTCCCGCTGGCAAATGAGCCAAGCTTGGCAAACAAGCGTGGAGTCGGCGACCGAGAGAGGCGCGCGGCGCCATCCCCCGGGCGGAGACTTCAAAGTGACGCGGAAGAACTATCTTTTCACCAGCGAATCGGTTTCCGAAGGCCATCCCGATAAAGTCTGCGACCGAATCTCCGATGAGATTGTCGACGAGTTTTTCCGTCAAGGCGCGAAAGCCGGCGTGGACCCTTATGTCATTCGCGTCGCCGCCGAGACGCTCTGCACCACCAACCGGGTCGTGATCGCCGGCGAAGTGCGTGGGCCGCACCTCGCTTTCGAGCACATCGAGGACGTCGCGCGCAAGGCCATCAAGGACATCGGTTACGAGCAGGACGGCTTCCACTGGAAGCACGCCAAGGTCGAAGTGTTGCTGCACGAACAATCCGCCGACATCGCCCAGGGCGTCGACGCCGCCGGCAATAAGGATGAAGGCGCTGGCGACCAGGGCATCATGTTCGGCTACGCCGTGCGCGAGACGCCCGATCTTCTGCCGGCGCCGCTCTATTATTCGCATAAGATTCTTGAAAAGCTCGCCCACGCCCGCCACAGCGGCAAGGAGAAGGGGCTCGGCCCCGACGCCAAGAGCCAGGTCACGCTGCGCTACGCCGACGGCAAGCCCGTCGAGGCGACGCAGATCGTGCTATCGCATCAGCACGTCGACGAGAGCCTCACGCCTCAGGACGTTCGCGGCATCGTGGAGCCCTATATCCGTGAGGCGCTGCCGGCGGAGTGGATCACCGCCAACACCGTCTGGCACGTTAATCCGACCGGCAAATTCTTCATTGGCGGCCCCGATGGCGACGCCGGCCTGACCGGCCGTAAGATCATCGTCGACACCTACGGCGGAGCCGCGCCGCATGGCGGCGGCGCCTTCTCCGGCAAGGACCCGACCAAGGTCGACCGCTCCGCCGCCTATGCGGCGCGCTATCTCGCCAAGAATATCGTCGCGGCGGGTCTCGCCGACCGCGCCACGATCCAGCTGGCCTACGCCATCGGCGTCGCCGAGCCGCTGTCGATCTATGTCGATCTGCACGAAACGGGGCAGGTCGCCGAAGACAAGCTCGAAGCCGTGCTGCCGCAGATCATGCGGCTGTCTCCGCGCGGCATTCGCGAACATCTGCAACTCAACAAGCCGATCTACGCGCGAACCTCGGCCTATGGCCATTTCGGCCGCACGCCCGACGCCGACGGCGGCTTCTCCTGGGAGAAGACCGACCTCGCCGACAAGCTAAAGGCTCATTTCTCCTGATCGACCATACGGGGAGCGAGGGCGAAGTCGCGTCCCGGCGTCTCTATGGGCGCGCCAAGGGCAAGGCGCTGCGCAAGCATCAGACCGAACTGGTCGGCGAGCTGCTGCCCAGGCTGGCTCTCGATCTCGCCAAGCCCATCGACGATCCGGCGGCGCTGTTTGGCTCCCCGGTTCGCGAAACACGGCTCGAGATCGGCTTTGGCGGCGGCGAGCATCTGATCGAGGCGGCCGCGCTCGAGCCCGACGTGGGCTTCATCGGATGCGAACCCTTCATTAACGGCATGGCTCGCCTGCTGTCGCTGATAGAGCGGCGCGGGCTGGAAAATATCCGTCTGCATCGCGGCGACGCCGTTGACGTCATCGACCGGCTGCCGGACGCCAGTCTGGCCCGCGTCTATTTGCTTTATCCCGATCCCTGGCCGAAGCGGCGTCAGCGCAAGCGCCGTTTCATCTCCCCCGACACGATCGCCCGTTTGGCGCGGGTCATGCGCGCCGGCGCGCAGCTGCGCTTCGCCACCGACATCGACGACTACGCCGCCTGGACGCTCGCGCGGCTGCGCGCCTCGCCGGATTTCCGTTGGACGGCGAGGGCCGCCGCCGACTGGCTCCACCCCTGGGACGGATGGACGCGGACGAAATATGAGGGCAAGGCGATAGCGGCGGGGCGAAAACTTGTCTATTTGACCTTTGCGCGCGATTAGGCGCCGCCCGCGGGCGGCGCGACTGGAGGCGAGGCGATGAGTTTTGGCGATATTTCGGCGAATCCCGCCAATGACGCGGCGGACGATGCTCCCCTCGAAACGACGACCGCGCGATTTCGCGTCGATGTGCTGGAAGCCTCGATGCGCCGTATTGTGCTCGTCGACTTCTGGGCGCCCTGGTGCGGTCCCTGCCGCCAACTCGCGCCCAGCTTGGAGCGGCTGGTCAAGGCGACCGGCGGCAAGATCCGGCTGGTCAAGATGAACATCGACGAAGAGCCGGAAATCGCGGCTCAGCTTGGGGTCAAATCGATTCCGGCGGTGGTCGCGTTCCAGCGCGGACGGCCCGCCGACGGCTTCGTCGGGCTGTTGCCGGAAAGCCAGATCAAGGGCTTTCTGGAGCGGCTGGTGGGGCCGATCGAAGCGGAGGCCGACGCCTATCGGGTCGTCGAGGCTTTGCTCGAGGCCGGGGACATCTCCGGCGCCGAGGCGCTGTTGACGGAACTGGCCAACCTGGAGCCGCCGCAACCCAGGGCCTTCGCCGAATTGCTTCGGCTCTATGCCGCCAACGACCGCTTCGAAGACGCGCAAGCGCTGCTGGCCGGGGCGCCCGAGGCTCTGCGCCGCGACGCCTCCGTCGCCGGGGCGGCGGCGGCGCTGGAAAACGCCTTGCGCGCGAGCGCGCTCGATGAGGTCGACGCGTTGCGGCGGCGCGCCGCCGCCAATCCCGACGACGCGCAGGCGCTGTTCGATTTGGCGCTTGCGCTGAACGCGAAGGGGCTGCGCGAAGAAGCCGCCGCGGCGCTCCTTGACATCGTTCGGCGCGACCGTAGTTGGAACGATGACGGCGCGCGCAAACAGCTCGTGCAGTTCTTCGAAGCCTGGGGGCCGACCGACAAATCGACCGCGAGCGCGCGGCGGAAGCTGTCGTCCCTTTTGTTTTCCTGAGGATCCTCGCGCAACAGGCAGGAGCGGCATCGTGTCATGCGCATGAATGGCCAATACGCTTCCATCGACGAGCTTCCGAGGGTGTTGCGGCTGTTCCCGTTGACGGGAGCGCTGCTGTTGCCGCGCGGCGAGCTCCCGCTCAATATTTTCGAGCCGCGCTATCTGGCGATGATCGACAGCGCCATCGCCAGCGACCGCTTGATCGGGATGATTCAGCCCTTGGCCGGCGCCCACTCGGAAGAGCCCCGGCTCTATGAAATCGGCTGCGCCGGCCGCCTCACCCATTTTTCCGAAACGGGCGATGGGCGTTACATCATAACACTGAGCGGCGTGACCCGATTTAAGATACTGGCCGAGGAGGAGCCGAGCGCGCCGTTCCGAACCGCCCGCGTCGCCTTCGACGACTACGCTCACGATCTCGAACCGGGGGCCGGCGAAGACAACGTCGATCGCGGCCGAATGACGGAAATGCTGCGCAAATTCGCGCAAGCGTCGAAGCTCGAGATCGACTGGGCCAGCATCGACGCCGCGCCGACAGAAACCCTGGTCAACGCGCTGGCGATGATGTGCCCGTTCGGAGCGCGGGAAAAGCAATCGCTGCTCGAGGCGATCGACCTCAAGACCCGCGCGGAGGTTCTGATCGGCCTGGCGCAGTTCGATCTCGCCCAGGGCGGTCGCGCCCAGCATGTCGTTGACCGCGCGCAGTTTCATTGAAGTTCGCGCGGGGAATCGGCTATGATCGCGCATGGACCTATCGAGGAGACGGCTTTGAACGACACCGCTGACAACACGCCGGAAAGCGCTCCAGAGCCCACCCGCGTCGACCCGCGACTGCTGGAGATCCTTGTTTGCCCGTTGACCAAGTCGACATTGGAATATGACCCGGCGCGTCAGGAGCTGATTTCGCGTTCCGCGCGTCTCGCCTTCCCCATTCGCGACGGCATCCCGATCATGCTGCCCGAGGAGGCGCGGCGGATCGAGTAATCCGCGATGACGACCGCGTCGTCGTCCCCTCTGGAGCGTCTGTTGGCGCTGCTCGATCTCGAATGCGTCGGCGAGGACGCGTTTCGCGGCCACAGCCCTCCGACCGCGGGGCGAACGGTGTTTGGAGGTCAGGCGGTCGCGCAGGCGCTGGTGGCGGCGCGGCGTACGGTCCCGGCCGACCGCCCGGCGCATTCGTTGCACGCCTATTTCGTGCTCGCGGGCGATCCAAAAACGCCGATCGATTATACGGTCGAGCGCGTTCGCGACGGTAAAAGCTTCACGACCCGGCGCTGCACGGCCAAACAACAAGGCCGCGCGATCTTTTCCCTGGAGGCGTCGTTCCAGATCGTAGAGCAGGGATTCGAGCATTCGTTCGAGCCGCCGGAAGTTCCTGGCCCCGAAACCTTGGCCACGACCAGCGCCCTATCCGAGCGGCTAAAGTCCTTCCTCCCGCGCGGCGCGGTGGAGCGGATGGAGAAAGACTCGGCGCTGGACATTCGCTTCGTCGATCTGGAAGGGATGCTCGGCGGCGCGCGTCCGGGCGAGACGCGCCAGAATATTTGGTTTCGCATCGTCGACCCGATGCCGGGCGACAACGCGGTCCACCAAGCCGTGCTTGCCTATCTTTCAGACATGACCCTGCTGAACACGGCGCTGGCGGCGCATGGACGCTCGATCTTTGATCACACTCTACAGGTCGCCAGCCTCGACCACGCGCTGTGGTTTCATCGCCCCTTCCGCGCCGACGAATGGCTGCTCTATGCGCAAGACAGCCCAAACGCCTCGGGCGGGCGGGCCCTGACCCGCGGCCAATTGTTCACGCGGGACGGGCGCCTGATCGCCTCGGTGACGCAGGAAGGGCTGATCCGTCAGAGGGGCGCTAAAATTTAAGCACGACAAGATTTGTTTTTAGGCAACTTCCGAGCGTAACGCCGAGTATGCCTGTTTCAAAGGCGCCGAGGGCGTCAAGCGGGGGCAGGAGGCCCCTTGCCGGCAATCCGCGGAATCCAACGGCTCGACGTAAAGAAATCCTAACGAGCGCCCGCCTGGCGATTCGCGCCGGCGCCCCGCTATAGCTTCCGCGCCCTGGTTTTCCAAGCGTTGCGACGATTGGCACGCCATTTGAAGGCGACGGCCCCAGCGTGGCGCTTTCGCCGCGCCCGATCGCCGCGCGCGGCGTCTTGTTCTCCCGGCGGGCGCCGCCCGTCTTTAAGTTCAACAACACAGGATAGGCAGATGAAAATCGTGACCGCGATCATCAAGCCCTTCAAGCTCGATGAGGTACGTGACGCGCTGACGGCGATCGGCGTCCACGGCCTCACCGTGACGGAGGTAAAGGGCTACGGGCGACAGAAGGGTCATACGGAAATTTATCGCGGCGCCGAATACGCCGTCAGTTTTCTTCCGAAATTGAAAATCGAAGTGGCGGTCGCGTCGGAGCTTGTCGACAAGACGATCGAGACGATCACCGCCACCGCTCGCACCGGCCAGATTGGCGACGGCAAGATCTTCGTCGCGCCGATCGAGCGCGCGGTCCGCATCCGCACCGGCGAAAAAGACGAGGACGCGCTGTGAATTTCCCTCCCCAGACCTATCAGGAGTCGCCAATGAGTCTTCGTCCGCCACGCTGCATTTCCAGGGCCTCGACCGTTACGGGAGCGTTCATCCTGGCCCAATGCGTCTTTCTCGCGTCTCCGGCGCTCGCCGGCGGCAACGCGCCCGTTCCCAATCCCGGCGACACCGCATGGATGCTGACCTCCAGCGCGCTGGTGCTGATGATGTCCATTCCCGGACTCGCGCTGTTCTATGGCGGCCTCGTGCGCGGCAAGAACATGGCGTCGATCCTCACGCAGGTCTTCACGATCGTGGCGCTGGTCGGCGTGCTCTGGACGCTTTACGGCTATTCGCTGGCCTTTGGCGACGGCGGCTCGCTCCAGCCCTTCATTGGCGGCCTCGGAAAGGCCTTCCTGAGGGGCGTCGGACCCGACGCCAACGCGCCGACCTTCACGCCCGGCCATGTCATTCCGGAACTCGTTTATTTCGTGTTCCAAATGACCTTCGCGATGATCACGCCGGCCTTGATCATCGGCGCCTTCGCCGAGCGCATGAAGTTCTCGGCGGTGTTCGTGTTCATCACGGCATGGGTGACGTTGATCTATTTCCCGATCGCCCATTGGGTCTGGGCTTCCGCCGATCCGAACGTGATCGTCGACGCGGCGACGGAACTCGCGGCGGCGGCCACGGACGAAGCCAAGAAGCTGGCGCAGGACAAGATCGACGCGGCGACGAGTTCCGTGGGCTGGATCGCCGGCGGCCTGGCGCCCTGGATGAAGGGCGTCGGCGCGTTGGACTTCGCCGGCGGCACGGTGGTGCACATCAACGCCGGCATCGCCGGTCTCGTTGGCGCGCTGATCGTCGGCAAGCGCATCGGTTATGGCAAGGAGGCGCTTCCGCCGCATTCGCTCACCATGTCGATGATCGGCGCCTCGCTGCTGTGGGTCGGCTGGTTCGGCTTCAACGCCGGCTCCAATTTGGAAGCCAACGGCACGACGGCGCTGGCCTTCGTCAACACGATGGTGGCCACGGCCGGCGCCGCGCTGTCCTGGCTGCTGGTGGAATGGGCGACCAAGGGCAAGCCTTCGCTCCTTGGCCTCATTTCCGGCGCGGTCGCGGGCCTCGTCGCGGTGACGCCGGCTTCGGGTTTCGCCGGCCCGATCGGCTCGCTGGCGCTCGGCTTCATCGTCTCGCCGATCTGTCTGTTCTTCGTCTCGAAGGTGAAGAATACGTTCGGCTACGACGACGCGCTCGATGTCTTCGGCGTCCATTGCATCGGCGGCATCACCGGCGCGCTCGCGACCGGCATTCTGGTGAATCCGGTTTTGGGCGGCGTCGGCATCACCGACTACAGCAACATCGGCGAGAACTTCGCCGGCAAATATGAAATGATCCCGCAAATGATCGCTCAAGGCACGGCGGTTGGCGCGACCCTGCTCTATTCGGGCATCGGCTCGGCGATCCTCTATAAGGTCGTGGATCTCACGATCGGCCTGCGCCCGGCGCCCGACGAGGAGCGCGAGGGTCTCGACATCTCCGACCACGGCGAGCGCGCGTACAATCTCTGATCGTTCGCCTCAAACGATCGGATGAGGGGGAGCGGCGCCTGATGGGCGCCGCTTCTTTTTACGCGGGCTCGTCGCGCCTTGGCGCTTCGAGGCTTGCTCCCGGCGCGCGGCGGGACTAGCCTCGCATCATGTTCGAAGCAAAATTTCAAACTTTCGCCAACTCCGACGAAAGCGGCCCCCGCGGCCCCCGCCTCGAGGCGTTGCGCGCGCGGCTCGCGGGGCAAAATCTCGACGGTTTTCTCGCGCCGCGCGCCGACGAACACCAAAACGAATATGTCGCCAAATGCGATGAGCGGCTCGCCTGGCTGACCGGTTTTTCCGGCTCGGCGGGCTTCGCCGTGATTTTGCGGGACGAGGCGGCGATCTTCGTCGACGGGCGCTATGTCTTGCAAGTGCGAGGCGAGATCGACTCCAAGCTGTTCGCGCCGGTGGACATTGGCGAAACGCCCCCGTCGCGTTGGCTCGCCGAACACGCCCAAGCGGGCGCGCGCATCGGCTATGACCCTTGGGTCCATACGCCCGCGCAGATCGAGCGCTTCACCAAGGCGCTGGGCGGCAAGAACATCACGCTGGTCGCGCTAGAGCGCAATCCGATCGACGCGATCTGGACCGATCGTCCGGCTCCGCCGCTTGGACAAATTTCGCCCTATCCGTCGCGATACGCGGGCGCCTCGGTCAACGCCAAGCTCGCGCGCATCCGAAAGAAGCTGGATGGCGCGGACGCGCTGTTCCTTTCCGATCCGCATTCCATCGCCTGGGCCTTCAACATTCGCGGCGCCGACATCGCGCATACGCCGATCGCGCTCGCCTTCGCCTTGCTGCCGGCCGGCGAGCGACCGACGCTCTATGTCGAGCCCGAAAAAATCTCCCAAAAGACTCGCGTCGCGCTCGAAAAATTCACTGATATCGCGCCGCCGTCTCGGCTCTTGCCCGATCTGCGAGACGCCGGCGCCAAGGCCCAAACCATTCTCTTCGACTCGGCCACGGCGCCCGTCAAACTCGTCGAGACATTGCGCGCCGCGGGCGGAGAGCCGCGCCTCGGCGATGATCCGGTCGCGCTTCCCAAGGCGATCAAGAACGAAAGAGAGCTCGCCGGCGCGAGAGCCGCTCATGTTCGCGACGGCGCCGCGCTGACGCGCTTTCTCGCCTGGTTCGAGACGGAGGCGCTCGCGGGCGGCCTCACCGAAATCGCGGCGGCGCAGGCGCTGGAGACATTTCGGCGCGAGGGCGGACTTTTGCGGGATATTTCCTTCCCGACGATTTCCGCGTTCGGTCCTCACGCGGCGATCCCGCATTATCGGGTCGGCGAGGCGAGCAATCTGCGGATCGGGCGCGGCGTTTATCTCGTCGATTCCGGCGCGCAATATCTCGATGGCACCACGGATGTCACGCGCACCGTCGTGGTCGGCCGGGCGTCAAAACAGTTGCGCGATCATTTCACCCGCGTGCTCAAGGGCCATATCGCGATCGCGCGCGCGGTGTTCCCCCGCGGCGTTTCGGGCGCGCAGCTCGACGCCTTCGCGCGCCGCTATCTTTGGGAGGCGGGACTAGATTTCGATCACGGCGTCGGCCACGGCGTCGGCGCCTATTTGTCCGTCCATGAGGGGCCGCAGCGCATCAGCAAATTCGGGACGACGGCGCTGGAGCCCGGCATGATCCTGTCCAACGAGCCCGGCTACTACCGCGCCGGCGAATATGGGATCAGGCTGGAAAATCTGGTGATCGTGGAGCCGCGCGAGATCAGGGGCGCCGAGCGCGAGATGCGCGGCTTCGAGACCATCACGTTGGCGCCCTTCGATTTGAACTGCGTCGAGCCGGCGCTGCTCTCGGCGGAGGAAGCGGAATGGCTCGACGCCTATCACGCGCGCGTGCGCAAGACGCTGTCGCCGCTGCTCGACGCCAAGACGCGCCGCTGGCTGAGGACGGCGACCCGAAAGGTGGGAACCTGAGGTTTGTCGGGCGCCGCCGCGATAAAAGTTGTCGGATCGATTCCGTCCGCTCCAAATCCAGAGACATTTCATGCCGCTCGCCTCGACCCGTCGCGCTTTTCTCGCCGGCGTAAGCGCCTTTGTCGTTCCGCTCCCAGCCTTGGGAGAGCCCGCGCCGCGCATTCTGGAGGCGCGGGCCGGTAAAGCGCGACTCTTGCCGGAGCCCGCCGCGCCCACCGAGATTCTCGGCTTCGACGACGCCTCCAATGGCCCGCCCGGCGTCCTCCAGACGCCCTATGGCCCGCTGCTGCGCTACAAGCAGGGCGACACGCTGTCCGCTCGTCTCGTCAACAAGACCGATCTGCCGATGAGCTTGCACTGGCAGGGCATGCGCGGCGACAATGCGATGGACGGGGTGGTCCCGCTCACTCAGACTCCGGTCGCGCCCGGCGCGTCCTTCGACTATCGCCGCGCGCTGAACGATCCGGGACTCTTTTGCTATCGGCCCAGCGTTTTTCCACGCACGGGCGAATTGATGGGGCGCGGACTTAAAGGCCTCGTCGTCGTCGACGAGGCGACGCCGCTCGGCGGCGACGCGGATCTCGCCGTTGTGCTGGACGATTGGCTGCTCGACGCCAAGGGCGCGGCGGCGGGCGATTTCGCCGATCCCGCGCAGGCGCGAGGGGCGGGGCGCATAGGAACATTGCTCACGGTGAACGGCGCGAGCGCGCCGAAGACGCATGAATTGGCGCCTGGCGCGCGCGCGCGGCTGCGGCTGGCCAATCTCGCCAACGCGCGGATCATGGTGCTGTCCTTCGAGGGCGTGAAGCCCTATGTCATCGCCATCGACAGCCAGCCCTGCGACGCCTTCGTTCCCGTGCGCCAGACTATTCCGGTCGCGCCGGGCGCGCGCTTCGAATTAATGTTCGACATGCCGGCGGCCGGGGCGACCGCGCGTGTGATTTTGCGCGGCGCGGAGGGGCGAGACCAGGATCTGCTGCGCTTTGTCGCCAAGGGAGAACGCGGCCCCGCCCCGTCCCGCGATTCAGTCCCTGCCGCAAAATCCGCTATTGCCGCGAGAGATAAAACTCGCCGAATCGAAAAAAGTCGACCTCGCGATCGCTCAGGACGGCGGCGCCTGGACCCTCAACGGCGCGGTCTCGAAGGCCTATGGCGGCGACCCGCTGTTTCGCGTCAAGCGCGGGACGCCGGTCACGCTCGGCTTCGATAATCGCTCGGGCGTTCCGCTGGTCATGCATGTTCACGGCCACGCGATGAGGCTGCTGCACGATCTCGACGACGGCTGGGAGCCCTATTGGCGCAACGCCATCGTCGCGCCGCCGGGCAAGGTCAAGCATGTCGCCTTCGTCGCCGACAGCCCCGGCAAATGGGCGCTGCACGACGACATCTTGGAGCATGAGGCGGCGGGCGTGGCGACCTGGTTCGAGGTGACGTGAAGCGGCGCGCGCGAGCGTCGAATTTTTCGTCGCTCTCCTTGCCGCGGCGGGCCTGGCCGCTAGCTCTTTTCGCAAGTCGCGGCGCAGGCCGCGAAGAAGTGTCTGGAGGAGAGTAACATGCCGCTCGCAGTCCACCACAATTCCGAAATCACCAAGGTTTTCCTCGCGATGCTCGGCATCGCCTTTTCGTCGTGATCGCCCTCACATGGGTGCCCGAAATGATCGCGCCGGGAGGCGGCACCGAAGACCAAACGAGCGTTGGCCAAACCGTGAGGATGATCAACTAGGGCCGCGATGCGTTCGCCGCGCCCATCAGGAGGGCGCGGCGGAACTCTGGCCAAGTTTTTTCGAGTGTTTTTGTTGCATGGCGCCGTCCCCCTGGCGCGACACTGGCTACGGCCCGGGACCAGCTCGGGCCGTTTTTTGTGAAGTTTGGGGCGCGAGGATCGGTTTCATTCCGCGCCGCGGACTAAATTCGGATGCGGTCGGGGGAATATTGCTTCACTCCTCCCCATCCCCAAACAACCCAAACCGCGCCGGCGCACGCGGCGGCTCGTTCAGCCCGAGATGCCCGAAGGCGTTTGGTGTCAGCGCTCTTCCGCGCGACGTGCGTTGCAAAAAGCCCTGTTGCGGCAAAAACGGCTCGACAATGTCCTCTAGCGCTCCGCGCGGCATGCCTATCCCGCCAACGCATAGCTCTTCGGAGCCGGGGGTTCCCGGCCCAGTCGACGCGCTTCCTCAAGCCATTCGTGGATCGCGCCCATCGCCGCGGCGAGAGCCGCTTCCGGCGTCTCCCCGTCGGTATAGCATCCGGGAAGATCTGGAACGCGAGCCAGAAAGCCTCCGCCGTCCGATGGCGGCAGGGGTTCGATGATGATCGCGTAGGTCAAGTCCGTCTGTGTCATGTAGCTTGTCCGCGCGCGGAAAGAACGGCGCCAATGAACCGAACGAGAAGCCGAATATAGACCGGTTTAACCGGACGGCGATATGGCAACGTGAAAATGTCGGGCGCGGCGGGGTCGGAAATCTTGTAATGCGAGCCTCCGCCCGTCGGCGGGGAGCATATTACGCCATAATGCCGGCAAACAGCCTCCACGTCCGCGATGCCCCAGTCTCCCGCCGGGTTGCGCCTCATTCGCTCCAATAGTGACGCGGGCGGGCTCACTCCTCCCCATCCCCAAACAACCCAAATTGCGCCGGCGCGCGCGCGGGCTCCTTCAGCCCCAAATGGCGGAACGCGTTTGGCGTGAGCACTCTTCCGCGCGGCGTGCGTTGCAAAAAGCCCTGTTGCAGCAAGAACGGCTCGATAATGTCCTCGATCGCGTCGCGCGGCTCCGACAGCGCCGCCGCGATCGTTTCGATCCCCACCGGGCCGCCGGAAAAATTCACCGCCACCATGTCGAGATAGCGCCGGTCCATCACATCGAGCCCGATGCTGTCGACCTCAAGCAGCGTCAGCGTGCGGTCGGCGAGTTCCTTGGTGATCCTTTCCGCGCCTTCGACGATCGCGAAATCGCGCACGCGGCGCAGCAGTCTGCCGGCGATACGCGGCGTGCCGCGCGAGCGGCGGGCGATTTCGCGCGCGCCCTCGATCGCTCATGCCAACGCCGAGCACCCGCGCGCCGCGCGTGACGATCAACTCCAACTCCTCGGCGGTGTAAAAATTCAGCCGCACGGGGATGCCGAAGCGGTCGCGCAAAGGCGTCGTCAACAGGCCAGCCCTGGTCGTCGCGCCGACAAGCGTGAATTTGGCGAGGTCGATCTTGACCGAGCGCGCCGCCGGGCCTTCGCCGATGATGAGATCGAGCTGAAAATCCTCCATCGCGGGATAGAGGATTTCCTCCACCGCCGGATTGAGCCGGTGGATTTCGTCGATGAACAGCACGTCGCGCGGCTCCAGATTGGTGAGCTGCGCCGCGAGATCGCCGGCCTTGGCGATCACCGGCCCGGAGGTCGAGCGGAAGTTCACCCCGAGCTCGCGCGCGAGTATCTGCGCCAGCGTCGTCTTGCCGAGGCCCGGCGGCCCGACGAACAGCACATGGTCGAGCGCGTCGCCGCGCGTCTTGGCCGCCTCGATGAACACCTTGAGGTTCGCGCGCGCCGCCTCCTGGCCGGTGAAATCGGCCAGCGCCAGCGGGCGGATCGAGGCGTCCGCGTCGTCTTCGCGTTTTTGCGGCGTGACGAGGCGCCGGGGCGGGGTGGTCAAAGGCGGCTGCTCCAGATGTGTCGGGTCGGAAGATGCGGGGATGTTCGCGACGTGCTAGTCTGTCCGCTATCGGAGAACGCGCAAGTGAATCGCCCATCCTCCCAATATGAGTATATGTCCCTCGACGATTTCGAGGAACTTTTGGCCGACAAGCCCGCCGACGAGAAGTGGGAGCTGCTCGGCGGCCGGGTCGTGCGCATGATGGTCGGCGCGCGGTGGGAGCATAATCGCATCGTCGGCAACGTATACTCGGCCTTGTTGGCGGGATTGCGCGCGAAGGGCTCGGATTGCCGCCCCTTTAGCGAAACCTTCTGGCTCAAGAGCCGCTTGCTGAATCTCGCCTGCTTCCCCGATGTGATGGTGCGTCGCGGACCAATGCCGCCGGGCGCGACGTCGCTCGATGACCCTATCGTGCTGGTCGAGGTGGTCACCAAGGGCTCGGCGCGGCGCGACCGACGCGAGAAATGGGTTCTTTACAACCGCCTTCCCTCGCTCCGCCATTACGTGCTGATCGAGCGCGACTTTTTCGCCGTGGATGTTCATGACCGCGTGGAAGGCGGCTTTTTCGAGCGCCCGCCGCTGACGCTCGCGCAAGACGTCCTGCGCCTGCCGGCCATCGACTTCGAGCTGACGCTCGCGGAAATCTATCGCGACGTGATCGCCACGACTTCATGATCGAGGTCAGCTTCTATCATTTGACGCGCCGAAAGCTGGAGCAGGCCCTGCCCGTTCTGCTGGAAAAATCGCTGGCGCGCGGTTGGCGCGTCGCCGTGCAGGCGCGCGACGCGAAGCGTCTAGGACTACTCGACGACTTCCTGTGGTCATATGAGCCGACAAAATTCCTACCGCATGGGACCAAGGCCGACGGCGCGCCCGAAACCCAGCCGATCTATCTCACGATCGAAGGCGACAATCCCAACGCCGCCGACGTGCGTTTTCTCATCGATGGCGTGAACGCCGCGCCGCTGCTGAGCGATCCCGCCAGCGCGCCCAAGACAAGAGCCGTCCTGATGTTCGACGGCAATGACGCGATGGAGTTGCAGGCCGCGCGTGAACAATGGAAGGAACTACGCGACGCCGGCTTCGAGCTTGTCTATTTTCAGGAAGACGAACGCGGCGCCTGGGCCGAGAAAAAGCGGGAGAAAATAGCGTGAGCGATGATTTCGCGGAGCGCCGCGCCAGCGCGCGGGCGCGGCTCGACGCCCTCGACCCGCACAAGACGCCGGGCGGCGTCGCGGCGGACCCGCTGCGGCGCGGTTGGTTCGAGGCGGTCTATGCGCTGGCCGAGCGCGACCCCGCCGGCGTGCCCTGGGCCAATCTCGCGCCGCATCCGCTGCTGGCGGAGTGGCTTCGCGCTCACGGCCCACTGACCGGGTTGCGCGCCTTGGATGTCGGCTGCGGGCTCGGCGACAATGCGCTTGCTCTGGCCAAGGCCGGCGCGCGCGTGACCGCCTTCGATCTGGTGGCGGGCGCGATCGATTGGGCGCGCCAGCGATTTCCGGGCGAAGGCGTCGAGTTTCGCGCCGCCGATCTTTTCGCGCCGCCTCCGGAATGGCGCGGGGCTTTCGATCTCGTGCACGAATGTTACACGCTCCAGGCGTTGCCGGAGAGTCTCCTGCCTCGGGCGGCGCTGGCGCTGGCCAGCTTCGTCGGGCCGCGCGGCCGCTTGCTGGTCATCGCCCGCGCGCGCGGCGATGGACAGGAAGTCGCCGGTCCGCCCTGGCCGCTGACGCGCGGGCAGATCGAGGCGCTCGCCGCGGACGGCTTGACATTGACATCGCTCGAGGATTTGACGAAGCGAGCAAGGCGCGCGTCATTGGCGCGCGGTGTTTTCACGCGAGCTTTAACGACATGCCGCTTCTTTCCGTCGAACATGCCTCGAAACGCTTTGGCGTCATCGTCGCGCTGGACGATGTGTCGCTCAATGTGGACGAAGGCGAATTTTTCGCGCTGCTGGGCCCGTCCGGCTGCGGCAAGACCACGTTGATGCGGCTCGTCGCCGGCTTCGAGACGCCGGATTCCGGGCGCGTGACGCTGAACGGGCAAGATCTCGCCGGCGCGCCGCCGCATCGGCGGCCCGTCAATATGATGTTCCAGTCCTACGCCTTGTTTCCGCATCTGAACGTGTTCGACAATATCGCCTTCGGCCTGCGCCGCCAGGGCGCGAGCCGCGACGCGATCCAGTCGCGCGTCGCGGAATTGCTCGACATCGTGCAGATGCAAAACCTCGGCGCGCGACGAATCGAGCAGCTTTCCGGCGGCCAAAGGCAGCGCGTCGCGCTCGCCCGCGCCCTGGCGCCGGGGCCGTCGCTGCTGCTGCTCGACGAGCCGCTCGCCGCGCTCGACCGCAAACTGCGCGAGGAGACGCAGTTCCAGCTCAAGGACATTCAGCGGCGGCTTGAAAACCAGCTTCGTGATCGTCACCCACGATCAGGACGAGGCGCTGGCGCTCGCCGACCGCATCGCGGTGATGCGCGCTGGCAAGATCGAGCAGATCGGCTCGCCGCCCGAGATTTACGAGCGCCCGGCAAGTCGCTTCGTCGCCGGCTTCGTCGGCGCGACCAATATGATCGAGGGTTTTGTCGCGCGAGACGACGGCGGCTGGTTCGTCGCGCCGTTCGGCCGGTTGAAGCGCGCCGATTGCGCGTTGCGAGACGGCGCCCGCGCGGCGCTGTCGCTGCGGCCCGAACAGATCGTCGTCGCGCGCGATGGCGAGGGCGTTCCCGGCGTCGTCGAGGACATCGCCTTTCGCGGCGAGACCACGCAATTGCGCATTGGCGTCGCCGGGCGGGAGGCGCTGCGCGTTTCCTGCGCCAATGGAAGCCGCTTTTCGCTTGGCGAGGCCGTGCGTCTCGTGATCGCGCCGGACGCCGGCGTGTTGTTCGCGGAGGCCGAATGACCGCTCACGCAAAAAGCTCTCAAGCGGACAGCGCGCCGTGCTGGCGGCGCCCTATCTGTGGATCATCGTTTTCTTTCTCGCCCCAATGGCGCTGATCGCCAAGATCTCGCTGTCGCATCCGGCCGAGACGCGCCCGCCGTACGAACCCACCTTCAGCATCGACGACGGACTGGCTGGCGTCGTCGCCAAGCTGCGGACTCTCGGCTTCGACGCCTATCGCGCGCTCGCCGACGATCGGCTCTATCTCGATTCCTATCTCACCTCGCTCCTCATCGCCGGCGTCTCCACGGCGATCATGCTGATGGTCGCCTTTCCCTTCGCGCTGGCGATGGCGCGCGCGCCGCGCCGATTGAGACCCCTGCTGATCGGGCTCGCGGTCGCGCCGTTCTGGACGAGCTTCTTGATCCGCGTCTACGCCTGGATCGCCTTGTTGAAAGACGAAGGCTTGATCAATCATGCGCTGATGTCGCTGCATATCATCGACGCGCCGCTCTCGATCTACGCGACCAATACCGCCGTCGTCATCGGCATTGTTTACAGCTATCTGCCGTTCATGCTGCTGCCGCTCTATTCGGCGCTGGAGCGCCAGGATCCCGCGCTGCGCGAGGCGGCGGCGGACCTTGGCGCCTCGCCCTTGCAAGTGTTCTGGCGCGTCACGCTGCCCTTGTCGCGGCCAGGCGTGATCGCCGGTTGTCTGCTGGTGTTCATTCCGGCGGTCGGCGAATTCGTGATCCCCGATCTGCTCGGCGGCTCCGAGACGCTGATGATCGGCCGCACGCTGTGGAACGACTTTTTCGCCAATCGCGACTGGCCGGCGGCCAGCGCCGCCGCGATCATTTTGCTCGCGCTGCTCATTGGCCCGCTGCTCGTCGCCGAGCGCGCGCGGCTTCGCGCCGAGGAGGAGCCGTCGTGAGATTCGCCCGCTTCTTCGTCCTGCTGCTGGGCTTCGCCTTTCTTTACGGGCCGATCCTGATTCTCGCGGCGATGAGTTTCAACGCGTCGAAACTCGTGACGGTCTGGGGCGGGTTTTCCACCAAATGGTACGTGGCGCTGCTGGACGACGCGGCGATGCTGAACGCCGCCAAGATCAGTCTTTCCGCCGCGGCTCTGTCGGCGGCCATAGCCACGCTGCTTGGCCTCGCCGCGGCGGTGGCCTTGGCGCGCTTTGGCGGCTTTCGCACGCGCGGGCTGTTCCTTGGCGCGGTATACGCGCCCCTCGTGTTGCCGGAGGTCGTGCTGGGCCTCGCCTTGCTGAGCGCCTTCGTCGCCTTTGGCTTCGAGCGCGGCTTTGTCACGCTGGTGATCGCCCATGCGACCTTCACCATGTGCTTCGCCAGCGTCGTGTTGCTGGCGGCGCTGCGCGGGTGCGACCCGTCGCAAGAGGAAGCGGCGATGGATCTCGGCGCGACGCCGATGCGGGGCCTTCGCGCTGGTCGTGCTGCCGGCGATAGCGCCGTCGCTCGCCAGCGCCTTTCTGCTGGCCTTCACGCTGTCGCTCGACGATCTCGTGATCGCCAGTTTCACCACGGGACCGGGGTCGACGACGCTGCCGATGCGGATTTATTCGCAAGTGCGGCTCGGCGTGACGCCCGAGGTCAATGCGATCTCGACGCTTTTGCTGGGCTTCGTCGGGCTCATTCTCGCCATTTCGGCGCTGGCGCTAAACCGGCCCGCGCGCGATTTGGACGCTGAAAAAGCTTTTCTCAAGCCGCCGCGCCGCAGCACTTCTTATATTTCTTGCCGGAGCCGCAGGGGCAGGGGTCATTGCGTCCGGGCTGCGCGCCCTTGACGATCGGCGCCGGCTTGCGATTGGCTTCGTCGACGAAATACCAGCGCCCGTCTTCCGCGTCGAAGCGAAACAGCGAGCGTTCGCGATGCGCGCGCTGTTCTCCGTCGAGAATGAAATGCGCGACGAATTCGACGAAGCCCGTCGCGTCGCCCGCCTCGCCCTGTTCGGTCGAGAGAATGTCGAGCCCCAACCATTGCGACTGCGACGCCCAGTGAGCCACCGCCTTGCGGTCGAAATCGTGGCGCGCCTCCGGCGCCAGCGACTCGTACAGGAAATCGATCTTGCCGAGCGCGAAGGCGCTGTAGCGCGCCCGCATCAGGGCTTGCGCCGTCCGCGCCGGCTCGCCCGCTTCGAGAACGGGCGCGCAGCAGGCGGAATAAGGCAGCGGAACCGCGTCGCGCAGGCGGCAGGGGCAGGTCGTGTCGGTCATGTGGGGATGCGTCCAGCGAGAATCATCGCGCTCTTCTAAAGCGTTTTCGAACGAAGTGGAAACCGGTTCGCATTAGCAAAACGCGTCAAAACAGGAATTTAGTCAATGCGCGCGAAAAGCTAAAGCGGCGCGGCGAGCTTGGCGACATCCGCCGCGACGCGCGCGAAGACCTCGTCCCAATCGCCGCGGCGCTCTTGGCGGTAGAGCGTCATGGTCGGATACCACGGGCTGTCGGAGCGGCCCAGCATCCACCGCCAATCCGGGACGAGCTTGTGAACGGCGAACACAGGCCGCCCCAGCGCGCCCGCCAAATGTTCGACGGCCGTGTCGGCCGTGACGATCAAATCGAGACAGGACATCGCCGCCGCCGCGTCGACGAAGGCGTCCGGCCCTCCATCGAACTCCTCGCCAAGCGTCTCGACCTTCAGCCCCGCGGGCAGGTCGGCGAGTTGATCGAGCCCATGCGTCTTTTGCAACGAGATCAGCCGCGCGCCGGGGATGGCGGCGATCGGGGCGAAGCATCGCAACGGAACAAAGCGCTCGACGTCGTTTTTGCTGAGCGGATTGCCTTGCCAGCAAACGCCGATCCGAAAGCCGTGGTCGCCGATCCGCGCGCGCCAGCGGGTGGCCAGCGCCGCCTCCGGGAACAAATATGGGACGTTGGCGGGCGCCCAGTCGGGCGTCGTCTTGAAGGCCAGCGGCAGGCTCGCCAGGGCGCATTGGAAATCGAACGTCTCGCCTGCCGGCGGCGCGTCGAGGAGGCGTATCGTGGGCGCGAGAGAACGCAACAGCCGATGCATCGGCGCGCAAACGAGGAAACTCACGCTCGCGCCGCGCGCCGCCAGCAAGGGCAAATAGCGCGAGAAATGGATGACGTCGCCGAGGCCCTGCTCCTCGTAAACGACGATGCGCTTGCCCCGCGGGTCTTCGCCGGTCCAGTTCGGAAAGGGGGTGTTCAACCGGCGCCGCTCGGCGTCCTTGCGGTTCCAGCGATGCTCGTAACCCGCCCAGCCCGTTTCGAAATCGCCCATCAGCAGGGCTGTCCAGCCGCGGTTATAAAGCGCCTCGCCATAACCGGGCCGGGCGTCGAGCGCCCGCTCGTAGCTCGCCAGCGCCTCGGCGGGCCGGTTGAGTTCCAGTAACACCAGGCCGCGATTGTTGAGCGCTTCGGCGTAAGCCGGCCTGGCCTTCAGCGCGTGATCATAGCTCGCCAACGCCTCGTCCAGGCGCTTCAAATCTTGCAACGCGACGCCGCGATTGTTCAGCGTCGCCGCGTGGTCCGGCCTGATTTTGAGCGCCCGCTCGTAGCTCGCGAGCGCCTCTTGCCCGCGCTTCAAGTCTCGCAGCGCGCTTCCGCGATTGTTCAGCGCCTCGGCGTAGCCCGGTCGGATCTCCAGCGCTTTTTCGTAACTCTCCAGCGCCTCGGCCGGGCGACCCAATTCGGTCAGCGCATTGCCGCGGTTGTTGAGCGCCTCGGCGTGGTTCGGCGCGAGTTCGAGCGCCTTGTCGATACAGGCCAGCGCTTCCTCCACTCGGCCCATTTTTCGCAAAATGAGCCCGAAATTCGATAGCGCCGACGCATCCCTTGGATGCAGCGCGAGCGCCGCCCGCAACGGCGCCAGCGCCTCGGCGTCGCGTCCCTGCTGGGAGCGGACAATGCCCAGAAAATGTAGCGCGTCGAAACAAGTGGGATGCGCCTTTAGAATCGCCATGTAGCGATGCTCGGCGTCAACAAGTCGTCCTTCGCCATGCGCGCGCCCGGCTTCGCTCAGCGCTTGCGCCAGGTCTCGTCGCATCGGGAGGAATTGCTCATGAGTTGTCGGTCCAGGCGGAGCTTGTTTAAGCGCTTGCTCTAATGCGGAAAGTGAATCACGCGCCACCATGCGAGGGCCAGCACCAAGCCGGCGACGAGGATCAACAGCGCTATCCGCCGCCAGAACACGCGGGTCGATCAGGGCTTCCCGCGCTTCATTGTCTTGGATCAGCGCATCCAAGTCGCGGATGGGCCGCCCGGTCGGGCCGAACTTTCGCGCCGGCCGGTTGGCGGAATAGGCGTGGTTCACATTGACAATAAGGCGCGGCATGGCGTGTTTCCCGATGATTGCGTTGGGTGATCCACTTCCGTTTCAAAACGGAACGGATCGACCCGCTCGCAACCATCGGATCAAACCGGGCGCCAGCCCTTCATGCGCGCTATCGAGGCGCCTCTCTCAGGGAACGGCCACCATCACGTCGGAGGATTTGATCACCGCGTGAACGGATTGGCCGACTTTGAGATCCAATTCGTCGACGGCCTCATTGGTGATCGAAGCGGTCACAATGGAGCCGTTGACATCAATCTGCACATGGGCGGTCGTCGATCCTTTTTTGATGTCGACGACCTTGCCCTTGAGCGCGTTGCGGGCGGAAATTTTCATCGGAATCTCCCTTTTAATTAGAGTTCTTGCTTCGGATGGCCACAATTCGACTTAAGGCCCAAGCGCCGCTGGCGCAATGCAAGCGACAGCCTAAATATTAGGCGGACGCGAGCGCTTCCGGGCGAGGCCCGCCGCTGGCCCAGTCCAAAAGCTCCACCAGATGCAGGGCGGGAACATCGGTTCCGCCGCCGATCTGGATCATGCAGCCGAGATTGCCGGCGGCGATGACGTCGGGCGCCAGCGATTCGATATTGCCCACCTTGCGCGCGCGCAGTTGTTCGGCCAGTTCCGGCTGTAGCAGATTGTAAGTGCCGGCCGAACCGCAGCAGATATGGCCTTCGGGAACCGCCATCGCGGCGAAGCCGGCGGCCTTCAGCAAGGCGAGCGGTTGCCCCGTTATCCGCTGCCCATGTTGCAGCGAGCAGGCGGCGTGATAGGCGACGCGCAGCGGCGGGGTCGTTCCCGTCGGCGTAAAGTCGATCTCGGCCAGGATCTCGCTCACATCGCGCGCGATCGCGGAGATATGCGCCGCCTTTGCCGCCAGCCGCGCGTCATCCTGGAACATGAAGCCGTAATCCTTCACGGTCACGCCGCAGCCCGAGGTGTTGATGACGACCGCGTCGAGTCCGCCCGCCTCGATCTCGCGCGACCAGGCCTCTATGTTGCGCGCGGCGAAGGCGCGGGACTCCCGCGTTTTGCCGAGATGATGCGCCAGCGCGCCGCAACAGCCCGCGCCGCGCGCGACCACGACCTCGACGCCATGGCGGGTCAGGAGCCGTATCGTGGCCTCGTTGATGCGCGTGTCGAGCACGGTCTGGGCGCAGCCATTGAGCAAGGCGACGCGCATCTTGCGCGCGCCCTGTGATGGAAACACTTGCGGCCGGTCGACCGTCGAGGGCGCCGGCAGGCGCTCGGGCGCCATCGCGACGAGGCCGCGCAGCCGCCCGGCAGCGCCTTGGCGAAAGGCCGCGCCAGCGCCGCCGCGCGCAGGGCAAGGCGAAACAGCCTTGGCCGCGCCAGAACGAAAGCCAGAGCGCCGCGCAAAAACCGCTCGCTCAACGGGCGCGAAAAAGTCTGCTCGATATGGGCGCGGGCGTGATCGACGAGATGCATGTAATGCACGCTCGATGGACAGGTGGTCATGCAGGAAAGACAGGAGAGGCAGCGGTCGATATGGCGCGTCGTGCGCGCGTCGGCGGGGCGCTCGTTCTCCAGCATTTCCTTGATCAGATAGATGCGCCCGCGCGGCGAATCGAGTTCGTCGCCGGTGAGCAGAAACGTCGGGCAGGTCGCGGTGCAAAAGCCGCAATGCACGCAGGCGCGCAAAATCTTTTCCGACCGCGCCATGTCGGGGTCGGCGAGAGCGGCCAATGAGAAATGCGTTTGCATCGCGTTAGAACTCCGCGCGCAGGCGGCCGCGCTCCAGAATATGCGCGGGGTCGAAACTTTCCTTCACGCGCCGCGTCAGCGCCGCCAGCGCCGGCGGTTGCGGCTGGAACACATCGACCGCCGCGCGAACCTCGGCGCTCGCGCGAATGAGCGTGGCGTGGCCGCCGAGTCGGCCGATCACCGTTCGCAACAGCGCGGCATGAGCGTCCGGCGCGGGCTCGAAACACAGCCAAACCAGACCGCCCGCCCAGTCGTAAAAATGCGCGAGCAGGGGCGCCTCGGCCTCGCGCAATCCGGCGACCAGAGTATAACCGTCGGTGGGCGCGACCGAAACGCGCCAAACCTGCCCAGGCTCGCCCGCGACCGGCGCCGCGTCGCGCAGCGCCCGCCACAAAGCGGCGGACTCCGCTTGCGGCAATGTCTCGAAGGCTCCGCCGCGCTCGGCCAGCAAGGCGCGCAAATCGTCAAGCCGCCGCGCGACGGAAATCGCCGGCCCCTCAAGGCGAATCGCCGCCGCGTTCACGTCGAGGCGAAGCGGCGCGGCGAGCCTCGGCAGCAGCGCCAACCCGCTCGGCTCATATGGCGAGCCGGAAGCCGCGCGTAGCGCCGCGAGGCTGGCTTCTTCGCAAAGCCCCGTGAGCAGCAGCGTCTGTTCGGTCTCGGGTTTGGGAAGCGCCTTGAAGGTGACTTCGGTCAGCGCCGCCAGCGTGCCGTGGGAGCCGGCGACGAGTTTGGAGAGATCGTAGCCGGTGACGTTCTTCATCACGCGGCCGCCGGATTTGACGATCTCGCCGCGCCCGGTGACGCAGCGAAAGCCCAAGAGATGATCGCGCAGGGCGCCCGCCTTGATGCGGCGCGGACCGCCGCCGCCCACGGCGACAAGGCCGCCGATGCTGCCCTCACCCGAGGCGAGGCCGAGCAAGGGACCGTAATCCATCGGCTCGAACGCGAGATGCTGGCCGTGGGCCTCCAGCAGCGCCTCGATCTTCGCGAGCGGCGTGCCGGCGCGCGCGGAGATCACCAGCTCTTCCGGCTCGTAAAGCGTCACGCCTTCGAGCGCTGCGAGCGAGAGTTCCTCGCCGGTCGCGGGGCGGCCTAGCTGGGTCTTGGAGCCGGCGCCGGTGAGTTTAAGCGGCGCGCCGCTGGCGTTCGCCGCGCGAATGGCCTCGGCGAGTTCCGCTTCGTCTCGCGGAGCGAGGCGCGTCATCGTCAGAACCTCGGCAGATCGGGAAAGGGCATGGCGCCGGCGACGACATGCATCATGCCCAGTTCCGCGCAGCGGCGCAGCGTCGGAAACACCTTGCCGGGATTGAGCCGCCCGGCGGGATCGAAGGCGCATTTGACGCGCATCTGCTGCGCCAGATCGACCTCGTTGAACATTTCGCCCATCAGATCGCGCTTTTCGACGCCGACGCCATGCTCGCCGGTCAGCACGCCGCCGACCGCGACGCAGAGCCGCAAAATATCGGCGCCGAGCGCCTCCGCCCGCGCGATGTCGCCGTCGATCGACGCGTCGTAGAGAATGAGCGGATGCAGATTGCCGTCGCCGGCGTGAAACACATTGGCGACGCGCAGCCCGTGCTCGCGCGCCAGCGCCTCCATGCCGGTCAGCACCTCGGGGAGCTTTCCGCGCGGGATCGTGCCGTCCATGCAAAGATAATCGGGGCCGATGCAGCTCACCGCCGGAAAGGCGTTTTTGCGCCCGGCCCAAAATCGCAGCCGCTCGGCCTCGCTGGTCGAAACCTTCGTCGTCGTCGCGCCCGAGGCAAAGGCGATTTCCTCGACGACGCCGACGAGCGAATCCACCTCCGCCGCCGTTCCATCGAGTTCGACGATCACCAGCGCCGCCGCGTCGGATGGATAGCCGCAGGGCTGGAATCGCTCCACCGCGTCGATCGTGGCCTTGTCCATCATCTCGAGGCCGCCGGGAATAATGCCGCGCGAAATAATCGCGCCAACGCAACGCGCGCCGTCCTCAACGCTGGCAAAGCCCAGCAAAAGCCCGCGCGCCGTCGGTGGCTTGCGCAGGATGCGCACGGTGACCTCGGTCACGACGCCGAGCAACCCTTCCGAGCCGGTCATCAAACCCATCAGGTCGTATAGTTCGCTGTCGAGATGCTTGCCGCCGAGACGGATGATCTCGCCGCCCATCAGCACGACTTCGAGCCCCAGAATATTATTGGTGGTGAGGCCATATTTCAGGCAATGCACGCCGCCGGCGTTCTCGGCGACATTGCCGCCGATCGAACAGGCGATCTGCGACGAGGGATCCGGCGCGTAATAAAAGCTCCTCGGCCTCCACCGCCTTGGAGATCGCCAGATTCTGCACGCCGGGCTGCACGCGCGCGCAGCGGTTTTCGTAGTCGATTTCGAGGATGCGGTTGAACTTCGACATCCCCAAAAGAATGCCGTCCTCCAGCGGCATCGAGCCGCCCGACAGCGACGTGCCGGCGCCGCGCGGCACGATCTTCACATTCATCTCCTGCGCCAGCGCCATGATCGCTTGCACCTGCGCGACCGTTTCCGGCAGCGCGACGACCAGCGGCAGCGCGCGATACATGGTGAAGGCGTCGCAGTCATAGGCGCGGCGCGCGGTCTCGTCGGCGATCACGCTTTGCGCGGGGAGAATTGCCCGCAGCCGCGCCACAATCTCGTCGCGACGCGAGAGGATTTCCGGCTCGGGCGCGGGCATGAGGAGGGTCATGCGCGGAGCTTACACCCGCTTCGGCACCAATATCACGCGAAAATCATTGACATTGGTGCGCGTCGCGCCGGTGACGACGAGGTCGCCGAGCTTCTCGAACGCCGTATAGGCGTCATTATTGGCGAACAGCGCCTTCAGATCCACGCCCGCCTTTTGGGCGCGCGCGAAACTGTCCGGCGTCATGATCGCGCCGGCGTTGTCCTCGCTGCCGTCGATCCCGTCGGTGTCGCAGGCGATGGCCGATATTCCGCCAAAGCCTTCCAGCGCCAGCGTCAGCGCCAGCAGAAATTCGGCGTCGCGTCCGCCCTTGCCCTTGCCGCGCACGGTCACCGTGGTCTCGCCGCCCGAGATGATCGCGACCGGCGGCTCGAACGGCTGGCCGTGCAGCGCGATCTGCTTGGCTATGCCGGCGTGAACCAGCGCCACGTCGCGCGATTCACCCTCCAGATCGCCGAGAACGCAGGGCGTGAAGCCGGCCTTCTTGGCGACCGCCGCCGCCGCGTCGAGCGAGCCCTGCGGCGTCGCGATGAGTATGTTTTGCACGCGCTCGAAGATCGGATCGCCGGGCTTGGGCGTCTCGCAGGCGGGACTGTTCAGATGCGCCAGCACGGCGGCGGGCGCGTCGATTTTATATTTGGCGATCACCGCCAGCGCGTCCTGCCGCGTCGTCGCGTCGGGAACCGTCGGCCCCGAGGCGATGACGGAAAGGTCGTCGCCCGGCACATCGGAGATCATCAGCGCCACGACGCGCGCCGGCGCGGCGGCTCTGGCTAGGCGTCCGCCCTTGATCGCCGAGAGATGCTTGCGCACGCTGTTCATTTCAGAAATCGTCGCGCCGCTCTTTAGCAGCGCCTTGTTGACGATCTGCTTTTCTTCGAGGCTCACGCCTTCCGCCGGCAAGGCGAGCAAGCGCCGAGCCGCCGCCCGATATCAGCGCCAGCACGAGATCGTCCTCGGTCAGCCCTTCGACCGCCTTCAGCACGCGTTTCGCCGCTTCGCGCCCGGCGGCGTCGGGCACGGGATGCGAGGCCTCGACGACTTCGATGCGCGAGGTCGGCGCGCCATGATCGTAACGCGTGACGACCAGACCTTCGACCGGCGCGCGATAATGCTTCTCCACCGCCGCGGCCATGGCGGCGGCGGCCTTGCCGGCGCCGACGACGATCGTGCGGCCCTTGGGCGGCGCGACTTTCGCCAGATAGGGCGGCAGGCAGAGCGAAGGATGCGCCGCGCCCACGGCGGCGTCGAACATTTCGCGAAGGAGTTTGCGGTGGTCGTCGGACATGGCGGGTTCCAAAATGCGGTGGACGCCGAAGCGGCGCCTAAACCCCTCTCCCCGCGAGCGGGGAGAGGGAATAGTTTTGCGCCTTACGCGCCGGCCATCGCATTGGCCTTTTCGATCAGCGCCTCGGCCATGCGGATCGAGGCGATGTCGATCAGACGGCCGTCGAGCGAGACCGCGCCCTTGCCTTCCTTGGCGGCCTGGGCCATCGCCTCGAGAATGCGGCGGGCCTTGGTCACTTCCGCCTCGGAGGGCGTGAACACCTGATTGGCCAGCTCGATCTGCGACGGATGGATCGCCCACTTGCCTTCATAGCCCAGCACCGCGGCGCGCTTGGCCGCCGCGATATAGCCGTCGGGATCGCCGAAGTCGCCGAACGGGTCCGTCGATCGGGCGC
Source organism: uncultured Alphaproteobacteria bacterium (assembly GCA_963775775.1). GTDB lineage: Bacteria > Pseudomonadota > Alphaproteobacteria > Rhizobiales > Beijerinckiaceae > Methylocystis. The sequence continues at coordinate 204,436 of CAVZKF010000011.1, forward strand.
AGGCCATAGGCGCGGCACGCGACCATCATGCGCGTCTGCGCGGCGTGCCACTGGTCGGCCCAAAAATAGTCGCGCTTGCCGTTGGCGTCCTTGTCGGACAGCACGCCGTAATCCGGGTTCACGCCGCCGATGACCGTCGTGCGGGCGCGGGTCGAGGCGGCGTAATCGGCGACGCCGAAGGACATGGCCTCGAGGCGCTTCGACGACTGCGCGATGGCTTCGACATTGGCCATGCCGAGCGCGGTCTCGATCAGGATCTCGATGCCGATCTTCTTGGTGCGCTTCTTATACTGCTCGATCTGCGTGATCATCATATCGATCGCGTAGACGTCCGCCGGCACGCCGACCTTGGGGATCAGCACGACGTCGAGACGCGGGCAGTTTTCGAGCACGTCGACCACGTCGCGATAGCAATAATGGGTGTCGAGACCATTGATGCGCAGCGTCATGGTCTTCTTGCCCCAATCGATGTCGTTGAGGCCCTGGATGATGTTCTTGCGCGCCTGCTCCTTGTCGTCCGGCGCCACGGCGTCCTCGAGATCGAGGAACACCACGTCCGCCTTGGACGTCGCGGCCTTTTCGAACATGCCCGGCGCCGAACCCGGCACGGCCAGCTCCGAACGGTGCAGACGCGATGTCGCCTGCTCGATCAACGTGAAACTCATCTCAATTCCCCTTCCTTGGGTGGTTGGCGTATTCCCCGGAAAGCGTTGGGCTTTCCGGATCGGAATATGCGCTGCGATTAAAGTGCTATCCGGTGGCCCCGAGGCCAGCGGCGATGCAGCTGATCGAGAGCAGCAAGGGAATCTTGATCGCTTCCTTGGCCGTCTCGTCTTGCGCGTTCCTGAACCGGCGCAGCAGTTCGACCTGCTCCCGATTCACTTCGTTGATGGTCGGCAGCCGGTCGGCGAGCCGCGCGCGATAGATCGGAAAACGGTCGCCGATTTGCGCGGCGCCGGTGACGCGCAGCACCATGGCGCGCGTCAACTCGTGCTCCGTCTCGATGGCCGCGAAGATTTTCTCGCGCACGGCTTCGTCGGCGACCAGCGAGGCATAGGCGCGGGCGAGCGGCAGATCGACTAGCATCAAGGTCTTCTCGACCTGATCGAGCACGAGCTTGAACAGCCGCGATTTCTCGAACATCAGGCGCAAAAGTTCGAGCCCCTTGTCGCCGCGCGCGTCGAGAAACGCCTTGAGCCCCGAGCCGACGCCATACCAGCTGGTGATCGCGTGACGGTTCTGCGCCCAGGCGAAGACCCAAGGGATGGCGCGAAGATCGGCGAGACTCTTGGCGCCGAAACGCCGCGCCGGCCGCGATCCGATGTTGAGCATCGAGATTTCCTCGAGCGGACTCGCCGCCTGGAAATAGCCGACGAGATCGGGGTCGCCGACAAAGCTCGTATAGGCGGCCAGCGCCGCGCTCGACATGGCCTCGAAAGCCTCGTCGAATTCCTCGCGCGGAACCAGCGCCTCCTCGCGCTCGGACTTCAGCGCGTGGGTGAAGACCGACGACGCCAGCAGCTCCATCTGATAGGCCGCCGTGCCGCGATTGGCGTATTTGAACGACACCACCTCGCCCTGCTCGGTGGAGCGGAAACGTCCGCGGATGGAGCCCGCCGGCTGGGCGGCGATGGCGTGGCCGGTCGGCGCGCCGCCCCGGCTCACCGAGCCGCCGCGCCCATGGAAAAACGAGATGGCGACGCCCTCCTCGACGCCCACCGCCGTGAGCCGCGCCTGCGCTTTGTAAAGCTCCCAGTTCGAAGGCAGAAAGCCGCCGTCCTTATTGCTGTCGGAATAGCCGATCATCACCTCTTGCAAATCGCCCTGACGCTGGGCGCTGCGCTTGACGATCGGTATCCGCAAAAGCTCGCGCATGATCGCCGGCGCGTCCTGCAGGTCGGGAATGGTCTCGAACAGCGGCACGATCGGCAGCGTGCAATAGACGCCCTTCGAGCTCTGGCGCACCAGCCCGGCTTCCTTGGCGAGCACATAGGCGCCGAGCACATCGGCGGCGCTATGCGTCATCGAAAGGATGAAACTGCCGAAGGCCTCGCGGTCGAGCTTGCTTTGCAGTTCGGCGACAAGCTCGAACATTTCGATGGTGTCGCGCGTCTCGCTCGAAAAGCTTTCGCGCTCCTCGGAGCTGAGCGGCGGCGTCTGGATTTGCTCGTCGAGCCAGGCGCGCCACTCCGGCGAATCGACTTCCGGCGCCTCGCCCTCGCGCGTCGCCCGCCACAGGTCGCAAAGCGCGCTGGTCGTGCGCGTCGTGTTCTCGCGCAAATCGAGCCGCACGGTGGAGAAACGGAAAATCTCGACGGCGCGGCGCAGCGGCCGCACGAGATCGGTCGCCAGCCGCTCCGAGCCGCCCTCGACCAACGAGGCTTCGAGCACCTTGAGATCGCCGACCAGTTCGTCGGCGTTGGCGTAGCGTTGGTCGCTCGTCGGCTCGCCCTTCGTCGCGCGCAGCGTCTGGTCGAGCTTGTAGACGATGAGATTGACGAATTGACGATAGGGCTCCATCTGGTTGCGCGACGCGAATGGAGCTCGCATCCTTCAAGGCGCCGAGCCTTTGCTCCAGCGCGTCGCGCAGCATTTGCGGAATCAGCGCGGCGCGCGGGCTGATCGACAGCATGCGGCCAAGCTCGGTCGCGCGCTGGCGATAATAATTGAGGCTCGCGAGCGCGTTGTCGCGCATCGTCTGGCGCGTCACCGCATTGGTGACGAACGGATTGCCGTCGCGGTCGCCGCCGATCCACGAGCCGAACTGAAAGAACGGCGTCACCTCGAATTTTTCGTCGGGATAGTGCTTCTCCAGCGCGCTTTCGAAGGTGGAGAGCAAATCCGGCGCGAGATCGAAAATCGTTTCGGAAAAGAAGTGCTGGCCCCAGGAGACTTCATGTTCGACGGTCGGCTTTTCCAAATGCAAATCGCCGGTCAGGAACAGGAGTTCGATCTGGTCGCGCACCTGCGCGCCGAGCGCGTTGCGCTCGCGGTCGGTCCAGCGCGTCGATTCGAGATCGCGCAGCAGCAGATAAATGCGGCGGTTCTTCTCCAGGATCGAGACGCGCCTGGCTTCGGTCGGATGCGCTGTTATCACCGGACGAATGCGCAGCGTCTGCAATTGCGCGCGGATCTCGTCCGCGCTGACGCCGGCGCGCGCGGCGCCGGCCAGCACCTGGTCGAAGGTGCCGAGCAATTGATCATGTCCGCGCTCGCGTTCGATATGGCGGCGCCGGCGCATCGCATAGGCCTGTTCGGCGATGGAGACGAGCTGGAACAAAATGCCCTGCGCCTGCAAGGCGCGGCCCATCTCGTAGTCGGTGAGCTTCGAGCCGGCGGCGAAGCCTCGCAGCACCGGTTCGATCTGCGGCATGTGGCGCTTGACCACCAGCACGAGCTGATCGACGAGATAGGCCGAGGCCTCCTTGACGGAGCGCGTGGCGAAGGCCGAGGGCGCGGCGGCGGGAGCATGTCGGAAGGGGCGTCGGTCATCAGAAATCTCGAACTCCGCGATGGGCGTTACGGGAAGCCGCGGCGCCCTCGATGCGCTTCGGCCTTGGCCCGTTGCTTGCGACGAGCGTCCTCGCGGACGCCCTTTGGCGGAGCCGCCTTCTCCCATGGGTGGGTGAAAGGGCGCCGCCAATTCGTTCGACCTAGGCCGCCAAACATTGTCGCCTCTACGACAATGCTAGAACTTGGGCGTCCCCTTCTCCCACGCGCGGGAGAAGGCGTCATCCGGTTCATGACGGACGAGGGGCGCCGCGCGATCGGGCGCGACAGATACTAAATCACGCGCCCCGCAGAACCTTCGCGACGGTCTCGCCGAATTCGGCGGGGCTCGGCGCCACGGTGAGTCCGTAGGACCTCATGATCTCGGTTTTTTCGGCGGCGCTGTCGCCGGTCGAGGAGATGATCGCGCCCGCATGGCCCATCCGCCGACCCTTGGGCGCGGTCAGTCCCGCGACGAAACCGATCACCGGCTTGGAGAAATTCTCCTTGATCCAGGCCGAGGCTTCCGCCTCCTGGGGACCGCCGATCTCGCCGATGATCAACACGGCGACCGTTTCCGGATCCTTGTCGAACAATACGAGATGATCGAGGAAGGAGGAGCCGTTGATCGGATCGCCGCCAATGCCCACCGAGGTCGAAATGCCGATCCCCAACTCTTTCATCTGCGCCGCGGCCTCATAGCCGAGCGTGCCGGAGCGGCTGATGAGGCCGACATTGCCCTGCTTGTAGATATGGCCGGGCATGATGCCGAGCATCGCCTTGCCGGGGCTGATGATTCCGGCGCAGTTCGGCCCGACCATCATCGGACGGCGATCCTTGGGATAGCGCATGAAATATCGCTTCACGCGCATCATGTCCTGCGCCGGAATGCCGTCGGTGATCGAACAGATCAGACGAATGCCGGCGTCCGCCGCCTCCATGATCGCGTCCGCGGCGTAAGGCGGCGCGACGAAGGTGATGCTCGTCGTCGCGCCCGTCTCCTTCACGGCCTCCTTGACCGTGTTGAACACGGGAACGCCATGCACGGTCTTGCCGCCCTTGCCGGGCGTGACGCCGGCGACGACCTTGCTGCCGTAATCGAGCATTTCCTTGGCGTGGAAACTGCCCTTGTCGCCAGTGATGCCCTGCACCAGAATCGGCGTCTTCTCGTCGATAAGAATGCTCATGATTTCCTCCCGGCGCCTTTTGTCGCGCGCCCGCCGCCGTCAGAACCCTCTCGAAGTCAACAGGCTCATCCCGCCTTCTTGCAGGCGGCGACGGCCTTTTCGGCCGCGTCCTTGAGCGTCGACGCGGTGATGATCGCGATGCCGCTTTCCTCGATGATCTTGCGTCCGGCCTCGACATTGGTGCCGGCGAGCCGCACCACGAGCGGAACCTTGATATCGGTCGCGCGCACCGCGTCGACGACGCCTTGCGCCACCCAGTCGCAGCGGTTGATGCCGGCGAAGATGTTGACCAGCACCGCCTTCACATTGGCGTCGGACAGAACCAGACGGAACGCCGTGGCGACGCGCTCGGCGGAGGCGCCGCCGCCAACGTCGAGGAAGTTCGCCGGGCTGCCGCCGGCGTGCTTGATCATGTCCATGGTCGCCATCGCGAGGCCGGCGCCATTGACGATGCAGCCGATTTCGCCGTCGAGCCCGATGTAGTTGAGGGCGTGCTCCAGCGCCTGCGCCTCGCGCGGATCGGACTGCGACGGATCGTTCATGTCGACGATGTTGCGGCGGCGGAACAGCGCGTTGTCGTCGAACGACATTTTGGCGTCGAGCGCCAGCACCTTGTCGTCCTTGGTGACGACGAGCGGATTGATCTCCAGCATCGTCGCGTCGCAGTCGCGAAACGCCCGATAGGCGCCCAGAATCGTCTGCACCGCGCGCGACACCTGCTTCAGGTTCAAGCCGAGCTGAAAGGCGAGTTCGCGCGCCTGGAACGGCAGCAGGCCGACCGCCGGCTCGACGATCACCTGCAGCAATTCCTCGGGCGTGTTCTTGGCGATCTCCTCGATCTCCATGCCGCCATGCTTGGAGGCGATGACCCGCACGCGCTCCAATTTACGGTCGAGCACGTAGCCAAGATAAATCTCGCGCTCGAACGGATCGGCGAGTTCGACGTAAACGCGCTGCACCGGCTTGCCTTCCGGCCCGGTCTGGCTGGTCACCAGCCGCTTCCCCAGCAGATCGCGCGCCGCCTGCTGCACTTCGTGATAGGTGCGGCAGAATTTGACGCCGCCCGCCTTGCCTCGCGCGCCGGCGTGGATCTGCGCCTTGACGACCCAATGCGACCCGCCGAGCTCGGTCGCCGCGTACACCGCCTGATCCGGGCTGAAGGCGATCGTGCCGGGCGGAATGGCGACCCCGTGGGCCGCCAGAATTTCCTTGGCTTGATACTCGTGCACGTCCATGTTGTCCTCCCTGGGACGACGACTGTCTTTGTTTTTTACGAACCGATTTTGCCGCGCACGACGGCATAGACTTCTTCCGTCTTCCGCGCGGCGAGATCCGTGAGCGCGTTCACTTCCCCAAGACGGATTTCGGCGAATTCGCGATCCTTGATCGATTTGGCGTTGATGAAGACGTTGAGCGCCGCGCTGCGCAGTCCGGCGTTGGCGGCGAGCGCGGCGACGCCGGCGTCGCTGATGACGTTGACATTGCCCTTTTCGGCGACGACGGCCGAAAGCTTGATCACCTCGTGGCAGGCCTTCACGGCGCGCAGCGGCGCGTCGGTCGCCTGCTTCAACGCGGCCTGGATGGCGGCGGCGCGCGCGGCCTTCTGCTCGTCGCCCTCGCGCGGCAGGCCATAGGCGCCCATCACGGCGTTAAAGGCGTCGACGTCCTCGTTGATCGCGGCGGTCAGCTCCGCGCGCAGAGCCTCGGCCTTGGCTCGCGTCTCCTTCAGCTCCTCGTCGAAGGCTTCATAGTTCTTCTTGCCGATGGTCAGATTGGCGACCATGGAAACCAGCGCCGCGCCGACGGCGCCCATGATGGCCGCGGCGCCGCCGCCGCCGGGGGTCGGCTGTTCGCTGGCGAGTTCGTCGAGAAATTTGGCGATTGTGTTGTGCTTGGTCATGGTCGCGGTCCTTCTCGGCTCAGGCGAGCGCCTTGGCTTGCGCGTAAATGTTTTCGCAATCGAACACTTGATCGGCGGCGTCGAACAGTTTGCCGACGCATTCGCGATGCAGCTTGAGCTTCAATCCGCCGAGCCCCAGCGCGCCGATCACGATCTTGCCGTGACGCTCCTTGGCCTTGTCGGTCGCCTCGACGCCGCCGAGCCCCAGCGGCGGCTGCGCGTTGCAGTCGGCCAGGAGTTCGAGCGTCGCGTCGTTTTGCCAGTCCTTCTCGTCGAGCAACGGCACGCCGATGGCGCCGGCCGCGAAGACGATTTGCGCGCCCTTGATCGCCTGCGCGCGCGCCGCGTTGTCGAAGGCCTCGATCGCCGACGGCAGGAAGCCGAAGCGCTCCTCGATCGCCGCGGCGGAAGCTTTCGCGCGCGAGAGTTGGCGCGAGGTGATTGCGACTTCGGCGCCCTCGATATGCAGCATGGCGGCGGCGCGCATGCCGACCGGGCCGGTGCCGGCCAGCACGACGGCCTTCTTGCCGGCCAGCGGCTTCGCCTTGGCGAGCAGGGCCACGCCGGCGGCGGCGGTGGTGTTGGAGCCATTGCTGTCCAGCATCACGGACACGCGGAAATTGGAGAAGAAACGCTTCTTCACCGCTTTGAACAGAGTCTCGCCGGCCGTCATATTGCCGCCGCCGACGAAGATCGCGGTGTATTGTTTTTCCTTCGGGCCGCGCGTGTAAATGGTCCCGTCGACCAGCGCCCCGACGTTTTGCGGCGTGACGCCGCCGTAACCGATGATGTGGTCGGCGCCGCCGTCATAGCCGACGACCGTGTCGAAAACGCTCGGGACGGGATCGGTGTCCAGCAGGAACAGGAGTTTCTTGGTCATTGGCGTCTCGTTCTGTTGGCGGCGGTTCGTTTAAGGCGCTCCGAAGCCCGCCGCGGCGATCCATTTTCGCGCGGTGGGTGGAGCGAGGGCTCTCGCCTCAGGCGGTCACGATGTTGCGCGGCGCGCCGGCGACGAAGGCGTCGATATTGTCGATCAATTGGTCGGCCAGCACCTGCATCGCCTCCTTGCTGGCCCAGGCGACATGGGGCGTCACGATCAGATTGGGGATGGTCGGGTCGAGCAGGACATTGCCGTTCTTTGGCGGCTCGACGGTCAGCACGTCCATGCCGGCGCCGGCGATGACGCCCTTGCGCAAGGCGTCGGCCAGCGCCGCCTCGTCGATGATGCCGCCGCGCGCGGTGTTGATGATGCAGGCGGTCTTCTTCATCGACGCGAGTTCTTTCGTCGAAATCATGCTTTTCGTTTGCGGCGTCAGCGGCAGGTTCAGCGTGACGATGTCGGACTTCGCGCAGGATGGTCGCGATGTCGACCTTGTTCGGCACGTCCGTCACGTCGTTGATCAGCACCTTCATGCCGAACGCGATCGCCCGCCGCTCGATCTCCTTGCCGAGCGCGCCATAGCCGATGATGCCGAGCGTCGAACCGGCGATGTCGTAGATCGGGTAATCGAAATAGCAGAATTGGCTATTGTAGCCCCAGCGTCCGTGGAACACCGAATTGTGATAGTTCACGAGATTGCGGCGCAGCGCGAACAGCAGCGCGAAGACATGCTCCGGCAGCGTGTTGAAGGCGTAGTTGCGGATGTTGGAGACCGTGATCCCATGCGCGGTCGTATAGGCCTTGTCGATCACGTCGGTGCCGGTCGCGGCGACGGCGATCAGCTTCAGCTCCGGAAGCTGCTTCAACGCGTCTTCGCGCAGCGGAACCTTGTTGGTGATGCAGATATCCGCGCCCTTGAGGCGTTCCACGACCTCGGACGGCGCGGTCTGCGCGTATTCCGTGTAGTCATGCGGGAAATTGGGCTTGCGCAAATTGGCGTCGAGCGTCTCACGGTCGAGAAAAACGATTTTGTGCGACATTCCCTTGATCCCTCGCATGATGTGCAATTGGCGCGTTGTCGCGCTCGTCGAGTTTGGCGCCCGGCGCGGCGACGCGCGCCGGGCGTTCAGCTGTCTTAGGCCTTCAGCAGCGGATTGGCGCGATAGACGGCCTGAGCGGCGGCGACGCCGGAGCCGGGCTCGATCTTGATGCCGTTGTCGAGCATCGCCATTTCCGCGCCGGCGATCGCGCCGAGCAGCATCAGCTCGTTCAGGTCGCCGAGATGGCCGATGCGGAACACCTTGCCCGCGACCTCGGAGAGGCCGGCGCCGAGCGCGAGGTTGTAACGGTTATAGGCGGTCGAAATGACCTTCGCCGCGTCAAAACCTTCCGGCACGACGATCGCGGTGACCGTGTCCGAATTCCACTTCGGCTCCTTGGCGCAGGTCGTGAGGCCCCAGGCCTTGACCGCGGCGCGCACGCCGGCGGCGAGATGGGTGTGGCGCTTATAGACCTGGTCGAGACCCTCTTCGAACAGGATCGCCAGCGCTTCCTTGAGGCCGTGCAGCAGCGGGATCGACGGCGTATAGGGGAAGTAGCCCTGCGCGTTGGCGTTGATCATGTCCTTGAATTCGAAATAGGCGCGGCGCGACTTGTTGTGCTTGCCGGCTTCGACCGCCTTCTCGCTCGCCGCCATCAGCAGCAGGCCGGCCGGCAGCATGAAGCCCTTCTGCGAGCCCGACACGATCACGTCGACGCCCCACTTGTCCATGTGGAACGGGAGCGAGGCGACCGAGGACACGCCGTCGACGAACAGCAGCGCCGGGTGCTTCGCGGCGTCGATCGCCTTGCGCACCGCGCCGATGTCCGACGTCACGCCGGTCGCCGTTTCATTATGCGTGGCGAAGACGGCCTTGATCTCGTGGTTCTTATCGGCCTTCAGCGTCTCTTCGATCAGCTCCGGATCATTGCCGGTGCCCCAGGGACGCTCCTGCTTGATGACCTCGAGACCGAGACGGTTCGCGAGGTCGATCCACAGATGCGAGAACTGGCCGAAACGCTGGGCGAGAACCTTGTCGCCGGGCGACAGCGTGTTGGTGATCGCCGCTTCCCAGCCGCCGGTGCCGGACGCCGGGAAAATGAAGGCGTGGCCCTTCTCGGTCTCGAACACCTTCTTCAACTGCGGAAACAGCGGCTTGACGAGGTCCGGGAAGGTCGGCGAACGGTGATCCTCCGACGCGACCTGCATGGCGCGCTGCACGCGGTCGGGCAGATTGGTCGGCCCCGGCACGAACAGAAAATTGCGGCCGGGAATTCTGGAATTCGACATATTTGGCTCCCTTCGAGCGCTGGTGCTGGTTGGTTTCAGCGGGAACGCCGGATGCGCTAGGCGCGCGCGTCGCGGCGAAACTTGTGGCGGGCGGCGGGCCGCCGCGCCAATCAGAACAGGCCGGAGATGCGGCCGTCGGCCCCGACCTCGATGTTGTTGGCCGCCGGAACCTTCGGCAGACCGGGCATGGTCATGATGTCGCCGCAGACGACGACGACGAACTCCGCGCCCGCCGACAAACGCACTTCGCGGATCGGAATGGTGAAGCCCGAGGGCGCGCCCTTGGCGTTGGCGTCGGTCGAGAAGCTGTATTGCGTCTTCGCGATGCAGACCGGAAAATGGCCGAAGCCTTCCTTCTCGAGTTCGGCGAAACGCGACTTGACGCTGGCGTCGAAGGAGATGTCGGCGGCGCCGTAAAGCTCCTTGGCGATCACGCGCGCCTTCTCGACCAGCGGCAGGTCGTCGGCATAGAGCGGCTTGAAGTTCGACGGCTGCGTCTCGATCGTCTCCACCACGGCGCGCGCCAGATCGGCCGCGCCGGCCCCGCCCGAACCCCAATTGTCGGCGACGACGCATTGGGCGCCCTCGGCCTTGCACAGTTTTTCGAGCAGCTCCATCTCGGCCTGCGTGTCGGTCGAGAATTTATTGACCGTCACCAGCACGGGCACGCCGAATTTGCGCACATTGGCGATATGACGCTTTAGATTGGCGAAGCCTTTTTCGAGCGCCGCGACATTCTCGGTCTTCAGGTCGTCCTTGGCGACGCCGCCGTGCATCTTCAGCGCGCGAATGGTCGCGACGATGACCGTCAGATCGGGCTTCAGGCCGGCCTTGCGGCATTTGATGTCGAAGAATTTCTCGGCGCCGAGGTCCGCGCCAAAGCCCGCCTCCGTCACCACGTAATCGGCGAGCTTCAAGCCCGATTTCGTCGCGATCACCGAATTGCAGCCATGCGCGATATTGGCGAAGGGCCCGCCGTGGATGATCGCCGGATTATTCTCCAGCGTCTGCACGAGATTGGGCGCGATGGCGTCCTTCAGCAGCGCGGCCATCGAGCCCGCCGCCTTCAATTCGCCGGCGCGGATGTTCTTCTTCTCGCGCGTCTGGCCGACGACGATATTGCCGAGGCGCTTTTGCAGATCGGCGAAGCTGGACGCGAGGCAGAAGATCGCCATCACTTCCGACGCGACGGTGATGTCAAAGCCATCCTCGCGCGAAAAACCATTGGAGACTCCGCCGAGCGAGGAGACGATCGAGCGCAACGCGCGGTCGTTCATGTCGACGACGCGGCGCCAGCTGATGCGGCGCGTGTCGAGGCCAAGCGAATTGCCCCAATAGACGTGATTGTCGATCAGCGCGGCGAGCAGATTGTTGGCGGCGCCGATCGCGTGGAAGTCGCCGGTGAAATGGAGGTTGATGTCCTCCATCGGCACGACCTGGGCGTAGCCGCCGCCGGCCGCGCCGCCCTTGACGCCGAAACATGGGCCGAGACTCGGCTCGCGCAGGCAGCACAGCGCCTTCTTGCCGATGTGGTTGAGGCCGTCGGTCAGGCCGACGGTCGTCGTGGTCTTGCCCTCGCCGGCCGGCGTCGGCGTGATCGCGGTGACCAGAATGAGCTTGCCGTCGGGCCGCCCGCTCAGCGACTCGATATATTCGAGCGCGATCTTGCCCTTGTAGTGGCCGTAGGGCTGCACATGTTCGGCGGGAATTCCCAGCTTGTCGCGCGCCACGTCGAGGATCGGGCGCATCTTCGCGGCCTGGGAGATTTCAATATCGGACTTTGGCGAAAGATGCTGATTATCTTTCCCGCTCGCGCTTGGCGCCGGGGTCGACGATGGCGTCGTCATTGTCGCTTCCACTCCCTTCGAGGCCCGCGTCGCGCGGCGCCTTCAATTATTTTGCGTTTTCTCAAACCGCGCTCGAAGGGCGAGCAGACGCGCGACGCGCTAAAGACGCATGACGCGCAGGCTCCCGCCCCCCAACGGCAGCCGGGCCGAAGTGACGCAAACCCGTCATCGGCTTTTTCGACGACCCTAGAATCATATCCGCCGATCATCAAGCGACAGGACCGCGCAGCGGCGTTTTGGCCCGCTCAATCCGGACCTACCCGTCCCGCGCGCCGCTCATGCAACCAGGCGACGCAGCCCCTGTGCGATAAAGGAATTTGCGCGTCAAGCGAAATTATCGGTTAAAAGAGGCGATTGCGGGCGGCGGCGGGCGCCGTTTCGAAAGGCGGCCCGTTCCCGCGACAAGCGGAGGCCGCGCCGGCGCAATAAAAAAGCATGGGAGCGCGCGCCTGCCCTCTACCCGCTCAAATGGGCGGTTGTCGGCGCCACCCGTTGAGTGGCCGAGCCGCAAGGAATCTCCCGTGAATTCCGGGAATCCCCGTCCTATCGCGAGACCGGAACGGCAGGCGCCGCCGCGCGGCGGCCGCGGCGAACGGGGCGGCGAGGGGCGAATTTTCCCTGTCCGCGAAGAGAGGCGGGAGTTTCGCTTGGCGCGCGGCGCTTTTGGGGAAAGAAAAAATTTGTCGCGGCCTGTCGCGGGGATTGGTTCGCATGATTGACCGGCCGTAGATTATAGAGGGCGCGTCTTTTAAATCGAGCAAAGCTGGCGCGATCTGTTCCGAACTTGGCGCCCAACGCCGGTTGTGCGCCGCGAGCCCCGCGTTGGAGCGGCCTTGCTTCGGCAAGGCGCGGACCGAGCGCGACGCGGAAACGCTTACCGTCGCCGCGCCGACTAAAGCACGACCAGAATATATCCCAGTTCTACCACAGATAAGAAGAAAACTAAGCCTTAAGGCCGCGCGTGGATAGTTATTAACCGCCACAGCTAACAGGCACGGCGAGCGTATGCGTGACCCGCGCCTTTAGCGCACTTATATGCGCGAATTACTAAAATGTATTTGCGAGAAAATGTATAATTATACTATATACTGCAGGAATTTGCTGTATCGTGTCTATCGAGCGCATGTTCAGGAAACATCTGTAGCGTGTCAATTATGCGATAACCACTTTACCAATATCTAGAGCGTGGCATAGCGCATTTTAGGTATATTTACGTAATTGAAAGGCCGAAATCGCGACCAATGATAGTTTGCTATAGTTTGAGATGGCCGAACGTAGAAGCTTTGGCGAAGCTACGGGTCAAGCGTGGAGTGTGCAGTGTAAGCGAAAGCGAAGGCTATTAGTATTATTGTGTTGGTCAGAGACTTCTCGCTTACAATAGCGCGTTGGGGGAATTACGATGAGTGATATCGATGCGTTCAAGGCGGACCAACGGCGAGCTTTTGTGCGGACTAAAGTAATAACTCTCAACAAAATTGTGTATTCGCGGGAGAGGAACAACAAAAAATCAGGGTGGCGATAGTTGGCGGCGGCCCAGGCGGGCTGTTCACCACCTGGCATCTTGAGGCAAAAGCCGGAACTGAATGCGATATCACGATTTTCGAAGCCACTGGCAGGGTCGGCGGGAAGATCGTCACGGGACATTTTCCCGGCGCCGGTCCGTATGAGGCCGGGGTGGCCGAGATTTACGATTATTCCCGGCATGGCCCCGATCCATTGCGCGACTTTATCGTCAAGGATCTCGGACTTGAAATTAAGCATATTTCGGGGGGGCCCTGCGTCATCGGAGATAAGATTATTTTGACGTCCGACGATTTGGCCCGGCACTTCGGCGAAAGGACGCGCGACGAAGTTGAAGCGTTCCGCGCGCGTTGCGCCGAAATGCTTAGTCCAGAGGGCTATTATCTATCGGTCGCCGAAGCGGACAATGCCCATCCGTGGGCCGCGATTTCCGGGGAGGCGCTGCTCAAGCGCGAGCTGCGCGACGAAACCGCCCGGCACTACGTGCGGACAATGGCGCATAGCGACGTGGCGGCGCCGCCGCACAAGACCAATGGATTGAATTTCTTAAAGAACGTATTGATGGACGTGGACGGCTATATGGATATTTTTTCCGTCGTTGGCGGAAACGATCAGATCGTCCAGGGGCTCTTGAAGGAAATCGGTTCCGCAAATTCGTCTAAATTCAAACGTTCGAGCGGTGACGCCGCTTTCCGATGGCGGATACCTTCTCGAGATCGACGCCAACGGCATTCGTGAAACGGCGATGTTCGATTATGTCGTGCTCGCGCTGCCTCTCACCGCCCTTTCGATGATCCACTGGCGTTCCCCGGCGTTGCGGGAGGCCATCGACGGACATCTCGCGCGTTTTGATCGGCCAGCTCACTATCTGCGCGCCACTCTCCTGTTCGAACGGCCTTTTTGGCGCGAGCACATCCCCGCTGATTGGTGGATGATGGACGCTTTCGACGGCTGTTGCGTCTACGACGAGAGCATACGACACGATCCGCGTAGCTTGGGCAAGCTCGCGTTTCTGATCGCTGGAAACGCGGCGCTGGGTCTCGCCAATGCAACGGATGAGCGTATCGAGCAACTCTGCCTTGACGCTTTGCCGCTGCAACTGGCCGAAGGCCGGGAGCTTCTCGTCGATCGGCGTATCCACCGCTGGATGGCCTCCGTCAACGCCGTTCCCTCGGGGTGGCCGGTGCGGCGGCGCGCTGAAAACCATCGTCCCGATCCAGAAGGCTCCCGGGGATCATCATCGTCGGCGATTACCTGTTCGACTCGACTCTGAATGGCGTGATGGATTCGGCGGACGCGGGCACGGACTTGATCCTCGCCGACTTGCTTCGAGCGCGTCACGCCGCGCAAGCGACCAGCAACGGCGTGATCAAGGGGCGAGTTTGGTCCAAGGCCGCCGCGACCGAGTTTGTGCTGGAGCGATTCTTTCCGGTCGAGGCTCTCGCCGACATGATCGGGATCACCTGGGGGTTGCGGCGCGGGGCCAAGATCCTGCACGTCGGCTCGGCTTCGGGACGAACGGTCGAGGGATTGCGCGCGCTGGGATTCGATGCTTTCGGGGTCGAGAGCAATCGCCTTGCTCACGTCGCGACGGCGCCGACCGTTGAACACTACAATCGCCAATGCGAGCTGACCAACTTGCCGTTCGCGGACCAGGAGTTCGACCTGGTGATCGAGACCGGCCTATGCCGCCTGACAAGGCCGGACGCGGTCCGCGCAATTCAGGAAATCCGTCGTGTTTCCAAGCGCGGCATGGTGCTCGGGTCGGTGACGACCGATTTGTCCATCGATCTCATCGAGCGCCACAATCTCCTCGAAGGCGTGCGGATGTTGGGATCGCGATGGGATTGGTCGGAAAAGCTCTATGCCGCCGGCTTCGTCCACGCGCTGATGGATCCCTCGCTTCTAGAGGACGTCTGGAAACGAGCCGTGGCCGTGGGCGCGGGGCCGGGCCATTGGTACGAAGACGCGGAGGCGATTTTTTCTGTTTCTACCGGCCCGGCGCGATCGTATCCGCGGCGAGCGCCCGCGCCAAGCGGAGATCGACGGTTTCGTCGAGACGCCCGGGTTGGTCGCCAAGGCCACCGCATGAGGTCGCGAAGCGTAAATTGCCGTGTGGAACGTCATTGAGAAGGAGGGGCTGATATGGACCGATACTTTACTGGAGCGCGACCAACCAATCCTCGACATGCAAGCGTGGCGGGGCGTCTTTCAAGAGCGGGCCGAGGCCGGTGATAGCGAGACGATCGTCATCAAGGAGCCGCGCGACGTGACGGCGGTCTTGACGCCGGTCGACGCGAAAGAACTCTTCGAGGAGCACCAATCGCCTGGGTCCGGACGCGTTCGAAATAGTCTGGACGCCGTCCCCGGTCGGGCGACCTCCCTAACGCGGAATATGAAGCGGTGTCGTGGTTCAATCGCGCGACGACGCTTCGCCGGCGCTCGATCGTTCGGGCCGGAACGCGCACGGCTCGGGTGTTCTGGTGCGATGGCAGGGCGCTTATCTACTGCAAGGCCGGGCAGTTGCGCGACGCGCTGGACGGCGTCGTCCGCTTCGCGCTGACGGAGCGCGAAACCGTCACGCTCGAACGGGGGATGAAGACGGTTTGGGCCGCCATCGAAGAGGACAAGTCGCTGACGCACGCCGTGACCGCGCGGGCAGCAAAAACGGCAAGAGCACGTCAATAAGATGACCGAGCTGGTGGTTCAGATGAAGTCCGCTCAAATGAGGGTCGCGACCGCCCTCGAGCAGCTCGACCCTACGCTCGCCGAACCTTCCAAGCGGCTGTATGGCGAGTTGGCGATGGCGGCGGGGCTATATGACCGCGCGCCGCGGCTCAGCGAACCCGTTCAATTCGCGTCGGATCATTACGAACTGGCCAACACCCGCTTGATCGAAGGGAAAAACGCCGCGGCGGAGCGGACAAACGGCATGATCGGACACATGTTGGAGAGCCTGATCATCTTCCTGTTGATGGCCGAGCTTACGGCGCTCGTCTATGAAATTCAAATGTTTTACGACTTCGCCGTGCCGGCGCCCGTCTGAGCGTCCGGAGGGCGCCCAGCGGGTTCGCGCGGCCTCTACGGGCAAGGTCGGCGCGGTTAGAACCGCACAGACGTATTGAGCATGAAATACGCGCCAGGACCAAGGTATCTGATCATGAACATAGCCGCTGGCGAGCGTCACTTCAAACGGACCGATCTCCTCCAAGGTCAAATGCGCGCCCACTTTCCAAATCCGGTCGTGAAAATCGCTGGAAAAGACGCCCTGCGGTCCAAGATAGATTTTTCCCACGTTGAGACGGTCGCCGATCGCAAAATTATTGAAGAGGAGATAGCCGGGCCTCGTGTCGATATGCGCGGCGTCAAAGGCGGTGTTGTAACGAAGCATAGGTATAAAACATGGTCTGGTCGGTGGGAGTGCGCATCGAGTTCCCAGACCGACTTGAAGCCCCAAGCGGTTCCCTGGACCTTATTGGTTGGATCTGGGTAGGAAAGGCTGTCATGCAGGATGCTGGCGCCCACGAATCCCATCAAGGACCATCGCTCCGTCACCCACTGGTAGCCCAACAGAATACTCCCTCCGGGTTCGTAACCGTAAATCTTTCCGATCTGGCCGATCTGGTCCAAAGGCGCGTCAGCGAATTGCGCGCCGACAAGCTCCGATCCCGTGAGGGGATAATTGTATCCCGAGTAGTCGAAGCCGATGCGCGCGCGGAATCCGAATTCATCCAAGGAACCCTTGAGCGCCCCCGTGCCTTGGACAGAGACGCCCCAATTGCCCCGTGTCGTCGCTTCGAACTCGGTCTCCACCTCGAAACGCGGCCCAACGGTTTGCTCCGGGAGTTTGTTCGCGGGTACGGCCACGTCCGCGGCAAAGGCCTTGGACCCGAGGATGAACGCTCGTAACAACCAACAAAATAAAGCACTTGTCTTTAAGCATTCCGGCCTCCACCAGCCACGTTCGAAGCACACCCTATTTATGATGGGCGAGAACCTATGTCCAAGCAAGCAATTTTGCTTTCGTTACACCAACTTTGCCAGCAAGTGTGACATTTTTGCCATACTTCGTCCGACCACCCTCCTGAACCGAGGCATTTTATTCTTTGCCTCGGTCAAACCAACAATAGGAGAAGCGTTATGCGTAACCCGAGTATAATTTTGGCTGTCGCCGCCATGACGGTTGTTTCCTCCGCGCAAGCCCAAACAGTCCTTTAGTGACGACCAAATTCGAAGCGCCTTGGTCGGCAACACCATTTCCGGCAGGAATCCGGAGAACCCTATGTCGAATTCCTGCGGCCGGACGGGCGCATCGACGGCATGGGCTCCGACGGCCGTTACACCGGCCGCTGGGTCATCTCGCGCGGCCGAATGTGCATGAGCTACGATGAGGGGGACGGCAAGGCGACCCCTTGGGATTGCGCCCGAGTGGTCACTCAAGGCGATAAAGTCATTTGGGTGGATCAGGGCGAAAAGTCCTATTCCGCTCTAAGCCGCGGCAACCCGAAAAACCTCTGAGCGTTGCGCGATGTCGCCGCCCCGCCTTACAGCGCGATCACATCCACGTTCGCCCCCGGCAATTCGCTGGCGATGCGGGCGACATGTTGGTGGTGCGTGAAGACGATCGCCTGCCGCGCGCGGCCAAATTCCGCGAGAAGCCCAAGCGCGCGGGCGGTTCTGGTCTCGTCGAAACTGGCCAAGAGATCGTCGCCGATGAAGGGCAAGGGTTCCGCCGCGCGCAGCTCCAGCAAGGCGAGGCGCAGCGATAGAAACAGTTGGTCGCGCGCGCCCTCGCTCATGCCGGCGACCGGCACGCGGGCGCCGTTTTCGCGAAGGCCGACCAGCATCGGCGTGTCGTCATTGTCGTAATCGGCGCCGAGCGCCTTGAAGGCGCCGTCGGTGGCGATGGCGAAAAGCGCGGAGGCTCTTGTCAGCAGCGGGTCTTGCACGGCGGCGCGATGACGCTCGATCGCCTTCGCGGCGAGCCGCGCCGCGCTCGCCCGCGCCAGCCAGCGGCTCGCGACATCGATCAGCGCCGCGCCCGCCTCGGCCTTGTTCTGCGCGGCGCTGGCGGCGTCGCGGCCCGCCGCGAGGGTTTCTCGCGCGCGGCTTGCTTCGTGCAGATTGGTCTGCGCGGTCGCGATGTCGTCGACGATTTGCTGGCGGGCGATCTTGAGCCGCTCGATCTCGCTGGGCAGCAGATCGAAATCGAGATCGGCCTGCTCGTGGCGCAGCGCGTCCTCGTCGAAGCCGTCGCCGCTCTCGGCGAGGTCGCGGGCGATGGCGGCGAGTTCGTCGTTGAGGCTGGAGCGTCGCTTTAGTCGGTCGAAAGCGGGGGCGAGGGGCGCCGATTCGTCGAGGCCGAGCTTGGTCCGCGCCGCGCCGAGCCGCTCATGCGCGCCGGCGCGCCGCTGTGCGAGCTTGGCGCCCGCCGATGCGCGTTTATGCGCGTTTTTGCGCAGCGTTTCGCGCTGCTCGTGGGCGCGCCGCGCCTCGGCGAGGCGCCCGCTCAAAATGTCCAGCGCCTCGCGGGAGGGCCGCTCGCGAAGGTCGGCCGCGGCGAGCGCGACGAGTTCCGCCACTTGCGTTTCGAAGGCGGAAATGTCGTCCCGCATCGTGGCGATACGATGTTGTTCATCCTCGAATTTCGATTTTTGCAATGGCACGCCGCGCCAGACGGTCAGCGCCGCCTCGGCCTGCGCCGGGCTTTCGTCGGGGCGCCCGCCAAGTCCAATCGCCGCGAGCGCGTTTGGCCAGGCGGCGAGGAGACGCTCGCTCTCTTGCGCGATGCGGGCGCGGCTTTCTTTCGCCCGCGCGAGCGCGTCAAGCGCTTTGTCCCGCAAGGCCATTCCGGCGCGCGCCTCGGTCCAGCCGGCCTGCAAGAGATCGACGCTCGCGCGGGCGTGCTTGTAGAGCGCCTCGATCGGCAGAGCGGCGTCGGCGGCGGCGCCTATGTCCTCGATGAGCCGCGTCAAGGCGGCGCGTTGCCCGTCCAGCTTTTGCGCCAGCGCGTCGCGTTCGAGCGCCTGTTCGGCAAGGCGCGCGCGGCGGCGCGAAAGGTCGCCCACCCGCTCCAGCCAGGCGGTCATGGCTCGGGGCGCGCCCGGCGCGATCCCGGCGCGTTCCCATAGCCTCGCCCATTCCGCTTGCGCGGCGCGGCGGCGGGCGGCGAGTTCGTCCCGCGCGGCCGCGAGCTTTTCGAACGCGCGCTGTTCCGCGGCCTTGCGCTCGCGCGCCGCCTCGATGCGGGCGCAGCGTTCGGCGTCCGAAAGCAGCAGATCGGCAACGGCGTCGACATCGCGCTCGGCGTCGCCCAGCGCCGCGAAAGCCTCGCGTCTTGGCGAGGGCTCGCCGTCGAGCGCCGCGCCAAGGCGCGAATGGGCCTCGTCGCGTTTGGCGCGCGCGGCGGCAAGGTCGTCGCGCGTCAGCGCGGCGCCCGCTCGCGACAAGGCGGCGATGTCGTCCTCGATCGTCGCCAGCCGCGCCCGCAAGGCCTTGGCCTCGGCGCTCGCGCGCTTTTCTTCCTCGATCAGCGCGTCGAATGTTTGGCGCGCGGCCTCCACATCCGCGGCGTCGGGGAGCGCGAGCCGCGCGAGCGCGTCGATGTCGCCGGCGCTCGGATCGAGCCTTGCCGCCTCCTCGGCCAGACGGCCGCGCTCGAGCAATTCGGCGAGCGTCTCGCGGCGCAGCCGCTCGGCGTCGGCGGGAATGTCGGAGAAGGCGTGCAGTCGTTGCAACAGCGGGGCGGGATCGGGGCAAGGGCCGCGTTTCGCGTGGGCCTGCTCGAGGTCCCGCAGTTCCCGCTCCGCGGCCGTCAGCGCGTCGTCGGCCTCGGCGAGACGCCGTTCGACGTCGCGGCGCGCGCCGATCAGTTCGCGCGCCAGGGCCAGCGCCGGGTCCGAGGGCTGGCGCGCCAGAAGCTCCTCCACCGAGGCGAGGCCGAGCCGGCTCGCCGCTTCGCCAAGCGCGGCGCGCGCGATCGCGCGCGGATTCGCCGCGCCTCGGCAAATCGTCCTCGGCCTTGCGCACGGCGCCGAGTTTTTCGCGCAACGCGTCGATCTTGCCGCCGATTTCGAGCAAGGGCTCGTCGACCATCAGCTCCGCGATCGCCGCCGCGCCCTCGGCCTCGTCGAGTCGCTGGTCGGCGAGCTCTTTTTCGACGCTGGTCGCCTCGTCATGCGCGTCGCGCCACGACGCCAATGTCTCGGCGTCCACGTCGGGCAGATCGGCGAGGCTGGCGACCTCCGCGCGAAGACTGTCGAGCCGGCGCAGTTTGGTCGCCGTGCGCAGGGCGCGCTCGCGGCGGGCGAGGTCGCGCCCGATCCTGTCGTGCTCTTCGCCATGCGACTGGCGTTTGACTTGCGCCTCCTCGACCGCGTCCTCGGCCGCCGCCAGCGCGTCCGCGGTGACGATGGCCTCGCGCAAATGTCTTTCGGCCTCCTGATGCTGGTCGAGCGCCGCGTAAAATTCCTTGCCGGCGGCGCGGCGCGGGCCGAACAGATCGTCGGCTTCCGCGTCGAGACGAGCGCGCAAATTCGCCAGCATCGAGAGCCGCGCCGAAGAGGCGGCGAGGGTTTCGGCGAGCCGTCCGCCGGCCTTCAGCAGTTCCTGGCCGCCCTTGCGGAGCGCCTCGGCGGTGAGGCCGAATTCGCTGACAAAAACCTCGCGCGTGACCGAGCCGAGCACGCCCGCCAGCAGATCGTCGGCGAGCGGCTTGTCGTCCGCGTCCAGCAGAGTGTTCTTGCTTCCCTTGCGCCGGCGCAAGAAGAGCCCCGAGCCGTCGGCGAGCCGCAGCCTCGCGCCGACGCGCAGCGTCGTCTGGTCGTGCAAAAAGGCGAAATTCGTCGTCTTGCCGAAGCCAAACAACAAATCGCCGATGGCGTTCAACGCCGAGGTCTTGCCGGCCTCGTTGGCGCCGAGCACCACGTGTAGATGCGCGCCCTCGCGCAGCTCCAGCACGCGGTCGGTGAAAGCGCCGTAACGCTCGAAAACGAGGGTCTCGAATCTCATGCGGGGTGGCCGTTTTCCGCTGAGGATTCCGTCGCGAGAGCCCTCATCCGACCCCGCTTCGCGGGGCTGCGTTCTCCCACAAGTGGGAGAAGGATGCGCGTCGCTAGATTCAACTTCAAATTCTTTTGTTTGATGACCCAATCAAACGTAAGCGCTCCCTTCTCCCACTTGTGGGAGAACGCAGCCCTTGCGAAGCAAGGGTCGGATGAGAGGCGCCGCCGAAACGCATCATGCGCCGCCTTCCGCCACGGCGATTTCGCCGATGAGCCTGTCGCGCGCCTCATTGGCCAGGAGCTTCAGCGCCTCATCGCCATGCGGCATTTGCTCGCGCAAATCGCGCGGCAGCTTGTCGGCGATTTGCGCCGCGAGATCATTGATTACGCTCGCGAATTCAGGGTCTTCGGCGGCCTCGCGCACCAACGCCTCGACATCGAGCGCGTCGGCCTCGAAAGACGCGCGCGGGCGGAGCGGCGGCGCGCGCGTCGCGATTGTGATTTGCTCGACCCAAAGATGGTCCGCGACGCGAAAGCCGATGGCGCGGGCGTCCGCCTCGATCGCCTCGCGCCGCGCGACGAGGCGCGCATGTAAGGGCGTCGCTCCGACGAGCGAGAGACGCGCCGCGAGCGGTCGGCCCTCGGCGCCGGCGTGTTCGTCGCGCAGCCGCGCCTCTATCCGCGACAGCGCTTCCGCTTCGTCCTGGCAGTCGGAAACGTCGATGCTGGCCCGCGTCCAGCGCGCGGCGTCGAGCGCGACGCGCCGCGCCTCGACGACCCGCCCATCGGCGACGGTGACGCGCATCGCGCCCTTGGGGCCGGTCTCCCGGACATCGCGCCCCTGAATATTGCCGGGATAGACGATCCAGGGATCGCGGCAGACTTCCTCGGCGGCGTGGACGTGGCCCAGCGCCCAATAATCATAGCCAAAGCGCTTGAGATCCTCGACGCCGCAGGGGGCATAGGATTCATGGCCGCGCGAACCATCGAGCGCGGTGTGCAGCAGGCCGATATTGAACCAGCCCTCGCGCCGCGCCGGATAGGACGCGACGAAGTTCGGATCGACCAGCCGCTGCGGAAAGCTTCGGCCATGCAGCGCGACGCGCAAGGATTCGATCTCGAAGGATCGCGCGTCGCCCGTGGGAAAAATCCGCGCGCTCTCGGGATAGGGCAGCGACTTCGACATCAGGCTTTCGGCGTCGTGATTGCCCTTGACGATGTAGGCGGGGATGCCCGCGCGCTCCAGACGCCCCAATTCGCGGACGAAAAACAGGCCGGTCGTCACGTCCTTCCAGTCGCCGTCGAAAATATCGCCGCAAATCAACAGGAAAGCGGCCTTCGCGGCGATGGTCTCGTCGATCAGCGCCGAGACCGCGCGCCGCCCCGCTTGCGCGAAGCGCGCCGCGACGGCGGCGTCCTTGCAGCCAAGGCCGGCGAGCGGACTGTCGATGTGGAGATCGGCGGCGTGAAAGAAGATGAATTGCATGAAAGGGGCGAATCCGGGGCGCGCGGCGGGTTTGATGTTACGCCATATTCGGGCGGCGTCGACACCCAATTCGCGCCCAGAGTCCGCTCGGCGAGAAAAGTTCCGCGCGGATTCATGTCTCCGTCAAGAAATTCGCCGATGGTGCGGCGCGACGATTCGAACGCGCCCCCGCTCCGACCTATGATAACGGACAGGCGGAACATTCCCAATTCCAAAGAGGCAATTCATGGGCGATCACGTCGTCACGCTTAACGCTGGATCGTCATCGGTCAAATTCGCCTTATTCGCGAATGAGAGCGCGTGGCCCCGGCTCGTCGCCTCCGGCCAGATCGACGGGCTCGGCGCGACGCCGCGCTTTCACGCAGCGGTCGTCGACGGCGAGAAATACGAAAAGGCCAAGAAATACGAAAAGACAAGGAAGCTGGCGAATCACGAACAGGCGATCCGCTTGATTCTCGGATGGATCGAGACGAAGTTTCCCGACATCGTGGTCGGCGCCATCGGCCACCGCGTCGTGCACGGCGGGCTGGACCATTCCGCGCCGGCGATCGTGGACCCGGCGATTCTCGCGGATTTGCGGACGCTGACGCCGCTGGCCCCGCTCCACCAGCCGCATAATCTCGCGGGGGTCGAGGCCGCCCACGCGGCCTTCCCGAGCGTGCCTCAAGTCGTCTGTTTCGACACCGCCTTTCATCGCGGCCACGCCTTCGTCAACGACGCCTATGCGCTGCCGCGCGAATTTTACGAGCGGGGCGTGCGACGGTTTGGCTTCCACGGTCTGTCTTACGAATATATCGCGCGGCGGATGGGGGAGATCGACCCCGTGCTCGCCTGCGGCCGAATCATCGTCGCGCATCTCGGCGCGGGCGCCTCGCTGTGCGCGATGAAGAACGGCCGCTCCGTCGCCTCGACCATGGGCTTTTCCCCGCTCGACGGTCTGCCGATGGGCACGCGCTGCGGCGAGATCGATCCCGGCCTGCTGCTCTATTTGCTGGATCACGACAAAATGCCGGTCGCCGACCTCCAGCATCTGCTTTATGAGCAATCGGGCTTGAAAGGGCTTTCCGGCGTCTCGTCCGACATGCTGGAGCTTGAAGCGTCGGACGCGCCGCGCGCGCGCGAGGCGATCGATTATTTCGCCCACCGCATCCGGATGGAGATTGGCGCGCTCGCGGCGACGCTCAAAGGGCTCGACGCGCTGGTGTTCACCGGCGGCATCGGCGAGCATTCGGCGCGCGTTCGCGCCGCCGTGCTGGACGACATGCGATGGCTCGGCCTCACCCTCGACGCCGCCGCCAACAACAGCAACGCGCGGCGCATTTGCGATCCGGCCGCGGCGACGCCGGTGTTCGTGCTGGCGACCGACGAAGAAGCGATGATCGCTTATCACACGATCAAGACGGCGGGATTGACGCGGGCTCGCGTCGCCTGAATCCGCGTTGATCCTTGACAGTCATGTGAATGACATCCGCGCGACTTATCGGCTATCGCGCGCCGGATTGAAGCAGCCTGCCCGGTTCCGGCGCTGTGGGGGGACGATTTGACGATGAGCGCAAAGCTGAGCGCGACCAATCGCGCGACGGTGGCCGGTCTCGGCGCCGCTGTCCATCGAAACGCGACATTTTCCCGCGCCGGCGCTTCTCGAACGCCTGTTCACCTTCGCGTTCAAGGGGCTGGTCTATCCGCAAATATGGGAAGACCCGGTCGTCGATATGGAGGCGCTGGCGATTCGGCCGGATGATCATATCGTCGCCATCGCTTCCGGCGGCTGCAATGTGATGAGCTATCTGACCGCCAATCCCGCCCGCATCACCGCGGTCGACCTCAACGGCGCGCATGTCGCGCTCAATCGCCTGAAATTGCGCGCCGCGCGGGATTTGCCCGATTACGAGGCCTTTCATCGCTTCTTCGCGCGGGCCGACCGCGCGGAAAATATCGCGGCCTACGATCGTTGGATCAAGCCCAATCTCGACCCCGTCTCGCGCGCCTATTGGGAGGGCCGCACGACGCTCGGACGGCGGCGCGTCGAGCGCTTCGCCCGCAATTTCTATCGCTACGGGCTGCTCGGCTCCTTCATCGGCGCCGGACATTTGCTAGCGCGCGCGCATGGCAAGGATCCGCGCGAAATGCTGCGGGCCGGTTCGCTCGAAGAACAGCGCGCCCTGTTCGACAGCGTGCTCGCGCCGCTGTTCGAAACCCGCTCGGTCCGTTGGCTCGTCCGGCAACCCGCGACGCTCTATGGCCTCGGCATTCCGCCGGCGCAGTATCACGCGCTCGCCGGCGACGCGGAGGGCGGGATGATCGAGGTTTTGCGGGATCGGCTGCGACGGCTCGCCTGCGACTTCGATTTTTCCTCCAACTACTTCGCAAGGCAGGCGTTCGGGCGCGGCTACGGCGCGGACGAGAGCGCGGCGACGCCGCCTTATCTCGAAAGGGACGCCTTCGACGCCGTTCGCGCGCGCGCGGACCGCGTCGAGGTCAAACACATGTCGATGGGCGACTATCTCGACTCCTGTCCGCCCGCCAGTCTCGACGGCTATGTCCTGCTCGACGCGCAGGACTGGATGAACGACGGCGATCTCACGGCTTTGTGGGAAAAGATCACCCGCACCGCGCGACCGGGGGCGCGGGTGATTTTCCGCACCGCCGCCGATGATCGGCTGCTCCCTGGCCGCGTGCCGGACGAGATACTGGACCACTGGTCGTACGACGAGCCGCGCTGCCGCGATCTCACGAAACGCGACCGCTCCTCGATTTACGGCGCCTTTCACCTTTACACGCTGAAGGCGACGCAATGACCGACGACGCCCAAGGCTTGATGGATCGCATGTATCGCCCGCAGCGGCATATCTACGATCTGACCCGCAAACATTATCTGCTCGGCCGCGACCAGTTGATCGACCAGTTGGCGCCTCCGGACGGGGGCGCGGTGCTGGAAATCGGCTGCGGCACCGGGCGCAACCTTATTCGCGCGGCGCGGCTCTATCCCAAGGCGCGCTTTTACGGCGTCGATATTTCGGCGGTCATGCTCGATGAGGCGAAAGCGTCGATCCTCCGCAACAAGGTCGCCGCGCCGATCGTTCTGGCCCAGGGCGACGCCGCCAATTTCGATCCTGGCGCCTTGTTCGGCCAGCCGCGCTTCGAGCGCATCTTCATCTCCTACGCCCTGTCGATGATCCCGGCCTGGCGCGAGACCATCGCCCACGCGCTTGATTTGTTGGCGCCAAATGGATCGCTGCATATCGTCGATTTCGGCGATCAGGCGGACTTGCCGGCCTGGTTTCGGGAGCTTCTGGCCAAATGGCTGGAGCTGTTTCACGTCCGCCCGCGCGCCGAGCTTGAGAGCGAATTCGCGGGCCAAGCCCGCGCCAGGGGGCTGGTTCATAAACACGAGGCGCTTTACCGAGGTTACGCCTTCCTTGATGTCGCGGGCTTCACGGACGCGTCGCGGGTTTGAAATTTTAAGCTTCGCGCCAGCCTCGGACTTGGACAGCGCTTGCTTGGTCGGGCATTACGCGGTGTTCAACGTATTATAATTATATTCTTTGGTTCTCGCGCTATCCATGCTCAATTGATGCATCCACGGATACGGGATAATTTTAGGCATGGACCAGATTAAAAATCCAACCGTCACCGCGATGGAGGGCGACGGTTTTTATAATCGCAATTCCGCGATGCAAGCCGTTGGGATCGCCCGCATATTGCCGATCTGGGAAAAAGTCGCGGGGACGGTCCCGGTCGGCGACGAAACTCTCGTGATCGCGGACTATGGCTCGTCTCAAGGACGCAATTCCATGGCGCCGATGCGTATCGCCATAGCAGCGTTGCGCGCGAAATCCGCCCCCGGCCGGACCGTCACGGTGATCCACACGGACCTGCCGTCCAACGACTTCGCGTCCCTATTCCAGGCGCTCGGCGAGGAGCCCGATAGCTACATGAAGGGCGCGACCGGCATTTTTCCAAGCGCTGTCGGCCGCTCGTATTTCAAGCCAATCATCGCCCCCGGAACCGTCCACCTCGGCTGGAACAGTTGGACGCTGCACTGGCTGAGCAATAAGCCGATCGAGATTTCCGACCACATCCATCCCGAATTCAGCGAAAACGAGACGGCCAGGCACGCGGTCATTCAGCAAGCGGCGCGGGACTGGCGCGACTTTATCGCGGCGCGCTCATCGGAACTGCGCCCTGGCGCGCGGCTTCTGTGCCTCTTTGGAGCGGACCAGCCCGACAGACCAACTTGGGATTGGCCCTTTGGAGAACTTTGGGGGTCCGTCGTCGATATGAACCGGGCGGGTCTTCTCGACGAGCGGGAACTTCTGAGAATGACGCTCCCACTGTTTTCCCGCACGCTGGAGGATATCAAGGCTCCGTTCTCGCAAGACGGAACGTTTCGCGGGATGGCGATCGAACATGCGGAGGTTACGTCCACGCCAGATCCTTTCTGGCCCGAGTATGAAAAGACCGGGGACGCCGAACACCTCGGGCGGGCTTGGGCAGGCGTCTGGCGGGCGGCGGTGGGCCCGACGCTGGCGAAAGCGACTAATCCGGATCGCGACCGAGCCGCGGTGATAAACGACCTATACTCCCGCTTCGCCATGCGCATCGCCGCGTCGCCCCGTCAGCAACAGGGCGCGATCGCCGTGGTCATCCTGCGGAAAACGGATGACGCGGCTCCCACCACATCCCGGACAAGCTTGACATCCTCGCCCCCATGATGGCAGTCGCGGCCCCGACGCCAAGAAATAAAATCAGGGGGAACGGCTTTGTCGACGGCTTTCATTTTTCCAGGGCAGGGATCGCAGACGGTCGGCATGGGCAAGGCCCTCGCCGATAATTTTCGCGAGGCGCGCGCCGTGTTCGAGGAGGTCGACGCCGCCTTGTCGCAGTCGCTCAGCCGGGTGATCTTCGAGGGGCCCGAGGCGGAGCTGACCCTCACCGCCAACGCCCAGCCGGCGCTGATGGCGGTCTCGCTGGCCGCCGTGCGCGTGCTGGAAAACGAGAGCGGGGCTCGATCTGTCGCGCGACGCGAAATTCGTGGCCGGCCATTCGCTCGGCGAATATTCGGCGCTTTGCGCCGCCGGGGCCTTGAGCCTCGCCGATACGGCGCGGCTACTGCGTTTGCGCGGCTCGGCGATGCAGGCCGCGGTTCCCGTGGGCGCCGGCGCGATGGCGGCGCTGCTTGGCGTCGAGCTCGACGCGGCGCGAGAAATCGCGGCGGCGGCGGCGGGCGCGACCGGCGCCGTGTGCCAGGTGGCCAATGACAATGGCGGCGGGCAGGTCGTGCTCTCGGGCGCCAAGGCGGGCGTGGAGAAAGCCATGGAGATCGCCAAGGAGCGCGGCGTCAAGCGCGCCGTATTGCTGCCGGTGTCCGCGCCCTTCCATTGCGCGCTGATGCGGCCCGCCGCCGAGGCGATGAAAGACGCGCTTGCCGACGCCGCCATCGCGCGTCCTTGCGCGCCGGTGGTCGCCAATGTCACGGCCGCGCCCGCGTCCGAGCCCGAGGAGATTCGCCGCCTGCTGGTCGAGCAGGTCACCGGCGCCGTCCGTTGGCGCGAGAGCGTCGCCTTCATGGCCGGCGCGGGCGTGACCAAATTCGTCGAATGCGGCGCGGGAAAGGTGCTGACCGGGCTGCTGAAGCGCATCGTCCCCGGCGTATCCGGGATGAGCGTTGGCGCGCCGGACGATCTTGAGGCCTATCGCGCCTTCATCTGACGAAAAAAGCCCGGCGCGAGGCCGGGCCTTTTGTTTTCGCGACGCGCCGCCTTATGGTTCGCGGCCCGCGTCGCGGCGAAAAACGACGAGAAAATAGGTGAGGGACGGAAGAATGTTCGATCTGACAGGCAAGACGGCGCTGGTGACCGGCGCCAGCGGCGGCATCGGTCGGGATATCGCGCGCTCATTGCATGGCGCGGGCGCCGCGGTGGCGCTTTCCGGCACGCGGCGAGAGGCGCTCGAAACCCTGGCCGCGGAGCTGGACGCGCGGGTCCATGTGGTGCCCTGCGACCTCGCCGACAAGGAGCAGGCCGAAAAGCTCGTGCCGCAAGCCGAGGCGGCGCTCGGCGGCCTCGACATTCTCGTCAACAACGCCGGCGTCACGCGCGACATGCTGTTCATGCGCATGAAGGACGAGGATTGGGATACGGTCCTGAACGTCAATCTGACGGCGGCGTTTCGACTGTCGCGGGCCGCGCTGCGCGGCATGATGCGCAAACGTCATGGCCGCATCATAGGAATCACCTCGGTCGTCGGCGTGACCGGCAACCCGGGGCAGGGCAATTACGCCGCCGCCAAGGCCGGGATGATCGGCATGAGCAAATCGCTGGCCGCCGAGGTGGCGTCGCGGGGAATCACCGTGAACTGCGTCGCGCCGGGCTTTATCGAAAGCCCGATGACCGACGCCCTCACCGACGCGCAGAAAGAGGGCATATTGCGGATGGTGCCGGCGGGGCGTCTCGGCCAGGGCGCGGAGATCGCCGCGGCGGTGGTGTTTCTCGCCAGCGCGGAGGCCGCCTATATCACGGGCCAGACGCTGCATGTGAACGGCGGCATGGCGATGATCTGAAGCTGGTCATTTCGTCGCGGCGCGAGCCGGAAAAGCCGGCGCGCCACCCTCTCGCCATCAAGATCGAAGTATGCTACCAGACGCCTCGCTGCGACGGGGGCGCCTCCTTTTCGATCATTCGAATTGGTCTGTCTCGAGCTCTTGCGGTGGTTCGCGTTTGCCTGATATGGCGGGGAAGCGACCCGGGATTTTGGAAGAGCAAGCGACTTTGGCCCGAAGGGCCGCCGGTCGCCAAGATATAAACGTACAGCGGCGCGGCGATCGACCGTCGCGGGCGCGGAAATCGAACGAGGATCAAAGCAAATGAGCGATGTCGCCGAGCGCGTGAAGAAGATTGTTGTCGAACACCTCGGCGTCGAGCCCGAGAAAGTCGTGGATAAGGCCAGCTTCATCGACGACCTGGGAGCGGACTCGCTCGATATCGTCGAATTGGTGATGGCGTTCGAGGAAGAGTTCGGCGTCGAAATTCCGGACGACGCCGCCGAGACCATTTTGACGGTCGGCGACGCCGTGAAGTTCCTTGAGACAGCCAAGACGGCCTGACCGGACTTGAGGCGGCGCGCGGCGCGGCGGGCTTGCCGCCGCGCGCTCGAAACGCGCCTTTCTTGAAGAGAAACTTCGTCTCCGAGAGTGATCCATGCGCAGAGTAGTGGTCACCGGTCTCGGCCTCGTGTCGCCGTTAGGCTGTGGTGTTGATACAAATTGGCGTCGCCTGATCGCGGGCGATTGCGGGTTCAAGCGCATCGACACGTTCGAGGTCGATGATCTTGCATGCCAAATCGCGGCGGTCGTGCCGCGCGGCGCCGGCGCCGACGGCGCCTTTAATCCCGACGAATGGTTCGACCCCAAGGAACAGCGCAAGGTCGACGATTTCATCATCTACGCCGCATGCGCCGCGACCCAGGCGCTGACCGACGCCGGCTGGAAGGCCGACACCGCCGAGAAGCAGGAGACGACCGGCGTTTTGATCGGCTCGGGCATCGGCGGTCTCGGCGGGATTTACGAGACCTCGATCACGCTGAAGGAAAAGGGGCCGCGCCGCGTTTCGCCCTTCTTCATCTCCGGCCGGATCATTAATCTCGCCTCGGGCTATGTATCCATCATGCATAGCCTGAAGGGCCCGAATCACGCCGTCGTGACGGCCTGCTCCACCGGCGCGCACGCGATCGGCGACGCCGCGCGGCTTGTCGCGCTCGGCGAGGCCGAGGTGATGGTCGCGGGCGGCGCCGAATCGCCGGTCAACCGCATTGGCGTCGCGGGCTTCGCCGCCTGCCGCGCGCTTTCGACCGGCTTCAACGATCGGCCCGAAGCCGCGATCGCGGCCCTACGATCGTGACCGAGACGGGTTCGTCATGGGCGAAGGCGCGGGATGCGTGGTGCTTGAATCATACGACCACGCCAAGGCGCGCGGCGCTCATATTTACGCCGAACTGATCGGCTACGGCATGTCCGGCGACGCCTATCACATCACCGCTCCCGCGCCCGACGGCGACGGCGCCTATCGCTGCATGTCGATCGCGCTAAAACGCGCGGGCCTTACCGTCGAGGATGTGGATTACGTCAACGCGCATGGCACCTCGACGCCGCTCGGCGACGAAATCGAGTTGAACGCCGTGCAGCGGCTGCTTGGCGACGCCGTTCCGAAGCTGTCGATGTCGTCGACCAAATCGGCGATCGGACATTTACTGGGCGCGGCGGGGGCGGTCGAGGCGATCTATTCGATTTTGGCGTTGCGCGATCAGGTCGCGCCGCCGACCCGAAATCTCGACAATCCATCCGTGGCGACCGAGATCGATCTTGTCCCGCATGTCGCTCGTAAGCGTAAAATCGACATCGCGCTGTCCAATTCCTTCGGTTTTGGCGGCACCAACGCATCCTTGGTGTTTCGTCGCGCCGATTAGCGCGGCTTTTGGCCTCGCGGCGCGTTCGAACGAAGCCCGCCGCGATTGGCGCCCTCGGCCGTCCGTGAATTCGCCACATTCAAAGATAGTGTGGTCGGCGGGGCCGGCGGTCGCTCTCCCGGCGCGACGGAGGCGGATTCGCCCGACTTGCGCGTTTCGACGCGACAATCACGGCCAGCTTCGCGAAGTGAGATGGATTGAGTAACCTATTCGCGATTGTTCTAACTCCTCTGGGCGCCGCGGCGATTTGGGCGATGTCGACAAGGAATGGCGTGATCTGACATGAGCGACGTTGAGAAGAGCGAAAAGTTGGACGCCTCCAAACCCGACGCGGCGCCGCGATCGCAACCAGCCGCCGCGCCTCAAGCCGGCGCGAGCGCGCCGGAGCCGGAGAAGTCCGCGCCAGCCCAAGACATTCCGTCGCCGCGAGCGGCCGGCGAGCGACCGCCATCATCCCGAGAGAGCGGGAAACCCTGGTTCTTTCGGCGCCGCGGCGAATCGGGAAAGCAAACCGCGTCGCGGCAACCTCCGCCCCCGCCCCCGCCGCGTAAAAAAAAGCGGCGCGACGGAACTCTGTCCGTGATGAGCGGCTTTTTGAGCTTTATCCTGGTCGCCGTGGTCGCCGGAATTTTTGGTTTGATTTCCGCGCGCCACGTGTTGAACGAGCCAGGTCCGCTGCGCGCCGATAAGATCGTGTTCCTGCCGCCGGGAAGCGACACGCCGGAAATGCTGGCGCAACTCGAACGCGAGGGCGTGATCGATAATCCCTTGCTGCTGAACGCGACGCTGTTCGTCGAAAACAAGCGCGGCGCGCTCAAGGCCGGCGAATATTTGTTCAAGCAGGCCGTCAGCCTGCAGGAAGTCATGGACGAACTCATCAGCGGGCGCCAATTGCTGCACGCGGTGACCATTCCCGAAGGGCTGACCAGCGAGCAAATCGCGCAACGCTTGCGCGACAGCGACATATTGGCCGGGGACATATTGGAGACGCCGAAGGAGGGCGCGCTGCTGCCCGAGACCTATAAGGTCGCGCGCGGCTATTCGCGCACGAAGCTCCTCGCCAAGATGCAAGAGGATCAGCGCAAACTGATCGAACAGATCTGGGCGCGCCGCAGCCGCGACTTGCCGTTCCGCACGCCGTTCGAACTGGTGACGCTGGCCTCCATCGTCGAGAAGGAGACCGGCAAGGCGGAGGAGCGCCCGCATGTCGCGGCGGTCTTCGTCAATCGTCTGCGCAAGGGCATGCGGCTGCAGTCCGATCCGACCATTGTTTACGGGCTGGTGGGGGGCAAGGCGACGCTCGGGCGCGGCATTCTGCGCTCCGAGCTCGACAAATACACGCCCTACAACACTTACATGGTCGATGGATTGCCGCCCGGCCCAATCGCCAATCCCGGGACGCGCGGCGCTCGAGGCCGTCGCCAATCCCGCCAATTCCGCCGATCTTTATTTTGTCGCCGACGGGACGGGCGGCCATGTCTTCGCGGAGACGCTGGATCAGCACAACCGCAATGTGCAGCGCTGGCGCCACATCGAGCAAGACAATAAGGAGAAGGCCGCTCCCGACGTGGACCATCCGACGCCCGGCGTCGCGCCTCCCGCGCCAGCGCCCAGCGCCGCGCGATCAACACGGCGACGCCGGCGTGATCGGCCGGCTCGTTCTGCTGACCGAGCGGCATGACGATTATCCGCCGGGCCGAACAATGGCGGCGGACGACGGCGCGACGCATCGTCTCGGCAAGTTCGGTCCATGGCCGGGACTGTTCGCGGTCGAACTCACTCGACGATCCGACCACCGCCGACGCGCAGCTTCGGGCTCTGGCCCCGGCGCGGCCGACATTCACGCTCGCCAGCGCGCAACCCAAGAGCTTTTCCGGATTCGATCCGACGACGATGATCAGCGCCGCGCCCGAGAGCAACGAGGGCGCGGGACCAGACGAGGCGGCGTTCGATAGCCGAAGGCGGCAGGGCGCTCCTCGAGGGCCGCGACGTCGCCAGTTACCCCGTCTCGCCGCGCGCGCGCGCCGAGCAGAAAGCGCGCGCCGCGGAACTCGGTCTTTCGCCTGGCTCCGACCAACTGCCCGCCGAAGTCGTTGGCGCGCGAGACGCGACGCCCGACGCCGCTCGGCCGAGCGCGCTGGGATATGCGAGCGCCGAGACGGGCGCGTCGCCAACGTCGCGCCGGCCAAAGGCGTTCGACGCTTCCGAAGGCACGCCGCTAGATCCCTTGCGCGATAAATCCTGGGATTTGACCTCGGCCAAAAACGTGCCGGCGACCGTTAATCCGCAATAGCGCGTTTCGCGCCCATCGCCGCGCGCGCCGCCGCGGCGGCAGCACAAGGACCGATCATCGGATGACCGTCGCCAGCATGACTGGTTTCTCCCGCGGCCATGGAGCGCTTGGCCCCTGGCGATTTTCGTGGGAATTGAAGACCGTCAACTCCAAGGGACTGGACTTGCGGCTGCGCACGCCCGCGGGTTTCGACGCGGTCGAGGTCAAGGCTCGCGCCGCGATCGGCGCGCGGGTCGCGCGCGGCGCCTGTTCGGCGGGGCTTTCGGCCAAGCGCGCGGACGCCGCCGGCACGTTTCGCATCGACCGCGCCGCGCTCGACCGGCTGTTGAACGCGCTCGACGACGTGCCCTTGCACGCCAATCTTCGGCCCGCTTCGCTGGACGGATTGCTGTCCGTGCGCGGCGTCGTCGAGGTGGTGGAGCCGGAGGACGACGACACTCAGCGCGCCGCGCTGGAGACGCAAATCCTCGCCAGCCTCGACGAGGCGCTCGAAGCGCTCGTCGTCTCGCGTCGCGCCGAGGGCGCGGCGCTGGCCGCCGTGCTGATCCGGCGCCTCGACCGAATCGCGGCGCTGACGGCGCAAGCCGACGCGCTGCCGGCGCGCCAGCCCGAGGCCGTGCGCGCGCGGCTAAGGCAGCAAATCGCGCTTCTCGTCGAAAACGCCGACGCCTTCGATCCGCAACGGCTGCATCAGGAGGCGGTGCTGCTGGCCGTCAAGGCCGACATCCGCGAGGAACTGGACCGTTTGAGCGCCCATGTGGCGAGCGCGCGCGCCCTGCTCTCGAGCGGCGGCCCGATCGGCCGGCGGCTGGACTTCCTCGCGCAGGAATTTTCCCGCGAAACCAATACGCTGTGCGCCAAATCCAACGACTCCGCCCTGACCGCCATCGGTCTCGACCTCAAGATCGAGGTCGAGCAATGGCGTGAACAAGTGCAAAATATCGAATAGGCGAGTAGCGCGGGAGGAGCGGCGGATGTTAGAGGCACTTGCCGCGCCCACGCCGCGATTTTGAGTTTTTGATCCAACCGAAACGCTCCATGTCCCCGCTCCAGACCGACCATCGCGGCATAGTGTTGATCCTCTCCTCGCCCTCGGGCGCGGGAAAGACGACGCTGACCCGCATGCTGCTGCAGGATCGGAGCCTGGACCTCTCGCTGTCGATTTCCGTGACGACGCGGCCGCGGCGGTCCAGCGAGGTCGACGGCATCCATTACCGCTTCATCACGCAGCGCCAGTTCGAGTCTCTTCGCGACAACGGCGAACTGCTGGAATGGGCGCAGGTGCATGGCAATTATTACGGAACGCCGCGCGCGCCCGTGGAGGAGATTCTCGCGCAAGGGCGCGACGCCTTGTTCGACATCGACTACCAGGGCACGCAGCAGGTGCGCGAGAAAATGGCCGCCGACACCGTGACCGTGTTCATTCTGCCGCCCTCGATGAAGGAGCTTCGCGCGAGACTGGAGCGTCGCGCGGAAGATTCCCGCGACGTGATCGAACGTCGGTTGGAGAACGCGCGCAAGGAGATCACGCGCTGGGTCCAATATGACTATGTGCTGATCAACGACGACATACAGACGACCTTCGACGACCTGCTGGCGATCTTGCGCGCCGAGCGGCGAAAGCGCCCGCGTCTGGCGAAGCATATCGAGGAATTCGTCGCGAAACTGCTGAGCGAGCCGTGAGCCCGCGCCGCCGCGCCGCTCAAACCAGCGCGATGGCCGAGACCAGCCGGCCGTAATCCGGCTCATTCCGATGCACGCTGCGGCGATAGCTGAAGCAGTGGTCCTCGTTGGCGTAAGTGTCGATCCCGATGGCCTCGAAGGAGGCGATGTCGAGCCGCGCGGCCTGCGCATGGATGAAGCCGGGCAGATCGAACATCGCATGTCCCGATCTTCGCGCGAGGGCGCGAAGAAGCGCCTAAAGGTCGCGTCCGACGCGACAAAGCGCTCGACGAACTCCGGACCGACTTCATAGCTCCCCGCGCCGATCGTCGGCCCCAGCGCGATGTGAATTTCGGCGCGCCTCGCGCCCTCCCGCTCCATCGCCACGATTGTCGCCTCGATCACGCCGCCCAGCGCGCCCTTCCAGCCGGCGTGCGCGGCGCCGACGACGCCGGCCTTGGCGTCGGCGAACAGCAACATGCCGCAATCGGCGCCGGTGACGCCGAGGCCGAGGCCCCTCGCGCGCGTCGCGAGGCCGTCGCAGCGCGGGCGCGCGTCTTGCGCCCAGGGAGCGTCGACGACGAGCGCGTCGCTCGAGTGGATTTGATAGGGAACCAGCAGCCGCTCGGCGTCCACGCCAAGCCGCCGCGCCATGCGGGCTCGGTTCTCGCCGACAAGCGCGGGCTCGTCGCGCGAGCCGACGCCGCCGTTAAGCGATCCGTAAACCCCGGTCGAAACCCCGCCGCTTCGGGTGAAAAAGCAATGGGCGAGGCCCGGCAGCGCCAGATTTCTCGCGTGGAGCGGTTGAAGTTCCGTCATCGCGCCTCTCGGATCGGGATCAAACTCAAAGCCGGGCATATCAGGCATGTCCGGATGCATCACCGCCATCGCCTTGAACAATTCGCCCATATGTTCGCGCGGTTCGCCGAAGCCGATGAGGCGCGCCAGCGCGCTGTCGATGTCCTCCAGCTGCCGCGCCGTCGCCTTGCGGCGCAGCGTCTCGGCGCGTCGCTCTATTCCCAGCTGTCCGAGAAAGCTCCCCTGACTTACCGGCCCCTGCACCTTGGCGCCCTTGGCGAGAGCGGCGCGCTTGAGCGCGGCGAAGTCGACATGGGTGGTCAGATCGGCCTCGCCGGGCGCCTCGAGCGGATCGACATAGGCATGGCGCGCGACGGCTTGAAGGCTTTCGCCAAGCGTCGTCTCCGTGTAGCCGTAATCGACGAGAAGCAACGCGCCGCCATCGGCGACGATGCGCTCGGCGATGGCGCTCATCAGGCGCTGGGCGACGATATTGATCTCGATGATCGACCCCGCCGGCGGCGTCAAAGGCAATCCGCTCTCGACATATGACGCGAGACCGAAGGACAGTTTGCCCGCCGCGCTAAGTCCGACCAGACGCTCGCGCCATCCGCCCATGGCGTCGGGAAAGAGGCCAGATTCGGGGCGGGCGATCGAGGCGTCGGAAGGGCGCCACGGCCTGAAGGGCGGGCCATGCGCCGTCCTGACGAAATGGCGCGCCGGCAGCGCGTCGAAAAACTCATTGGCGAGGATGAACAGCGGCGCGCGCGGAATTTCGCCGAACGTCGCGCGCCATTTCAAGGGCGCGGGCGCCCGCTCCAACGTCCGCGCTTGCGCTTCGCGCAGAACCGGGCTGGTTTCGACGAGATCGACGGAAATCGAGTCGAGAAATCCCGGCGCCACGCGCCCGACGCGCAGCACGTCGGACATCAGCACGCCGCGTCCAGGTCCAAGCTCCACCAGCCGCGCGTCCGCGGGCCGGCCCGCGGCGGTCCACGCCTCGCCGATCCAGACGCCGAGCATCTCGCCGAACATCTGGCTGATCTCCGGCGCCGTGACGAAATCGCCCGACGCGCCGAATGGATCCCTGGTCATGTAATAGCCATGCCGAGGGTGCTGCAGGCACAGCGTCATGTAACGCTCCAGCGAGATCGGCCCTTCCTCGGCGATGATCGCCGCGATCTCCCTTCCAAGCTCGTTCACGCGAGAGCCTCGCGTCGGTTTAGCGCGACGGCGATCAGCAGCGCGCCGACCAGGATCATCGGCGTCGACAACACCATCCCCATGGTCAGCCCATTCGCCAGCGCCTCCTGCACGGGATCGGGCTCGCGGAAAAACTCGCAGAATATTCGCGCCGAACCATAACCGACGCCAAATAGTCCAGCCGCTAGTCCAGGGCGCTTCAGCGCGCCGGCCTGGACGGCGAGCCATAAGACGAGCCCAAGCGCGAGGCCCTCCAAACCGGCTTCATAGAGCTGGCTGGGATGACGCGGCGCGTCGCCCGCCGTCGGGAAAACCATCGCCCAAGGAACATCGCTCTCGCGGCCCCACATTTCCGGCTTGATGAAATTGGCGAGGCGGCCCAGGAAAATGCCGATCGGCGCCACCACGGCGCTCAAGTCGGCGACGGTGAACAAGGACTGCCCTTGGGCCCGCGCGAACAGCGCCATGCCGACGATCGCGCCGATCAAGCCGCCATGAAAGGCCATTCCGCCCTTCCAGGTCTGAAAAATTTCCATTGGGTGCGCGAAATAAAAGCCCGGGTCGTAAATCAGCACGTGACCGAGCCGACCGCCGATGATGACGCCGAACGCGACATAAACCAGGAGATCGTCGATCGCCAGCGGCGACGGGCGCGTCTGGCCCGTCCGCCAAAAGGTCTCGCGTCGGCAGAGAACGCGCAGATAAAACCAGCCGAAAACGAAGCCGCCGATATAGGCCAGCGCATACCAGCGTAGCGGCAGCGGCCCAAGATTGACCGCGACCGGATCGATCATCGGGAAAGGAATGGCGAAGAAGGGCATGAACGCATCCAAGGAGCGCCCGAACGACCATGCGGGCCACGCGGAAGTTCTAAACCATAACCCGCGCCGATGTCATGCGTTTGCGGCGCGCGGCGGGCCGATCTGACGTTTCAACCAAGCGCCATGAGTCGAACCGGATGCAGACTCACGTGGAACGCCGACCCTCCATCAACACAGCCGAGAGATAGGCGCCGTAGCCGCTCTTCGAGAATTTGCCAATGGCGGCGGTCAGCTCCTTGGCGTCGATCCATCCATTGCGAAAAGCGATTTCTTCGAGGCAAGCGATTCGCTGCCCCTGGCGCTGCTCTATGGCGCGGACATATTCGCCCGCCTCCAGCAGCGAAGCCGGCGTGCCCGTGTCAAGCCAGGCGAAACCCCGCCCGAGCCGCCGAACGCCGAGGTCGCCGCGGGCGAGATAGGCTCTGTTGAGATCGGTGATCTCCAGCTCTCCGCGCGCCGAGTATTTAAGCCCCTCGGCGAAACGCGGCGCCCGCTCGTCATAAAAATAGAGGCCCGTCACCGCCCAATTCGACTTCGGCGCCAGCGGCTTTTCCTCGAGTGAAATCGCGACGCCGTCCGCGTCGAATTCGACGACGCCGTAACGCTCGGGATCGCTGACATGATAGGCGAAGACCGTGGCGCCTTGTTCGCGATCGCGGGCCTCGTGCAAGAGTTCCGTCAAGCCATGGCCATAAAAGATATTGTCGCCGAGAACCAGAACCGAACTGCCGCCTTCGACGAATGGCGCGCCGATGATATAGGCCTGCGCGAGACCGTCCGGACGCGGCTGTTCGGCGTAGGAGAGAGACAGCCCAAACTGCGAGCCTCCGCCAAGAAGGCGCTTAAAGGCGGGCAGATCGTCCGGCGTCGAAATGATCAAAATTTCGCGCACGCCGGCGAGCATGAGGACGCTCAGCGGATAATAGATCATCGGCTTGTCGTAAACGGGCAGAAGCTGCTTCGATATCACCGAAGTCATGGGATGAAGGCGCGTGCCGCTGCCCCCAGCAAGTATGATCCCGCGCATGTCGCGTTGCTCCTGTGTTGACTCAAGTCATGGAGAGGAGCCGATCAACGCAGTCGGACAGCGAGCGGCGCCACTCGGGAAGAACGACGCCATAGGTTCGCGACAGCTTGGCGTTGTCGAGTCGGGAGTTCGCCGGACGCTTCGCCGGAGTCGGATAATCGACGGTTCCGATGCGTCTCACCCGCACGGGGTTGCGTCCATGAAGTTCGGCCGCGGCGAAGGTCGCCTCCGCGACATCGGCCCAAGTCGCCTCGCCTTGCCCCGTCATATGAAACACCCCGCGC
>CAVZKF010000012.1:0-100000 GCA_963775775.1 uncultured Alphaproteobacteria bacterium
AACTCGACGAATTGGAATAATCCGCTGGCCGAGGATGTGCTCGCCTTGGCGCTCGACGTGAAGCTCAACTCCTTGTCGGCGATGCTCATGAGCAATGCCGGGTCCGAGCCGGTGGTCCGGGCGGCCTTCACGACCCGCTCGACGATCGAGCGTTGAACCCGCATCGCGCCGAAGCGCATCGTGCCGGGCTGGTCGCCATGATCTCCCGGCGCCAGTCGCCGCGCCCAAGTGAGCCCCGCCTGATCGAGCGAGAAATCGGAATCGAGCGGAAAACTGTCATCCTGGGAGAGCGTTGGGATCGGCGAAGGGGCGCGCGGGAGCCGGGGCGTCGACGGGGTGGGCTTCGAGCTTTCCGCGCGCTCCCCCGTCGCCGCGATGACGAATACGCCGGCGAGCAAGCCCGCGACGGCGAGCGCGCGCGCCAAGGGCGACAGCGCCGCCATCGCCCATTCGCCCGACCGGCGCGGGAGCGTGAATTTCAAGGAGGCGCGCCAATTACGCAAGGTCTCGAAGGATGTCGCGTAAGATCCCGGATAATCGGCGTCCAATAAACTCATGCGGGAGAGCCTCTGCTTCTCTAAAGGAATGGATGCAAAAGCAATCTAGCGAGAGGAAGCGGCTAAAAATCGACGGCGGGCGCCTCGCCGCCGCCTTAATTCGCGAGCCCGGCGATTCCCATGGCGCGGGGTAGAGAAACACGAGGTTTGCCGCGTCTCGCGCAACGGCTACGCTTTGGCCGCGTCACAAAAGCGCCATCAACGCCGACGCGGGCTCCGGGTTTCAGAACGGCGAGAGGCTCGAAATATTCGACATTGCGCCCATCATGCTGCGCACCAGATTGGATTCGGCGCCGGCGGTTGGCGTTTGGCGGGTGACGAAGTCGATCGGCTTGCCGTCTTCGAGACCATAATCGGCGATGCGCTTGACCTTTTTTTCCTTGTCGAAGTAGACCGCGACAACGTGTTGGTCGGTGACCTTGGGCTGCATGAACGCGAGATCGCGTTCGACGCGTTGGCTGACGTAATACCAGGCGTCGCCGCCAACCGTCGAGGTCGTCGAAGGCGTGCCGAGAATCTGAAGAACCTGCGGCGCGGGAGTGCCCGGCTTCACTTGCTCGACCCTGCGCTGGTCGAACACGGCGCCGCGATTGATCACGCCGTCGTAGCCGAGACATCCCGAAAGCCCCACCGCGAACAGAGCGGCGGCGGTCAGCCGGACGCGGATGCCGGCGAACGCCATGCGCCGGGAAATCACACGCAAGTCAAACGCCGTCATTTTAGTCTCCGCTGTTTCAAATTTCAGACGACGCTAGATCCTGACGCGCGTCGCCGGTAAATCTTCTTTAAAGCGATGCGTATCCTTGGCGGATAGCGAAAGCAAGCCGTTCATCGGTCCGCTCGGCGAGATCAATCTCGCGCGGCGCCGGTTCGCGCGAGCATCATCGCTGGCGCTAAACAGCAAATCGCCTTAATTTATGGCGAAGCAGGGGCGAGAGGCCGGCGAAAGGCTCGCGGGAGACTTCCCGTGCCTCGCCGGTTCGGAAGGCGAAGATCGCGCGATGAATAAGGACGATGCTCACGAAGCTTGGCCGCCTCCCTTTTCGCGGCCCTTGCGGGCCGCCGCCGTTCCCCCGGAGGGACTGGATGTCGTTCTGCGGCCGAACGCCGAGGAATGCGCGGCGTTGGCGCAAGAGAACGATTTGCGCGCGCTGACCGCGCTCGAAGCGCAGTTGCGCGTCGCGCGCCGCGGGGCCGACGGGCTGGAGATTTCCGGCCGTCTGCTGGCGAAGGTTCGCCAGACTTGCGTCGTCACGCTGGAGGATTTCGACGCGGAAGTCGA
The DNA here is from genome assembly GCA_963775775.1 of uncultured Alphaproteobacteria bacterium. GTDB lineage: Bacteria > Pseudomonadota > Alphaproteobacteria > Rhizobiales > Beijerinckiaceae > Methylocystis. The sequence continues at coordinate 1,840 of CAVZKF010000012.1, forward strand.
CGAGCCCGTGCATCTGTGCTTCGCGCCGCCGCCCAGCTCGGGCAAAAGCGCGAGCGCCGAGCAGCGTCGCGCCGTCAAGAAAAGCGAGCGCTGGAAAGAGCATGTCGAAGACGAGCCCGCGCCGGCGCGGATCGTCGATCTCGAGGAGGACGCGCCCGACCCGTTGATCGGAGGCGCGATCGATCTTGGCGCCATCGTCGGCGAATTCCTGACGCTCGGTCTCGACCCCTATCCACGCAAACCGGGCGCGCGGTTCAGCGAACCGGCGCCCGCCGGCGAGAAGGACAGTCCCTTCGCCGCGCTGCGGCAGGGCGCAAGAAAGTCTTCCCAAGGCGACGGTCCCTAGGGGCGGGCGCCCGTTTCGCGACAAATAATGCTCTTGCGCTGACGACTGGCAAATGGCAAGTCACGCCCCTAAAGACGACGTAAAGGCCAGGGGCGCCCGTGCCGCGCGGCTGGAGCGGCGGTAAGTCTGGCCACAAGATCGCGACGACGCTCGCCCATCAAGCCTTGGCGCGGCGGGAGAGGGTTTACCGCGGAGCGGTGGCGGCATTCGGGAGTTTGAGACGACGATGGCCCCACCGGTTCGGATCGCGCTCGACGCGATGGGCGGCGATTTTGGTCCCGCCGCGACCATCGCCGGCGCGGCTCAGGCGCTCCAACGTCGCCCCGACACCTTTTTCCTGCTGTTTGGCGATGCGACGAAGATCTCGGCCGAGTTGGCCGGTTTTCCCGCGCTCGCCGAGCGTTCGGAGGTGCGGCACGCCGCCGTGTCGATCCGCATGGACGAGAAGCCCAGCGTCGCGCTGCGCCAGGGACGCCGCGTTTCCTCGATGTGGATGGCCATAGAAGCGGTCAAGAAGGGCGAGGCGGACGCGGCGGTTTCCGCCGGCAACACCGGCGCGCTGATGGCCATGGCGAAAATCTGCCTGCGCACCCTTCCCGGCATCGACCGACCGGCCCTGGCCGCGCTTTGGCCGACGCGGCGCGGCCAGTCGGTCGTGCTCGACCTCGGCGCTTCCGTCGGGGCGGACGCTCGGCATCTCGTCGATCTCGCGATCATGGGTTCGGCGATGGCGCGCATCATTTTGCACGTCGAACGGCCGACGGTCGGCCTGCTCAATGTCGGCACCGAGGAAATCAAGGGCGTCGAGGAGGTCAAGGCCGCCTCGAAGCTACTGAAGGACGCGCGATTGCCCAATCTCGACTATCAAGGCTTCGTCGAGGGCGACAGTATTGGCCAGGGCGTGGTCGATGTCGTCGTGACCGAGGGGTTCGCCGGTAATATCGCGCTCAAAACCGCCGAAGGCACGGCGACGCAAATCAAGAATCTGCTGCGCGACGCGATGAGCCGCTCGCTGCTGACCAAGCTCGGCGCGCTGCTCGCGCGCGGCGCCTTCGAGGAGATGCGCGCCAAGCTGGACACGCGCAATGTCAACGGCGGGGTTTTTCTCGGCCTCAACGGCGTCGTTATCAAGAGCCACGGCGGGATGGACGCGATCGGCTTCGCCCGCGCCGTCGAAATCGGCTACGAAATGGTGCGCAACGAACTGCTCGCGAAAATCCGGGACGCGGCGACCATCGCCCATGAACATGACAACGCGGCTTCGCTGGACGAGACGAGCGACAGCTCCGCGCTCCTTACGCCGCCTTCGGCAGGAATATGATCCGTGACAGATAAACCCAGCGTGATGCGTTCCGTGGTGCGGGGCGTCGGCGCCTATTTGCCCGAGCGCGTGCTCACCAACGACGAACTCTCCAAGATGGTCGACACCAGCGACGAATGGATCGTCCAACGCACCGGCATCAAGGAGCGACACATCGCCGCCGCGGGCGAGACGACTTCGATGCTGGGCGAGAAAGCGGCTCGCGCCGCGCTGGCCCATGCCGCGCTCACCCCCGCCGATATCGATCTTGTCATCGTCGCGACCTCGACGCCCGATTACACATTTCCCTCCACCGCCACGCAGATACAGGCCATGCTCGGGATGACGCATGGCGTCGCCTTCGATTTGCAGGCGGTCTGCTCGGGCTTCATCTTCGCGTTGACGACGGCGGACAAATTCTTGCGTAGCGGTTCGCATAAGCGCGCCTTGGTGATCGGCGCCGAGACGTTTTCGCGCATCATCGATTGGACCGACCGCTCGACTTGCGTGTTGTTCGGCGACGGCGCCGGCGCCGTCGTGCTGGAGGCGTCGCAGGGCGCCGGCGACAACGCCGATCGCGGCGTGCTGACGACGCATCTGCGCTCGGATGGTCGCCATCGCTCCAAGCTGCGCGTCGACGGCGGCCCATCGGCGACCCAAACGGTCGGCCATCTGCGCATGGAGGGCAAGGAAGTGTTTCGCTTCGCGGTCGGCATGGTCACCGACGTCGTCAAGGACGCTTTCGCCGCGACGGGTTTGACCGCGGAGGATCTCGACTGGTTCGTGCCGCATCAAGCCAATCGGCGCATCATCGACATGTCCGCCGCAAAGCTTGGAATAGCGCCCGAAAAAGTGGTCATCACCGTGCAAGGCCATGGCAACACCTCGGCCGCCTCCATTCCGCTGGCGCTCGCGGCGGCGGCTGGCGGATGGCCGCATCAAGCAAAACCATCTCGTGATGCTCGAGGCCGTGGGCGGCGGATTCACTTGGGGCGCCGCGCTTCTGCGCTGGTAAGTATATGCGATTAAACATCTTTTTTAAGAAGTGCCGCTATTCTTAACAATTAACGACAAGTTACGAACTAGACTTGATTTTTAGCTTCATTTCTGGAACATTCTGGCGTGTAGCCGATTTCAAGCCTGTGCTTCTAAAATCCTTCGGCGTTCGTCGTTTTCCCTGTTGCTAGCGAGGAGCGTCGACATCTTTCCAGAAAGGCCCAGCGAGCGCGCCTGTCGCCCTAAGCTTTTCTGGTCAAGAGATGCGAGGGATTAAAAATCTCAGGGAAGAAGATTGGGAGCATAAGCGCCGGTCGGCGCAAAGATGATGGGGAGATATGACGTTGAGCGCGCAAACAATCACTCGCGCGGATCTGGCCAAGGCGGTCCAGGGCGCCGTTGGGTTGCCCCTCACGCAGGCCGCCAATGCGGTCGAAATGGTCTTGAATGAAATCTTTGAATGTGTCGTCACCCAGGAGGACGTGAAGCTATCGTCATTTGGCACCTTTAGCGTGCGCGAAAAGCGCGAGCGTGTCGGCCGAAACCCCAAGACGGGCGAGGGCGCTAAAGTTTCGGCGCGTCTCGTGGTGTCCTTCAAGCCTTCCAATGTCTTACGCGAGCGCGTCGACGGAGGTTGAGGGCGCCGCGGCTTTCATCGCGCCGGGATCGACTCGAGAAACGCGGCAAGATTTTCGGCGACAAAATCGACATGCGGCTCCTCGCCGTGGGAGAGTTCCCAGGCCTCCCGCTCGCGCTCCTCGCCTTTCGGGGGCGTCACGAGAACGGTGGTCATGCCGCGCCGATGCGGGACGACCAAATTTCGCGCGATGTCCTCGAACAGAGCCGCCCGTCGCGGCTCCACCGCGTGCTTATCGAAAAAGCGCGCATAGGCGCCTTCCTCCGGCTTGGCGATAAAGTCGGCGGCGATGATGTCGAACACGTCTTCGAATAAATGATCGATCCCGAGTTGCCGGGCGGTCTTCAGCGCATGGTCGCGCGAACCATTGGTGAGGATCAGCTTGCGCCCCGGCAACGCCGCGATCGCCGCGGCGAGCGTATGGTCGGGGGCGAGCGACGAGCGGTCGATGTCATGCACATAGCTCAGATAGACTTCCGCGTCGACGCCATGTTCGGTCATCAGTCCGCGCAGCGTCGTGCCGTAACGCAGATAATAATGCTTTTGCAGCGCGCGCAGCGACAGGCTGTCGAGCCCGAACAGACGGATCATGAACAGCGTTATACGGTCGTCGATCTCCGGCCAAAGATCGCTTGACGCTGGATAAAGCGTATTGTCGAGATCGAATACGAATGTGTCTATCGAAGCGAAGGACGCGGCGATGCGCTGGGCTTCGCCGTTGTCGGCGGACTCGACGGTTTGGGGAGCGAGGCATCGCCTTGGCGCCTCCTTGGGTCATCTCGTTATCAGCGTGCCGGCGCCGTGGTCGGTCAGGAGTTCGATCAGCACCGCGTGGGGCAGCTTGCCATCGAGAATGACGACGCCCTCCACGCCGCGTTCGATCGCATACATGCAGGTTTCCACCTTCGGTATCATTCCGCCGGTGATCGTGCCGTCGGCGATGAGGCCGGGAATGTCGCCAACCCTTAATTCCTCGATGAGTTTCTTGTCCTTATCGAGCACGCCGGGCACATCGGTGAGAAACAGCAGTCGTTTGGCGCCCAGGGCGCCGGCGATGGCGCCGGCGAAAGTGTCGGCGTTGATGTTGTACGTATCGCCGCCCGGCCCTTGGGCGATCGGGGCCAGCACCGGGATCAGCTCGCGCCCCAGCACCTGATCGAGCACCATCGTGTCGACCTTGGTCACCTCTCCGACGAAGCCGAGATCGATCTGGTCGCCGGCGCCGTTGGCGGGGCGCGCGATCTTGGCCGCGGTGACCATGCGCCCATCCTTGCCGCACAGACCGATGGCGCGGCCGCCTTCGGCGTTGATGAAACCGACGATCTGCTTGTTGATCGAGCCGGCGAGCACCATTTCAACGATGTCCATGGTGGCTCTGTCGGTCACGCGCAGGCCGTCAGAAAAATGCGAGGCTATGCCGAGTTTATTCAGCATGGAGCCGATCTGCGGACCGCCGCCGTGCACGACCACGGGGTTCACGCCCGACTGCTCCAGCAACACCATGTCGCGCGCGAAATCGCGGGCCACTTCGTCGTCGCCCATTGCATGGCCGCCATATTTCACGACGACGATGGCGTCGTCATAGCGCAGCATATGCGGCAGCGCCTGCATCAGGATTTTAGCTTGCTGCAGGGCGCCGTCCTGGCTGGTGTCGGTCATGTCGCGGCTCCGAAGCTTCAGGGCTTGCGCCGCAGTTAGACTGGGGCGCGGCGGAATTTCAAGCGTTTCGTTCATAGAGCAGCTGGGCTATGGCGGCGCGCAACTCCGCTATGCCTTCGCCCGTGTGCGACGACGTGAAGACGATGCGCGGATAGGCGGCCGGGCGCTTGGCCAGCGCCGCCTGCGTCGCCGCCGTCACTTCCGCGCGCTCCGAGACTTTCAGTTCGTCGTGCTTGGTCAGCACGATTTGATAGGACACCGCGCTGCGGTCGAGCAGGTCGAACATCTCCTCGTCGAGGTCCTTGACGCCGCGCCGCCCATCGATCAGCACGAAAACCCGCGCGAGCGTCGCTCGCCCGCGCAAATAGTCGCGGATCAGCGACGACCAGGCGGAGACTTTCGCCCTCCCGACCGCCGCGTAGCCATATCCCGGCATGTCGATGAGACGCAGCCGCGCCAGATCGGGGGAGGGTCCGCCGAGCGCGAAGAAATTGAGCTGCTGCGTGCGCCCCGGAGTGTGGGAGACGCGCGCCAGCGTCTTGCGATTGGTGAGCGCGTTGAGAAGCGAGGACTTTCCGACGTTGGAGCGGCCGGCGAAGGCGATCTCCGGCGGCCCGAGCGGCGGCAAATCGTCTGGCTTGGCGTTCCCGAATATAAATTCGCAAGGGCCCGCGAACAGCAGGCGTCCGTCTTCGGTGAAATCGGGTTCAACGGGATCGGTCACGGGAAATCCAGCGCCGCCGCGAGCGAGCGGCAAAAGAGAAGCGGCGCGCGATGTTTACCGCGCGCCGCCGTAATTCAGGCCATCCCGAACGTCTTGCGCAGATTGTCCCAAAGTTCGAACTTTATGCCGGCGCGCTTCATGATGATCCATTGCTGGAGTATCGACAGCGAATTGTTCCAGGTCCAGTAAATCACCAATCCCGAGGCGAAGCCGCCCATGGTGAAGGTGAACATCACCGGCATCCAACTGAACATCGTCTTCTGAATTTCGTCGGTCGGCTCCGGGTTCATTTTCATCTGGAGCCACATCGTCACGCCCATCAGCAACGGCCAAACCCCAAGCGCGAGGTAAGGGCCAAAGAACGCCACATGGGTGGGATCATAGGGAAGCAAGCCGAAGAGGTTGAAGACATTGGTCGGATCCGGCGCCGAAAGATCCTTGATCCAGCCAAAGAACGGCGCCTGCCGCATTTCAATGGTGACGACCAAGACCTTATAGAGCGAGAAGAACACGGGGATTTGAAGCAGCATCGGAATGCACCCGCCGAGCGGGCTGATCTTCTCGCGCTTGTAGAGCTCCATCTGCTCCATGTTGAACTTGTGCTTGTCGTCCGCGTATTGCTCCTTGAGCGCTTTGATCTTGGGCTGGATCGAGCGCATCTTGGCGATTGACTGGTAGCTGCGGTTGGCGATCGGGAGGAAGGCGAGCTTCACCAGCACCGTCACCGCCAACACGCCAAGCCCGAAATTGCCCAAAAATCTGGACAGGAATTCGATGGCCCGGAACATCGGCCGCGTGATGAAATAGAACCAGCCCCAATCGATCAGCAGATCGAAGCGCTTCAGTCCGGGATCCACCTTGTAGCGGTCGAGAATGTCGACCTTCTTGGCGCCGGTGAAGACATGGACAAGGGTCGCGGTGGATTTGCCGGGCTCGATCGTCTTCGGTTCGCTGACCGTTTCGGCTTCATAGGTCTTCAGCGCGCCGCCGACCGACGAATAGCGCGCTTCCAGCGGCGCCGTCTGATCGGGCGCCACGACGGCGCCCCAATATTTGTCGGTGAAGCCCACCCAACCGCCGAGGCCCTTGAAGGTCTTGACGCCGTGCGGCTCCTTTTCGATCTTGTCGTAATTGACTTCCTGAGCCCCATCTTCGCCAATAACGCCGATGAAGCCCTCGTGCAGCGCGGCATAACCCGAACCCTTCGGGTGGCCGACGCGCGTCACTCGCGCGTAATTGAAGATCGAAACCGGTTTTTCGCCGGTGTTCTCCACGCTCTCCTCGATGGTGAAGAGGTAGTCGTCGTCCACGGAAATACGGCGCTTGAATCGTAGGCCCTGGCCGTTGTCCCACGACAACGTGATTGGACGCGTCGCCGTCAGACGATCGCCGTCGGCCGTCCACGTGGTGTCGGTGGTCGGCAGCAGCGGCGGCTGTTCGATCGCGGCGGTCAAATAGCCAAGGTCGGCGAAATAGGGATCCGGCCCGTCCTCGGGCGACATGAGAACGATGATCGGGCTGCTTTTATCCACCGTCTCATGGTAGTTTTTCAGCGAAATATCGTCGATCCGCCCGCCTTTCAGCGCGATGGACCCTGTGATCGAGCGGGTGTCGATGGCGAGGCGGGGGCTTTCGGCCAACGCCGCTTCGCGGGTTCGAACGAGGACCGGCTTCGCTGCTTCGATCACTCTTTCCGGCGCGCCGAGTTTGGGAATCTTGCTCTCGCGCTGCTGTTCGATCACCTGCGCGCGCTGCTTGTCCATCTGGGGGAAGGCGTAGAAATGGTCCCAAATAGCAATGAACGCCAAGGACAGCGCGGCGGCGAGGAGCAGGTTCTTGGTGTGTTGGGTCATGGCGCGAGGGGCCTGTTCCTTGGGTTTTTCGGGCGAGTGGCGACGGAGGCGCGACTTAGCCGCGCGAGCCCTTCGGCCAATTAAGTCGTCAGTTCGGCGAACGGCGCGGTTAGCGCCGCCTTTCGGGCGACAATCACGTAGTCGCGCCCGGGACAGGCGGCAAGGGCCCCGCTTGCGCGTAGCGCCTCTTTCAGCCTGCGCCGGATTCTGTTGCGCCCGACGGCGCCCGCGACCTTCTTGGTGACCGTGACGCCGAATCGCGGCGCGCCGGCCGGATCATCCTCGCGAATGGCCATTTGCAGTTTGAACGAGCCCGCCTGGCGCGACAGACCGCTCGCCGCGGCGCGCAAAAACTCTCTCCGCCGCCGCAATCTGCGCGGCGCGGCGGCTTTTGGCGGCGACGCGCTGGGGACGTCCGTCATCATCTGATCCGTCCGCCCGGTGTGGAAAAGGCTTGCGGTCCAGGCTTAGGCGGAAAGGCGCTTGCGGCCGCGGGCGCGCCGCGCCGCGATGACCTTGCGCCCCCCGACAGTCGCGATACGGGCGCGAAAGCCGTGGCGACGCTTGCGCACGATCTTGCTGGGTTGATATGTTCTCTTCACCGCTGCTCTCCACTCGCAACCAGAACGAAATATTTGTTTTCGTTCCCGTTTTCTCAAGATTAGGGGAACCCAAGGCTCCCCGTTCCGGCTCGCCCCCTTCGGCGCGCCCGCGCCAAACCAAATCCTCCGCCTCATGCCCGGTTCGCGCGACAAAACTCCTTGCCGGAACACCCTGGAACTTTGGCTGGAGGCTCCGAGCGCGGCGAATCACAAGCCTGGCCGCCCGCGCTCAGAGACACGAACGCCGCCCCTCGCGAGGCGACGCCGCAGCGGGCATATAGGGGAAAGGGTTACGCCAAGTCAATCGCGCAGGCGATCGCCAAGTGTCGCGCGGAGAGCGCTACGCGCGCTTTCTCGCCGCGACGGGCGGGATTCACGCGGCGGGCGTCCCGCGTTATACATATGGTAAGGGTGGGTGATTCGGTCGCGAGATGGATCGATGCGACGCCGGAACGCTCCGACCGAGACTGTTAACAGCCCGAGTAGGGTGCGGCGCGTCGGTCGGTTCCGCCATATGGATTTCGTCGCCGGCAAGGGTTCCATCCGCGGAGGGGCCAGCGCATCTTCTTCCATAGAGTTCAGAGGGCGGGCGTGGGATGGTGATGGTTTCTTAACCATTGCCGATTAACGTTAAGTGAATAGGTTAGGTGAGGCGCTTGGCCCGATAGTTCGGCGAAGCGCCGTCGTAATGCGACGACAAGCCGGTTTTTTAGAGACTCCGACGGGGCTGGGTGGGGAACCAACATGCGCGTTCTATTAATCGAAGATGACAGCGCGACGGCTCAGAGCATTGAGCTCATGCTTAAGTCCGAGAACTTCAATGTCTATACGACCGATCTCGGGGAGGAAGGCATAGATCTCGGAAAACTTTATGACTACGACATTATCTTGCTCGATCTCAATCTCCCGGACATGTCGGGCTATGAGGTGCTGCGGACGCTTCGCATCGCCAAGGTCAAGACTCCGATTCTCATTCTCTCGGGACTGGCGGGGATCGAGGACAAGGTCAAGGGCCTGGGTTTCGGGGCGGACGACTATCTCACCAAACCCTTCCATAAGGACGAACTCGTCGCCCGAATCCATGCGATCGTGCGCCGCTCGAAGGGCCACGCGCAATCGGTCATCACGACCGGAGATCTCATCGTCAATCTCGACCAGAAGACCGTCGAGGTGAGCGGCGCTCGCGTGCATCTGACGGGCAAGGAATATCAGATGCTCGAACTGCTCTCGCTGCGCAAGGGCACGACGCTGACCAAGGAAATGTTCCTCAATCATCTCTATGGCGGCATGGACGAGCCCGAGCTCAAGATTATCGACGTATTTATCTGTAAGCTGCGGAAAAAGCTCGCCAACGCCAGCGATGGCCGCAACTATATCGAGACCGTCTGGGGGCGAGGCTATGTGCTGCGCGAACCGAGCGAGGCTGACGAACGCATCACCGCCTGAAGGCCGTTCCGGCGAAGTAAAAGAGCGCCTTCATGTTCGCTTTGAAGTCGAACATGAAGGCGCTTTTTTGCGTTTGAAGCGAGGTTAGATCGCTTTTTGTCGCTTCCTTGGGCGCCCGCCGACCCTTTTCGATCTCGAGGCGGCGACTTGATCGTTCAATTCGCCTCGCGAGAGAGCCAGCCGGTAGCGCTCCAGCATTCGCGCGAAACTTGCTCGCAGAGTTGTTTCGATTTCGGGCCGCTGCTCCATTCGTCGCAAGCGTCAAGGCGGCGGCTTCGATGGTCGAGAGGCCTTCGCGGCGCGGCTCGCGACGCAATTGCCCGTATAGCGAGGAGCCCCGAGGGTTCAACACCAGGCGTTTGGCCTTCAGCACCCAGGCGTTTCGCCACCAGAGCGTCTTCGCCTGCGCCCAAGTGCCGTCGAAAATCACGACGCCCTTGATCCCCGCCAGCGCGCGATCCTGGTCGGGAAGCGCGACGCCTTTCTTGTCGAGGACCACGAGTTCTCGGTCCTTCGGCAATTCGCTGCTTTTCGTCGAACCGAGATGCAGTATCGCCCATTGGGAAGGATCGGCTGGCCGACCAAGCGCCTTGGCGAGACTTGGCCATGACAGCCCGATCTTGAACGCCGAATTGGCCAGATGCAGCGTTGCGAGCCGGGCTGTCCCGAGCAGCCTGTCCTGTTCCTGCGGATGCTGCAATATGAGCAGGCGACCTTGTTGTCTATCGGAGCGACGCCATCGCAGACGCAGAGCGCGGCGGGCTTCATGCAAAGGGCGCAATCCGCCGCCTCCGCGAGCATGGGCGTGGCGTCGGGCTCGCCTGGGTTGGCGGGGGCGGGTTCAACCGGCTGTTGTGGGCGCATGGTCCTTCATACACCGGCGCCGCGAAATTCACGAGCGACGCGTGAGAGGCCGGACCGCGCGCGGACTTCGCGTCGCGGCGTTCGCGCCGCGCGAATTCATAACGATCTCGCGGCGCGAAGAAGGCGGATCCTCAACGATGAGGATTTGTGTGCGTGCCCTCGTAGATGCGGGAATGAGACAGCTCTTCGGCGGAAGACCGCCGCTCTTATCCACGTCGAGGCGGTCGAACTCAGCCCCCATGAACTGCATGAATTCTTCTTTCGACACGACGCCGTTCTTATCCTGGTCCATCAAGCGAATCAGGTTTTGCACGTCCCTCGCTCCCGCCGACCAGGTGCGCTTGCTAACGGCGAAAGCCGACGTCGACGCAATCACGGCGGCCACTAGTCCAGAGATCATCGCGATTTTCGAAAACTTCAACATGGTCCTCTCCTCCGAACTGCCATTTTCATTTGTAGTACAGCGGAACAGCCACGGCTCGCCGACTTTATCCGACACTTTTTATGTAGTTAGCGAGAGCGAATCTATCAGAGGCGCGGCTTCGGCCCCGAGCCCAAAAAACGAGCATATGATTCGTAGTCCCGCGCCATCGAGAGAGTTGGCGACTTTACGAGATGAAGCAAGGCGGGTGGAATGAATTTTCGATTTTCGCGTCGCGGCGGCGGGATTAAAGCTGTATCCGCGCTTGACGCAAGCGGCCGGCGTTCTTAACTTCCGGGCTCACGCCGAAAGGAACGACCGACATGACCACCCATAAAGTCACCGACGCCAGCTTCGACACGGATGTGCTCAAAGCCACGGAGCCGGTCGTTGTCGATTTCTGGGCCGAATGGTGCGGGCCGTGTCGTCTGATCGCCCCGGCGCTGGAGGAAATCGCCGCCGAACTTGGCGACAAGGTGAAGGTGACCAAGGTCAACGTCGACGAATGCCCCAATGTCGCGGGCAAACTGGGCATCCGGTCGATCCCGACGCTGATCGTCTTCAAGGATGGCAAGGCCGTCGCGCAAAAGGTCGGCGCCGCCCCAAAGGGCGAACTGCTGCGTTGGATCTCCGGGGCCATTTGAGACGCTCGACGGGCGCGTCGTGAGCGTGTCGAGCCCGCTTTAATATTGGGGGGCGGCTTATCGCCGCGAAGGCGCGGGGCCTTACAGCTTCCGCAGCGCCACTTCCGCGATATGGTGATCCGCGCTCTTGGTCAGGATCAGGCTGGCGCGCGGGCGCGTGGGAGCGATATTCTGGCGCAGGTTCTGGAGGTTGATGCGCTCCCAGATGTCCCTGGCGACGCGCGTCGTCTCCGCCTCGCTCAGGTCCGCGTAGATGCGGAAATAGGCGCGCGGATCACGAAACGAGGTCAGCCGCAATCGTTGGAAACGGTCGATATACCATTGTTCCAACACGGCCTCGTCGGCGTGCAAATAGACCGAGAAGTCGAAGAAATCCGAAACGAAGGGCACTTCCCGCCCGTCGCGCGGCGGGCGCGGCGCGAGCAGCACGTTGACGCCTTCGACGATCAAAATATCGGGGCGGTCGACGACGAGCTTTTCGCCCTCGACCACGTCATAGGTCAAATGCGAATAGACCGGCGCCTCGACATTGCCGCGCCCCGCTTTCACGTCCGATAAAAAGCGCAGAAGCGCCTTGTTGTCGTAACTCTCGGGAAAGCCCTTCTTGTCCATCAGCCCTTCGCGCTCAAGCACCCTATTGGGCAGCAAAAAGCCGTCGGTGGTGACGAGTTCGACCTTTGGCGTGTTGGCCCAGCGCGACAGCAGCGCCTTCAATATGCGCGCGGTGGTCGATTTGCCGACGGCGACCGAGCCGGCGACGCCGATGATATAGGGCACCTTGCCATCCTCGGCCCCGAGGAAGCGTTGCGTCGCCTTGAACAAGCCCTGCGTCGCCGCGACGTAGAGCGCGAGGAGGCGCGACAGCGGCAAATAGATTTTGATCACTTCCTCGAGCGAAATCGGATCGTCGAGCGATTTTAGCCGGGCAAGATCGTCGAGCGTCAAGGTCAGCGGCGTATCCGCGCGCAGGCTCGCCCATTCGGCGCGTTGAAGTGTCGGTAGGGTGAAGCAATTCCCCGTTCGTCCGATGCTCGTGGGATCGCCTTTTCCCTCGAATTCATCGGGGATCACCGCGCGAGGCTTTTTCCTGAAGTCCGGACTGGCTGGTGCGGCGTTGCAATTCGTTCAGCACGTCGGAGAGCGCGATCTCGCGCGCCTCCAGCAGCACGAGCAGATGATAGACACGTCGGCGACTTCGCCCGTCAGCGCGGACTTGTCGTCTCCCAGCGCGGCGATGACCGTTTCAACGGCCTCCTCGCCGAATTTCTTGGCGATGCGCGGAACGCCGGCCTCGAACAAACTCTTGGTGTAGGATTTTTCGCCGCGGCGCCGCGTCGCGCGCGAATGATCTCGGCGAGGTCGTCGAGCGAAAAGCTCATGCCGCCTCCAGCCCGTCGAGACGCATGGGAATGCCGGCCCGCGCCATATGGAGCTTGGCTTGCTGGATCGAATATTCGCCAAAATGAAAGATCGACGCCGCGAGCACCGCGCTGGCGTGTCCCTCCCGAATGCCGGCGACCAGATGATCGAGTTCGCCGACGCCGCCCGAGGCGATGACCGGGACGCCCACGGCGTCGGCGACGCCGCGCGTGAGTTCAATGTCGAAACCGCATTTGGCGCCGTCGCGGTCCATCGAGGTGAGCAGGATTTCGCCGGCGCCGAGAGCGGCGACTTCGCGCGCGTAATCCACCGCGTCAATGCCCGTCGCGCGGCGTCCGCCATGGGTGAAAATCTCCCAGCGGCTTTCTCCGACCCGCTTCGCGTCTATCGCCACGACGATGCATTGCGCGCCGAACTTTTCCGCCGCCTCGCGCACGAAGTCGCGGTTCGCCACGGCGGCGGAGTTGATCGAAACCTTATCGGCGCCGGCGAGCAAGAGATTGCGGATGTCGTCCAGCGTCCGCACGCCGCCGCCGACCGTCAGCGGCATGAAACAGGCTTCCGCCGTGCGTTGCACGACATCGAGCAGCGTGCCGCGATTCTCAAGACTCGCGGTGATGTCGAGAAAGCACAGCTCGTCGGCGCCGGCGGCGTCATAGGCGATGGCGCATTCAACGGGATCGCCGGCGTCGCGCAGATCGACGAAGTTGACGCCCTTGACGACGCGGCCGTCCTTTACGTCGAGGCAGGGGATGAGGCGGGATTTGAGCATCAGGCGCTCGCCCGGCTTGATCGATCCCGCCCCGCGCAAAAGCGCCAGCGCCTCCGCCGGATCGAGCCTGCCATCATAGAGCGCGCGCCCGGTGATGGCGCCGGCGAGTTTCGCGCAGTCGGGCCGCGTCAGCCGCTCCACGTCCTCCAGCGAGGCGAGACCGCCCGAGGCGATCACCGGGATCGTCAACGCGTCGGCCAGCGCCAGCGTCGCCTCCATGTTGAGGCCTTTCAGAATGCCGTCGCGCGCGATGTCGGTATAGACGATGGCGGCGACGCCCGCGTTCTCGAAGCTGCGGCCAAGATCGAGCGCCGACATGCGCGTCGTGCGCGCCCAGCCTTCGACCGCGACCATGCCGTCCTTGGCGTCTATGCCGACGGCGATGCGCCCCGGATAAAGCCGCGCGGCCTCGCGCACCAGAGCGGGGTCCTTGACCGCCGCGGTGCCGATGATCACGCGCGCCACGCCCTTTTCCAGCCAGCGGGCGATGGTGCGCATTTCGCGAATGCCGCCGCCGAGCTGCACGGGGATCTTAAGCGCCGCGAGGATCGCCTCGACCGCGCTGGCGTTGCGAGGGGCTCCGGCGAAGGCGCCGTCGAGATCGACGACATGCAGATATTCGAAGCCTTGTCGCTCGAAGGCGCGCGCCTGTTCGGCGGGGTCGTCGTTGAACACGGTGGCGCGGGTCATGTCGCCTTGGGCGAGCCGCACGCACTGGCCTTCCTTGAGATCAATCGCGGGAAACAGAATCACGGACGCCACCTCAGAAAATTGGCGATGAGAGCCAGACCGAGCCTTTGGCTCTTTTCGGGATGAAACTGCACGCCGACGAGATTTTCCCGCGCCACGGCGGCGGTGAGCGGCGCGCCATAATCGGCCGTGGCCAGCAGATCTTCGCGCGAGCGCGGCGTTAGCTGATAGGAGTGCACGAAATAGGCGTGCAGCCCTTCCTCTCCCGTTTTAATGCCGGCGAACAGAGGGTGCGGGCGCGCGAGGTTCAGGGTGTTCCATCCCATATGTGGGATTTTGAACGAAGGATCGGCGGGTTCGATCGCTTCGACGTCTCCGGCGATCCAGTCCAGCCCGCGCGTTTCCCCATGTTCGAGGCCTCGCGTCGCCATCAACTGCATGCCGACGCAAATGCCGAGAAACGGCCGGCCGTTGTCGATCACGGCCTCGATCAACGCCGCGTCCATGCCGGAAATGGCCGCAAGTCCCTTGCGGCAATCCGCGAAGGCTCCAACGCCCGGCAAAACGACGCGTTCGGCGCGCCGCACGACGTCGGGATCGTCGGTCACGAGAATGTCGCCGCGGACATCGCCCGATTCGCGCGCGGCGCGTTCGAAGGCTTTCACGGCGGAATGGAGATTGCCGGAGCCATAATCGATAATCGCTGTCGTCAAACGCGAGGCTCCTCGCTGGCGCCAACGGGTGGCGGCGGGGGCGGAGGCGGAGGCGGCGGAGCGACCGCGCTGGCCCCGCGCCAGTTGTGGAAAAATATCTCTTCCGCCTCGTCGGCGGACTCGCCGATGACGACGGCGCTTTCGTTATAATGCCGCCGCGCCAGGCTCCAGGCGACCAGACGCGAGCCTTCGAAGCCGAGCAGGCAGGCCAGGGCGGCGTTCACCAGCGACAGCGTCGCCGAGGAAAGCCCGAGTTTCACGCCGGCGAAGACGATCACGGCCAGCAGCGCGGTCCATCCGATCGCGGGGATCCAGGCGCGGTTCCACGCAAGCCAGAAAGGACCCAGCAGCATGGCCGGGATCGAAAAGCTGTCTCGCAGCAAGACGATTTTTTCAGCCGACGGCGCTTCGCCCGCGCGGGTCGCGGGAATGTGCACGGTAAAAATGGCCATGGGCCTGTTCCCTCAACTGGTCAGCGTGCCCTTGGTCGAAGGCACCTGGTTTCGCGCGCGCGGGTTGATCGCCGCGGCCTTGCCGAAAGCGCGCGCGAAACCTTTGAACGCGCTCTCGGCGATGTGGTGACTGTTGACGCCGCGCAGAGTTCTCGACGTGCAGCCCGATGCGCGCATGCACCGCGACCGCCTGGAAAAATTCGCGAATCAACTCGGTGTCGAAATCGCCGATCTTTTGCGCCGGAAATTTGACCTCGTAAACGAGAAAAGGCCGACCGGAAATATCCACGACGACGCGGGTCAACGCCTCGTCGAGCGGCACATGCGCGTCGCCGTAGCGGGTGATGCCCTTGCGGTCCCCGAGCGCCCGGTCAACCGCCTGGCCGAAGGCGATGCCGACGTCCTCGACCGTGTGATGGGCGTCGATGTGGAGGTCGCCCTTGGCTGTCAGCTCCAGATCGAGCGGCGCGTGGCGGGCGATTTGGTCGAGCATGTGGTCGAAAAAGCCGACGCCGGTCGAAATATGCGCGTTTCCGGCCCCGTCGAGGTCGACGGCGACCGAAACCCGCGTCTCGGATGTATTGCGCTCGATTTTGCCGCTGCGCATGGGATCTCATGGCTTTCGAAAGAAAGGGAAGTGGCCCCGCGTCCGCAGGTTGAAGCGGGCAGCTTGTAGCAATTTCATTGCCGATTTGCCACCCGCCTCGCGAATGGCCAAAAAATCGAAGATTATTGATTTAAGCCAGCTTGAGGTTCGCCGGCGCCGCCTTCCCGAAATCGCGGCGCGCTTGCCGTGAAACCAGGCCAGCCTGGCTGTCCGAGAATTCCTCTCAGCCGATGAAACCGCGCCGCATCGGCATTTTTTCATCTTTTCGAGACGCTGACGAAGCCGCGTCAGCGCCATGTTCAATTGGTTGCCTTCATTCCCCGCCGCGCCGTTCGCGACCACCGGCGGCCAGTCGCCGCACTCTTCGCCGTCAAGGTCAACGGCTTCGGGCGGAGAAGGCTTGCTCTGGTAAATTTCGAGCTTCGCCAAAGCCAGCCGCGCGGCCTCGCGCGAGCGGATGCTTGATCCGGCGCCGCTTGCCGGCGCGTCCACTTCAATTTATATGCGCCGGATACGCGGGGACGCCCTTGCGGGGGAACTGCCTACACACAATCTCATGTGACGAGACGAGGCAGGCTCGAAACGGGCTTACGCATAAGTCGTGACGAATCCGCCTCCTGTCGGACCGCTACGGGGTCCAAAAATATTACATTAATGGAAGGACCGGAAAAAAATGGCTAAGATTATCGGCATCGACCTCGGCACGACCAACTCCTGCGTCGCCGTCATGGATGGGTCGAGCCCCAAGGTCATCGAAAACGCCGAAGGCGCGCGCACGACCCCTTCGATCGTTGCTTTCACCGACGACGGCGAGCGTCTCGTCGGCCAGCCGGCCAAGCGCCAGGCGGTGACCAATCCCGAGAAGACCTTCTTCGCGATCAAGCGACTGATCGGCCGCACTTTCGAAGACCCGATGACCAAGAAGGACATCGGTCTCGTTCCCTATTCGATCGTCAAGGCCGCCAATGGCGACGCCTGGGTGGCCGCCGCCGGCAAGCAATATTCGCCTTCGCAGATTTCGGCTTTCATCTTGCAGAAGATGAAGGAGACCGCCGAGGCGCATCTCGGGCAGACCGTCACGCAGGCGGTCATCACAGTTCCGGCCTATTTCAACGACGCCCAGCGTCAAGCCACCAAGGACGCCGGCAAGATCGCCGGCCTCGACGTGCTGCGCATCATCAACGAGCCGACGGCGGCGGCGCTCGCTTACGGCCTCGACAAGAAGCACAGCGGCGCGATCGCGGTCTACGACCTTGGCGGCGGCACCTTCGACGTATCGATTCTGGAAATCGGCGACGGCGTGTTCGAGGTGAAGTCCACCAATGGCGACACCTTCCTGGGCGGCGAGGACTTCGATAATCGCGTCGTCGAATATCTCGCCGGCGAGTTCAAGAAAGAGCAGGGCATCGACCTCACCAAGGACAAGCTCGCGCTGCAGCGTCTGAAGGAGGCGGCGGAAAAGGCCAAGATCGAACTCTCCTCCGCGACGCAGACGGAGATCAATCTGCCTTACATCACCGCCGACGCCTCGGGCCCCAAGCATCTTGCCCTGAAGCTCACGCGCGCCAAATTCGAGGCGCTGGTCGACGATCTGATCCAGCGCACGATCGAGCCTTGCCGCAAGGCGCTCAAGGACGCGGGCATGTCGGCGGGCGAGATCGGCGAAGTGGTGCTGGTCGGCGGCATGACCCGCATGCCCAAGGTGCAGGAAGTCGTCAAGCAGTTCTTCGGCAAGGAGCCGCACAAGGGCGTCAACCCGGACGAAGTGGTGGCGATCGGCGCGGCCGTGCAGGCCGGCGTGCTCCAGGGCGACGTGAAGGACGTGCTGCTGCTCGACGTGACCCCGCTCTCGCTCGGCATCGAGACGCTCGGCGGCGTGTTCACCCGCTTGATCGACCGCAACACGACGATCCCGACCAAGAAGAGCCAAGTGTTCTCGACCGCCGAGGACAATCAGACCGCCGTGACCATCAATGTGTTCCAGGGCGAACGCGAGATGGCGCAGGACAATAAGAGCCTCGGACGGTTCGATCTCGCCGGCATTCCGCCGGCCCCGCGCGGCGTTCCGCAAATCGAGGTGACCTTCGACATCGACGCCAACGGCATCGTCAA
Organism: uncultured Alphaproteobacteria bacterium; assembly: GCA_963775775.1. GTDB lineage: Bacteria > Pseudomonadota > Alphaproteobacteria > Rhizobiales > Beijerinckiaceae > Methylocystis. Next base: position 20,058 of record CAVZKF010000012.1, read on the forward strand.
TGTCACGGCGAAGGACAAGGCCACCAACAAGGAGCAGCAGATCCGCATCCAGGCCTCGGGCGGCCTGTCGGACGCCGACATCGACAAAATGGTCAAGGACGCCGAGGCGCACGCCGCCGAGGACAAGGCGCGGCGCGAACTGGTCGACGCCAGGAACCACGGCGAGGCGAGCGTGCATTCGGCGGAGAAGTCGGTGGCCGAATTCGGCGACAAGGTCTCCGCCGCCGACAAGAGCGCGATCGAGGCGGCCATCGCGTCGCTGAAGACCGCGCTCGAGGGCGAGGACGCCGAGCACATCAAGGCCAAGACCAGCGAATTGGCGCAGGCGACCATGAAGCTGGGCGAGGCGATGTATAAGGCCCAGCAGGCCGAAGGCGCGGCGCCCGGCGCCGGCGGCCAGGACGCCCATGGCAAGGACGACGTGATCGACGCGGACTTCAAGGAAGTCGGCGGCGACGATCACAAGAAGTAAATCTGGGTTCACTCACGCGAACATCCCCCTTCCGAACTGGAAGGGGGATGTTTATTTGCATTTGGCATTGGTGTTAGAAGCCGTTGGCGGGACTGCAAACGCGATGGTTGCCTCGGAGCCATCGAGTCCGGCCCAATGAAAATGACCGTTGCACAGCCTCTCGACCTAGGGGCGGAGACTTTGAATGGCCAAGCGCGACTATTACGAAATTCTCGGAGTCTCCAGGACCGCGACCGAAGTCGAGATGAAGATCGCCTTCCGCAAGTCGGCGATGGAATGCCATCCCGATCGAAATCCCGGCGACAAGGCGGCCGAGGCGCAGTTCAAGGAGCTGAACGAGGCCTATCAGGCGCTGTCGGACCCGCAAAAGCGCGCCGCCTACGACCGTCTGGGCCATGCCGCCTTCGAGCAGGGCGGCGGAGCCGGCGGTTTTGGCGGCGAAGGCTTTGGGGCCTCGATGGCCGATATTTTCGAGGATCTGTTCGGCGACGTCATGGGGCGGCGCGGCGGGCGCTCCGGCGGCAATGGCCGCGAGCGGGGCTCCGATCTGCGCTACAATATGGAAATTACGCTCGAGGAGGCCTACACCGGCAAGACGGCGACGCTGAAGCTGCCGACCTCGGCCACCTGCGAGGCCTGCGCCGGAAGCGGCGCCAAGAAGGGCTCGAGGCCCAAGGTGTGCGCGACCTGCGCCGGCCAGGGACGCGTGCGCGCGCAGCAGGGATTTTTCGCGATCGAGCGAACCTGCCCAACCTGCCAGGGGCGTGGCGAGATCATCGAAAATCCCTGTCCTTCATGCGCCGGCTCCGGCCGCAAGACGCTGGAGCGCACGCTCTCCGTCAATGTGCCGGCGGGCGTCGAGGACGGCACTAGGATCCGCCTCGCGGGCGAGGGCGAGGCCGGCTTGCGGGGCGGCCCGCCCGGCGACTTGTACATTTTCCTGTCGGTCAAGCCGCACGCCTTCTTCCAGCGCGACGGCGCCGATCTCTACTGCCGCGTGCCGATCTCGATGGTGCGCGCGGCCATCGGCGGCGAGATAACCGTCCACGCGATCGATAGCTCGGAATGCAAGCTGAAAGTGCCGGAGGGCACGCAATCGGGTCGCCAATTGAAGGTGAAGGGCAAGGGAATGCCGGTGCTGCGCGGGCGCGACCAGGGCGATTTGCATGTCCAGATCAGCGTCGAGACGCCGCAAAATCTGACCAAGCGCCAACGCGAACTGCTTCATGAGTTCGAGCAGGAGTCCTCGCACCACACCCACCCCGAGTCGACCGGCTTTTTCGCCAGGATGAAAGAGCTGTTCGGAAAATAGCGCGTCGATCCGTTGGACGCCGGGGGTATTATCAAAACCGCGCGGGGAGGCTAAAGGGTAGAGGCGGCGCCAAGGGAGCGCGTCGCAGCGCGTCGTGTCGAACGAGCGCGGGAGTGAAGTTCCGAGAGCGGGGGACCGACCCGCCAACCAAAAAGGCGACCCTTCCTTGCCGCACCGCCAGCAGCCCAAAAAAACCACTCTCGCTGATAGCGCGCGATTCCTTAGCCAATGGCTCCAGAATCCGGGCGTGGTCGGCGCGGTCGCGCCCTCCGGGCCGGCGCTCGCCAAGGCGATGGCCAGCTATGTCGATCTTGCGCGCGAAGGGCCGATCGTCGAACTTGGCCCCGGCACCGGCCCGGTGACCAAGGCGCTGCTGGCGCGCGGGATTCCGGCGGAGCGCCTGTTGCTGGTCGAATACGAGACGAGATTTTGCCGCATGCTGGCCGAACGTTATCCCGGGGTGAAAATCGTCCAGGGCGACGCCTATGGCCTCAAGGCGACGCTGACCGGTCATGTCGATGGCGACGTGGCGACCGTCATCTCCAGCCTGCCGCTGTTGAATCGACCCGAGCGCGATCGCGTCGAGCTGCTGCATCAGGCTTTCGACCTGATGGGGCCGGACGGGCTGTTCATCCAATTCACTTACGGGCTGACGGTCTCGCCCATGCCCATCCACGCTCATGGCTTGGCGGGAGCCTTTGTCGGCAAGGGTTCGGCGCCGGTTCTGATGAATATACCGCCCGCCCGGGTCTGGCGTTATCGCCGCGCCGGCCGTTCGGGCGGCCCGGCCAAGTGACCGCGAGCGAAGCGAAGGCGCGCGACCGGCTGATCGTCGCGCTCGACGTGGAGAGCGTCGAGGCCGCGCGGGACCTGATCTTGAAGCTCGGCGACAGCGTGTCTTTTTACAAAATAGGACTGGAGCTCGCCTATGCCGGCGGGCTCGGTCTCGCCAGCGAGCTGAAACAGGCGGACAAGCGCGTTTTTCTCGATCTGAAGTTGCATGACATCGGCGCCACCGTGGAGCGCGCCACGCGGCAAATCGCGGGGCTTGGCGTCGATTTTTTGACGATCCACGGCTTTACGCAAACGATGCGCGCGGCCCGCGCTGGCGCGGGCGAGGGCGGTTTGCGATTGCTCGCCGTCACGGTGATGACGTCTTACGACGACGCCGATTTGCGGGAGGCCGGCTATGCGCTCGGCGTAACGGATCTGGCGGCGCTCCGGGCGAGGCAGGCGAAGGAACTTTGCGTCGACGGACTGATTCTCTCGCCGCTGGAGCTCGCGCCGATCCGCGCGCTGCTTGGCTCGAAAATGTTGTTCGTCACGCCCGGCGTGCGCCCCGCCGGGGCCGACGCCAACGACCAAAAGCGGGTGATGACGCCGGGGCAGGCGATCCGCGCCGGGGCCGATCACCTCGTGATCGGGCGCCCGATCACCCGCGCGGCGGACCCAAGGGCGGCGGCGGAGCGGATCGTCGCGGAAATCGCCGGCGCCGCATGACCCCGCGCGTATTGGAGAGGCCGAGCTATGCGGATCGCCAGCTGGAACGTCAATTCGGTGCGCCAGAGAACCGCGCCCCTGCTCGACTATCTGCGCGACGTCGCGCCCGACGTGCTGTGTCTGCAAGAACTCAAATGCCAGGACGACGCCTTTCCGCGCGCCGAGGTCGAGGACGCCGGCTATATCGTCGAGACCTTCGGCCAGAAGACCTTTAACGGCGTCGCGCTGCTCTCCAAAACGCCGCTGGAGGATGTTTCGCGCGGATTGCCGGGTTTCGAGGACGCCCAGGCGCGCTACATCGAGGGCGTGGTCGGCGACGGCGCCGGCGGGGTTTACCGCGTCGCCTCGATTTATCTGCCCAATGGCAATCCGCCGGACAGCGAAAAATACGGCTATAAACTGGCCTTCATGGATGCGTTGAACGCGCGCGCGCGCGCGTTGCTCGCCCTGGAGGAGCGGGTCGTGCTGGCCGGAGATTATAATGTCATTCCGGCGCCCGAGGATGTTTACGATCCCGCGGGCTGGGCCGGCGACGCATTGTTCAAGCCGGAAACGCGCGCGAAGTTCCGCCAGTTGCTAAACCTTGGCTACACGGAGGCGCTGCGCGCCGTCACGGACGCGGCCGGCGTTTACACATTCTGGGATTATCAGGCGGGCGCCTGGCAAAAGAATAACGGCTTGCGCATCGACCATCTGTTGCTGTCGCCGCCGGCCGCCGACCGCTTGAAGAGCGTCGAGATCGACAAGGACATGCGCGGGCGCGAAAAGCCGTCCGACCACGTCCCGATTCGCGCGGATTTCACTTGAGCGGAAACCCTCGCGGCGGCGGCGCGCTAAAAATACAGCGGAGTTTGGCGGATTGGCGCAAAACGCTTCGCGGTTTTCGCCTGGCTGATTTAAACTTCGGGCTAACAGGGAGAGCCGTTCCATGGCCACGCTCGACGACATTCTCGCCACCATCGACAAGAATATCGACGCCTCCACGCAAAGGCTGTTCGATTTGCTGCGCATTCCTTCCGTCTCGACCGACCCGGCCTACACCAAGGAATGCGAGCGCGCCGCCAACTGGCTTGTGACGGAACTCCAGGGGCTCGGCTACCGCGCCGAATCGCGGCCAACTCCCGGCCATTCCATCGTGGTCGGCCATGCGAACGCCAAGCGCAAGGACGCGCCGCATCTGCTGTTCTATGGCCATTACGACGTGCAGCCGCCCGATCCGCTGGAATTGTGGAAAACCGAACCCTTCGCGCCGTGTCTGCGACAGGGCGAGGGGACGCGGGAAATCGTCGCGCGCGGCGCCTCCGACGACAAGGGTCAGCTCATGACTTTCCTCGAGGCCTGCCGCGCCTTCGAGGCCAATGGCGGCCTGCCGTGCAATGTGACCTTTCTGTTCGAGGGCGAGGAGGAGACCGGCTCCCCGTCGCTGCCGGAATTTCTCGCCGCCAATAAGGCCGAATTGTCGGAGCCGGCGCTGGCCCTCGTCTGCGACACCGGCATGTGGAACGCGACCACGCCGGGCATAACCATCATGCTGCGCGGACTGGTGCAGGAGGAGGTGATCCTTAGGGGCGCCAGCCATGATCTGCATTCCGGCATGTTCGGCGGTCCCGTCGTCAATCCGATCCATGTGCTCGCGAAAATCATTGGCGAGCTTCACGCGGAAGATGGCGAAGTGGCGCTGCCGGGCTTTTACGACGGCGTGTCGGAATTGCCCGAGGACATAGCGGCGCAATGGCGTGGGCTCGATTTCGACGAGGCGGCGTTTTTGAAGGGCGTTGGCCTTAGCCAGGTTGGCGGCGAGGCCGGGCGTGGCGTCTTGGAGCAGATTTGGGCGCGGCCGACCTGCGACGTGAACGGCATTGTCGGCGGCTATACCGGCAAGGGCTCGAAAACCGTGCTGCCGGCGCAGGCCAGCGCCAAAGTTTCGTTCCGCCTGGTGGGGACGCAGAGCCCCAAGAAAATCGTCGAGACATTTCGCGCCTTCGTGCGCGAACGGCTGCCGGTGGACGTGACGGCGGAGTTTATCTCGCATGGGGCGTCCGGGGCGCTCAATCTGCCCTTCGGCTCCGAGGCGCTGAAGCGGGCGCGGCGGGCGCTGGGCGACGAATGGGGCGTCGAGGCCGCGCTGACCGGCTGCGGCGGCTCGATTCCGATCGTCGGCGCCTTCAAGCGCGATCTCGGCATGGACGCGCTGATGATCGGCTTCGCGCTGGATGACGACCGCATCCACTCGCCAAATGAGAAATATTCGTTCACCTCGTTCCACAAGGGAACCCGCTCCTGGGCGCGGGTGCTGGCGGCGCTGGCGGCGTGAGGCTAGCGCCAGCCGCGGGTTACCATTCGCAATCCGCGACACTCCGCCGCTCGCCTTGTCGCTCCTTTTCGGCTATGTAAGGTTCCGTACAGAGTTCTGCGGTCCGGGGAGGGGAGCCCAGGGTCGCGCGTGGCGCGCGAATGGCGCGCCGAAAGAAGGGCTTCGGCATGGTTTATCGGCGCTACTTCGAGGCAGCTGTCTTCCGTCTTCGTTCGGAACGGCGCTATCGAGTCTTCGCCCATATCGAGCGCGATGTGGAGACGTTCCCCGAGGCGGTTTGGCATCGTCCGGACGGCAAAACCCAGGATGTCACCATCTGGTGCTCCAACGATTATCTCGGCATGGGCCAGCATCCCGAGGTGATCGCGGCGATGGTCCAGACGGCGGGCAAGGTCGGCGCCGGCGCCGGCGGCACCCGCAATATTTCCGGCACCAGCCACGCGATCGTCGAACTCGAGCGCGAACTCGCCGATCTGCACGGCAAGGAGGCGGCGCTGGTCTTCACCTCCGGCTGGATCTCCAATCTCGCGGCGATCTCGACCATCGCCGATCTCCTGCCCAATTGCGTCATTCTCTCCGACGCCTCGAATCACAATTCGATGATCGAGGGCGTCAAGCGCTCGCGCGCGGAGACGAAAATCTTCCGCCACAACGACCTCGCCCATCTCGAAGAGCTTTTGATCGCGGCTGGCGAACGGCCCAAGCTGATCGTGTTCGAGAGCCTTTATTCGATGAACGGCAATGTCGCGCCGGTCGCGGAAATCGCCGCGCTGGCCGAGCGTTACGGCGCCATGACCTATATCGACGAGGTGCACGCGGTCGGCATGTACGGCCCGCGCGGCGGCGGCGTCTGCGAACAGGCCGGGGTCATGCACAAGATCGACGTGATCGAGGGCACGCTGGCCAAGGGCTTCGGCACGCTCGGCGGCTATGTCGCCGGCGACGCCGCGCTGATCGACGCTATTCGCGGCTACGCGCCGTCCTTCATCTTCACGACGGCCCTGCCGCCGGCCGTCGCGGCCGCCGCCTGCGCCGCCGTGCGCCTGCTCAAGGCGCGTCCGGACCTGCGCGACGCGCATCAACGCGCATCGGCGATCACCAAACACGCATTGGGCGCCGCCGGACTGCCGGTGCTGGAGAACAGCTCGCACATCGTCCCGGTGATGGTGCGCGACGCGCAGCTGTGCAAGGCCGCCAGCGACATGCTGCTGGAGCGCCATCACATCTACATCCAGCCGATCAACTACCCGACCGTCGCCAAGGGCTCCGAGCGCCTGCGCATCACGCCGACGCCGCGCCACAGCCACGCGCATATCGGGAATCTCGTCGAGGCGATGGTCGATGTCTGGCGGACGCTCGGCATCCCCTTCGTCGAGCCGCCGGCGCATCTGCATCTCGACGAGAAGAGCGCCGAGCGCTGCACCTATCCCGAGATCAAGCTCGCCGCGCAGTAAGGCGGCCGCCTCAACGAAAACAGCCCCGGTCGGCGACGACCGGGGCTGTTTTCGTTCGCGGCGCATACCGCGCCGGACGGTCTGGCTCATCGATTGCTACAAAGGCCCCATGGCCGCTTCCTCGCGATTGGAGCGTTCCAACTTGTCGGAAAGGGGTGCGTCGATGGATGAGCTTTATGTGATTTGTCGGACAGTCGAGATCGACGACCGCGACGTGAAGGGCTTCGTGCTGATGCGGGAGGGCGAGAACGGCGAGCCAAAGCCCTGGCCGATCATGATAACGCGCAAGTGCAACGCAGTTCTATGGCTATGAGAATGCTTGCCCGCATCAAGGATCGCGCCTCGATACGACGCCGGGCCAGTTTCTCGACGAAGACGAAAACTTCATCACCTGCGGCAACCACCAGGCCCAGTTCGATCCCGACACCGGCGAATGCTTCATTGGCCCGTGCAAAGGCCAGCGCCTGACGCCGATCACCTTGGTGATCGACGACGGCGATGTCTGTCTGACTGGCGTCGTGTTGGCGGAAGAGGACGCCGCCTGACTTTCCGACCCGATCGACACCAATGCAATCAGGGGATTATTCGTGACCGACTTGGCGGAACTAAAGAAGCGCAAGCAGCCGCTCAATCTGGCGATCGTCTATGTGGACCCGGACGCCTTTGTCGCCAACTTCATGGGCTGGCTGGAAATTACGGCTTTCATCACGGCGCTGCGGGCGGGCGAAGCCCAACCGCCCGCCGACGGGGCGACGCCTAAATTATCGGCACAGCAGTTGAAGGGCGGCGCGAGTCGCGGCCGTAGCCGCCGACGCCATATTCGCCTTCTGCATGACGGCGGCGCTGAACGAGGACAAGGCGGCGGTCGACAAGGTCGAGGCCGCCTTAGCGGAAAGCATCGGCAAGGAGTTTCCCGGATCGCACGTCTTTTGGAACTTTCGAGGCAACATCGATGCGCCCGTGACGCTTGACGATTTCGTCGCTCAGTCCGGCAAGAAAATGCTGATCGGCGACAAGCCGCCGCCGCCAATGCGGGCCAAGGAGAATTGGAGCACGGGGCTACGCTTCCTGGAAAAGGCGCGCACCTCCAATTTCGTGCACGAGATCATGTTTCCGCTGGCGAAATGGCACCGCGACCGCTGGGGCGAGACTTTGGAGAAGGGCATATCCTTTCTACAGCACATAGAGGACAATGTGCCGGTCTTGCGAGAAGTGCTGGAAGATCCCCGCAACGATCAGGCCTTCGTCGCGAATCTGTTGCTCAGGGTGGCGCCCGCCGTGGATACGGAGTTGACCGACGACACGCAGGGCTTTTTGCGCTCGCTGGCGCGCCGGGGTTAAAGCGAATCGCTCTCCGGCGGTGTTTGGGCGAACCTCCAAAAACTGCGCGGGAACGCAGCGCGAATCGGCGGGGCGGCGGCGTGGAGACAGGGAACGATCCCCTTGCGCCGCGGTTTCTATTCAGGGGGGCACGGGGGAGTCGAAAGATGGTGCCTTGCGAGAAGCCTGTCGCCGAACAAACTCTCGGCGAAATCGGGAATTGCGGCTGGGACACGCTAAGGAGCGCGGTTGCTGACGTGCTCAGCCATCCCGGCGGGGCGACCGTGACGCAGTGGATCATAACCACGCTGGCGGTCCTGGCCCTGCTGTTCTTTCTCGTTTCCTTGGTTCCGCGCCGGCTCTAAAGGTTCTCCGGTCCGGATTGAACTGGAAAGACTCTAGGCTCCCTCGCTTTTTCGCGCTTTCCAAGGCAAAACGGGCGTCCTACTTCGCCGAAAGCGCTTTAATTCCGATGGCGCAGATAGTTTTCCAACATCGCGACGGCGGCTCGGCGATCCGCTTCGCTGGCGGAAGCCAGCGCCTTGGCGTGTAAATCGACGATCCACTGATCGGCGGGAGCGCCGCTCGCCGACTCGCGAGCCAGGGTCAGATACATCAGCCCGCGCGCACGTTGCGCGGCGCCGCCGGCCTCGCCGTTGAACATCATCTCGCCGAGCAGCGCCTCCGCGGGGGCGTGGCCCTTGCGCGCCGCGAGATCGAGCCAGTTCATGCCCTGGTGAATGTCTTTCTTGACGCCCACGCCGTCGAGATACATGCGCGCGACATTATACTGAGCGTCGGCGTCGCCGAAAAAAGTCGCCGCGTAGCGGAACAGATCGAGGGCGCGCTCCGGGTCCGGCGCCAGCTTGGCGCTGGCGATGCCGGCGCGCAGATATTGCCCGACCGAGACAAAGGCGCTCGACGCCATCGAACGCATGCTCGGGTCGGGATCGTCGTCCGCGAAATGCTCGACGATCTTCGAGAAATAATCAAACGCCTTGTGGTCGTCGCGAGCCACGCCGTCGCCCTCGGCGTACATCCGGGCGAGTTTCCATTGCGCCAGATATTCGCCGCCGTCGGCCGCATAGCGCAACGCCTCGATGGAGGCGCCAGCCTTGCCGGAGTGGTAGCTCTCCAGCCCCGCGCGAAGCGCCGCGCGCGGATCCTTGAACATCGGCAGTTGAGCGGTCGGCGAGGTCAAGCGCTGATCGGCGCCGTCGAGAGCCGGAGCCGGGGCGGCGAAGGCGACCAGCAATATCGCGAAGCACGCGCCGCCCAGGGCGTAGCCCGGACCGATGCCGCGCCTATGCGCGCCAAATGCGAATAGGCTGCTTTGAAAAGGCCTTGTCATGACCGCTCGTCTTCCCCAAACGCGGCCCCAGCCGCGCACGCTCCAAAACACTCCGACATGTCACGTTCGGATCAAATGCGAGCAAGTAACCAGCGTCTCCCCGCGGATGGATCGCCTTGGGAAGTTGTCGCCGCGTCTTCGATGACCTTGTGACACGATGACCTTAGCGCGGCGTTTATGGCTGAAAAGGGGCTTTCTGATTCAAATAGGGGGATCGGATATTTATGTTGGCGAGTGTTGCAACAAGGTCACATGTTCGCCGTTGGAAAGGGCGCGCCGGGACAAATTTCGCGCGTCGAACGGAGATCTTGCGTCGCCGTGACGCGCCGCGCGGCCGCGCGATTTCTTCCCGCCGGCCCCGCCATGTGGTTAAATTGAAACTTAAGGACTCCGCCGCGAATCAAATGTCGCGTCCCGGGCCGCTAAAAGAAGGACGTCGTGATGATCGCCGGGTTTCGTCGACTGGTTTCATTCTCCATGATCGCGCCGATCGTCGGCGGGCTTTGCGCGCCGGCCTTCGGCGCCGACGCGGCGCATGGCGGCGTGATCGCCAAGCGCTGGTGCGCGGCCTGCCATGTCGTCGCGGCGGATCAGCGTTCGGCCAACGCCGACGCGCCGCCCTTCGCCGACATCGCGCGACGTCTGCCCGACAACAAGGCGATCGCCGCCTTTCTCACCGATCCGCATCCTAAAATGCCCGACATGAGCCTGACGCGACGGGAAATCGAGGACATCGTGGCCTATATTCGCGGTCTTGGTCCGACACCTCCCGCGGCTCCCGCCGAGCCTGGCGGCGTCGACGCCGAGCGGCCCAAAAAGGGCTGATAGTTCAAGGCGCGGCCCTTGCGGGCCTTTCTCGCGCGGGGTGCGATGGTCTACTCGGTCAAGGAGGCTTTTTTAACCCTGCAGGGTGAAGGGCGTCACGCGGGGCGCGCCGCCGTGTTCTGTCGCTTCTCCGGCTGCAATCTATGGACCGGACGCGAAGAGGATCGCGCGCGCGCGGTCTGCGGCTTTTGCGACACCGACTTTGTTGGCGTGGATGGCGAGAACGGCGGCAAATTCTCCAACGCCGAGGAACTCACGGCTCTGCTGGCGCGGCTCTGGGGGCCGGCGCGCGAGCAGCGTTTCGTCGTGCTGACCGGGGGCGAGCCGACGCTCCAGATCGACGAAGCGCTAATCGCCGCGCTGCATGGCCAGGGTTTCGAGATCGCCGTCGAGACCAATGGAACGCTGCCCGTTCCCGCGTCGATCGACTGGATTTGCGTTTCGCCCAAGGCCGGCGCGCCGCTGCGCCAAACCCGCGGCCACGAGCTCAAGCTGGTGTTCCCGCAGCCGGGCGCGGAGCCGGAGACTTTCGAGAGCCTCGACTTCGCGCATTTCCTGCTGCAGCCCATGGACGGGCCGGAGATTCTGCGCAATAGGGAGGCGGCGATCGACTATTGCCTGCGCCATCCGCGCTGGCGCCTGTCGTTGCAGACGCACAAGATGATCGGGGTGAAGTAGACGTGGCGAGTTTCGAGGTTTTCCGGGAGTTTTATTTCGAGGCGGCGCATGCGCTCTACGACCCGGAGCATCCGACCGGCGGCAAATACCGCAATCTGCACGGGCACTCCTTCCGCGTGCGGGTGACGCTACGCGGCGAGCGGAGCCAGGAAGAGCAATGGGTGATGGACCTCGGCAAGCTCGGCCGCCGTCTCGCGGAGCTGCGCGAAAGGCTTGATCACAGTTTCCTCAACGACCTCGATGGGCTGGGCAAGCCGACGTTGGAGAATCTTTGTCTTTATATATGGGGAGATCTTTCGCCCTTCGCGCCGGGCCTTCGCGAGGTCGGCGTGTTCCGCGACAGCTGTTTCGAAGGCTGCGTCTATCGGGGGGATTAGCGGCGCCATCGCGACGCGGCGCGCCGCCGAATCCTCACCGCCGCAGCAGGCGTTGCAGATAGTCTAGTTCTTCCGCGGGGCGCTGGGGCTGGCCGAGTTGGCGTCGGACCTCCTCCTGTACACGGCGCGCGCGTTGCGACGGCGGCAGGCCGAGCGGGTCGTAACGGGAATGGGAGTCGTATTGGCCATGGCTGCCCATATCGCGGCCGAGCGGATCGCGGTTCGCGCCCTTGCCCTTCGAACTCGGCTGGCCGCGTTCGTCTTGCCCGCTCTCGTCGCCCGCGCCGCCTTCCTGTTCGCCGCGCCGCGCCAATTCATCGGCGCCGCGCCTTAGCGCCCGCAGCGCGCGGCCTTGCGCGTCGACGGCCTTGCCGGCGCCGCTCTGTCCTTGTCCAAGCGACTGTTCGGCGTCCTTCATCGCTCTGTCGGCGTCGTCGAGTTCGGTCGGCGCGCCCTCGCCGGAGCGCCGCAGCGCCTCGCGCTGGCGCTCCAGCCGTTCGCGCAGCGCATGTTGACGCTCCTCTTGCGCGCCTTGTCCCGGTTGCGGGTTCGTCCCCGATTTTTCCCCCGGCGCCGCGCCCTGGAAAGTCTCGTCGCGCAATTGTTGCTGATCTCGCGACAATTGGTCGAGTTCGGAGCGGCCGCTTTCCCGCGCGCTAGACCCTTTTCCGCCGCCTTGCGACGGCTCGAGATTCTCCAACATGTTCTCTAAATCGTCGAGCAGCTTTTGCGCCTGCGCGAGGTCGCCGGATTTGCCGGCCTGACCCATTTCGTCGAGCATTTTGTCTAGGTCTTCCTTGGTTACTTCGCGGCCATCGCCCTTTCCCTCCCGCGTCGCGTCGGGATCGCGCTGGCGCGCGGCCTGCTCCGACATGCCCTGCAGGAATTTCTCCATGGCCTCGCGCAACTCATCGGTGAGTTTCGCGATCTCCTGCTCGTCGGCGCCGCGCGCCAGCGCCTCGCGCAATTTGCGTTGCGCCTCGCGCAGATCATGCTCGGCCCCCGCGAGATCGCCGCCCTCGAGGCTCAGCGCCATCGCCCAAAGCAGTTCGGCGACCTCGCGCAATTGGTCGTCGCTTCGGGGACCGTCGAGTCCGCGCCGCGCCGTGCGCAAACCCAGATAGATCGACGAAGGCGTGTCGAACAGTTCCGGCGCGATCGAGAGGCCGTCGAGCGCCAGCCGCACTTGCGCGCGGTTCTCGGGGTCGAGCGCGAGCGCGCGGCGCTGCTCGGCCAGAGCGCGCGCCAGCGGCTTGGTGAAATGGCGCTGAGGCAGCGCGATTTCGAAGGGCTTCGAGAAGCCCTCATTGCCGCCTTCGTCGCGCGCCTCCAGGGTCAGCGTCGCGTCGGCGCCGGCCCACGGGCTGTCGGAGAGATCGAGCGTCGCCCGCGCTTCGCCGCGCCCCTCGCGCTCGGGCAGGGGCGTCAACGTCAGCCGCGGCGGCGGATAGAGCGCGCGTCGCGCGCCGGGGCGCGACAGCAGCGCCAACGCCTCGATCACGCCGTAGTCGTCGTCGGTTTGGTAGCGCAGCGTCATCGTGCCCCGCAGATTGTTGCGCGGCGCCTCAAGTAGTTCGATGCTCGGGGGACGGTCGGGAATGGCGGCCAGATTGAAGGCGCGGCCATCGGGCAGCGCGATGCGCGCGGCGCCCGTCAGCTTGAACCTTTGCTCCTGTTCGGCGGCTTTTTCGGCGCCTTGCGGCGAGGCGACCGGTTCCAGCGCGCCCTCGGTCTTGGCGGCGCCGGCGAAGCGCAGATGCAGCACCGAATTGATCGGCGCCTCCGATGTCTGGCCAATGTCCTTGTCGCCGAGCACCAGAGGCGGGCGGCCGGTGTAGGGCGGGGGCTCGAGAAAGGCGTCGAACCGGGCCGTTTCGAAGGAAACGCCCGCGCCGCGCCAATCGAAGGCGGCGAGCAGCCGCGTCGATTTTTCCTCGCCGGCGACAAAGGCGGTTCCGACCGCCGCGACCAGCGCCAGCGCGCGCAGCGCGAAAGGATCGCGCTTAGGCAGGTCCGGGCGCGGCGGCGCAACCGGCAGCGCCGCGAGGGCCCGCTCCAGCCGACGACGATGCGCTTCCCATAGCGTCGCCGTCGCGGGATCGGGCGCGTCGCCGGCGAGTTTATCCTCCAGCGAAGCGGCGGGACGCAGCCCGCTGGCGTCCTCCGCGTCGAGCCGCCGCAGCGCCTGGCGCCGGCCCGGCGGTCCACGCAAAATCTCTCGAACGAGCAGAAACAACGCGGCCTGCGCGAACAGCGCGACTCCGAGGATGCGCCAGGGCGCGCCGACCTCCAGCCACAGACCGGTCCAGGACAGCGCCAAAAAGGCCAGTCCAACAGTCGCCAACCCGGCCGCGAGGCGCAGCAGACGCTCGGCCAGCAGCATGGCTTTCGAGCGCCGCGCCATCAGCTCCAACGGCGTGGCGGGCGGCTTCTCGTTCTCTTTATGCGCGGGCTCGTTCATCGTAGCTCCAGGCGCGGGAGTTTATCCCCGCGAGAGTTTATCCGATAGAATGGCGATTGTAGGAATTTTACGCCCGCGCGATCGCTCTGACCATCGCCCCGCCGCAGGAGGCCCGCATGACCCAACGCGCCACGGGCGCCGACATCGCCTCTCCGCCCTCGCGCGATCTTGCCGCGCTGCCGGCTCAAGTCGCGGCGATCCGCGAAAAAATTCTCGCGGCCTGCGATAAGGGCGAGCTGGAAGCGCTACGCATCCCGATCGACTGGAACGAGACGCGCCCGCTGTTCGAGCACGGCGTCAAGAAGCATCCCGCCGGAACCGATCCGATCGAGGTGCTGCGGTCGTTGTCGTTCGATCGGAAAGGCTTCGAGATTATGAATGTCGCGCGCGCCGTGCTGGCGCAGCCTTACGCCAAGATCCAGCGTGGACCCGTCACGCTCTACGAATGGCCGGCCTTCCCCGCCCCGCCCGCGAACGAAGCCGAGGAGCGCGCGCAATGGAGCTGCGTGCGCTTTTACGACCTCGCCCGCTCGCTGGAGCAGGGACGCCCCAAGATGATGCGCATGGGCTTCGGCTCGGATGGCGTATGGCATTATTTCTGGAGCGAGCAGTGACGCCACCTTCGGCTCAACCGGCGCCGCTAACCGGGGCGCGACCAGCCGCGACGCGCGGCTGGTCGCGCGGGGCGCAAGGCTTCTCCTTTTAACGGATCGTCACCGCCCGGCGAATTTATCCGCCGCCGGCGCCGAGATTTGATTGGAGAAGCGCGTCGCGGCACCCCCACTCGGGGAGGTCAACATGCTTGGCTCGGCGGCGCGGGCCGCCGAACGCACCGCGCCGATCGAGGCGCCGAGCACCGAGCCCATCGACGTTTTACTGGCCGGCGTCGTCTGGGTCATCGCCTGGAAATTCGAATGGTCCAGACGGGCCGGGACAAAGCTCGTTCGCGGAGCGGTCTTGACGGCCGGTTTGCCCGCGGCGGTCTCCTCGCGGACGGGCGCCGGCGGCGCATAGGCGAGCATCTCGGCGTCTGTTCCGCGCATCCCCGCCGGTTGCGCGGGCGTCGTCCCCGGCCGGCCATCGACCGATCCCGTCACGTCGATCAGGCTCGCCAACGCATTGTCGGCGCGCTCGCGCTCCGCGGCGCCAAGAATCTTGGGCCGAGACGGGGGCAGCGGGACGTTCGCCGCGGGGGCGACGGGCGACGCGTTTTCGCTCGCCGCGAAGGTGAGCTCCATCGGCCGCGTCGGCGGCAGCGGCGCGTCCAAACTGGCGACCAAATCCCGCGGCCGGCGCGGCGGCAAGGGCGCGTTCGGGAGCGTTGGCGCGTCGGCGGCGCTCTCCAATTCCCGCGCCTGTTCGGCCAGATTGCCGCGCAAGAATGTGCCGGCGTCCCCGGGCTCGACCGACGCCAAGGCGACGCGCTTGTCGGCCGCGGGAGGGGGCTCGATCGGGGTCGGTTTGTCGAGCGAGGCGGGCCGTCCGGGCGGGAGCGGCGCGTTGACGGCGACGACTTTTTCGCGCGGCGGCGGCTTGTCGTCGGGCGCCGCCGTCATAACGGTCTCGCCGCGCGGCAAATCCGCCTGCGCCTTCGCGATCACGCCGGAACGGCGCGTGTCCACCGGGGCTTCGCCGCCGCCTTCCTCGTCCGACTCGGCGGCGGCGACCTTGGCCGCCCTCGAATTGCGCGGCGCGAGCTGCGCCCATTGCTTGCGCGTGCTGGGGGCCGGGGCCGGCGCGGCGTCTTCGCCCTCGTCCTCGCCGCCGCCAAACAGAAAAGCGAAGAAACCACCGGACGACTTGCGCGGCGCCATGACAATCGCGCCGTTGTTGCGCGCCTCGATCTCGGCCTTGGCCTCCTCATAGCGGGCCAGCGGCTGGCCATTGCTCGGCAGATGCACGGTCTTGCCGTCAGGGAACAGCCGGACCAGCTGATCGTAGGTCATCCGCGGCCAGGCGCGCACATTGCCGACGTCGAGATGCACGAAGGGCGTCCCCGCGGTCGGGTAGTAGCCGACGCCGCCGCGCTGCATCCGCATGCCGATCTCGCGGATGCGCGACATGGACATTCCCGGCATCGTGGTGTCCATCGCCTTGCCCAGCATATGCTGCGAGAATTTGGCGACAGAGCGGGAGCGCGCCCGCAGCATGGCGTTGGTTTCGGGCGAACGATAGGCGGAAACGACGGTCACGACCTCGCCCTCGGCGCCGGCGCTGCGATAGGCCTCCCAGACCACGTCGAACAATCGCGGGTCCATTTCGATCGGCTCGTTGTGCCGCCAGTCGCGCAGGAACCAGTTGAGCTGTTGCAGCGCGGCGGGATTGTATTGGCCGTTGACCAGATAGGTCGCGGATATCGACTCGCCCGTATGCACGTAAAAGAGGTTTATGGTGCGGGTGTCGCCATTGGCCGCGGCGGTCTCGGTCATCGACGGCGCCATGGTCGCCAGCAATGCCGTCAACGCTCCCAAGATGAAGGAGAAATTCCGGGCTAAATATCGGGATGCGCGGACGCAGGCGCCTTGCAACAAAATGTCTCGCTCCCATATTCCAATGCGCCGGCGCGCCTGGCGGCGCGCGGTGCGCATCTCGCGGCTTCCCGCCGACTTACCCGCGCCGGACGCCCGGTCCGCGCGACAACTCATGGGGCCATTCCGGCTATCCGCCGCGCGGAGAGCCCGGAAATTCGTGGATGGAGCGCGGCTATCAAAGCCCTTGTTCGCAATCGCGTCCAGCCGCTCGCATTCTCCCCGACTAGCACACGCTAAGCTAACTTCGCGGCGAAAAATAGCCCAAATTTTTGTCGCGGCCAATGGGCGCGCCCGCCACCGCCGGGCATTTGGGCCGGCGGTGGCGGGCTGGCGAGCGGAGGGCGGGGGACCCTTTAGCTTTTTCGGTAAATGGCGAGTTCGGGCCGCGCCTGGCGCAAAATCTCGAAAAACGCCAGCTTCACGTCGCGATTGGCCAGCATGACCGGCACTCCGCTGTCGCCTAGCCAACGGATGTTCACTTCGCCGCCATTGCCGTGCCTGGAGATCGACGCGACGCGGTTGACATCGCACAGCAGTCCCCCGGTGCGCCACAGAACCAACTGCGGCAGGGCGTGGCTGAAGCGGCGCGGCGCCGAAACGCGCCCCTCGCAAATCCTCACGCCGATGCATTCGGCGACCAGGGCTTGAAGAGCGTAGAGGAAGAGGACGATGCTAACCGCGTGGAGCCGCCCATCCTCAAGCAGCGCGACCAGCGCGCCGCTCGTGAGCGTGAGGATGGTCCAAACGCCGCACCAGGTTGGATTACGAAAAACGACCGCCTTCGCCGGTGTGAAATCGAGCGCGACTGACATTCTGGCGTCCAGCGACATCGATACGCCCCCGTGTTAAATTCGATCCGTGATCTTGTATACAGTCAGAACGTGTTCTAGTAAAAGCAATGATCTTCATGTGGTTACCGAAGCGTCGATCACGGAATTAGGATATGATCGGGTAATAACAGCCTTTGTGCGCTTTTGGCGAAAATTAATACATGATTAAGAACAAAACGACTCGGGCTTTGGATTCGAATTTTGTCGTATACATAGAATTAACTTAGAATCTTGCGATTTCAGTCGGAATAAATTCCCGATTGGCGTCGATGTTTCGTTGAGCCCGACCGCGAGGTCGATTGACGCCAGCCCGGCGCCTAACCCCCGACTTTCTGGTCTTTTGGCGGCTCGACGTCCGCTCGGGGCGAGTAGGCGGCCGGCGCGAAGCGGCTCGCGTCGAGAATGGGCCGCGCCCCGGCGATCAGGCGAGATGATTGCGCGGGGGACGCCGCCGCCGATATGAAGCTGATGTCCGGACGCCGCGGCGGCAGGGGGATGAGTTCGGCGATCCGCCCGCCGCGAGCCTCGGCGTCGCCGGCGAGCCGCGCGAGCGCCGGAGGGAGCGGGTTGCGGTCCGCGATCGCGATGGTCGTCGACCCGGCCGGGGCGTCCGCGGGCCGGGCCAGGGCGTTCCCCACCGCCACCTGCACGTTCCGCGCGATTTCGCCCAAAGGATTCGAGGAGGCGGTCGTCGCGGGCGGCGGCGCCGGCGGCTTTTTCGCGGCGACCATCACGCGGTCGCCTTGCGAGCAGTCGCGAACGCCAAGCGCGATCAGTTCGACGCCGCTCAGCACCTTATATTGTCTGGTCAAATAACCGAGCCGACCGCGCACGGCGGCGGGATAGCTGTCGAACAAGCGCGCCGAAACGCCAAGATCGGCCTCTCGCGTCAGCTCGTTATAGGCTTGGTGGAACTTCAACTTCGCGTCGGGATAGACGCAGACGTTGGGCAGGCTCAGCGCCAGCGTGCAGGCGGAGCGGCATTCGTGCAGCCGCACCTCGCGATTTTCGCGGCGATAATCTTCGGTTCGCGCTTCGTAATCGCTGACCAAACCGCCGACGTCCTTATAGACGACGACCGGCTGGGGAGATGGTGGCGGCGAAAGATAGCCCACGACTTCAACCCTTTACGCAAATTCGATTTTGTTCACGGGAAATTCACCACGACACGGTGAACGATCCCTTAAGCGGCGGCGCGCTCGCGAGCGGACCCTCGAAGCTTGGAGGACAAAATGGCGAATTTCGTGGCGAGAGCGGGGCGAAGCCCGGCGCGACGGGTTGCGCGGGCGGCTTTTCCTTGGCTTATGAGGCCCGGGCGCGCGCGAAGGGATTCGTGGGAGGCGACCGCGCGGGCGAGACGAGGGAACATGACGAGGGATCGATGAGCGGAGCGCGGGCAGTGCTCGAACATAACGGCGCATTATCGCGTGCGGGCCGAAGCGGACTCCATCGAGGATCGCGCGCGAAAAATCGCCGTAGAGCAGAGCGTCGAAATGCCGCTCGCCGGGGTTCGCGATCCGGCGATCCTCGCGCAGATCGTCGGCAAGGTAAGAGCGATTGTTGACGCGGGCGGCGGCTATTTCGACGTGACCATCGAGCTTTGCGCGCGCACGGTCGGCCGGGACGCCGGCCAATTGCTGAATATTCTGTTCGGCAACACCTCGATGCATGACGATATATCGTTGGAGGACGCGGAGATTCCCCCGGCGCTGCTCGCGGCCTTCGGCGGCCCTAACCACGGGCTCGACGGTCTGCGCAAGCTCGCCGAGGCCGAGAGGCGCGCGATGACCTGTTCGGCGCTGAAGCCGCAGGGCATGTCCTCGCGCCAATTGGCCGATCTCGCCTTCCAATTCGCCAAGGGCGGCGCCGATTTCATCAAGGACGATCACGGCCTCGCCGACCAGGATTACAGCCCCTTCGAGCAGCGCGTCGCGGCCTGCGCCCGCGCCATGCGCGAGGCCCAGCGCGTCACCGGCCGGCTCACCCATTATGTTCCGAGCCTGTGGGGCGATTTCGAGGAGATCGACCACCGGCTCGATTTCGCCGCCAGCGAAGGACTGAGCGTCGCGATGCTGGCGCCGGCGATCATTGGGGCGTCGAATTTCGTCGCGCTGAAGCGCAAGCATCCGGGGTTCTGCTTTTTCGCCCATCCGAGTTTCACCGGCGGCGCGCGGATTTCGCCGCCGCTCTACGCCAGGCTCTATCGGCTGTTTGGCGCCGACGCGGTTATTTTCGCGACCTTTGGGGGGCGTTTCGGCTACAGCCAGGCGACCTGCCGCGCCATCGCCGACGCTTCGCCGGGAGCCGCTTGGCGAACTCTCGCCCGCCGCGCCGGTTCCCGCCGGAGGCTTGACATTGCGCCGCGTCGCGGAAACGCTCGACTTCTACGGCAATAACACGATGTTGCTGATCGGCGGCGATCTGCTGCTAGCCGAACATGATAAACTCGCGGACGAGACCCGCGCCTTCGTGCGCGCCGTCGAAACCTACTCTTGCGGATGAGCGCGATGTCTGGCGACGATCACGATGGTTTTCGCGACGCCCTGGACGGCTTTCGCTGGGCGGGCGTCGAGCGGCTGAACTACAAGGAAGAGGGCAGCGCGCCCTTCAAGGCGATCTCGCGGCAGGTTTGTTTTCCGATCCGAACCTCGCCGGAGAACTGCGCTACTTCGAGATCGAGCCGGGCGGTTTCTCCACATTGGAGCGACACGAGCATGTCCACGCCGTCATGATCCTGCGCGGGCGCGGGACATGCCTCGTCGGAGAAAAACCGCGGGCGGTCGAGATCCACGATCTCGTCACCATCGCGCCCTGGACCTGGCACCAGTTTCGCGCGAATGCGGGGGAGGCGTTGGGCTTCCTTTGCCTCGTGAACGCGCAGCGGGATCGACCGCAACTGCCGAGCGCGGAAGATTTGGCGTCGCTGCGCGCCATTCCCGGCGTGGCGGAATTCCTCGACGGAAAATAGGCGCGGTTTGGAGCATCGCTGATGAAAATCGACGGACGCCATTATCGATCGATCTGGCTCGATCCGGACGGCGCCAGCGTTCGCGTCATCGATCAGACGAAGCTCCCCTTCGCATTCGAGACGCGGCGTTTGTCCTCGCTGGACGACGCCGTCGTCGCGATCAGGGACATGATCGTGCGCGGGGCGCCGCTGATCGGCGCGACGGGAGCTTATGGCCTCGCCCTCGCCGCCCGCGACGACGCCAGCGACGGCGCGATCGCGCGCGCCTATGACGCCTTGAACCAAACGCGTCCGACAGCGGTCAATCTGCGCTGGGCGCTTGATCGCGCGCGCGCCGTGCTGCTCGCCGCGCCCGTGACGCGGCGCGCGGAACTCGCCTACGCCGAGGCGGGCGCCATCGCCGACGAGGACGCCGCTTGCTGCGAGGCCATCGGCGACCATGGCGCCGCGCTGATACGGGACGCCGCGGCGCGCAAGGGCGGCGCGCGCGTCAATATTCTGACCCATTGCAACGCCGGCTGGCTGGCGACCGTCGATTGGGGCACCGCGCTGGCGCCGATCTACAAGGCCGCGCGCGCCGGCGTCGATTTGCATGTCTGGGTCGACGAGACGCGGCCGCGCAATCAAGGGGCGAGCCTCACCGCCTATGAACTCGCGGGGGAGGGCGTCGCGCATACCGTGATCGCCGACAACACCGGCGGGCATCTGATGCAGCATGGGCTTGTCGATCTTTGCATCGTCGGCAGCGACCGCACGACGCGCTCCGGCGACGTTTGCAACAAGATCGGCACCTATCTCAAGGCGCTCGCCGCCCATGCCAATGACGTGCCCTTCTATGTCGCGCTGCCGGCCTCGACCTTCGACTGGCGCATCGCCGATGGCGTGAAGGAGATTCCGATCGAGGAGCGCGACGGCGACGAAGTGACCCATATCAGCGGCCGCGACGACACCGGCGCCATAAGGCGCGTGCGCCTGACGCCACGGGGAACGCCGGCGCGCAACTTCGCTTTCGACGTGACGCCGGCGCGTTACGTCACGGCCTTGATCACCGAGCGCGGCGTTTGCGCGGCGAATGAGGACGCGTTGCGGAAGCTGTTTCCCGAGGCGCGAGCCGCATGAGCGACGCCGCCGACGATCTAAACTATCCCGACGATCTGATTCGCAAGATTCTGTCCCGCTCGCGCGTCATCGCGCTCGTCGGCGCGAGCGCCAATTGGAACCGGCCCAGCTATTTCGTCATGAAATATCTTCAGGGCAAGGGCTATCGCGTCATTCCCGTCAATCCCGGCCTCGCCGGCCAAACACTGCTCGGCGAGATCGTGCGCCCGGACCTCGCCTCGATCGATGCGCCGATCGACATCGTGGAGATTTTCCGCCGCTCGCAATTCGCTGGCGCGATCGTCGACGAAGCCATCGCCGTCGGCGCCAAAACCATATGGATGCAGCTTGGCGTTCGCGACGACGCGGCGGCTTCGAACGCGCGCGCGCCGCCGGTCTCGATGTCGTGATGAACCGCTGTCTCAAGATCGAATATGGCCGGCTCGGCGGCGAACTCGCCTGGAGCGGAGTCAACACGGGCGTCATCTCCAGCCACGCGCCGACGCCGCCGACGCGCAAGCCCGTTCGCCAACGCGAGGCGAGCGCCAAGACCGATCATGGTTTCGAGACCAAGGCGATCCACGCCGGCGCGATGCCGGACGCTTCGACCGGCGCGAGGATCACGCCGATCTATCAAACTTCGTCCTATGTGTTCGAGGACGCCGAGCACGCCGCGTCGCTGTTCAATTTGCACAATTTCGGCCATGTCTACACGCGCCTGAGCAATCCGACCGTCGCCGTGCTGGAGGAGCGCATCGCGGCGCTGGAGGGCGGACGCGCGGCGGTCGCGGCGGCCTCGGGGCACGCGGCGCAGTTCCTGACCTTTTTCACGCTGCTGGAGCCTGGCGACGAATTCATCGCCTCGCGCAATCTTTACGGCGGCTCGCTCACGCAATTCGGGACGAGTTTTCGCAAACTCGGCTGGACCTGCCATTTCGTCGACCAGAAAGACCCGGAAAATTTCAAGCGCGCGTTGACCGAGCGCGCCAAGGCGATCTTCATCGAGAGCCTCGCCAATCCCGGCGGCGTGGTGGCGGATATCGAGGCCATCGCGCGCATCGCCGAGGACGCCGGGATTCCGCTCGTCGTCGACAATACGCTGGCGACGCCCTATCTCTGCCGCCCGCTCGAATGGGGCGCCAACATCGTCTGTCACTCGACGACGAAATTCCTCGCCGGGCACGGCAATTCGCTGGGCGGGGCGGTGGTGGAGTCGGGCAAGTTTGATTACGCGGCCAGCGGCAAATTCCCTTCGCTCGCGGGGCCGGAGCCGGCCTATCACGGGCTCGATTTTTTCGAGACCTTCGGAGATTTCGCCTTCACGATGAAGGCGCGGGCGGTGGCGCTACGCGATTTCGGCCCGACGCTCGCGCCGATGAACGCCTTTTTGAC
Organism: uncultured Alphaproteobacteria bacterium; assembly: GCA_963775775.1. Classification (GTDB taxonomy): domain Bacteria; phylum Pseudomonadota; class Alphaproteobacteria; order Rhizobiales; family Beijerinckiaceae; genus Methylocystis. The sequence goes on from CAVZKF010000012.1 coordinate 42,941, forward strand.
CATCATGGGCGTCGAGACGCTGCCGCTGCGCATGGAGCGCCATGTCGCCAACGCCGCGCGCGTCGCGGAATTTCTCGAAAGCCATCCCGCGGTCGCCTGGGTCTCCTATGCCGGATTGGAGTCGAGCCCCTATCGCGATCTCGCCAAGAAATATCTGCCGCGCGGCGCGGGGTCGGTCTTCACCTTCGGGCTCAAGGGCGGCTATGAGGCCGGGGTGGAACTGGTGGAGTCGGTGCAATTGTTTTCGCATCTCGCCAATGTCGGCGACACCCGCAGCCTGATCCTGCACCCGGCTTCGACGACGCATCGGCAATTGACCGACGAACAGCGCCTCGCCGCCGGCGCCGGCCCGGACGTGATCCGCCTCTCCGTGGGGCTGGAGACCGCGCAAGACCTGATCGAGGATTTGGACCAGGCGCTGCGCCGCCGCGCGGCCTGATCCGTCGCGGGATGTGGCGAGGACTGAAAATGAGGCGGCGAGTTCCGGTCGCGAAAGTCTGTCAACTTTCGCGGAACTTGCTCTAAACTTGCTCTAATTGACCGGCGCGGTTGGCTTTGGGAGGTCGCCGGGCGCGAAATCGAGCTTTCGCCGACAGTCCCAAGACATTCCGCCGGCACAATAAATAGACAGGGTGCTTATCGGCGCATCTTCTCATATTTTTATGCTGCGCAATAGTTGTGCATCATGTTGTATTTCCGCAACACCAAATAGAAATCTTTCGGAACTTGCGGTGGAGCCATTTCAGAATCATCATAGAATATGACTATATAGCGACTTTCATGAGGCTTGAGCGTGTCGCCAGCCTCTGTCCCGGGAGGCGCGAATGCCAAATCCAATCAAGGCCGATCATCGCCCGCAAATCATGGACCTGCCGCGCCGTGTCGCGATCGCGACATTCGCCGCCGCCGCTCTCACGACCGCGCCGGCTCAAGCCATGGATCAATCCGGCTCCGGCGCGGCGATGGATCATTCCGACATAAGCGCGACGACGGGCCAGACCATGACCACCGACCACGGCGGCGCTGGAATGCCGGGCGCGCATATCCCGGCCGGTGTCATGGGAGCCTTCATGGTTCCGGCGGGCGAAGGCATGATCAATTACACGCCGAGCTACATGCGCATGAGCGGCAATTATGTCGGCTCGTCGCAAGTATCGCCCGCGACGATCGCGTCGTCGATCTTTTCGGGTCAAACGATGACGATGTCGATGATGATGAAATCACCCATGGGCATGATGATGCCCATGACCATGACGATGCCGGTCATGTGGCGAGTCGTCCCGTCGAGCATGGAGACGCAAATGCACATGTTCAACGGCATGTATGGGCTGACCGACGCCATCAATCTGATGTTCATGGGCAATTATACGCAAAAGTCGATGTCCATGACGACTTTCGCGGGAATGACGGGCGTCGGCGTTCTCGGCCAGAGTTCGGGCAGCACCGAGGGTGTTAGTGATGCGATGGTGGGCGCGATCTACAGGATCTACCAGGACAGCATCAATCATCTTCAGTTTGGATTGAGCCTCGCCTTGCCCATCGGCAATCAGCAAGCGACGATCCAAATGCTGAGCCCCATGGGCATGTATATGAACATGCGCGCTCCCTACGCCATGCAGATTGGGACGGGAACGGTCGATTTGGTTCCGACGCTCGCCTATACGGGCGTGACTGGGGCCGTGGTCGTGGGGACTGATGTATCGCGGACGCTTCGCGCTCAACTATAACAATGAAGGCTGGCAATATGGCGCGTCGAACGAGATCACCGGCTGGGGCGGCTATAGCGTGATTCCCGGGGTGACCCTCACCGCGCGGGCGCTCGGCGCCACGCAGGACCATATTCATGGGCAGGATATTTCGATCACCGGGCTCTCGCAGAACACGGACCCGCTCTATTATGGCGGCAAGCATATCGATCTGTTCGGCGGCATAGAGGTCGCCGGCGCTCCGTTGGGCCTGGGCATGACGGTGTTTGGCGTGGAAGCCGGAGGCCCCGTCTTTCAGGAGCTGAACGGGCCGCAACTTGGCCGCGCATGGCAGATCACGGGCTCCGGGCGCTTCATGTTCTAACCCCGCCGCGCGGGCCGCCCTCTCGAATTCTCGCCGTCAACCCGCGGGGAACATTAGAGGGCGCTGGTTTTTCAAGGAGACCGTCGATTCGGCGTCGCGCGCGGGGCGGCACGCGCGCGCGCGCCTCCTAACGATGCCGCCATTTTAAGCTAAAAGACATTTGAGGCGTTCCGAAACAATTCGTCGCGCCGCCTTTTCATTTGATGACCAAAGCCCGGGATGCGCCATGACGAAGTCCGTCGCCACAACGCCATATCTCGACCAGCGCCCCGGCACCTCCGGTCTGCGCAAAAAAGTTCCGGCGTTTCAGCAAAAGAACTATGTCGAAAATTTCGCGCAATCGATCTTCGACAGCCTCGAAGGCTTTAAAGGGCAGACGCTGATCGTCGGCGGCGACGGCCGCTACTACAACCGCGAAGCCATTCAAACGATCCTGAAGATCGCCGCCGCCAACGGCTTTGGCCGCGCGGTGGTGGGGCGCGGCGGCATTCTGTCGACGCCGGCGGTCTCGGCGCTGATCCGTAAGTTCGGCGCGTTTGGGGGCGTCGTATTGTCGGCCAGCCATAATCCCGGCGGCCCGGACGGCGATTTCGGCATCAAATATAATGTCGGCAATGGCGGCCCCGCGCCGGAAAAAATCACCGACGCCATCTATGCGCGCACGCGCGAAATCACTTCATACAAAATCGTCGAGGCGGCGGACGTCGATCTCGATTCGCTCAAAACGACGCAACTCGGCGACATGCGCGTCGAGATCGTCGACAGCGTCGAGAATTATCGCGCCCTGATGGAGACGCTGTTCGACTTCGACCGCATCCGCGCCGCTTTTCGCGGCGGTTTTACTATCAAATTCGACGCGATGTCGGCGGTCACCGGCCCCTATGCGCACGCCATTCTCGAAGACGCGCTCGGCGCCGCCAAGGGCAGCGTCATCAATGGCGTTCCCTTGCCCGATTTCGGCGGCCATCACCCCGATCCCAATCTCGTTCACGCCAAGCATCTATACGATCTCGCGATGTCGCCCGCCTCGCCCGATCTTTGCGCGGCGTCGGATGGCGACGGCGACCGCAATCTCATCATCGGCCGCTCGCGCTTCGTGACGCCTTCCGACAGTCTCGCCATTCTCGCCGCCAACGCGCATCTCGCGCCGGGCTATAAGGGCGGGGTGGTCGGGATCGCCCGCTCAATGCCGACCAGCGGCGCCGCCGATCGCGTCGCGCGAAGGCTCGGCGTGCCGCTGTTCGAGACGCCGACGGGATGGAAGTTTTTCGGCAATCTGCTCGACGCCGGCCTCGTCACGATTTGCGGCGAGGAGAGCGCCGGCACCGGCTCCAATCACGTGCGCGAAAAGGACGGGCTCTGGGCGGTTCTGTTGTGGCTCGACATTCTCGCCGCGCGCCGCCAGAGCGTCGATCATATCGTGCGCGAACATTGGGCGACTTACGGCCGCAATTATTATACGCGTCATGATTATGAGGAGGTCGACAGCGCCAACGCCAACGACCTGATGAAAACGCTGCGCGAAAAACTTCCCAAGCTCGAGGGCGAAGTCTTCGGCGCGCTCGAAGTCGCCGCCGCCGACGATTTCGCCTATCACGATCCGGTCGACGGCTCCAACTCGGCCAATCAGGGGTTGCGCGTGATGTTCAAGGATGGTTCGCGCGTCGTCTATCGCCTCTCCGGCACCGGCACCGCCGGCGCGACCTTGCGCGTCTACATCGAGCGCTTCGAGCCCGATGTCGCGCGCCAGGACCTGGAGACGCAGGCGGCGCTCGGCGACCTGATCGACCTGTCGCGCCGTCTCGCCCGCGTCGAGACGTATTTGGGACGGGAAGCGCCGAGCGTGATTACTTGATGGGACGACAGCATGAATAACTCCGTGACGCCCTTCGTCGAACATGAGTCGCGCGCGGCCGTTCTCGCGGAGCTGCACGCGCGCCCCTTCGTGCCCATGGAGACGCCCCGCCGCGTCTATCATTTCGCCTTCGCCACCAATGAGGATGAGGCGCGCGCGGACCGCGAGGAGATCGAGAAGCTCTGCGCCTCTCCAGATTGCGCGGCGGCGGGGGACGCCAAGTTCAAATTCATGACCCTCGGCGATTGGGCCTTGCGCTGGGAGCAGCACACCGAATTCACCACCTACACCTGGTCCACGTCGCTGGACGCCGCAGCGCCTTTCTCGCATCCCGATCCTTTGGGCGCGGGGGAGATAAAATTTCGACCGCCGGGGCGTCTGATCGTCGCCGTGCATCTTTGCGTCGTCGGCCGCGAGCAAAGCGTGGATGAGCTGGCGAGCCGGTTCGATTCGCGAAGTCTTTGCGTGATCGGCGTCGCCAAGGGCGCGGCCCATCTGCTGACGGATTTCGCCTTGGACGAGGCCAGATTCACGCGGCTGATCATCCGATCCGGCGGCGTGAGCGCGCTGGAGGCGGGCCGCATCGCGCAGCGCGCGCTGGAGGTCGAAACATACCGCGTCATGGCGCTGCTCGGTCTGCCGGAGGCGCGGCGGGCGAGTCCAGAGCTGCGCGCGATGGAGCACGAGCTTTCCGGCATCACCCACGCGCTCGCCCGCATGCGGGACGCGCGCACCAACGAGGATTTGCTCAAGCGTCTGTCGGATTTGCTGGCGGCCAGCGAGGCGCTGTCGACCCGGGCCGCCTTTCGCTTCGGGGCTAGCCGCGCCTATCACGCGCTGGTCAAGAACCGGCTGGATCTGCTGCAGGAGGCCAAGGAAAGCCAATATGTGACGATCAGCAATTTTTTCAGCGCGCGGCTCGACCCGGCGATAGGGACCTGCAACGCCGTCGAAGCGCGGCAGGCGCGCTTGTCGAACCAGTTGGAGCGCGCGATCAATCTGATGCGCACCGGCATCACCTTCGAACTCGAACGCCAGAACCGCGACCTGCTGCACGATATGAACCGCCGCGCGCGCTTGCAGATGCGTCTGCAACGCATCGTGCAGGGCCTGTCGGTCGCCGCGCTCGCCTATTATCTTCTGGGGCTGACAGCCTTCGTCGCGAAGGGCGCCAAGGACGCGGGCTGGCTGCCCGCCGGCGTGACCGCCGAGGAGACGACCGCGCTCACCTTGCCGCTGGTGTTACTGGCCTCCTGGCTATTCATGGCGCGCGTCCAGCGGCTGTCGCGGAAGGCGGCCAAGGAAGAGCAGGTGGATTAATCGGGTCAACTCTCGGCTGGCGCGCCGGTCTGCCGGCGATGCACGAAAATAAACGTGGCGAGGACGGCGAGACTGACGGACACGATGGTGATCAGCAAGGTCGCCCGATCGAGCCAGGCGATGAAGGGCACGCCAAGCGCGAGCACGACGCCGACGACGCAGATGCGCCATGCTCCAAGCTGAGCGCCAGCGGTGAATGTCCCGAGCGCCAACAGGGTGAGCACCATCAGCGCGCTGGCGTCGGCGTTCATCATGCTCTTCACATCCGGCACGTAGGCGACCTGCATGGCGATGAACACCGCGCCCCAGTGAAGGGCCTCCACCGTGACGAGGCGCCGCAACTGGGGCTTCGGATGCGTTTCGCGCGCCCTTGTCCACACGCACACGGCGGCGAACACCGGAACGAGTATCTCCCAATAGGCCATCATGGCGCCGCCCCCCACGCTCGCGAAGGCGACTCCGAGAACGGCGAGCCCGAGCATGACGACATAAGGCCAATCGCGCGCGAGAAAGCCTCTCGGGCTGAGCTCCGACGCCTCGGGCGCATTCATATCCGACTCGGCCATGGCGAATCTCCCTTATCTACAAACACATATTCCGGTACGCGGACATGCTCCAACGGAGCGATGGACAACAGGACATTCGCTCGTTTCGATCTGTTTAGCAAATGCCCGCGTCGTCCTCGTGTCGCGGTGACTTACTCGACGTCGAGAGGCGCGACGCCCTTGGGGGCGCCACCATCGCCGAGGGTGATTTTCTCGATGCGCGCCTCCGCCTGCGCGAGCAAGGCGTCGCAACGCTTCCTCAGGGCCTCGCCCCGCTCATAGAGTTTCACCAATTCGTCGAGCGAAACCGAGGATTTCTCCAGAGCGGCGACAATCTCCTCGAGCTCCTGCATGGCCTGTTCGAATGGCAGCGTGGCGATGTCGGCGGATGATGCGGGCACGGCTCTTCTCGTCGGTCAAGGCGCGAACGTCCGCGCTCGGGGTCTCGGCTCGATCCTACCCGATCCGCGATGGAATTGCGATGCGTCGGGATCATGCTTCGCTGGGCTCGGAATGGCCGGCGACGCGAAGAATTGTCGGAAATTCTTCCCGCAGCCGCCGCTCGATGGCGTCGACAGCCTCATGCGCGGCCTCGACGGTCAGCTGATCGTCGAGCCGGCAATGATAACTGACGACGAGACCGTCGGCGGTCCCGCGCACGCGCACATCGTGAATGTCGTGAACGTCGCCTTGGACCGCCGCGTAACCTGTCAGAGCTTCCGCGATGACGTTCCGCATGATGGGATCGGCTTCGCGGCCGATCAATATGTGCGGGGCCAGCGGCTCCAGATGGGTGTCGATCTCGATGTCGGCGCCGAATTCGTCGCGAATGGCGTTCTCGAACTGCGTGGCGACTTCATGCGCGCGGCGCAGCGGCATGGCTGCGTCGAGTTCGAGGTCGCAGCAGATCGACAGCCGTTCCTCGATCTGTTGCGCGATGATGTGATGCACCGGCAAATGCCGCCGCGCCGCCACCAGCAAAATGCGTTCGATCACGGTTTCGTCGTCGATCGCGCGCGGTTCCGTCGTCACCGTGATCCGCGCCCGCGGGGAGTGCGCCTCCACCGCGGCGACAACCGCGTCCTTGATGCGCGCCGCCTGTTCCATCCGCAGCGATCTCGACACCGCGATCGAAGCCTCGCCGATCACGTTGTGGCCGACCGTTCGCAAACGCAGCAACTCCAGCGCGATCACCCCGGGAACCTCGCCGATGACCTTCTCGAATTGTGGAACGAGCTCCCTTGGGGCGGCGTCCAGCAGTGTCTCGATGGTTCGCCGTCCGAGGCGAAAGCCCGCCAGGGCGATAAACAGCGCGACGCCGAAGGCCGCCAGCGCGTCGCCATGCACGAAGCCAAACCGGGTCGCCGCGAGGCCGACCGCCACGAGAACGGACGCGATGAGATCGCTGGCGAAATGCAGCGCGTCCGCGGCCAGCGCGTCGCTGCCCTCCGCTTCGGCGATGCTGGACAATTGGCGCGAGCGGACGAGATCGACCAGGATCGATACGCCGAGCACGGCGAAAACTGGCCAATCCGCGTCGACCGGCGCGGGTTCGCCGAGACGGCGCGCGGCTTCCTCCACGACGAACAAGGCGAGGCCGAACAGCAGGCCGGTCTCCATCAAGGCGGCCAGGGCCTCGATCTTGCCATGGCCATAATGATGTTCGGCGTCCGCCGGCTTGTCGGCTTCGCGCACCGCGAAATAGGTGAGGATCGTCGCCCCCGTGTCGACGGCGGCGTGGCCGGCCTCGGATAAGAGGGACAGCGAACCGGACCACAAGCCGGCCGCCAGCTTGGCGCAGGTCAGCAACGCGCTGGCGGCGATCGAGGCCTTCGCGGCGGTCAATTTACGCGAGGGATCGGCCTCATCGAAATTTTCGGCCTTGCTCATGGGGTATCCGCGCGCATTTTATGAAGACCGGGCTTGGCGTCGCCGCGTTGCAACTACCAAACCGTTCGCCCACGCGCAAATCGCGAACATCGCCCGCGGCGAGGGCGTGCGTTCCGTGCCTCGGCGCGGTAGAAGAACCTGACCAAACCAATGGGAGCGTTCGACATGCGTTATCTTCACACGATGATCCGCGTCGCCGATCTGGCGCGTTCGCTCGATTTCTTTCGCGATGGCCTGGGAATGGTCGAAATCCGTCGCGCCGAAAGCGAAAAGGGCCGCTACACGCTGGTCTATCTCGCTGCGCCGAATGACGCGGAGGCCGCCAAGCGGAACGACGCGCCATTGATCGAATTGACCTATAATTGGGATGCGGAGGTCTACACGGGCGGCCGCAATTTCGGTCATCTCGCCTTCGCGGTGGACGATATTTACGCGACCTGCGCGCGGCTCCAGGCCGCCGGAGTGACCATCAACCGCCCGCCGCGCGACGGCCACATGGCCTTTATCCGCACGCCGGACAATATTTCGATCGAATTGTTGCAGCAGGGCGCTCCGCTGGAGCCGGCGGAACCCTGGGCGTCGATGGGGAACGCCGGCGTCTGGTAGGCCCGTTTCGCGCGGCGAGTTTGCGCGGCGCGGCATATAAAAATATTTTTGGCGCGGAACCCCGAAAGACGCCGCGCGTTTCCATTCATGCGCCTCGGTTCGCGGGACGGCGGAGATGTTCGCGCGGCTCCGTTAAGGGGCGCGTTGTCTCGTGTTTTATCACCGATTTGCCCTGACGAATGGATAGGAATTGTTTTTACGGCGGCAGGGTCGGGGAGAGATCCGGAATTCTGGGAGGGATCCAGATTTCGCCCGCCAGAGATGAATCGGCGGGAGCGCGGCGCCGGAAGAACGCGCGATAAAAATAATGCGCCAAAATGGGTTCGTTGCACGGAATTTGCTGCCGAGGGGTTTAGTCCGTGGCCAGCCGCGATCTCGCGCGAGGCAGGAAAGTTATTCGCGCGGAGTTCGCGCGAGGGCGGCTCGTAAGCACAGCGTTTGAACGCTGACGGAAATCGAGAAGGAGGACGTCATGGTGATCGCGGACATGATCCATTCCTGTTCAAACGCTAATGTCGCCGAAGCCGCCGTTTATTGCGTCGGGGGCGATTTCGCCGAGCGCGTGCACGCCGCGGCGCGCAAGAACGGGGTGAATGCGGGTCGGTTCGTTTCGATCGTCATGCGGGATTTCGCCCTTCGCGCCAGCAATGAGACGCTCGCCGGACTGAGCCGGAAAATCGCCGGCGCCGATCAACCCTTGCTTCGCGGACTTGTTCACGTTCTCGAACCGGCGCTTGGAGGAAGACGCCTCGTTCTTCGACGACGAGGCCTCGGCTTTCGGGCATGGCGCGCTGTGCGCGCGCCACGCACCGCGAGAGTTTGGCGCGGCTCCATTAGGAGCCGCGAAGCTCGCGGGCGGTCCATGGTTTTCGGCCTCTCCTATGGTCTCGAGGGAGAGGTTTTTTGTTTGCGCCGTTCCGCGTCGATTGTCTTGGAGGCTTGTCGCGGCTTGTCTCGGCGTCCCGCCGCGCTTCATGTTCGCTTGAAAATGTGAGAGGATTCAGCGCTCAGAGAAGAAACGCGAAGCGGCGCCATGGAAAATATGTTCGATCAGGCTCAAATCGTCCATCTTGTCTCGACTTATGGCTATTGGGCGATCTTTTTTGTCGTGTCGCTGGAGAGCGCGGGCATGCCTTTGCCGGGCGAGACGATGCTGGTCGGCGCCGCGATCTACGCCGGCCAAACCGGCGGCCTGGCGATCGAACGCATCATTCTGGCCGCCGCCGCCGGCGCGATTGTCGGGGACAACATCGGTTATTGGGTCGGTCGCGAATTTGGAACGGGTCTTTTGGAAAGGCACGGCCATTATATCGGCGTGACCCCGCAAAAACTGCGGCTTGGGCAATATTTGTTCATGCGCTGGGGCGGGTGGATCGTCTTCGTCGGGCGCTTCATCGCGCTGCTGCGCATGCTCGCCGCCGTGCTCGCGGGCGCGAATTGGCTGGAGCCGGGGCGTTTTTTCCTGTTCAACGCGGCGGGCGGCTTGCTCTGGGCGCATGTCTTCGGGCTTGGCGGCTATTATCTCACTTCGGCCTTCATGCGCATCGAGGGGCCTTTCGCCTTCGCCGGCCTTGTCCTTTTGGCGCTCGGAATCGTCCATCTTTCGCAATATCTCAGGGCCAACGAAAAGCGCTTGCTCGAGGAGGCGGAAGCCGCCATCGCCGTCAGGGCGGCCGAGCGCGCGTCCTAGCCGCTTTCCGTTAGAACGATCTCTGGAGAAAAAGCGCGCAAAATCAAAAAAGCTGGAGCAAGCTCTGAACGCAAATCCATCAGCCGCGGAACTTGCCCTAGCCCGACCGGCAATCCTGTTCGAAGCGCGGACCGCGGCGGGCGTCGGCCAGCGCGCGGGCCAGGTCGCGCGCGAGCGCGGCCTTTTGCTCGGGGCCGAGAAAAGCGCCGATTTCGACGCTTTGGCCGCGCGAGACCAGCGCCACCCGCTCCGTGCCGAATTCCTCGTCGATTTCCTGTTCGAGCCGCACCCAGGCCGGGTTGAAACGCCAGACCTCGCGCTGACCGCGAGCGGTGACCTTCGCGAGAACGAGTTCGAGCGCCGTCACCTCGACGCGTCTCATAAGCGTCGGCGGAGCGGAAGCTTACCTTGAAGGCGATATAAAGCGCCAGGACGTCGAGCCCCATGAAGCCGACCACCGGCCACGCGCCCATGATGAAGAAGGGCGGGAGAGAACGAGATTGACGCAGCAAAATCCGATAATAAAGTGCCTGCCGGCGCGCGGCGTCATCGAGCGATAGGGCGTCAGTCGCGTCGCGTAAATCGGTCGGCCGCGGGATCGCCCCGATTATCCATGCTTTTTTCCGCAGCTTCTCGCTTAAGGATTATAACGCGCCGATGTTCAAGGAACAGTCAAAGAGCGATCCAAAACCGCGGCGGGGCGGGGCGAAAGCCGCCGAGGCCGCCCGCGTCGTCGGCGATTTTCGAGCGTTTCGAGGCGGCCGAGCCGCATCCGAAGGGCGAACTTATCCACACCAATATTTACACTTTGCTGGTCGCCGTCGTGCTGTCCGCGCAGGCGACCGACGTTGGCGTGAACAAGGCGACGGCGGCGCTGTTCGCCGTCGCCGACACGCCCGCCAAAATGGTGGCGCTCGGCGAGGAGCGGCTGCGCGATTACATCAAGACCATCGGGCTGTTTCGCGCCAAGGCGAAGAATGTCATCGCCTTGTCGAAACTGCTGATCGAACGCCATGGCGGCGCGGTGCCGCGCGACCGGGCGGCGCTGGAGGCGCTTCCGGGAGTGGGGCGCAAGACCGCCAATGTCGTGCTCAACATCGGCTTCGGCGAGCCGGTCATCGCCGTCGACACGCATATTTTCCGCGTCTCGAACCGCCTGCCGCTGGCCGTCGGCAAGACCGTCGAGGCGGTCGAGGCCGGGTTGGAGAAGATCGTGCCCGACCGCTTCAAGCTCCACGCCCATCACTGGCTGATCCTGCATGGCCGCTATGTCTGCAAGGCGCGCAAGCCCTTGTGCGAGAAATGCTTGATCGCGGATTTGTGCCGCTACGAGGGGAAGACGATATAGCTCGCCTGATCGAGGCGGCGGCCCCGCCGCGGGCAGGTCGAAGGCGCGAATCCTCCGCTTGTTTGGCGTCCGCGCCCGGCCTATAAGCGCCGGCCCGCCGATCCTCGCCGGCGGGGGGGCGCGCCGCGAGGCGATTGGCGCGCGCGCCTGAGGCGCAATGACCGAATTTGCCGCATTTTCCGTGGACTATGGGTGTTCATTTTCGCCGGAAATGCTCTAGTAAAGGCCACATGCCCACGCTCATCCACCATCCGCTCTGCCCGCATTCACGATTTATCCGGCTGATTCTCGCCGAATATGGGATTGAGACGCAGTTGCTCGAGGAGCGCGTCACCGACCGCAATCCCGACTTTTTGCACCTCAACCCGGCTGGCCGCACGCCTGTCTTCGTCGACGACGATGGCGCGGTGGTTCCGGGGGCCTCGGTCATCGCCGAATATCTCGACGAGACGCGCGGGAGCGCGGCGGGCGCGGCGCGGCTGCTGCCGACAGAATTGATGGCGCGCGTCGAGACCCGGCGGCTGGCCGAGTGGTTCAATTGCAAGTTCTATGACGAAGTGACCAATTGGCTGGTCACCGAGAAAGTCTATAAGCGCTTCGCCTCGGCCGGAAACGGCGGCGGCGCCCCGGACATGGACCTGTTGCGGGTCGCGAGGGCGAATATTCGTCCGCACATGCGCTACATCGGCTATCTGACCGGCGTCCGCAAATGGCTCGCCGGCGACTGTTTGACCTACGCCGACTTCGCCGCCGCGGCGCATATTTCCTGCGCCGATTATCTCGGCGACGCGCCCTGGGACGAAGACGAATCCGCCAAGCACTGGTACCAGCGCATCAAGTCGCGTCCCGCCTTCCGTCCGCTGATCGCCGACCGCGCGCCCGGCATGATGCCGGGGCGCTATTACGCCGAACTCGACTTCTGAGCCTCAAGGACGATATCCGCCGGAGGGCGGAGGAACTCGGCTTCGACGCCTGCCGCTTCACGCATCCTGATTCCGCGCCGCTGGCGGCGAGCGGCTTGCGCCTGGCTCGCCGAGGGCGCGCAGGGCGACATGGACTGGATGGCGGAGACGCGGAGCGCCGCGCCAGCCCGCGGGCGCTGTGGCCGCAAGTCCAAAGCGTCGTCATGCTTCGGGCTGAATTACGGCCCCGCCGAAGATCCGCTGGCGGCGCTCGAGGCGCGGGATCGCGGCGCGATATCCGTCTATGCGCGCGGCCGCGATTATCATGACGTTATCAAGGGGCGGCTAAAGCAGCTCGCCGGGTTCATCGCCGCCCGCGCCTGGCCAAATCCTTGCGAGGTCAAGGTGTTCGTCGACACCGCGCCGGTGATGGAGAAGCCGCTCGCCGAGGCCGCCGGGCTCGGCTGGCAGGGCAAGCACACCAATCTCGTCTCGCGCGATTTCGGCTCCTGGCTGTTTCTGGGGGCGATTTTCACCGATCTCGAGCTTGCCGCCGGACGCGCCGGAGCAAGACCATTGCGGCTCGTGCCGCGCCTGTCTCGACATCTGCCCGACCGAGGCCTTTCCGGCGCCCTATCGGCTCGACGCGCGGCGGTGCATCGCCTATCTCACCATTGAGCACAAGGGTCCAATTCCCCGCGAGTTTCGCGCGAAAATCGGCAATCGCATCTATGGCTGCGACGACTGCCTCGCCGTCTGTCCATGGAATAAATTCGCGCAAGCGACGCGCGAGGCGAAGCTTTCGGCCCGCGCGGACCTGGCCAATCCGCCCTTGACCGAACTCGTCCGGCTGAGCGACGCGGACTTCCGCTCGCTGTTCTCGGGCAGCCCGATCAAGCGTCTCGGGCATCAGCGCTTTTTGCGCAACGTGTTGATCGCCATGGGTAACAGCGCCGACCCCGGTCTGGCTCCGCTGGCGCTCGAACAGCTTTCGTCGCCCTCGGCGCTGGTTCGAGGCGCGGCCGTTTGGGCGCTCGCCCGCCTGACGCCCCAAGCCGAATTCGACGCCTTGGCGCGAAAGCGGTTGGCGGACGAGAGCGAACCGGGCGTTCTCGCGGAATTGGCAAAAGAGACACAGTCCGCCAAAAAATGAAACCGCCAAGCAGATGAATATTGCATTGCGCAATCAAAGAAAGGCAAAAGTGACGCAGAAGGTGCGTCATGCGCGTGAGGAAGATTGGTCTGCTTCGATCCGATGATCGAAGCCTGCGGTTCGAAAAGGCGTCCCTTTATCGGGGCGACGCTCTCTCGGCCTATGACGGCTGGCTCGCGCCGACGGTGATCGTCTCCGACGGGCCCTATGGGCTCGGCAAATACCCCGGCGAGCCCACATCGCCCGACGCGCTGGCCGAGTGGTACGCGCCGCACGCCGCCGCCTGGGCCCGATTGTCCAAGCCCAGCACGACATTGTGGTTCTGGAACAGCGAAATCGGCTGGGCAAAGGCGCATCCGGCGCTCGAACTCAATGGCTGGCGCTACGAGGAAACCGCGATCTGGGACAAGGGCATCGCCCATGTCGCCGGCAATGTGAATTCGCGAACGATTCGGGGCCTGCCCGTGGTCACCGAGATCGCCGTGCGCTACACCCGCGGGGCGACCTTGCCGACGGCCGAGGGCGCCTTCGCCTCGCCGCGGGAATGGCTGCGCGCCGAATGGCTCCGCTCCGGCCTGCCGCTGTCGCAAAGCAACATGGCCTGCGGCGTCGCCAACGCCGCGACGCGCAAATATCTCACCGCCTGCCGGCTGTGGTATTGCCCGCCGGGCGAGGCCGTGGTCGCGATGGCGCGGTGGTGCGCTCGCAATGGGCTAAGGTCCAAGCGGCCCTATTTCTCGATGGATGGAGTCAATCCGCCCAGCGCCGAGCAGTGGGACGGCCTGCGCGCGAAATGGACCCACGTTCATGGCCTGACCAATGTCTGGCGGGAGCCGCCGGTGCAGGGCGCGGAGAGGATTTGCGACGCGCGGCGCGCCGGAGCGCTGCACGCCAATCAGAAGCCGCTCGCGCTGATGGAGCGGCAGATTTTGGCGTCGAGCGATGTCGGCGACGTCGTTTGGGAGCCGTTCGGCGGGCTCGCCTCCGCGAGCGTCGCGGCGCTGCGGCTGGGCCGCCGCGCGCATGCGGCCGAAATCGACGCCGACTATTTCGAGGCGGCGGCGGCGCGGCTGCGTAGCGAACTGGCGCGCGCGCGGATCGGGGCGGCGTCATGAGTTTTCAGCCCGCCGCGCCAACGACGATCCCGCCGAGGAGGCCTCCCGCCTGCTGACGCGAATCGGCGTGTTCTTGCTGTTCGTGATCTCTCTGCTGGCGCCGATTCTGGCGGGCCAGACGATCTATATTCTGCCGCCGATCGGCGCGGTCCTGCTGCTCTCCGGCGCCGCCGTTTCGCCGGTCACGCGGGAGAAGACCGAGCCGCTGCGCGAACTGCTGCTGTCGCCTCCGGTCCTCGCGGCGTTGTTTCTGGTCGGCTTCACGGCGCTTTCGCTCACCTGGACGCCTTTCCGAGGCGCCGACCGAGCGTTTCTTGAAAAACGCCGGGACGCTGGCGCTCGTCGCCATCGCGGCGGGGTTTCTGCCCCCGCGCACGCGCATCTGCGATCTCAACCTCCTGCCCATCGGCGTCGCCGCGGCCGCGGTTTTGCTGGCGGGGGCCGCGTCGTCAACCTTTTCACGCACAAGCCGCTGACCGTCGAGGAAATCATCGACGGCAACGCTCTGGCGCGCTCGGGCGTCGGGTTGGCGTTGATGATGTGGCCGGCGGCGGGCGCGTTGGCGTTGCGCGGCAGGTGGTATTTCGCCGGCGCGCTGACAATTGTCTCGATGGCGGCCTGCTGCTGTCCGGCGCGCCGAATGTGCTGCCCGCGCTCCTCGTCGGCGCCGCGATGTTCGCGCTCTCGTTCGGGCGCTCCCGGCTCGCCGCGGAACGGCTCGGCTCCTTCGCCGCCAACGTCATCGTGCTTGCGCCGATCTTCGCTTTGCTGATGCATTTCGCCCTCGGCGCCCGCACGCCGGATTTCGCCCGTCCGCTCGAAATCTGGGGCAGCATCGTCGCCAACGGCGGCGTGCGAACGCTGATCGGGCATGGCTTCGGCTCCGCGCTTTACGGCCTGTTCGGGGGCTATCTCGATCCCCAAACGCCGCGTAGCCTGGTGTTTCAGATCTGGTTCGACCTCGGCGCGCTCGGCGCCGGCGCCTTCGCGGCCATGGCGACGAAGGCTTTCCTTCGGGTCGGCGAACTGCGGCCGGCGCTCGCGCCCTTCCTTTTGGCCGGGCTTGTCTCGGGTCTCGTCATCTGCCTCCTTGGGCCGGCGGCGGAACAGTTGTGGGCCTTCACGCTGGCGGGGCTCGACGCGATCGCCTATGTCCTCGTCATCAGGGGGCAGTTCCGCAAAAAGCGTCCGCGCGTCCCCTCGATTTGGGATACGGACGAGAAAAACGGCTGACGCCTGCCGCCGCCGCGCAAGGAGACCATAGCCATCGTGACCGACGCCTCCCCCTCGCTGACCGCCAATGTCGCGCCGATCCAAGCCGAGGAGGCGGTGATCGCCGCGGCGTTCCTTGGCGCCGCGCCCGCGTTCGCGCTCGCGCATGGGGTGATTTTGATGCCCGAAAGCGCGCGAACGCGCATTTTCGCGCATGGCGACGGCGCCGTGCTGTGCGCCGCGAGCGACGGGCGCCGGCTCGTCACCGGCGGCGACGACGGCCGGCTGATGGCCACCAACATGGCCGGCGAGACGAGCCTGATCGCCGACGAGAGCGGCAAATGGATCGACGCGGTGACGGCGCGTCCCGACGGCGCGCTGGCCTGGAGCGCGGGCCGAGTCGCGCGGGCGCGGTCGGCCTCGGGCGAGACGAAGACGCTCGATTTGCCCTCGACCACGCGCGGGCTCGCCTTTCTGCCAAAGGGCTACCGGCTCGCAATCGCGCATTATAATGGCGCGAGGCTGTGGTTTCCCGGCGCCGGACCAGGCCCGAGACGCTGGAGATGGAAGGGTTCGCATCTCGACATCACCGTTTCGCCGGACGGGCGCTTCGTCATCACCTCCATGCAGGAGAACACGCTGCATGGCTGGCGGCTCTCGGACGGCAAGAACATGCGAATGGCCGGCTATCCGGCGAAGACCCGTTCGCTATGCTGGTCGCAGGACGGCAAATGGCTCGCGACATCCGGCGCGGACGCCTGCATCCTCTGGCCTTTTCAGGGCAAGGACGGACCGATGGGCGCGGCGCCGCGCGAATGCGGCGTTCGGGCCGGCGTGCAAGTGACGCGCGTCGCCGCTCACCCGGCGCTCGTCGTCGCCGTGGGCTATGAGGACGGCATGGTGCTGCTGTGCCGCATCAGCGACGGCTCAGAAATTCTGGTGCGCCGACCTAATGAGGGCGCCCAAGCGAAAATTTCCGCGCTGGCCTGGGACGCCAAGGGCGCGAGGCTGGCCTTCGGCGCCGCCAATGGCGAGGCGGGCGTTCTGAAGCTGCCCGGCCTGATCCTGGCTCGCAAAACTACTGTCCATCGCCGGCTCCGATCCTTCCGGCGGAGCGGGCGTTCAGGCGGACCTCAAGACTTTTTCGGCGTTTGGCTGCTATGGAATGGCCGTCATCACGGCGCTGACCGCGCAGAACACGAAAGGCGTGACCCGCGTTTTTCCCATCCCGCCCGACATGGTCGCGGCGCAAATCGACGCGATCTTCTCGATATCGCCGTCAATGCCGTCAAAATCGGCATGTTGGCGGGGCCTGCCATCGCGGAGGCGGTCGCGGGTCGCTGCGCCGGGCGGCGCCAAAAACATCGTGCTCGATCCGGTGTTTGCGGCGACAAGAGGCGCCGCATTCAGCGAGGGCGGCGTGCCGGGGCGATCATGGCATCTGCTGCCGCTGGTTGATCTGATCACGCCCAATCTCGCCGAGGCGGCGGTTCTAACTGGAACTCCTCGGCGCGCGCTCGACGAGATGGCGGCGCAGGCGCGCGCGCTGGCCCTGCGGGCGCGCAGGCGGCGCTGGTCAAGGGCGGGCATTTGGGCGGCGAACCCACGGACGTGCTGTTCGCCGATGGCGCGCTGACTTTCTCTCGGGCGGCGCGTGGACACGCGCCAGGCGCACGGCACCGGCTGCGCGCTGGCCTCGGCCATCGCCGCGAATCTCGCCAGGGATCGGCGCTCGGCGAGGCGATCGCCGCGCCAAGACATGGCTGGAGCAGGCCTTGATGGCGGGGGAGGTTCTTCAGCTTGGCGCCGGCGCCGGGCCGCCGAATCATTTTTGGGAGCTGTGGGGCAAGCCGTAAACGCCCGGCGCCTATTTCGAAAAAGCGCTTCCTTCCGGCTCGGCGCGCGCGCTCGACCGCGGCGAAAAAAAGAGAAGGCCGATCATCACGAGCGCGATGATCGCCGTCGATCCGATGCGGCTGAGATTTAAGCCGCCCTCGTCATGGGATTTGGTCAGGAGGTCTCCTAGCGTGGCTCCCAGCGGGCGCGTAAAAATGAACGCCGCCCAAAAGAGCAACGTGCGCGGTGGCTGCGTGAGAAAATACGCGGCGGCGATCAGAGCGAGGCAGCCGGCGAACACGGCGGCCGCCCCGACAAAGCCCAGCCCGAAATCGTCGGCGAAGAAATCGCCAAGGGCCGTGCCGAGCGTGTTGGAGAAGAGGATCGTCGCCCAGTAAAAGGCTTCCGCTTTCCATGACGTGATATGGTCCACGGCGACCGAGCCCAACGCAAGACGCCACGCGCCAAGCGTGAGCATCAAAAGCGCGAGCAAGCCTAGCGATCCCCCGACATAGCCAATTCCCAGCGAGCGGTCGGCGAAATCCGCCATCGTCGTGCCGGCCGTGGTCGTCGCGACGATCACGGTCCAATACAGGAACGGATGGAAATCGCGCGCCGCGATTTGAGCGGCGACCGCCGCGAGGAACAACACTCCAAAAATCGCGGTGCTGACCGCATACCCCAAATTCATCGTCATCGAGAGCGTGTTGCCGCCGGTTTCGCCGAGCGTCGTCGCCAAAATTTTGATGACCCAAAATAGCAAGGTGACTTCCGCGACCTTGTTCGCGGTCGCCGTGATATCGCGGTTCATGCCGCATGCTCCTTTTGGCGCTCGCGGCGCGAATTCTATTTGGCGGCCTGAGCGTTTTTTTTTTTTTTTTTTTTTTTTTTTTTTTTTTTTTTTTTTTTTTTTTTTTTTTTTTTTTTTTTTTTTTTTTTTTTTTTTTTTTTTTTTTTTTTTTTTTTTTTTTTTTTTTTTTTTTTTTTTTTTTTTTTTTTTTTTTTTTTTTTTTTTTTTTTTTTTTTTTTTTTTTTTTTTTTTTTTTTTTTTTTTTTTTTTTTTTTTTTTTTTTTTTTTTTTTTTTTTTTTTTTTTTTTTTTTTTTTTTTTTTTTTTTTTTTTTTTTTTTTTTTTTTTTTTTTTTTTTTTTTTTTTTTTTTTTTTTTTTTTTTTTTTTTTTTTTTTTTTTTTTTTTTTTTTTTTTTTTTTTTTTTTTTTTTTTTTTTTTTTTTTTTTTTTTTTTTTTTTTTTTTTTTTTTTTTTTTTTTTTTTTTTTTTTTTTTTTTTTTTTTTTTTTTTTTTTTTTTTTTTTTTTTTTTTTTTTTTTTTTTTTTTTTTTTTTTTTTTTTTTTTTTTTTTTTTTTTTTTTTTTTTTTTTTTTTTTTTTTTTTTTTTTTTTTTTTTTTTTTTTTTTTTTTTTTTTTTTTTTTTTTTTTTTGGGAATACGGCGCTTGTTTGAATTCTTCCTGCCGCATGTTCAGCCTGCGCATCGCCAATAAATACGAGCGCGCGGTTTTTTTTTTTTTTTTTTTTTTTTTTTTTTTTTTTTTTTTTTTTTTTTTTTTTTTTTTTTTTTTTTTTTTTTTTTTTTTTTTTTTTTTTTTTTTTTTTTTTTTTTTTTTTTTTTTGGCGCCGCCGATTTAGCGAAACACCGGAATGTCGCTGGCGATGATCGGCAGGCCGTAATGCGCGGCCTCGATCAACGCCAGACCAAAACCCTTCCGCGACGGAGGGAAAGATCAGAGCGCGCGCGTGCTCATAAAGGTCGCGAAGCTCCGCGTCGGAGGCGTCCTTCAGCCAAAAGAGGCGGCGGCCGAATTCGGCGTGCGAGACGATGCGGCGCGCCAAAGCATTGGCGTTCCAGCCGTGTCGTCCGACGATGATGTAGCGAAGGTCGACGCCCTCGCGCCACAGACGCTCTATCGCGTCGAGCGCGACCGAATAACCCTTTCTTGGCTCCAACGTGCTCACGCTCAAGAAAAAAGGCCGGTCATCGCCACAAACCGCGCCGACCCGCGCGGTCATCGGCGTGTCGCGGTCCGGAACCGGAAAGTCGCAGCCATGCGCCTGCCATCCAAGCCGCAGATTTTGCTTAAACGGCAATTTTCGCGAAGCGACGAAATCGATGAACTCATGCGCGACGCTTTTGGTGGCGCACATCACCGCGTCGCAGCGCAAGACGATCCTGTCGAACCAATCCACGATCTTGCGCGCGTCGTAGTTGCACAAATCCCGATGCAGGAAAGGGATCATATCGTGCTGCATCACGACATTCGAGCCGCCTCGCGCGGATACCGTCTCCATGACATTCAACAGCGATTCGGGATAAGCCCACCAGGCCCCGGGGACGAGAAGCACGTCCCCCTCGCCGACCTCGATCTCGGTCAATTTCGATAAATCGCCGAGATAGCCGAACAGGCGCGCCATCGTGCACGATCACCGGAACGCCGCCGCGTTTGAGCGCGGTCTTGCAAATTTCCCACACGACGCGCTGAATGCCGGTCATGGGGTGACGGTCGAGATTTTGCGACATGTCGATTAGAAGTCTTCGCGCGGGAGCGGCGCGGGCGGGCGCGCGGCCCGATGGGGACTCGGCGCCAAATATCGCCGCAAGGCTTTGCCGCGGCGGGCGAAGCGCGTGGCGGGCGATCCGTCGTGCCAATGCTTCAAACCGATCAATCGCGTCAGCGTCCAATAGAGTTCGGCCCTCTTGCCGAAGAGATAATCCGCGCATCGCCGCGAAAATTTAGACTTTTCAAGAGTGGCGCGTCGGGTTTCCTCAAGCTCGCTGTTTGTCTCGGACTCCACGTAGCGCTCGATATTGGCCTGCGTTTTTATTTTCTTGGACAAGACCTAAGCCCCTTGGTCGGCTGGCGGGAAAGCGAAGCGCGCGAATATTAATCCTTTAAAAACAATGTATTAAATAGTTTGGCGGGGCTAACGTTATGCAATTCGCGCCGCGCGGACAACTCATTTTTTCCAGTCTCTCCCGGCTCGGCCAAGATTCTCGCGCGACGGGCGTCGCCGGGCGCGGTGGCGAAAAAGAGAAGGCGCGCATCGGGGGAGGCTCCTGATGCGCGCCTGCGTTGCGCGTCCGCGGGTCCGCGGCGCGGCGCGCTATCTCAGGCGACGCCCTTCTCGTTCAGGAACGGCCCGTATTTCTTGTCGATATTGGGAATGTGGTCGGTCAGCCAGCCGACGACGAAAGCGGCCGTATCGCCGGTTATCTCCGCCTCGCCGGCATGGAATTTCTTTTGAAGATCGAGGCAGGTGGCGACGAGCTTGTCGTGCTCCGCCTTATGTCCCTCATAGGCGGGATAGCCATATTTGACGAAATTGGCTTCCTCGGCGGCGAAGTGCTGCGCGACATAGGCGATCAGCGCGTCGAGCTGCTTGCCGACCGCGGCGCGGTCGCCGGAGCCAACGGCGTCGCCGAGTGTGTTGACCAGCCTGAATATTTCCTGGTGCTCGGCGTCATGCGCGCCGACATTCGTAGCGAACTGCTCTTTGGTCCAGGTGATAAGCGACATATGCTTCACTCCCTCGAATTATTTTTGGGGTGTTCGGCCGCGGTCGCGGCGTCTAGCGCAAATTAAAATTGGCCGCGCCACCGAGCGCCCTATGAGTATGCGGGCGAGCGGCAGATGTAATTGATGGCCGTCAAGATGAGGCGCAAGTCGCGCGAGGCGAAACGACGCAGCAACCGCGGTATTTCATGCGATTACGCGACGCGCGCCTTGTCTTCCTTGTCGGCATGGGAAGAAATACGCAATGACGCGCCCGCGCCGGCGATCTCGATGATCGGACACGACGCTTCGGGAATGGACGCGAAAGGCGCGTCATTCGGCTGCGCCAGCACGGCGCAGGACAGCAGCGCGCCATCGCTCAGCAGTCCCGACCGCGCGAGGTCGGGCAGAATCGCCATTGGCGCGACGAGACGCGCGGGGCCGATCTCGTCGAGCAATCGCAAAAACGCGTCGGCGCGGAACGGCGCCAGAAAATGCAGCGTCGCGCTCGACAGTAGCGCCGCGAGCGGTCCCGCGATCAATCCGCCGAAGGAGCCGGGCGAGACCAGCGACAGGATCGGCGCCGCGCCCCCTCGCCTTGTCTTTCTCACGAGATCGAGGCCGGCCGCCAAAAGCGCGCCCTGCGCGAGGAAGACGGGCGCGCCGGACGCGTCGGTCGTTCCGATCATGGCGCGGTCGCCGGGCGTCCAACTCTCGGAAATCAGCGCCGCGGCCGGCAATGGGCGCGCTCTGGCGCGCAGGCCTTGCAGCGAAAAATCCACGGCGCCGTCGATCGGCTCCGGCGAGAGCGCGCCCAACAGACGAATGGACGGACATTGCGCGGCGACGCCGAGTAATGTCTGTTCGAAATCGAGCTTGGCGAAACGGACCGGCGCCATCAGCGCCTCGGCGCGACTGGCGTTCGCCGCCGCGATGAGGGCGCTCTGGGGAAGGCCCAACGGCGCCAACACCGGTTCGAAGCCGGCGGAGATGATCGCGGTGACGGCGATCAGCGACTGGGCGCGCGGCGGACAGCACAGCAGAATGCGCGCGCCCGGCTCGATATCGAATTCGCGCAGCCGCGCGACAAAGGCGCCGATGGCGAAATCGAGCTCCGCGAAGGCCAGCGCCGCGCGGCCCTCCTCGCAATGATCGGCGAGCGCCGCTCGCTCTGGGACGCAGACGCGCGGAACCGGCGATCAGCGCGTCAAGGCCAAACATCGTCAGCGGATGCGCCCGCGCATAATCCGCCGACTCCGGCGCGGCGGCGTGCGGCGTTCGTCCGCGCGAGGTCTTGGGTCATGGAGAGTCTCTCCACCAGCTGTCCAGGGTCGGACCGAAGATTGGCGTGGCGTAGCGCGGCAGGCGTTCGGGATGTTTCAAGCCGCTGGCGTGGGCGATCCATTGATTGGGGGCGTGATAGAAGGGCACGATGTAAAAGCCAGACAACAGCACGCGGTCATAGGCGCGCACGGCGGTGACGAACTCCTCGCGCGTCTTGGCGGCGAGCAGCTTCGCGATCAGCGCGTCTATCGCCGGGCTCGACGCGCCCACGAGATTGTAAGAGCCTTCCTGCGACGCGCTGGCCGAGCCCCAGCGCATGCGCTGCTCATTGCCTGGCGAGGCCGAGGCGATCCATTGGCCGGGCATCATGTCGAAGTCGAATTGCTGGCGTCGGCGCTGATACTGCACCTCGTCGACGAGCCGAACGCGCGCCTCGACGCCGATGCGCTTGAGCGACGCCGCGTAGTTGAGCGCGAGCCGCTCCTCGCTGCGATCCTTGACCATGATCTCGAAGGCGACGGGAACGCCATCCTTCGTCAGCGCGTCGCCCCGCAGCGCGTAGCCGGCCTCGTTCAGCTTGGCGAGAGCCCGTTTGGCCATCTCGCGGTCGCGCCCGGTGCCGTCGTTGACCGGCGGGCGCCAGCGCCCTTCCATGATATCGTCGCGCACGACGCCGGGGAAAGGCGCGAGCAAAGCGCGTTCGGCCTCGCTCGCGGGTAGCCCGGTGGAGGCGAGCTCCGACTGGTCGAAGAAGCTTTTGGTGCGCGTATAGAGGCCGGAATAAAGATTGGCGTTTATCCACTCGAAGTCGAACATCATCGCGAGCGCTTCGCGCAGGCGGACGTCCTTGAACGGCTCCCGGCGCAGATTGAAGGCGAAGCCCTCCATTCCCTTGGGACTGTCGTTGTGCAGTTCCTCCTTGACGATTCGACCTTCCCGCGCGGCCGGGAAATCATAGCCGCCGGCCCAGCGCGCGGAACTGCTCTCCTCGCGGTAATCGATCAGACCGGCCTTGAATGCCTCGAACAGAGCGTTCGCGTCGCGAAAATAAGTTATGTCGATCTCGTCGAAGTTATAGAAGCCGCGCTGGCTCGGGACGTCCTTGCCCCAGTAATTTGGATCGCGCCGCAGCAGCAGCCTCGCGCCGGGCCGCACGTCCGCTATGACATAAGGGCCAGAGCCGACCGGCGGCGCGAGCGTCGCCTCCTGGAAATGCTCCACGTCCGTCGCGTGCTTGGGCAGAACCGGCATCAGCGCGAGGATGAGCGGCAATTCGCGGTCCGCCGCGCCGCTCAGATCATAGCGCACCGTCAGCGCGTCCGGCGCGTCGATCGATTTGACGAGGCTGAAGGCGATGCGTTGTTGCGGACGGCCCTTGGTTTTCAGAAGATCAAAGGAAAACAGCACATCCGCCGAGGTGAGCGGCGCGCCGTCGGAGAAATGCGCGCGCGGATCGAGATGGAAGGTCACATGCTCGCGGTCCGCGTCGAGGTCGATGGACCGCGCGATTTGGCCGTAAAACGTGAAGGCCTCGTCCTGCGACCGCGCCATCAGGGTCTGGAAGACATTGCCGACCAAGCCCTGCGAGGTCGAGCCGGCCTTGATGTTGAATGGATTTAGGCTGTCGAAGGTTCCGGCGAGACCGACGCGCAGGCGGCCGCCTTTCCTGGCGGCGGGATTGGCGTAGGGGAAGTGATCGAAATTCGGCGGAAGGAGCGGCGCGCCGTGCATGGCGACGCCGTGCGTGGGCGAGGACCTCGGCGAGGAGATGGGCGAGGACGCGGACTCCTCGGGCGCCCGCGGCGGTTCGGCGCGCGCGCCGATCGCCGCGGTCAGCGCCAGTCCCGCCAGCGCCAAGCCGCCGGCCAACCGCGCGATGATGGCGCTGCCCGCCGACGGAGCGGAGGGGCGAATCACTTCTCTCATCATGGTCGAAGCATATGCCAACCCGGCGGCGCATAAAGCGGGCGGACCCGGCGAGAGGCGCGAATTTCCGGTTTTTCCAGGCCTCAAGTCGCCTTTAATCGGCCTGTCGGCGCCGCACGTCTAGAATTCGCCGCGGCGAGCATGTATGACCGGCGCCGCGCCCTTATCTCCGGATTGTCATGGAGCGTAAGCGATCGGCGCGCCCCCGCGAGCCTCGCGTCTTAATTCGCGCGGGATTTTCGGGGTAGGGGCCTTTCGCGCAAGGCTCCTGGCAAGGAGGCCTCGAGGCGGGGGCTTTTTTGCGCGCCAGGCGAAAATTAGGCGCTCTCCGCGATCCCGCGACGCCATGTCGCTCGTCTCGGAAGCGGATGACGCAGTCTCGAAGGCACTCGAAAGGACTTCCGATGTCGATAAAATTTTTGCGGTCTAGCGCCGCCGCCTTGGCCTTGTTCGCAGGCGGTTCGGCCTTCGCTCAGCAGGCTCCGGCTCAGGCTCCTGCCGCGGGAGCGGCGCCGCAACAGCAACAACAGCAACAGCAGCCGCAAGGGCCGGTGAAGGCCGACCTCGTCCCGGTGCAGCCCGAATGGACCAAGGTTTGCGGCGGCGATCCGCAATCGCAAAAGGAAGTCTGCTACACGACGCGCGATTTCGGCCTGCAGGCCGACCAGCCGATTCTGGCTCTCGCGGTTTACGACCCCAAGGGCGCGCCCGAAAAAGTCATTCGCCTGCTGTTGCCGCCGGGATTGCTGTTGAAGCCGGGCTTCCGCTTCTCGATCGACAAGGGCCCGCAGGAAACCGGCGCTTTCGAAATCTGCTTCCCCAACGGCTGTTTCGCCGAAGCCAAGGTCAAGCCCGCCACGGTCGACAGCATGAAGAAGGCCGAGAAACTCTCGGTCGTCGTGAAGAATCAGGTCAATAACGAAGTGACCTTCGTGCTGCCGCTGGCCAATTTCGGCAAGGCCTTCGACGGCCCGGCGATCGATCCGAAGGTTCTGGAGGAGCGCCAGAAGAAGCTCCAGGAAGACATGGAGAAGAAAGCCGCCGAAGAGCGCGGGAAGCTGGACGCCAGCAAGGGCGGCGCCGCGGCTCCGGCGCCCGCTCCGGCCGGCAAGGCTCCCGCCGGCAAGTGATCCATCGGCGCGTGGACGCCATCGCCAACGAAAACGCCCGCTTGATTCGCGGGCGTTTTTTTATGGCTGGAACGTCGCGGCGGCGGGGGAAGCATGAGTGCCTTCGGCGAACGTGGACGCCGGTTTTGTCCCGGAAAGACGCTAGTGGCGGTTGTCCGCCTTCACGCGATAAACGCCGTCGTCCGCCCGAATGAAAGTCTCGTCGACCTGAGGATGGCGCACCGGGTCGCCGGAAGTGTCGGCGACGAGGTTTTGTTCCGAGACATAGGCGACATATTCGGTTTCGGCGTTTTCGGCGAAGAGATGGTAGAACGGCTGATCCTTGCGCGGGCGAACCTCTTCCGGGATCGAAAGCCACCATTCCTCGGTGTTGGAAAACACGGGGTCGACGTCGTAGATCACGCCGCGAAACGGATAGCGGCGGTGCCGGACGACCTGACCGATCGCGAATTTTGCAGAACTCTCTCTAGGCATAGCCCTCGACGCCATCCACGCGACACCCGCATCAATAAATTGGTAACGCGACGCGCCGATTCCGTCAACGCCCGAAGCGTTCACGCGAAGCGGCGCGCCAACACGCCTTCGGCGGCGCGGCGCCGAGGATTTCCGTTCACCGCGTCGCGCCGGGCCTCCAGAGAACGTCGCCCTTGCGCCGGTTGACGTAACGCGAGGCGACGAACAGGAAATCCGAGAGGCGGTTGACGTAGCGCAGCGCCGTCGGCGCCACCTGCTCGCCCGGCGTGTTGGCCAGGGCGACCATGACGCGCTCGGCGCGCCGGCTGATCGCGCGCGCCAAATGCAGATGCGCCGCCGCGGCCGTCCCGCCAGGCAGCACGAAGGATTTGAGCGGAGCGAGCTCGCCGTTGAGTTGGTCGATCTCCCGCTCCAGCCGATCGACCTGCGGCTGAACGATGGCGAGCCGCGTGGCGGGATCGGGTTCCGGCTTTGCCGGGTCGAGCGGCGTGGCCAATTCCGCGCCGAGATCGAACAGATCGTTCTGGATACGCTCCAGCATCACGTCGAGCGGCTGATCCTCCGCTTCGACGGCGAGACGCGCGACGCCGATCGCCGCATTGGTCTCGTCCACGTCGCCATAGGCTTCGACGCGAATGTCGTCCTTGCGCCGGCGCGCGCCATCGGCGAGCGATGTCGCCCCGGCGTCTCCGCCGCGCGTGTAGATTTTGTCGAGCCGCACCATGGCGCCTGCTCCTAGGGTTTGAGCGCTTTTTCGCGAAAGTGGACGCCGGTATTGTCACGCAAAGCGCGGCAAAGCAAAAACTCCAGGGTCCGTCAGTGGCGGAAAAAGAGAATCGCGGCGATGATCGCGATAGCCACGAACTGCAGCCCCACGCGCCAGCGCATGAGCTTTTGCGACAGTTTCGGATCGCCGCCGCGGAACATGTTCGCGAAGCCGGCGAGCAGCACGAGAGTGACAAGCGCGAGCGCGCCGATCAGCGCGATGTTGGAAAGTTGAACCATGAGCGGAGGCGTCTTTCGAGGCGGGAGATCGCTTTCCGTGAGTAAAGCGACCCGGCCCGCGCCGCAAGTTCAAAAGAGCCCCTTTCGGCGGCGCCGCGAATGGGATTGGCTTCGCGAGCAACGCGCCGGGACCGCTATATATTGGCTAGCGACGACCGCTTTGCGCCAAAATATCCTGCACGCGGGACTTGATCGTGCGCCAGTTTGGCGGCGGCAGGCGTTCCGCGCGGCATCGCCGCCCGATTTCCTGGACCAATTCGCTGAATTTCGGCCGCAACGGCCGTAGATAGAAGTTGCGAATCGCGTCGTGAATCAGGAATTCGCGTTTCGGGTCGAGCACGCGCGCTCCCTTGGGGCGCCCGACAGGGCGCGTCGTGGGGGCGACGACCATCCCGCAACTGCGAAAGGTCTTGATCATGCGATAGGCCGTGGCGCGGCTGACGCCCAGGTCTTTCTTGAGATCCTCGATGATCTCCTGCGACAGCTTTCCGTCGGTGCGTCCTAGAAGAGCACGGACAGCGGCCTCCCGTCGCAACTGGATCTGCGTGCGAGGATTGTTCGGGTCTTTTTCGCGCATCGTTGTCGAATACATGGCTTTGTGCTTCGTTTGGCGTGGCTAAGCTTTGTGCCTTCGCCCGCGCCGCGCTTCAGATCAAAAGCGCCGCTGTCGTTGGCTTTTTCCAAAGTCGCTTGCCTAGTGTCCGTTTTTCTCATTATTTCAATGGGAAATTCAATGGCCAATTTTCGGCTCCGAGCGTCGCTCGCTGTGGAAAATTTAGGCCGCGTCTCATGAGGGGCGCGCGCGCTCGCTCGATGTCCTATCAGAATCCGTTGCATATCAAATGCATCCCGCCCAAATGCGCTAGTTGGAATAGTTCAAGATAGAGATTTTACTGCAACGGAGCGGCCCATTACATTGGCTGCTACATTTTGTCGCGGCGCCGCATAGGGTCGCGCCCGCGGGTGGCGCGGGCGCTTTCTGCGAGGCGGCCATGCCGCAATGCAAAACGCCCTGGAGCCGACTTGGCTCCAGGGCGTCTCGTGCGAAACCTTATGTGGCGCGTGAGTAAGCGCTGTCGAT
Organism: uncultured Alphaproteobacteria bacterium; assembly: GCA_963775775.1. Taxonomy (GTDB): domain Bacteria; phylum Pseudomonadota; class Alphaproteobacteria; order Rhizobiales; family Beijerinckiaceae; genus Methylocystis. The sequence goes on from CAVZKF010000012.1 coordinate 70,889, forward strand.
CAGAGGTTCAACGACCGATTCACGGTCGGGATGAAGAACGCGAAAAGAAAGATGATAAAGGCGACCCAAAAGGACACCCAACCGAGTTCTTTCACCTGATGCAAGGCCATATTGTCTCCTCCTTTTTTCTCGCAACTCCATCGCGATGGGCTTCGCGACGCGGCGCGCGCCGGTAGGCGATAATTTCTAAGTTTCGTCTCGCGAACAACGTTGTTTGACCGCGACAGAATGTCGCGATAGTCATGAAATTAATGTATCTTACAATAAGACGCAATATCTCACTATTAATTGCGACGGAAGATTCGTCGGAGTCATGATATTTTTCCGCCGAAATAACTCGAATGATCGTGCATCGTTTCATTTTAAACTACATATGAGAATTATTAATACAGTCATAGCTACACATTGTCGCACCTGAATACGTCTATATTCTTGACACATCGAATAATCGCCGTGCTAGCGTCGCCGCGCTGCGTAGGCCGAAATGGCCGTGCCGCGGTTGAGGCGCGACAGCATTCATCCCGGTTGGGGTTGGCGTCTTTGTCCGCGGTTCGCGCGTCGTTGTCGGGATCAAAGTTCCGGCAGAGCCAAGGGGCTCCATCCGCGCTTCGCGCCGGTGACGAAATTTCGATTGGCGCGCGACGCGCGCTGGGGAGCAAAACTGAAGGAGGGACGCAAATGAGTTTGGCGACAGGAAAATCGGCCGCCGCGAGCGCGGAGCGGGCCGATGTCATCGTCAATTACAAGCCGGCTTATATCGCCATGTTTTGCCTTGGCGTTTTCTACGTCGGCATCCGAATCTACGAGCAGTATTTCGGCTGGAAGGCTGGTCTCAACTCCTTCGCGCCGGAATTTCAGACCTACTGGCTGAACATCATGTGGACCGAGCTTCCGCTCGAGTTCATCGCCTTCTGCGGCATCGGCGGCTATCTTTGGAAGACCCGCGACCGCGACATCAACGCGGTCGCGCCGCGCGAGGAAATGCGCCGTCTATTGGCGCTCGTCGGCTGGCTGCTCGTCTATGCCTTCACGGTGTATTGGGGCGCGAGCTACTTCACCGAGCAAGACGGCACCTGGCATCAGACCGTCATTCGCGACACCGACTTCACGCCGAGCCATATTCTGGAGTTCTACCTCAGCTATCCGATTTATATCATCGCCGGCTGGGGCGCCTTCATGTATGCGCGCACGCGCATCCCTATGTTCGCCAACAGGATCTCGGTAGCCTTCCTGCTGTTCTTCGCCGGCCCGTTCATGATCTTCCCGAACGTCGGCCTGAACGAGTGGGGCCACACCTTCTGGTTCATGGAAGAACTGTTCACGGCGCCGCTGCACTGGGGCTTCGTGTTCTTCGGATGGTTCGCGCTCGCGGTGTTTGGCGTCGTCTTGCAGGTGCTCGGCCGCGTGATCGAGCTCAGCAAGGAGTTTGAGAGCGACATTCTCTCGATCTAACTCTGGCCTCCGGCCAATCCGAAACATCGGTTTCCAGACACGCTTCTCCCAGGGCGTCCTCTGGAGCCGATCCGGGAAGCGGTCGCGGTTCGAACAAACGCCCTAAGCTTCGAACAAGCGGCCGCTTCCCCGCTCCAGCCAAGATCGCTCGCCCTATTGCACGCCCTCGCGTTGATCGCGGGAGCACTGGGGAGGCGCGTCTTAAAAAAATGGAAAGTCCGGCTCGAAGGCGCCGGGAGGTAATTCAAGGAGAGCAAAAAATGTCCATAACCACAGAGGCAGGCGCGCCGGCAGGCAAAGCCTGGAAATCAAAAGAGGAATTCCTCGGCTGCGTCATCCTGACCGATTGGATTCTCCTCTTCGTCCTGTTCCTCGTCCTGCTTGGCTCCTATCACATCCACTACATGTTGCTGGCCGGCGACTGGGACTTCTGGATCGACTTCAAGGATCGCCGCATGTGGCCGACCGTGACGCCGATCGTCGCGATGTGCTTCGCCGCGGCCGCGCAGTCGTTCTTCTGGACGAAGTTCCGGCTGCCCTTCGGCGCCACCGTCGTCGTTCTGGCGCTGCTGGTGGGCGAATGGATCAACCGCTACGACAACTTCTGGGGCTGGACCTTCTTCCCGATCAGCCTCGTGTTCCCGTCCGCGCTGATCCCGATGGCCTTCTGGCTCGACGTAGTGCTGCTGCTCTCGGGCAGCTGGCTGGTCACCGCGCTGCTCGGCTCGCTGGGCTGGGGCCTGCTGTTCTATCCCAGCAACTGGCCGGTTCTGGCGCAATATCACCAGGCCGCCGAGGTCGACGGCGTGCTGCTGACCCTCGCCGATCTCATCGGCTTCAACTACGTCCGCACGGGAACGCCGGAATATATCCGCATGATCGAACGCGGCACGCTGCGCACTTTCGGCAAGGACGTCGTGCCGGTCGCGGCCTTCTTCTCCGGCTTCGTGTCGATGCTCGTCTACTTCCTGTGGTGGAAATTCGGCCAGTGGTTCGCCCGCACCGACTATCTGGCCAATGACGAGATCTAAGACGCCGTGGTTCAAGCGAAACAAGCGACAGGCCGGAGCCCTTTCGCGGCTCCGGCGAGGAAAGACACAAAAAGAGCTACAGAGCTATAGGGAGACAAAAGACATGAAACTGTCCATCGGCGAAACTCTTGCCAAGTTCCTGGGGGCGCGCTCCGTTCGCGCGCTGGCCCTGGGATTGGCGGCCGCCGTCGCGGCGACGACGCTGCCGGCGGCGACGCCCGCCAGCGCTCACGGCGAACGTTCGCAGCAGGCCTTCCTGCGCATGCGCACGCTGAACTGGTACGACGTGAAATGGTCCAAGACCGAGGTCACCGTTAACGACGACATGGAGATCACCGGCAAGGTGCATGTGTTCTCCGGTTGGCCCCAGGCGGTCGCCAAGCCCGAGCAAGCCTTCCTCAACGTCGGCGAACCCGGTCCCGTGCTGGTCCGCAAGTCGTCCTTCGTCAGCGGCATTCCGACACCCCGCACCTTCAGCTTGGAGATCGGCCAGGACTACGAATATAAGATCGTCCTGAGAGCGCGTCGTCAGGGCCGTTATCACGTCCATGTGCAGATCAACGTCAAGGACGGCGGCCCGATCGTCGGTCCCGGCCAGTGGATCAACATCAAGGGCGACATGGCCAATTTCACCAATCCGGTGACGTTGCTCGACGGCTCCACGGTCGATCTGGAGACGCTCGGAATCAAGTGGACGATGACCTACCACTTCCTGTGGATGGCGGCGGCGGCCGTTTGGGTGATTTACTGGTTCATGCAGAAGGGCATCATCGCGCGCGGCTGGCAGGTCGCGGCCGGCAAGGGCAACGAGATCATCACCCTCAAAGACAAGCGCTTCGGCGGCCTGTGGCTGGCGGGCTCGATGTTGGCGCTGCTGATCTTCTACGCCCAGGCGAACAACGAGTATCCCCGCACCCTGCCGATGCAGGCCGGTCTGCTGACAGGCATCGATCCGATGCATGAGGGACCCGTGACCGTGATTTCCAATTACGGCGGCGGCAGCTACAAGGTCCCGGGGCGTGAGCTGACGATCAAGCTGAAGATCACCAACAATGGGACCGAGCCGCTGAAAATCGGCGAGTTCACCACGGCGGGCCTGCGCTTCCTCAATCCCGACGTGTTCACCACCCGTCCGGAGTTCCCCGACTATCTGCTCGCCGACCGCGGTCTGTCGGTGAACGATCCGACGCCGATCGCGCCGGGCGAAACCAAGGATGTCGTCGTGACCGTGCAGGACGCGCGCTTCGATATCGAGCGTCTGTCGGATCTGGCCTATGACACGGACAGCCAGTTCGGCGGTCTGTTGTTCCTGTTCTCTCCGACGGGCAAGCGCGTGAAACTTGAAATCGGCGGCCCGGTGATCCCGCGCTTCCAGGCTGGCGCGAACCTCTGAGTTAAAAGGACTTCACGCGGTTCTCTCTTTCTTCTCCGCGTGTTGGTGTGAGACTTGCCCGTCCGGTTCGTCCGGACGGGTTTTTTGTCGCGGGCGCGCGATTGGCGCGGCGCGGCGGAAACGGTTAGTTTCGTTTCGCGGGAATCGAAGGGGCGCGCGCGATCGATGTGGCGAGAGCAACTGGACGTTTTCTGGGACGGCGAGCGCCGGCTGCTGCTCGGTTTCCACGATGTCGACGAGGCGGGAGCGCCCAAGAGGCCGCGTCCGGATCTAACGATCGTTTCCGCGGCGGACGCCAGCTTTTCCGGTCGGACGGCTTTCGTCGACCATTTGGACGCGGCGCGCTGGCGCGCCGGCCTTTGCGTCGTCGACGCGCCGCCGGGTCACCTTCATCTCGCGCTGCTGGCCGCCGACGGCGCCGAGCTTCGGCTGGCGCTCGAAAAAAACAGGAACGGCGCCGGCGATTGGCGCCTCGCGTTGACGCTGCTGCCGGAAAGCGGCGGCGCCGGCCAGCCCGCGGTCCAGCGCGTCCTGAGCTTTTCCCAGCGCGGCGATTTCGAACGTTTCGCCCGCGAGCAGATCGCGCTCGCTGGCAACAGGCTCGCCTGGGCCTGCGCCCAGAAGCGCGTCCTGACGAGAGCCGACGGCGAGGCCTGGACTCTCAATCTGTGGCCGGCGCGGCAAGTGTTTCCGCTCGCGAGGGCGCGCCTCGCGGTCGAGCCCCTGCCGCTGTCCTTCGAGGAATATGAGGACCGTCGCGAGGCTCCTTTCGCGATCATGGATCAATGGCTGCGCGAAAGCGGCGCGCCGCGTCCCATCCTGCGCCTGCGGCTCCCGGATTCCCTCGACGAGAGCGCTCATCTTCTGAGCCGCGTATGCGTCGTGCTGGTGATGCAGCAACGGCGGCGCCTGCGCGATTGGGCGCGCGAGCAGAAGGACGCGGGCGAGCCCGTCGTCGATCCGCTCGGCGTCGAGGACATCAGGCAAGCGGTCGGCGAGCCGCATGAGCAACCGGACGCGGTGTGGTCGAACGAATTCGATTGTCGTCGCCAATCTGTTGAGACTGCTCACCGCTCCGGACGAGACGCCGTTCGACGGCTTCGCGCTCAGGCGTCAGGCGCCCGGGAGCGCGCCAAGCGCGCCGGGCGCGGGCGCCGTGCTCGATCTCGACTTTTTCGGCGCGGCGCTGGGCGACGATATCGGCCTCGCAAGCGGCGTCGCGGAGGCGGGCGATCTGTCCGCCGCGCCGAGGGATCCGGGCGGGGCGTCGACGATCAGATTGTTTCGCGTCGAGGGCGACGGCGTCGCCCCGCGCAAGCTCGGCGAGGAAGATCCGTTGCTCGAGGAAATTCTGCGCCGGGCCGCGGATCAGGACGCCGCGCCGACCGGCCAGATGGTGCGCGCCGTCGCCGAGCGCGCCGCCAGTCTGCAAGCGCGGCGCGAAAGGCTCGCGCAATCGCTCAACGCCGCCTTGGCCCGGGCGGATTATCCGGGCCGTCTCGACGGCGCCGGCGCCTGGGAAGCGCTGGACCCGGCGCTGCTCGCGGCCTTTGCCGCCTTGATCCGCGAGGCGAGCGCCGCAGGGCGAAGCTTCGCCGCGCGACTTGGCGGCTATCGGGCCTTTCGCTTCGATCCCTCGCTTTTCGCGGCTCTCGCGCGGCGGCCCGAGTGGGCGGAGGGCGCGGCCGGGTTGTCGAACGCGGCGATCGACGCGCCGCTGGTCTACCGCTTCGCGCGCGCCTGCGGGCTGGAGGGCTTGATCGCTCCGGGCCTTTCGGTCGCGGAGCAGGCGCGCGTCTTCGATTTTCTGATGGAGACGCCGGAGCCGAGAATTTTGCGCGGCGCGCGTATCCAATTGGGCGGCGGCGGCGACCCCGACCCCGCCGCGCTCGCGCGGGCGTTGAACGATGCGTTCGCGGTCGAGGACGCCGCCGCCTTTTTCGAGAGCCAGGGCGACGCCGCCTCGGCCGCCATGCTGCGCCAATATCTCGACGACCGCGGCGCCGGCGTCTGGACGCCGCTGGCGCGAGCCGCGCCGCTCGCGCGGCTCCTTACCGCCGCCAAGGAGGCGCGAGAGCAAGCCGAAAGCGGCCCGGCGGAAGAAGCGCCGCCTCCGCCGCCCACGCCAAAGGGCCTGCTCGCCGCGGTCAGAGGCTTCTTCGGGGGAAAGTGATGCAAGCCGCGCGATAAAGCGCGGCTTGATGGCGGGATGGGGTCAATGTCCCATCGGCTTGCCCATGCCTTCCATCGCGCCGCCGCCGCCATGATCCATGCCGCCGCCCATCATGCCACCCATCATGCCGCCCATGCCGCCGCCCATGCTCATGCCAACTTCCATGATGTGCGTCATGACGTGATCGGCGGTTTTTTTCTGGTCCTCGGTCAACACCGCGAATAGCGGCTCTATCGCGGCCTTCAGCCCGCGCACGGAGTTGAGATGGGCGCTCATATGATGCTCCATCATCGTCAAATGTCCGAGCACGCCCTTGTGCATGGAGTGATCCGGGCCGGCCGCGTCCATCTCCGCGCAGACCTTGGCGGTCTTTTGCGTCGTCGCGCGATAGGCGTCGGCGAATGTGTTCCACGCTCCCTGCTGCGCGTCCGTGAGTTTCAGTTCCGCCTTGAGATAGGCGAGGCGGCCCTCGACATGCTCGGTCACGCCGCAGAGCATGTGCCGCATCATGCCGGCCATGCCGCCGCCGCCGTGCTCCATGCCGCCCATCATGCCGCCCATGCCGCCGCCATGCTCCATTCCGCCCATTCCTGTCCATGCCCTTCATGTCATGGCCCATCGCGCCATGGTCCATGCCGCCGGCGGGCGCTGGCGGGCTCTGCGGCGCCTGGGCCAAGGCGACCCCGGCCAAAAGGAAAAACGCCGCCGCCCCCGCGACGTGGCCGGGCGACAGGATTTTACGAGAGGGTTGTTTATGCGAGTTCATGTGCGATCTCCCCCTTGGCGCGTTCGGTCGCGCGTTTAAATTATGGCAGCCGGCGAGAAGCTAAAACAAACGCGAAAGCCCGCGCTAAACCAAAGGCGTCGCGCCGACATGCGACGCGCCCGCTCCTACGCCGAGCGAGAATAAACTACTAGAGAACGTCCGCCGTCGAGGGAGATTTTGTCACGTTCCGCGCCTGCTGCGGTGTCGCAGGCTCATTGTTTCGCGCAAGCCGGTGCTTAGCGCTTCTTCTTTTCGGCGATCGCCGCCAGCGCCCGCAAAATTTCGCGCGTGCCGTCGAGGCGCTCTTGCGGCGTGTCGAACTCGCGGACGAACACGATCTTCATGTCCGGCCGCACCTTGGCGAACGAACGCTGCTCCGAAACATAGCGCACGAGGCCGGCGGGATCGGCGAAGAGATTGTCGCGGAAGGCGATGATGACGCCCTTCGGCCCGGCGTCGACCTTCTCGATATGGGCGCGCCGGCACAGGGCCTTGATCGCGACGATCTTGAGCAATTGCTCGACCTCGGGCGGCGTCGGGCCGAAACGGTCGACCATTTCGGCGGCGAAACTTTCGATGTCCTGATCGGTTTCCAAGGTGGAGAGGCGGCGATAAAGCTGCAGGCGCAAGGTGAGATCGGCGACGTAATCCTCGGGGATCGTCACCGGCGCGCCGAGCGCGATGGTCGGCGACCAGACCTCCTCCTGCGGCTCCTCGACGCCGGCTTTCAGCAGTTCGATCGCGTCGCTGAGCATCTGCTGATAAAGCTCGTAGCCGACTTCCTTGATATGGCCGGACTGCTCGTCGCCGAGCAGATTGCCGGCGCCGCGGATGTCGAGATCATGCGTCGCGAGCTGGAAGCCGGCGCCGAGCGTATCGAGCGACTGCAGCACCTCCAGCCGCTTTTGCGCCTGCGGCGTGATCGAGCGGTTGGCGGGCGTCGTGAACAGCGCATAGGCGCGCGTCTTGCCGCGTCCGACGCGCCCGCGCAGCTGATAGAGCTGCGCCAATCCAAACATATCCGCGCGCCAAACGATCAGCGTATTGGCGTTGGGAATGTCGAGGCCGGATTCGACAATGGTCGTCGAGAGCAAAATGTCGTAGCCGCCGTCGTAAAAGGCCGACATTTTTTCTTCGAGTTCGGTCGGCGCCATTTGCCCGTGCGCGACGACGAATTTCGCCTCGGGGAGGTTTTCGCGCAGGAAGGCCGCCGCTTCCTCGAGATCGTCGATGCGCGGGCAGACGAAAAACGCCTGTCCGCCGCGATAACGCTCGCGCAGCAGCGCCTCGCGCACGATCAGCGGGTCGAAGGGCGAGACGAAACTGCGCACGGCCAGCCGGTCGACCGGCGGCGTGGCGATCAGCGAGAGTTCGCGCACGCCGGTCATCGCGAGTTGCAGCGTGCGCGGAATCGGCGTCGCCGACAGCGTCAGCACATGCACCTCGGCGCGCAGCTCCTTCAAGCGCTCCTTATGGCCGACGCCGAAATGCTGCTCCTCGTCGATGACGACGAGGCCGAGATCCTTGAAGACGACGCCCTTGCCGAGGATGGCGTGCGTGCCGATCAGAATATCGACGCTGCCCTCGCCGAGTTCTCTCTTGGTGTCGCGCGCCTCGGCGGCGCCGACCATGCGCGACAAGCGCCCGATTCGGATGGGCAGCCCTTCGAAGCGCTGCGTGAAATTCTTATAGTGCTGGCGCGCCAGCAGCGTCGTCGGCGCGACGATGGCCACCTGCTTGCCGTTGATCGCCGTGCAGAAGGCGGCGCGCAACGCGACCTCGGTCTTGCCAAAGCCCACATCGCCGCACACCAGACGATCCATCGGGCGCCCGGAGGCGAGATCGTCGAGCACGGCGTCGATCGCGCCCGCCTGATCCTCCGTCTCGTCATAGGGAAAGCGCGCGCAAAATTCGTCGTAGAGCCCCTCCGGCGCGACAAGCTTGGGCGCCTGCTTCAACATGCGCTGCGCCGCGATCGCGATCAGGCCCTTGGCCATTTCGCGAATGCGGTTCTTCATGCGCGCCTTGCGGCCCTGCCAGCCGGCGCCGCCCAGGCGATCGAGCGCGACCTCCGTGTCCTCGGAGCCATAGCGCGTCAAAAGCTCGATGTTTTCGACGGGAAGATAGAGCTTGTCGCCGCCCGCGTAGTGAATCTCCAGACAGTCGTGCGGCGCGCCGGCGGCGGTGATCGATTCGAGCCCGATGAAGCGCCCGATGCCGTGATCGACATGCACCACGAGATCGCCCGCCGACAGCGCGGCGATCTCGCCCAAAAGATTCTCCGCGCGCTTGTGCTTCTTGCGCCGGCGCACCAGCCGGTCGCCCAAAATATCCTGCTCGCCGATGACCGCGAGGCTTTCCGTCTCGAAGCCATGCTCTATGCCGAGCACGGCGAGCGAGACGGCGCTTTTGCCAAGCGCCAGAGCGCCGGGCAGGCCGGTGACCAGCGGCGGCGCGGGCAGGCCGTGCTCGGCGAGCACATGGCCGAGCCGCTCGCGCGAGCCCTCCGACCATGCCGCGACGACGACGCTCTTGCCTTGCGCCGCCAGCGCCTTGATATGGTCGGCGGCGGCCTGAAACACGTTGATCTCGGGCTGATTGCGCTCGGGCGCGAAGTCGCGTCCCGGCCGCGCGGAAAAATCGAGGCTCGCCGCCTCATCTTGCGGCGCGAAGGGCGAGAAACGCGCCTGCGCCCGCGCGTCCAGCCGCGTCCGCCATTCCTCCGCCGTCAAATAGAGTTCGCGTGGCTCCAGCGGCTTGTAGTTGGAGCGGGCGAGATCGATGTCATAGGCGCTCTTGCGCGCGTCGTAATAATCCGCGATCTGCGCCAGCCGCTCGCCCGCGGCGTCGTCGACTTGCGGGTCGAGCAGCAGCGGCGCGTCGCCGAAATAATCGAACAGCGTGTCGAGCTTTTCGTAAAATAGCGGCAGCCAATGTTCGGCGCCGGGATGGCGGCGGCCCTCGCTGATCGTCTCATAGAGCGCGTCGCCGCGCGTCTCGCCGCCAAAGCGCGTCGTATAGGCCTGGCGGAAGCGGCGCATGGTCTCGCTGACGAGTTGCAACTCGCTCATCGGCACGAGATCGAGCGCGCGCAATTGCCCGGTGGTGCGCTGCGTTTCCGGATCGAAGGCGCGGATCGATTCAAGCGTGTTGCCGAAGAAATCGAGCCGGATCGGCGCCGGCATGCTCGGCGCGAAAAGATCGACGATGCCGCCGCGCTGCGCATATTCGCCGGGCTCGCGCACCGTGCTGGAGCGCAGGAAGCCGTTGGTCGCGAGCCATTGCGTCAGCAAGTCCATCTCGACGACGTTTCCCGGCGCGGCGGAAAAAGTGTCGGCGGCGATTCTGGCGCGCGGCGGAACGCGCTGCAGCAGGCAATCGACCGTCGTGGCGATCACGCGCGGCTGCTGGGCGGAAGATTTGGAACGCGCCAGCCGCGCCAGCGCGGTCATGCGGCGCGAGGCGATCGCCGCGCTGGGCGAAACCCGGTCATAGGGCTGGCAGTCCCAGCCGGGCAGGTCGAGAATTTCGACGAAGGGCGCGGCGAAGCGCAGCGCCTCGCGAAATTGCGCCGAGCGCGTCGCGTCGCGCGCGACATGCACGAAGACCGCCGCGTCGCCCTCGGCTCTTTCCGCCAGCGCGCGCGCGAGATCGCCGGCGACGAAGGCGTCGAACCCCTCGGGCGCGTTGGCGAGAAGCAGCTTGTCGCCGGCCTCCAGTCGCGCGAGGGCGGTTTTTAATGCGCTCGTCGCGGCCGCCGCGCGGGCGTCGACCCGTTGTTTCAATGAAGCGGCCCCTGATGGGCGTGGAAGGCCGCGATTTTCTTAAACAGCGGCGTGTCGTGGGCGGGCGGGGGCGCCTCGGCGCCGCAAAACCAGCGAAAGGCCGCGTCGTCGTCCGCGTCGAGCAGCGCCTCGAACTGCGTCAGCTCCTCGGCGTCCAGCGTCTCGACGCGCGCATCGACGAAGCCGCCGAGAATAAGGTCCATCTCGCGCATTCCACGCCGCCAGGCGCGGACTCGAATGCGGCGTCTTCGAAGATCGAGCGTGTCCAAAGCTTCAGCCTCGGCGTTTGTCTGGGCGTTGTCGCCGGTCATTGGATATGTGTCGCTCGCGGGGGCAAGGCGCGATAAAATGGGGAATTGGAGCCATTGCTCGGCCCTCGCGCAGCCTTAGACCAGCGGCGGGGGAAAGAAAAGAGCCAAGCGACGACGAGGGATTAGGGAGCGGCGCGATGTTTCACATAGGCATTTTGGTGTTTCCGATGGTTCAGCAACTCGATCTCACCGGGCCTTTCGAGGTCTTTTCAACTTGGCCGGAAGCGCGCGTCGATCTTGTCTGGAAGACGACCGAGCCGCTCGTCTCCTCGACCGGCCTGTGGCTGCGGCCGACCGTCGCCTTCGAGGACGCGCCGCGTTTCGACATCATTTGCGTTCCCGGCGGGCGCGGCGTCGACGCGCTGCTGCTCGACGACGAAGTTCTCGACTTTTTGCGCGCGCGGGCGCTGACCGCGAAATTCGTGACCTCGGTCTGCACGGGAGCCCTGCTCCTCGGCGCGGCCGGCCTGTTGGTGGGCAAACGAGCGACGACGCATTGGTCCTGCGTCGATCTTTTGCCTGTTTTTGGGGCTACCCCCGTTCGCGAACGCGTGGTGTTCGACGGTCGTCTGGCGACGGGGGGCGGCGTGACGGCGGGGATCGACTTCGCGCTGGCTCTCGTCGGCGAACTGGCTGGAGCCAAAGCCGCGATGGCGATTCAACTGCAGTTGGAATATGCGCCAAAGCCGCCATTCGACGCCGGCGACCCGGCAAACGCGCCGCCCGCCCTGGTCGAGGCGTTTCGCGAGCAAGGCCGCGAATCGCGGGAAGAGCGCGAAAGGCTCGTGACGCAAGCCGCGCGGCGGCTCGATCGCGCCGACGGGTAGCTTTGCGCGAAGACCGCGGATTTGCTACAGGGCGGATCAGCGCGCGACCCTTCGGGCGACAGCGGCGCGATGGCGCTAATCTAAGCGAGAGCGACAAGAAATGCAGAAATTCACCACGCTGACCGGCGTCGCCGCGCCGCTGGAGATCATGAACATCGACACCGACATGATCATCCCCAAGCAATATCTGAAGACCATCGCGCGCACCGGCCTCGGCAAGGGCTTGTTCTCGGAGATGCGCTACAAGGACGACGGCTCGGAAAATCCCGATTTCGTGCTCAACAAGCCCGCCTATCGCGGCGCGAAAATCCTCGTCGCGGGCGATAATTTCGGCTGCGGCTCCTCGCGCGAGCATGCGCCCTGGGCTCTGCTGGATTACGGCATTCTCTGCGTGATCTCGACCAGCTTCGCCGATATTTTCTATAACAACTGCTTCAAGAACGGCATCCTGCCGATCACCGTGCCGCGGGCCGATCTCGACAAGCTCATGGACGACGCCAAGCGGGGCGCCAACGCCACCTTGACCGTCGATCTCGAATCCCAGGAGATCCGCGGACCCGACGGCGGCGTCGTCCGCTTCGAGATTGATCCGTTCAGAAAGCACTGCCTGCTCAACGGCCTCGACGACATCGGCCTCACCTTGCAAAAGGCCGACGGCATCGCGGCGTTCGAGGCGCGAACGCAGGCCGAGCGTCCCTGGACATAAGCCGGAAACAGTCGCGGGCTAGGCTCGGACCTATCGTGAGGCGCTTCGCCGCCGATCTTCGCGCGAGTGGGACGCGCGGCCCTGAAGCCCGTCGCCTCGTCATTGTCACCGCTAATTCGTTGGAACCGCCCCTTCGTGCGCCTTTTGGACTCTCTCTCGACCGGTTTAAACGACGCGCGCGCGATGCTGTCGCGCGGCGTCGGCGCGGTTTGGAGCCGGCGGCCCGGAAATCTCAAGGCGGACGAAATCGCCGAGGAAGACTGGCTCCAGGAGAACGACGCGCCCGGAGACGCCCAGCTTTTCGACCAGTCGGACGAGCCTCCGGCGCCCTTGAGCGCCGAGGAGCATCAACGCGCGGCCATGGCGGAGGCGGAGGATTGGAGCAATGATTCCCTGGGCGTGCTGGCGATCCATAATCTCGCCAAGTCCTATAAGACGCGCAAGGTCGTGGAGGATGTGAGCCTCCATGTGCGCCGGGGCGAGGCGGTGGGTCTGCTTGGACCCAACGGCGCCGGCAAAACCACGGTGTTCTACATGATCACCGGGCTCGTGAAGCCCGACAGCGGCATTATCTCGCTCGACGGTTACGATGTGACGCCGCTGCCGATGTATCGGCGGGCGCGGCTCGGCGTCGGCTATTTGCCGCAGGAAGCCTCGGTGTTCAGGGGGCTGTCGGTCGAGGACAATATTCGCGCGGTGCTCGAAATCACCCAGCCCGACAAGCGCAAGCGCGCCGAGGAGCTCGAGGGCCTGCTCGACGAATTCAAGCTGACGCGCCATCGCAAGACGCCGGCCGTCGCGCTCTCGGGCGGCGAGCGTCGGCGCTGCGAAATCGCGCGCGCGCTGGCCGGTCATCCGTCTTTCATGCTGCTCGACGAACCCTTCGCCGGCATCGACCCGATCGCGGTCGGCGGCATTCAGGATCTGGTGCGCCACCTGAAGGCGCGCGGCATCGGCGTGCTGATAACCGACCATAGCGTCCGCGAGACGCTGGGCCTAACCGACCGCGCCTATATCATTTACAACGGCCATGTGCTGACCGAAGGCCCGCCCGAGGAGATTGTCGCCAATCCGGATGTCCGGCGGATTTACCTCGGCGAGGATTTCCGCATGTGACGCCGTGGCGGGCGGCGATATTACGTGTTGAGCTGGGCGGCGACGAAGGCGAAAGTGGAGCTCATCTTGGTGCCGACGCTAGTCGTCGCGGCGATGAGCGCGATTCCGATCAGCACGGCGGTGAGGCCATATTCGATCGCGGTGGCGCCGGACTCGTCCTTCAAAAAGCGTGAGAAGAGGTTCGTCATGATTGTGGCTCGCTGCTCGTCGTCGAGCTGTGTTTCCGTGCTCGGCGAAGGCTGTTTCATCGTCGGATGAACCAGGACATTGCCGGCGAACATTGAATTAAGAGTTTAAAGGGCGCGGAAATCGCCGCGTCCTTCATGGCGAGCTCCGGCCCGCCCGAAAATTTTGTCCGAGCGGTTTCCTGGGCGCGGGTTCAGTTAGACCGCACCCGCTCCGGCCTCCGGAATTTACGTGTTGAGCTGGCCGGCCACGTAACCGAAGACCGAGCTGAGATTGTCGCCGACGGTCGTGAAGGCGACGATCGCGGCGACCGAGATCAAGGCCGCGATGAGGCCGTATTCGATCGCCGTGGCGCCCGATTCGTCCTTTACAAAACGCGCGAAAAGGCTCGTCATTAACTGTGCTCCGATGGTTCGTGGTCGCTCCAAGTGCTTCCCCGACAAACCAAATTGCCGTGGAGCGACCCAAACTTTGCACGCGATTGGTTAATTTGTGATTGAGGCGTATTGGGGAAAAGTACAATCATCGCTTCGCCTTATACGATTTGTCGACTCTGGCGAAGGGGGTGCTGGCATATGTTATTGATATATATTATAATTTTCCGCGCGCGAGGCTCTCCTGGCGCGCGGCTCCTTTTTCAAAGCTTCTCCAGCGCCGCCTCGGCGCTCGAAACGGTGGCGGCGCTGGAATTGTCCTCGATGTCGATCCAGCGCACGACGCCGTCGTCGATCAGCGCGGCGTAGCGCTTCGAGCGCACCCCGAGCCCCGCCGCCACCAGGTCCAGCTCCGTGCCGGTCGCCTTGGCGAAGGCGGCGGAGCCGTCGGCGAGCCCGTCGACCTTGCCCTTGGCCCCGCTGGCGGCGAGCCAGGCGTCGAGCGCGAAAATATCGTTGACGGCCACGACGGCGATCCGCTCGACGCCGCGCGCCTTGATCGCCTCGGCCTTGGCGACGAAGCCCGGCAGATGCTTCATGTGGCAGGTCGGCGTGAAGGCGCCCGGCACAGAGAAGAGCAGCACCTTGCGGCCTTTAAAATAATCGCCGGATTTGACCTGCTCGGGGCCATTCGCGCCCATGATCGCGAAAGTCGCGTCGGGAAGCTTGTCGCCGGCCTTGATCGTCATCGCTTTCTCGCTTTCGTTCGGGACCGCCGCGCCCGGAGTTTTCTGAACTTGGAGGTCGTTTAGATTTGGAGGTCGTTCAGATCTTATCGCCCTCCGAGCCCGGAGGAACGCAGCGCCAGCGCACCACGCGCAACGCCGGATGAGCGCCGGACCATTGCGCGATATATGGCTGCGCCTGCATCATGCAGCCGTGCAGCGACCCGCTCTCGGAAGAAAACACAAGTTTTTGTTCGTCGCAGGCGACAGGCTGCGCCAAGGTGCACACGGTCAGGACAAGTTCGACGAAGTTCATTTCCGCCTCCCTCGATAAAATACGCCGGGAACCGGCGCATTAAATCGAAAGACTAGCGCGGCTCAGGCCGGGGTCAATATCTCGCCCTTGCCCAACACCCCCGTGTCGCCGGCGAAGCGCCGCAGCTTTTGCGCCAGCAGCCGCGAGGCGCGCCGGCTGTCCTCGGCCAAGGCGCGCGAGAAGAGTCTGGCGAAAGTGAAATGATGCGCGCCGCAGTCGACATAGGTCGGACCGAAGTCGCCCCCCTGCGCCAGCACCAGCGACGCGCGCTTATTGAGATAGCCGATTCGCCCCGTCGCCGCGCCCAGCGCGATGATCGTGCCGGCGATGGCGCGCGCGCCGAGATCCGCGCCGGCGTCGCCCTCGATGATGATGAGGCCGCGCCGCAGACGGTCGCCCGCTCTTTGGCCCGCGTTGCCGCCCACGACGACGCGCCCGCCGGCCATGCCGGCGATCTCGCCCGCCAGCGGCGCGCCGAGAAAATCGCCGCAATCGCCGCCGATGCCGATATGGCCGCCGGTCATGCCGCTTGCCGCGAAGGCGCCGGCGTCGCCCGCGATGGTGATCGTCCCGCCTTGCGCGCCGCGTCCGAGCTGCGCGCCCACGTCGCCCTCGACATGGATCGAAAAGCCCGGCAGCAGCTTGGCGCCGAGCAGGTCGAAGCGCTCCGAGCCGCCCTCGAAATGCACCACTCGCGGATCGCCGACGCGAACCTTGAACACGTCCGCGACCTTGGCGTCGACCTTGGTCGTGCCGATGTCGATCGCCTCGATTTCCTTTTGCGTGCGGCCGACCAACCGGTCCGGCGTCAGCCTGGAGAGGTCGAGTCTTTGCGAGGGCTCCTGACGGAGCGCGAAAAGAAACGGCTTCACGGCAGGAGATCCTTCAAATGATAGTGGAACGGGCCAAGCTTGCCGCCATAATTGCCGGCGCCGATGCGCTTGGCGCCATGTTTGGGGCCGAGCGCGATGATCGCCTTGATGCCGGCGCGCATCGCCTCGGCGACCGCGGCGTCCGTCAGACCGTCGATGACGATTTCCAGCACGCAGCCTATGTCGGGATCGAGCACGCTCGTCCCGAGGCCGCTCAGCGTCGGACAATAGGCGTCATTGGTGGAGGCGCCCATGCCCTTATATTGCGAGCCGACCTTCGAGCCGGAGCGGACGATGCCGCCGGGGAAGGGCGCGATCGCGCCATCGACGCCGCGAATCGCCTCGACGCCCGCCTCGGTCGCCCGCATCGTCGTGTCCCAATCCTCGCCCATGACGAGAAGATTGCCGCCGCCGACGCATTTCTTGGTGAGGCCGACCTTGCTCTCGACCAGAAATTCGCCGTCCATGACCGGCACGCGCCAGTAGCGGCGCCCGTCGAGCGACTTGGATATCTGCCATTTGTCGCCGAACTGTCGCACCGCGTCGCCGACCTTGATCTCGAATTCGCCGTCGAGCGCGCGAAACACCGCCGTGCCCGGGCAGGTCAAGACGCATTGGCCAAGCCGGTTGACGAGTTGCTTCTCCGCGTCCTTCGACGACATGGCGAACAGCAGCACGCGCACGCCGGGACGCCCGTCCGGCGTCTCCTTGACCGAAAGTTCGGCGTCGACGCCGGCCTCGCAGCCGCAGCCGATCACCGAGGTGGCGAAGCCGGTCATGGTGTGCGCGGCGATCATCGCCCATTTGCGGTTGGGCGCGGTGATGATCAAACCCGTCCCGCTCATCGGGAAGGCTTCCGCGAAACTGTCGTCGATGCGGACGCCCTTGCGAACTAGCTGCGGCATGGAACCTCCGCGAAAGCCTGCGGCGCCGGCAGCGCCGCGTCCTCGACCGCGAATATGCCGCGCGGCAGGCCGTAGAGATCGTCGTAATAGCTGTCGAGACGCTTGTTGATGGTCTTATTGTATTCCGGCTTCACATGCAGCGTCTTGCCGCGCGTGTAGCGGGCGACGTCGCCGTTCCGCACGACGAGTTCGCCGTCCTTGAACACGTAAGCCGCGTGGCGGAACATTTCGGCGCGGTCCTTTTCGTTCGTCTTGTAGACCGCGACATCGGCGACCGAGCCCGCTCCGAGCGAGCCGCGATCCTCGAAGCCATAGAGCTTGCGAGGCGCGGCGCGGGTCATCGTGGCGATCTCGTAGATCGTATATTCGCGCTTGATCGCGGGCAGGTTGGTCAGCGCCACGACATCGGCCGGCAGGCGCGAAAGCCATTGCGCGCGCTTGTCGGCGCTCATCAGCAGCGCGAAGACTTCCGGATAAGTGGTGAAGGGCGCGCCATTGGGATGGTCCGTCGTGAAGAACACCCGCATCGGATCGTTGGTGAGCAGGAACAGCTCCAGCCCCGCCGCCCATTGCACCGCGTTGAAGAAGTCCGAGATGCGATAGGAATAGGGCAGCACGCCGGCGCCATTGCCCTCCGCGTCGAGGATCACGCCCTTCTTCGGGCGCGCGCCGGGCAGGCTGTTGAACTGCTTCATCACATCGGACGAAATCGTCACGATGTCGGCGAACATCACCTGTCCCACGTCGACGGTGACGTTCGGGATTGGCGTTGATCTTCTCGGCGAATTGCGCCGCCGCCGAGGAGAAGCCGTTCTTGCCCTCCTTGCCGTAGGCGTAGAACTGCACATGAGCGAGATGCAGCCGCAGACCCTGCGACGCGTCGATGGTGGCGAGCGCCGTCTCCACATTGCCGGGAAGGCCGAGATTGTTCATGTGCAGATGCAGCGGATGGCTTATGCCGGTCGCGTGCACGGCGCGCTGCATGCGCTGGAAAATCTCGCGCGAGGTGAGGCCGTATTCCGGCACAACGTCGTCGAGCGAGAAGGCCCGGACATTCTTCTTGAAGGCGTCCACGCCGCCGGCGTTCACGCATTTGATGCCGATGGCGCGCGTCGCCTCCAGCGTCGCGCCGATATAGTCCTGCACGACGTCGAGGCTCTCATTGTCGCGGAACGAGGACAGCACGAAAGGCTCGTTGCCGAGCACGGTCAGGAACGCCTTGTCGATGATCGGAATGTCCGACAGTTCGAGATGGGCGTGCAGCGCGTGATGCGGCGACACGGCCGGCTCGATCACCGTGGTGTAGCCCATTTGCGCATAGAGCCGGCCGGTCTGGAAGGTCGACCAGCCCGCCGTCGACAAAGGCGTCGCGGCGGGGCGCGCCTTATGAGCGCGATGCGCCTCGGGCAGCAGCAGCCGCGCGGTGTTCACGCTGCCGCCGGCGATATGGGAATGGATGTCGATGGCGCCGGCCATGACGACATGGCCGGAAAGGTCATGCGTCACGTCGGGCTTGCGCCCGTCCGGGCGCGCGACGATGCGGCCGTCCTCGAAATAAACGTCGCCAACGGCGTCGGTCCCGTTGACGGGATCGACCACATGGCCGCCGGAAAGGCAGGTCAGCACGGCACATCCTCCGAAAATCTGGCGCTGATGGCGTCGATGACTTGGGCGACGCTCGGCGCCTCGCTCGGCGCCTTGGCCCGGCGCAGCACGAATGAACTGGTTTCTTGCGCGAGCTCAACGGCGTCATGCGTCTCGCCGGGGCGCCCGACCTCGATGTAAAGCCCGCGCGCGGCGCCGGCGCCTTCGGGCGCGAGCGTGATCAGCGGCACGTCGTCTCGGGTCCAAGCCGGCGCTTCGCCGCCATGGGCGGAAATCCACAGCGCGGCGTCGGCCTCGCCGCTGTCGACCAGCCGGCGCGCGTCGAAACGCCAGGGGTCGTGCTCGGGATAGCCGCGGCCAAAGCCGGTGCGCGGCGGAAAGCCGGTCATCCAGCCGCCGACCTGGACGACGCCCGAGGCGCCGCCCCTCGCGCCGATCGGCACGCCGGTGAAGCGGGTGTGCGCGTTGAGATCGGTGACGAGGCCCTGCAGCGCCTCGACCGTGAGGCCGTCGATCGCCGAGGCGCTCCAGACGACGGCGCCGAAGCGCGCGGCCTTCAGAGTCGCGGCGTATCCGTCGATTTTCTTGGCGGCGGCGCCTTCGAGCGCGATCGGCCGGCCGTTGACGCGGGCGCGGATCGCCGCGAGCAGGCCCGGCAAGGTTTGCGGCGTCGCGGCGATGGTCTCGATCTCCACGCCTTCGACCTTCGCCTCGTTGCGCTTGGGGCCGAGCCACAAGACCTTGCGCGGCGCGGCGTCGTTGAAGCGCGCCGGCTTATCCAGCGCCAGGCGCTCGAAGAGGGCCGGCCAATGTTCGGAGAGGCCCGGGCCGACCAGCAGCACGACATCGGCGCGAACGCGGGCCTCGGCCGGAGTGGTGATGAACATGCCGAAGGATCGCGTCACGTCGAGATCGTTGAAAATCTCGTCCGACGCGAGATGGTCATAGGCGCCGCGCAGCCGCTCGGCGAGCAGAATCGCGGCGCGCGCGCCGGCCGCGTCGGTCGCGAGCCCCGCGACCACTGGAAATTTCGCGCCGCTTAGGATTTTCGCGGCGTGCCGATAGGCGTCCTCGATAGCGATAGGCGCCCCGTCGAGCGTTGCTTTGCTCATTCTTAACCCTGCCGGTGTTCCCGTCCCTCGCGCGCCGCGTTCGGCTGTTTCCGCGGCGCGGCAAGGCGCTTGAAAACAACCGCGTCGCCTGTCAGAGTGGCGTCGACGCGTCGCGATCATGCCTAGCAGTCGCGACGCCCGCTGTCGAGACTGCGCGACGCGACATTTGCGCATCGTTTCGGATTCGCGAGAGCCGCGGAGAGAGGCGAATCGTCCCTCGATTTCGGACACGCCGAGGCTTAGGAGCGCGCGATGCGCGCAGATGCGTTTTGACCCGAGGAATATGCGCGCGGATGCGCGAAAATGCGCGCGAAGCCGAATTGCGCCGGGCGCATCGCTGTGATAGACAACCGGCGAGCTCGAACCTGCGGGACGCGGCGAAGACGCAAAGCCTTCAAACGCGAAACAAAGCAGGACGAGGCGCTCGTTTTAGAGTTCCAACCGGAGGAAACACAATGGCCTGGACCACCCCTGTGATCGTCGAAGTCTGCGTCGGCATGGAAATCACTTCCTACGAATTCCGCCGAGTTCTAAAGCTTTCGCGGATCAGCGCGCTTGGTCTTTAACGACTAGGCCATCGATAGCTATGCAAGCCGGCGCGGAGCCGAATGGCCTTTACTTGGGTTGTTCTGGTTTCGCTAGCCGGCTTTTCCTTTGTTCTTGCCATAAAACTTGAGATTCCCAAATATTGGCGAAGCGAGCCGTGCGGCGGGGGTTCTATGGCCATGGCTGATGGGAGCGAGAATGCATAAGCGGCTTATTTTACAACTGGTTGTATCGACCATGACAGTCGCGGGCCTGTTGCTCGCCAGTTCCATGCGCGGCCCTGTTCTGGCGGAGTTGGCTCATCCCGCCGCCGAGGCGAAAAAGCTGATCGAGGAGGCCAAGACGACGGGGCTCGCGCCCTTGCCGGCGGTTCCGGCGCCCGTCGACGCGACCGCCGAGGCGCGCATAACCCTCGGACGGCGCTTGTTTTACGAGAACCGCGCGTCGCAGGACGGCAATGTGAGCTGCGGCCATTGTCATCAGGCCGAGCTCGCCGCCAGCGACGGCCTGCCCAAGGCGATCGGCGTGTTCGGCAAGGTCAATCCGCGCAACGCCCCGTCGATTTTCAACGCCGGCCTGCAATTCAAGCAACATTGGCGCGGCGACCGCGAATCCCTGGAGGATCAGGCCGAAAAATCACTGACCGGCGCGGCGAGTTTCGGCAATCCGGATTTCGCCGCGGTCAAGGCTAAACTCATTGAAATTCCAGGATATAAAGAGGCTTTCGCCAAGGCTTTCCCTGGCGAGCCCGATCCCATAAGCTCGAAGAACTTTGGCCTCGCGGTCGCCGCCTTCGAGCGCACTCTATTGACCCCGAGCCGCTACGACGCCTTCCTCGCCGGCGACGCCAAGTCGCTGTCGGCGGCGGAGCAGGCGGGTCTGCGTAAATTCATCGAAGTCGGCTGCGCTTCCTGCCACGACGGACCGGGGCTCGGCGGCGGTTCGTTCCAGAAGTTCGGCGTCGTCGAGGATTACTGGAAGGAAACGGGCGTCGCCACGCCCGACAAGGGCCGCGCCGACGTGACCAAGAACGACGCCGATCTTTATGTGTTCAAGGTCCCGCAACTACGCAATGTCGCGAAGACCGCGCCCTATTTCCACGACGGCTCGGTCGCCGAATTGCCGCGCGCCGTGCGCATCATGGGCAAGGTGCAATTGGGCAAGGATCTCGGCGACGGGGATGTCTCCGAGATCGTCGCGTTTCTCGGCAGTCTGACCGGCCCCGTGCCGACCAACTACCTTCCGCTGACGCCGTTCCCGGACGCGCCGGCGAAGTAAGCAAAAATCAAAGAGATCGCGCTGGCTTCGGTCGGCGCGATCAATCTTCGTCCTGGGCGGCGGATAAAATCCAGGTGCGGTCGCAAAAAGCGATGTAAAGCCGCTCTTGCCCCAGCGCGGCGCCAAGCTCCATCGCCAATTGGTTCAGCATCGCCTCGATCTCGGCGTCGGGCAGATGGCCCAGATACGCATGCACGGCTTCGCCGATAAAAATCGCCACCGGCTCCTGATCGGAGCCGACCGCGCCGTCCGGACGCGGCCAGGCGTAGGTCACCTCGCCGCGCGAAAACATGCCGGAGAGGGCAGGGCGCCCCGCCTCGACGCGGCGCTTCATCCAGCCTCGCGCGGTGCGCACGGCTTCGGAAAGGTCGAACACGCGCCCCTGGTCGTCCCACCCCTCGCGCAGCCCGACGGTGATCCGGAAATCGCGCCGCGGCCCGCGCGAGCCGGGGACGAGGCGATAGTCTTCGCGGCGAATTGTTTTGTCGGTCATCCGCGTTTCCTTGGCTGGGCGTTCGGGTCCGCCGCGCTTGCAGCGGGAAAGCCGGGGGAATTTCGCCAAAGGCGAATCGTTTCATTTGGGCGTTTGTGACCCGCCGGCTTTCGCGCAACGCGCGCGCCGCGGGGCCGCGCCCGCCATTAAATTGTCCGCGTCGCGTTCCTCCGGGGCGACAATAGCTCGTCCGTTTCCCCGCGGCGGAGAATTATTCTAGTAATCTCGACTCGATGAAATCGGGTCGAGCATGGCGCGAAAGGAAGGGACGCATGACCAGGGAAATCGAGGAAGTTCGGCCGGCGCGGGAAGTGGTCGGCGTCTTCGGCGACGCCGACGCGCTAGAGACCGCGGCCAACGAATTGCTTAGCTCCGGGTTCGCGCGCGCGCGGATCAGTCTGCTCGCCGGCGAAAGCGCGATCGTGGAGAAGCTCGGCCACAAATATGAGAAGGTCGAGGAACTCGAGGATAATCTGGAGATTCCAAGAACCGTCTATCGCTCCAAGGAAACGTTCGACGCGGGCAAGAGCGCGCTCCTTGGCAGTTTGGCGTCGATCGGCGCCGTCGCGGCGGCCGGCGCGATCTTCGCCTCGGGCGGAGCCCTGGCGGTGACGCTCGGGAGCGGTCTGATCGGGGCGGAAGTCGGCGGCTTCATCGGCGGGATTCTCAGTGAGCTTGTCGAGGAACATCACGCAAAATATCTTCAGGAGCAGCTCGACCGCGGCGGTCTCTTGCTCTGGGTGCGAACCGTCGACGGCCCGGAGGAAAACGCCGCTAAGGAAATACTTTCGCGGCATTCCGGGCGCGATGTGCACGCGCATGCGATTCCCGTCGCGGCGGAAGACGCGGCTTAGCGCCTATTAGCGCCTCTGAACGCGTGACCATGAAGGGGAGCGATGGCGCGGCGCCAGGAGAACAGCGGCGGCGTCGCGAATTGCGCGATCTGGATCGTCGCCTTCACCGTGCTCGCGGGATTTTTCTGGCCGCGCGCGCCGGGCATGGTTTTCATCTGCCTCGCCTTCGTTGGCCTGCTCCATATGGCGGTGCTCGTTCATGAAGAGATCACGCGGGCCAAGTTTCGCGAGGATATGAGCCCGCGAGAGTTCGAGCATTATTGCGCCGCCGTCTTGCGGGAGATGAAATGGAAGGCCCGCGTCACGCAGGCCAGCGGCGACCAGGGCGTTGATATCGTGGCCGAAAAGCGCGGCATGCGGATCGTGATCCAGTGCAAGAAATATTCAAAGCCGGTCGGCAATCGCGCGGTCCAAGAGATCGTCGCGGGCATAGCCCATGAGGGAGCGCGGCGAGGCGTCGTTGTCGCCACCAGCGATTTCACGCCGGCGGCGGTGAAGCTGGCGGCCTCGAATCAAGTGTTGCTGCTAGGCCACGCGGACCTGCGCAGGATCGACAGGCTTTTGGCGCGCGGCGCGACGTGACGCCGGCCCTCGCTCGCGAACTCAATGCCCCATCGTCAAATGCGAGACCCGGAAAAACGCCGAAAACAGCCGGATCATCAGGCCGATCAGTCCCGTGCCGCCGTAAAACCCGCCGCGGTTTAGCTGCACATAGACGAAGGCGGGGCGGCTCGAATGATTGGTCATCTCGCAGACGAAAAAGCCTTCGCGCGCGCGCATCGAGTTCGAGCAGGGTTTTGATGGCGGCGCCCACGCCGCGCAGCCGCGGCGCGACGCCGCCGCGTTGGCGCGCCTCCTCGGCCATCGTCGCCCGCCCCCCGTCGTTCGCGCCGTCGCCCTTATAGACGACGGCCTTGTAGTCATCGGGATGGCACTGGCTGGTCGGGCGCAGGCGCGAGGTCAGGTTTATCGTCGCGGCGATCACATTGCCCAGCGCGAAATCGCGGCTTTCGCCCGGCTCCAGCCGCTCGCTCCACACCAGCGTCCGGCCGGAAAGACACAAAATCGCCGGGCGCGATGCATCCTCGACGGGCTCGACTCGAAACACAAAGGGCGCGCGCGCCCAGCTCATCGTCGAGGCGTCGCACGCCGCCGATTTGAACGCCACCTTCGAGCTGGAGCACAAAAAAGCCGGCTGCAAGAATTGCAGCGGCGGCGCGCCTTCCCGCGTCATTTCGGCGAGATCGAGCTTTTCCACCACGGCGCCGTCGCCCGCCGTGAGCAGGATTTCGCGCTGCTTGTCGAGGGTCTTGATCATGCTGAGCTTCACGTCGCCGCCGCCGAAAAAAACGCGCATGAAGGTGCTGAGCTCGTCGCCGAACCAGCCGCGCTTCGGGATCGGGTGCGGCGTCTGCCGCGCCAGCGTCTTCGCGCCGGGCCCGCGGCTGACGGTCGTTCCCGGCCGCGCGAAAATGGCGGCGTTCGGCCCCAAGGTGGCGACCAGCCCCCGCGCCTGATGCTGCGCGGAAAAATCGCTTTCGCCCTCGCGCAGAACGAGATGCGTCAGATTGAAGAACGGATGGCGCATCTTGTCGTCGCTTTCGCTGTCAGTTCGACGGCGGCGCGCGCTTCGTCGCGGCGACCAGCGTGTCGACGCCCTCGCGATAGAGGACCGCGGGCTCGAAACCAACCTCGCGCAACAGCGCCATCGCGGGTGAAAAATACATGATGTGTTCGGACGACTCGTCGCTGTAGAGATGCACGACCCAGTCCTCGAGGAGATCGTAACGATTGATCGCCGCGAAACTCTTGAACCACTGGCGCACCAACGATTGCGTGAGGGCGAGATGCGCCGCGCGGTCGTCGAGCGCGAAACGATCGCCGTTCAAAAACAATCCGCCCGGCTTCAGGACGCGGTAAATTTCGGGGACGACACGGCTCCGATAGTCGTCGCGAAAATTATGCGTCGCGTAATTGGAGGCGACGACATCGAAGCTGGCGTCGGTTTGGGCGCGCAGAGCTTCGAGCGCGTCGGTCTCGACGAATTCGACGCGCCCCGCGTCGGTCCATTCCTTGAGGTTTTCGCGCGCCTGCGCCAGCATTTTGGCGGAGGAATCGATTGCGAGAAGATGCAGACCGGCGTTCTTGGCGAGAAGGGCCAGCGTGCTGACGCCAGTGCCGCAGCCGATCTCGAAGCCCCGCAGCAATTCGCCGGGACGGGCCGTCGCGAGATAATCGCCCAATTTGCCGGCCAGCGCCGCGGCGTTGGGGCAGATGAGCCGCAGCATCTCATATTCTTGCCCGATGGGTCCGGTGAACAGATTTTCGTCTTGAACCGTCGCCATATGCGCCCCATTTAGTAAGCGGCACCGCGCCTCGCGCGATCTGTGGACCGTTTATCCCAGATCGGGCGGATTTTACCAAGGCGGAGTCGGGCGGGACATTTTATGAATCTTATAAGACGCTGACTTGCCATGAGTTTCAATGGCGCAGCGATGAATTTAGAAAATTTGTGACGAGAGCGTGTTGACATGGGTTGAGGGGTGGAATTATAACGCATTCATCGACGGCGGCGCTGCCAACGAACAGCGCCTGTAGTCGCGTCTTCGTCTTTTGGTGACTACAGCCGCCCGGCTGGATTGTCGGGATGATGACGCGTCTTTGAGAGAGTTGGATGTCTCGGTTGGGGCGTTTGGTTTTCGCTGTCACGGACTATGCTGTTTGACAATAGAATCGGAAGAAAGAGAAACGTGGACGGCGGATGTCCTTGCGGACACGCCTTTCCTGTTAAAGGGAAGGGCTGTCGAAGAGAGAGACACTCTGACGGTCACGTTTTCAAACACCATGTCGCTTGGCGTCGTGAGACGTTTTGCGAATGTGTTTGGGACTCGTCAAAGAGTAGACAGTGACCAGTCAGGAACGAATCTCAAAACTTGAGAGTTTGATCCTGGCTCAGAACGAACGCTGGCGGCAGGCTTAACACATGCAAGTCGAACGCCCCGCAAGGGGAGTGGCAGACGGGTGAGTAACGCGTGGGAACGTGCCCTTCGGTTCGGAATAACTCAGGGAAACTTGAGCTAATACCGGATACGTGCGAGAGCAGAAAGATTTATCGCCGAAGGATCGGCCCGCGTCCGATTAGCTAGTTGGTGAGGTAATGGCTCACCAAGGCGACGATCGGTAGCTGGTCTGAGAGGATGATCAGCCACATTGGGACTGAGACACGGCCCAAACTCCTACGGGAGGCAGCAGTGGGGAATATTGGACAATGGGCGCAAGCCTGATCCAGCCATGCCGCGTGAGTGATGAAGGCCTTAGGGTTGTAAAGCTCTTTCGCCAGGGACGATAATGACGGTACCTGGATAAGAAGCCCCGGCTAACTTCGTGCCAGCAGCCGCGGTAATACGAAGGGGGCTAGCGTTGTTCGGATTTACTGGGCGTAAAGCGCACGTAGGCGGATCTTTAAGTCAGGGGTGAAATCCCGAGGCTCAACCTCGGAACTGCCTTTGATACTGGAGGTCTCGAGTCCGGGAGAGGTGAGTGGAACTGCGAGTGTAGAGGTGAAATTCGTAGATATTCGCAAGAACACCAGTGGCGAAGGCGGCTCACTGGCCCGGTACTGACGCTGAGGTGCGAAAGCGTGGGGAGCAAACAGGATTAGATACCCTGGTAGTCCACGCCGTAAACGATGGATGCTAGCCGTTGGGGAGCTTGCTCTTCAGTGGCGCAGCTAACGCTTTAAGCATCCCGCCTGGGGAGTACGGTCGCAAGATTAAAACTCAAAGGAATTGACGGGGGCCCGCACAAGCGGTGGAGCATGTGGTTTAATTCGAAGCAACGCGCAGAACCTTACCAGCTTTTGACATGCCCGGTATGATCGCCAGAGATGGCTTTCTTCCCGCAAGGGGCCGGTGCACAGGTGCTGCATGGCTGTCGTCAGCTCGTGTCGTGAGATGTTGGGTTAAGTCCCGCAACGAGCGCAACCCTCGCCCTTAGTTGCCATCATTCAGTTGGGCACTCTAGGGGGACTGCCGGTGATAAGCCGCGAGGAAGGTGGGGATGACGTCAAGTCCTCATGGCCCTTACAGGCTGGGCTACACACGTGCTACAATGGCGGTGACAGAGGGATGCGAAAGGGCGACCTGGAGCAAATCTCAAAAAGCCGTCTCAGTTCGGATTGCACTCTGCAACTCGAGTGCATGAAGGTGGAATCGCTAGTAATCGCGGATCAGCACGCCGCGGTGAATACGTTCCCGGGCCTTGTACACACCGCCCGTCACACCATGGGAGTTGGTTTTACCCGAAGGCGTTTCGCCAACCGCAAGGGGGCAGGCGACCACGGTAGGGTCAGCGACTGGGGTGAAGTCGTAACAAGGTAGCCGTAGGGGAACCTGCGGCTGGATCACCTCCTTTCTAAGGATGATCCTTCATGGCTTCGGCGTCTTGCCGAAACCTATTGGATCACTTGGAACATAACGGCCAGTCAGGCCGATCTCGCGGGACGGCCGCCGTCTTCGTTTCTCTTTCTTCCCTATAAGGACGAGCCGCCCGGCCGCGCGCCGCTTTGATGTCTTTGACTTTGGTCGAAGGCTCTGGACCGATGTCGCGCGGGCTGGGTCGTGCGATCGGTTTGGGCTTGTAGCTCAGTTGGTTAGAGCGCGCGCTTGATAAGCGTGAGGTCGGAAGTTCAAGTCTTCCCAGGCCCACCAGTTTAGAGCCCACCAGTTAGGATTTGGCGCGATCGAGTTCGGAGCCGAATCTTCGGGCGATAGCTCGATGGGGCCATAGCTCAGTTGGGAGAGCGCGTGCTTTGCAAGCATGAGGTCGTCGGTTCGATCCCGTCTGGCTCCACCAGACGGTTGATCGCTTCGGCCGGCGCCGACTGATCGCTTGTTCGTCCTTGAAAAAAGTTTCGCGTAGGCGCGGATTGATCTGCTTGAGGAAGCGGGTCTTGGAAGCGTAACGCGTGTTGTCTGTCATCGTGAAGAGGAAACATATTCGATCGCCTGGGGCTTATCTTTAGCCTCAAGGCGAGCGACCAGCGTGGGCTGTGCTTGACCGCCAGTTCTCGGATATGTTTGAAGCAAATGGTCTTTCTATCGATGTATCGGTTTTTCGCATATTCCCGAAAAGTTGCAGACTTTTCGGATCAGAATATGCGCAATGAACCGGCCGCTGCCGAGCGGTGGGCATCGATAATGAGAGCGATCAAGTGCCTTAAGGGTGTTCGGTGGATGCCTTGGCGCTGAGAGGCGATGAAGGACGTGGTACGCTGCGATAAGCCGTGGGGAGGTGCGAACAACCTTTGATCCGCGGATTTCCGAATGGGGAAACCCACCTTCGATCTCTGTAATTTCGAGCCCATGCTCGGAAGGTGTTTATAATATCAACCGAAGCATGGCTTCGGATTTACAGAGATCACAAGAGGGTATTTATGTCTGAATACATAGGACATAAAAGCGAACCCGGGGAACTGAAACATCTAAGTACCCGGAGGAAAGGACATCAACGAGACTCCGTTAGTAGTGGCGAGCGAACGCGGACCAGGCCAATGCTTCAGTTGTTTTAACTGGAACCGATTGGAAAATCGGGCCATAGTGGGTGATAGCCCCGTACGGATTTCGAACAACTGAAGATACGAGTAGGGCGGGACACGTGTAATCCTGTCTGAACATGGGGAGACCACTCTCCAAGCCTAAGTACTCCTCAGCGACCGATAGCGAACAAGTACCGTGAGGGAAAGGTGAAAAGCACCCCGACGAGGGGAGTGAAACAGTTCCTGAAACCGGACACCTACAAACAGTTGGAGCCCAAGGTTCGTCCTGGGTGACAGCGTACCTTTTGTATAATGGGTCAGCGACTTAAAGTAACGAGCAAGCTTAAGCCGATAGGCGTAGGCGCAGCGAAAGCGAGTCTGAACAGGGCGTTCAGTTCGTTGCTTTAGACCCGAAACCGAGTGATCTAGCCATGAGCAGGTTGAAGGCAAGGTAACACTTGCTGGAGGACCGAACCGGTGTCTGTTGAAATAGACTCGGATGACTTGTGGTTAGGGGTGAAAGGCCAACCAAACTCGGAAATAGCTGGTTCTCCGCGAAATCTATTTAGGTAGCGCCTCGCACGAATGCTCCAGGGGGTAGAGCACTGGATGGGCTAGGGGGTCCCACAGACTTACCAAACCTAACCAAACTCCGAATACCTGGAAGCACTATGCGGGAGCCACACAGTGGGTGCTAACGTCCATTGTGGAGAGGGAAACAACCCAGACCAACAGCTAAGGCCCCCAATT
>CAVZKF010000013.1:0-15505 GCA_963775775.1 uncultured Alphaproteobacteria bacterium
CTTCCCCGCTGTCTCCAGCGTCAGCTCAGTGAAATTGAATTCCCCGTGAAGATGCGGGGTTCCTGCGGTCAGACGGAAAGACCCCGTGCACCTTTACTGTAACTTTGCGCTGGCATTCGTGTCGGCATGTGTAGGATAGGTGGTAGGCTATGAAGCATGGGCGCTAGCTCGTGTGGAGCCATCCTTGAAATACCACCCTTATCGTCATGGATGTCTAACCGCGACCCGTCATCCGGGTCCGGGACAGCGCATGGTAGGCAGTTTGACTGGGGCGGTCGCCTCCCAAAGAGTAACGGAGGCGCGCGATGGTGGGCTCAGAGCGGTCGGAAATCGCTCGTTGAGTGCAATGGCATAAGCCTGCCTGACTGCGAGACAGACAAGTCGAGCAGAGACGAAAGTCGGTCATAGTGATCCGGTGGTTCCTCGTGGAAGGGCCATCGCTCAACGGATAAAAGGTACGCCGGGGATAACAGGCTGATAACCCCCAAGAGTCCATATCGACGGGGTTGTTTGGCACCTCGATGTCGGCTCATCACATCCTGGGGCTGGAGAAGGTCCCAAGGGTTCGGCTGTTCGCCGATTAAAGTGGTACGTGAGCTGGGTTCAGAACGTCGTGAGACAGTTCGGTCCCTATCTGCCGTGGGTGTCGGAGAATTGAGAGGATTTGTCCCTAGTACGAGAGGACCGGGATGAACATACCTCTGGTGGACCTGTTGTGACGCCAGTCGCAGTGCAGGGTAGCTATGTATGGACGGGATAACCGCTGAATGCATCTAAGCGGGAAACCCACCTCGAAACGAGTTCTCCCTCGAGAGCCGTGGAAGACGACCACGTTGATAGGCTGGGTGTGGAAGCGCGGCGACGCGTGGAGCTTACCAGTACTAATCGCTCGATTGGCTTGATCGCTCTCATTATTCAATGCCCATCCCGGAAACGCACATCCCCCAAAAGTCGCCCGACTTCCTGGATCGAGATATGCGCCAAAAAGGATGAACATACGTAAGAAACCCCATTTGCTTCCTTGTTGTGCTTTGCCGGCCTGGTGGCCTTCGGCGAAGCGATCAGACCCGATCCCATCCCGAACTCGGCCGTCAAACGCTTCAGCGCCAATGGTACTAT
The DNA here is from genome assembly GCA_963775775.1 of uncultured Alphaproteobacteria bacterium. Taxonomy (GTDB): domain Bacteria; phylum Pseudomonadota; class Alphaproteobacteria; order Rhizobiales; family Beijerinckiaceae; genus Methylocystis. The sequence goes on from CAVZKF010000013.1 coordinate 1,120, forward strand.
GTCTCAAGACCTGGGAGAGTAGGTCGTCGCCAGGCCTGCAATGCACAACAACGCCTCTTTAGTGACACGCACAATGGAATATCTCTCGAACAAAAACCAGATCAGCCCACGCTTCATCGCGGGGGTTTTTCGCGTTTTGGCCGGCGCGACCGCCGGGCTGCTATACCGAGATCGCGCCGGCCGTCGCCGCTTCGGCCCGCAACGCCGCGATGTTGCGCGCATATTCCGCCGGGCCGCCCCTGAAAACCGCCGTGCCCGCGACCAGCGTGTCCGCGCCGGCCTCGACGATCGCGGCGATCGTCGACGGGGAGACTCCGCCGTCGACCTGAAGTCTTATCGGCCGACGGCCTATCATCTCGCGGATGCGGCGGATTTTCGCCAGTTGCGAGGGAATGAAGCTCTGCCCGCCAAAGCCGGGGTTGACGCTCATCACCAGCACGAGATCGATGTCGTCCAGCACATAGTCCAGGACGGATTCGCTCGTGCCGGGATTGAGCGAGACGCCCGCCTTTTTGCCGAGTCGCGCGGATGTTCTGCAGCGCGCGGTGAAGATGCGGTCCGGCTTCAGCGTGCACGGTGATGAGATCGGCGCCCGCCTCGGCGAAAGCCCCGATATAGGGGTCGACCGGTTCGATCATCAGATGCGCGTCGAACGGGCAGGCGGCGTATGGGCGCAGCGCCTTCACGACAGCCGGGCCGAAGGTGATGTTGGGCACGAAATGGCCGTCCATCACGTCGAGATGAAGCCAATCGGCGCCGGCGGCGACGACATCGCGCACTTCCTCGCCGAGCCGGGAGAAATCCGCGGAGAGAATCGATGGGGCGATGACAATGTCGGTGTTCACGCGCCTTGCTCCGATCTGACGGAGCCTCTCTCCGCGACATGCGAAGCGAGGCTCCCCGCCTCACGCCGCCGCGATATGCGGATCGAGCTTGCCGGCGGCGTAGCGCTTGGCCATCTCGCTGAGCGGTATGGCCTTGATCTTCGACGCCTGTCCCGCCGCGCCAAACTCCTGGTAGCGTTGCACGCAGACCTTGCGCATCGCTTCCTGCGCGGGCTTTAGATATTTGCGCGGATCGAATTCGCCGCGGTTCTTGCCGAGCGTGTCGCGGATCGCGGCGGTCATGGCGATGCGGCAATCCGTGTCGATGTTGATCTTCCGCACGCCGAATTTGATGCCGCGTTGGATCTCCTCGACCGGCACGCCCCAGGTCTGCGGCATTTGCCCGCCCGCCGCGTTGAAGGCGTCCTGCAACTCTTGCGGCACGGAGGACGAGCCGTGCATCACGAGATGGGTATTGGGCAGACGGCGGTGAATTTCCTCGACGACATTCATCGCGAGGATCGCGCCATCGGGCTTGCGCGTGAACTTATAGGCGCCGTGCGACGTGCCCATGGCGATGGCGAGCGCGTCGACCTTGGTCTTCGCGACGAAATCCGCCGCCTGAGCCGGATCGGTCAGCAGTTGATCGTGTCCGAGCTTGCCCTCGGCGCCGTGGCCGTCTTCCTTCTCGCCCTCGCCGGTCTCCAGCGAGCCGAGCACGCCGAGTTCGCCCTCGACCGAGGCGCCGACCCAATGCGCGAAATCGACGACGCTCTTGGTCACGGCGACATTATAGGCATAATCGGCGGGGGTCTTGCCGTCGGCCTTGAGCGAGCCGTCCATCATCACCGAGGAGAAGCCGAAGCGAATGGCGCTCGCGCAGGTCGCTTCGCTATTGCCGTGGTCCTGATGCATGACGATCGGAATATCGGGATACATGATGACCAGCGCCTCGATCATCTTGGCCAGCATCACGTCATTGGCGTAGGAGCGCGCGCCGCGGCTCGCCTGGATGATGACGGGCGCGTCGACGGAAGAGGCCGCCTCCAGCACCGCCAGGCCCTGCTCCATATTATTGATGTTGAACGCCGGGACGCCGTAGTCATGTTCGGCGGCGTGATCGAGCAATTGTCGCAACGTTACAAGGGCCATGGATTTCATCTCGCGATAAAGGTGGGGCCGGCCGAGGCTCAGGGCCTGAGCGGCTCTTTACACCCTATGAAAAGGAAGGGCCAGCGCATCGAACAAGGGGTTGGCGCCTCGGCTCGAAACCAGGGTATATAAAGGGATCGACGCCGAATGGAGCGAGGGCAATCCATGCAGCACAAGAATGCGACGGTCAAGCTTACTGAAAATTCAACTGCCGGCCACTCGCCAAAAATTTTCCCTAATCAGACGGTTGAAATTACCCATGAGGGTGACGTGTTTCAAACCGGCGTGGACGGCAGGACCAGCAAGGGCGCTCGTCCACATGAAATAATCTGGCGTGGCGGAACTGCGATGCAGTTAGAGGCCATAACAGATGTGGCGATCTATGCCAGCAATGGCGAGGTGTTGCTTAATGGCTCTCTATGCAGGAACGTGGATATCCCCCGTGATGTCCCGAAAGGGGTCAAGGTCTTCATCTTACGGCCGGATTAGAAATCGCCCAGATTCCGGCCCCGCAACGGGGCCCGCAAGGAGGCGGCGAGGTGGACGCACTCAATCGGTATCTAAAGCTCATAGTCGAACCGACGGTCGACGAGTTCAAGAGAAACCCGACTTCAATCCGGCACGCGTTTCTGGCGTGCGTCGCGACTTATCATGCGATCGACCGGATTGCATATCCCGGCCCGCGCGGAAACTTGAGGAAGGCGTGGCGCAAAGCGTCCATGGAATTTGCGCTGGTGGACATCGTTGCGCATGACTTCAAGCACGTCAAAAGCACTGAGCATAGGTCTGTTCCGGGCGCAATCCCGATATCCTTCGCTCTCTATGGCAGCATCGGCAGTATGGGATTTAATACCCACACGCTCAATGATACTGGCGAACTGAACTCTCTTCGGAATCTCGTCTTCGTACTTCAAGAAGCTGTAAAATTCTTACGTTGTCGGGCTGCCTCCGTCAGGTGACCTATGCCCGCATTGTTTTGGCGGATAGGGCAGTCGCATAAGCCCCATCATGGAACTCTAACCCGCGGTCCGTCGAGCAAGTCGCTGACTCGCCGCGTTCAGTGCGCCTCGCCCTCGGGCGGCAGGCCCACATGCTGCTCCAACCGGCGCAGGCGCTCCTCGAATTCGGTCGGCAGCACGCCATAGCCCGTCCTTGGACGGGCGTTCAATAGAACGCCCTATAGCCCGATCGCCGACGAATGATATTCCATCACTGCGCGGCGAAGGCCGACGATCTGATCGCCGAGGCGCTTCTCCAGCGTCATCATATCCGACGCGACATCGGCGCGAAGCGAGCGGATTTCCGAGCGGACATCCGCCAAGCCGTTCGCCAACTCGTCCTTCGTCGCCATATTCTCGCGCACGTCGGCCAGTTCCGCGCGTATCTCGCGCAGGAGAGCGAGAGTGAGGTTTTCAGGTTCGCCGCTCATGGGGTTCGGTCCGCCTTTGGCTAGCCCGACGATATCACGTCCAGCGCCGCTTGCGCCACGGTCCGCGGCGTAATGCCGAAATGCTCATATAGCGCCTCGGCGGGGCCGCTGGCTCCAAATCCGGTCATGCCGACGAAGGCGCTTGTCTCGCCAAGCCAGCGGTCCCAGCCAAAGCGCGCGGCGGCCTCGACGCCGACGCGCGGCGCCGTTCCCAGCACCAAGGCGCGATAGTCGGCCGCCTGCGCGGCGAACAGCTCGAAGCTCGGCATGGAGACGACCGCCACGCGCTTGCCCCGCGCTTCAAGCAGCTTCGCTGCTTCGAGCGCGATCGCCACTTCCGAGCCGGTCGCGAGCAAGGTCACGTCGCGCCCGCCGTCAGGCTCCAGCAATACATAGGCGCCTCGCGCCGAGAGGTTCTCGCCGACGGGACGCTCCAGCGTGGGCAGGTTCTGGCGCGAGAGGCTCAGCACGGAAGGCGTTTTTCTCGCGGCGAGCGCCAGCTCCCAGCATTCGGCGGTCTCGATCGCGTCGGCGGGGCGGAAGACGTTGAGATTCGGCATGGCGCGCAGGCTGGCGAGATGCTCGACCGGCTGATGCGTCGGCCCGTCCTCGCCAAGGCCGATGGAATCATGCGTGAGCACATAGACCGCGCGCAAGCCCATCAGGGCCGCGAGCCTTATCGCGGCGCGGGCGTAATCGGAAAACACCAGAAACGTGCCGCCATAGGGCGCGAAGCCGCCGTGCAGCGCGATGCCGTTCATCGCCGCCGCCATGCCGAATTCGCGCACGCCGTAATGGATGTAGCGACCCGAGAAATCCCGGCGTTGCACCGAGCCAAGGCCCTTGGTGATGGTGTAGTTGGAATGGGTCAGATCGGCCGAGCCGCCGATGGTCGCGCGCGTCGCGCCATTGATGACGCCAAGCGCCATCTCGGAGGATTTGCGCGTCGCGACCTTGGGCTTTTCCAGCGCGAGCTGTTCGCGAAAAGCTTGCAGCGGGGCGGCGATCTCGCTGGCCACGTCGCCTTGCATGAAGCGCTCGAATTCCTCGCGCCGCGCCGAATCGGCGAGCCGCCGCGCCCAGGCCTCGCGCGAGGGCGCGCCGCGCGCGCCGGCCTTGCGCCAGCCGGCTAATATCGGCTCGGGGACTTCGAAAGGCGGAGAATGCCAACCAAGTTTCTCGCGCGCGGCGGCGATCTGCTCCGGCCCCAGGGGCGCGCCATGCGCGCTTTCCTTGCCCTGCTTGCCGGGGGCTCCAAAGCCGATCAACGTGCGGCAGGCGATCATCGACGGGCGCGGATCGTTTTTCGCGCGCGTCAGGGCCTCGGCGATCTGCTTGAAGTCGTGACCGTCGATCTGCTGCACATGCCAGCCGCTGGCTCTGAAGCGCGCCGGCTGGTCGGTGGAGGTCGCGAGACTCGTCGGCCCGTCGATGGAGATCGAATTATCGTCCCACAGCACGATCATCCGGCCGAGCTGCAGATGGCCGGCGAGGTCGATCGCTTCGTGGCTGACGCCCTCCATCAGGCAGCCGTCGCCGGCGAGCACATAAGTGAAATGATCGACCAGTTCGTCGCCAAAACGCGTCGCCTGCAGACGCTCGGAGATGGCCATGCCAACCGCCATGGCGAGCCCTTGGCCGAGCGGTCCGGTGGTCGTCTCGACACCCGGCGCGTGGCCATATTCGGGATGGCCGGCCGTTTTCGACCCGAGCTGGCGGAATTGCTTCAGATCCTCGATGTCGAGGCCGGGATAGCCGACGAGATAGCCGAGCGCGTAGAGCAGCATCGAGCCGTGTCCGGCGGAGAGCACGAAGCGGTCGCGGTCCGGCCAATGGGGATCGGCGGCGTCGAATTTGAGAAAGCCTCGGAACAGCACGCTCGCCACGTCGGCCATGCCCATCGGCATGCCGGGGTGGCCGGACTTGGCCCTTTCGACCGCGTCCATCGCCAGCGCGCGAATGGCGTTGGCGTCTTCCTTGACGCATTCCACTGTTCTGTCGGACATCGATGGTTCCTTTAACCGACGCTCTTGCGGCGCCTCACGAGATCGAGAATCCTCGGCGTCAGTATGAGCTGCATGGCGAGGTCGAGTTTATTGCCGGGAATGACGATTGAGTTGGCGCGCGACATCCAACTGCCGGCGATCATCGTCACGAGATAGGGAAAGTCCACGCCCCTGGGGTCGCGGAAACGGATCACCACGATGGATTCATCCGGCGTCGGAATCGACCGGGCGACGAAGGGATTGGAGGTGTCCACCGTCGGCGCGCGCTGGAAGTTTATGTCGGTCTCCGAGAATTGGGGACAGATATAATACACATAGTCGTGCATCCGGCGCAGAATCGTCTCCGTGACCGCCCCGGTGGTGTAGCCGCGCGAATGGCGGTCGCGCAGCAGCTTTTGCGTCCACTCCAGATTGATGACGGGAACGACGCCGATCTTGAGGTCGGCGTAGCGCGCGACGTTCACCTCGTCGGTGACGACGGCGCCGTGCAGGCCCTCGTAGAACAAAAGGTCGGTGTTGGGCGGCAACTCCTCCCAGGGCGTGAAGGAGCCGGGCGGGGCGTTGTATACGGCCGCTTCGTTCTCGTCGTGGACGTAGTGGCGATAGCGGCCCGTCCCGGACTCGCCATATTGGCGAAACATGGTTTCGAGCTCGGCGAGCAGATTCGCCTCCGGCCCGAAGTGGCTGAAGTTGAAATTTCCGCGCGCCTGCGCGTCGAGCATGGCCTGTTTCATCTCGTCGCGGTCGTAGCGATGAAATGAGTCGCCCTCGACATAGGCGACCTCGATGCGCTCGCGCCGGAAGATCTGCTCGAACGTCGCCTTGACCGAACTCGTGCCGGCCCCCGACGAGCCCGTGATCGATATGATGGGATGCTTGGCTGACATGGCGCGCTTATCGCAAAACTCGAGACGTTTGTCGCGAGGGAACTGGCCGCCCCGGCTCTTCGCGAAGACATCGCGCGGCGGCGCGCGAGGCTCGGCGGCTTCGGCCGCGCCGCGTCCCTTTGCCCGTTTTCAAGCATTGTCGCAAGAAACCGCAAGGTGAACGCGTGTTCTGGACGCAAACCCGCTCCGTCGCGGCGGGTTTGTCGCACGCCGCCGCCTTGCCGCGCAAGCGGGCTCGGCCGGGGGCGCCGATTTCGAATCTTCGCACCGCCGCGCCGCGACAGCGAAACTTTATTGCGTCGCCCGCGCCGACAGGGGCCGCGGCGCGCTTGCCATCCCGCCGCTCGTTTTCGCTCTCTGCTTTTTTAGGCGCGGCCAACATTTGAGGAGCCGATATCCCACGGGGCCAAACGTGCTTGCTCTCCTATGAATGACGACATTATAAAGAACAACCCTGCGTTGGTGGGGGTGTTCTACCGGCGGTCGGTCGCGGGGAAGCGCCGATCGGCGTTGTCAGGTTTGGCTAGATCGGTTGAAGCGGGCTCAAAGCCGCGAAAATGGAACTGCTAATGGAATTCCTGAGACGCGCTGTTAGGTCCGTTCTTGGCTCTAATTCGGCCCTCTATAGCGGGGCGGCGTCGGCATATAATTCGATCGAGGTCGCCAGGCGCGAAGGTCTCGAGATTGCCCGGACGCTCGACCGGCTAAAGCGCGCCGAGCGCGGGCCGGCGGAATCATTGCGGCTTCATAATTTGGAACACCCGATCCTCGTCAGGCCGGGCAAGTATGACGTGAGGACGATCGTCAACAACATCGTTCGCGAGGAATACGGAAAGTTCGCGCCGCGAAGCGCGCCTCTGGGAATGATCGACGCCGGCGCCTATATCGGCGACAGCACCGCGTATTTCGCGTCGAAATACCCAGGTCTGAAAATCGTCGCGCTGGAGCCGCATCCAGCTAACTACGCCATGGCGAAACAGAATCTCGAGGCCTATGGCGAACGCGTCGTGCTGCTCAACATGGCGCTCGGCTCCGCCCGGGAAACCGTGATGATCGCCGGAGAGCGCGACAGCGCTTCGGTCGGCGGCGACGGCGCGGCGGTCGAAGCGACCACGGTTCCCGACCTGCTTCAGCGCATGGGCTGGGAACGCGTTCATATACTGAAGATGGATATCGAGGGCGCCGAGGCCGACGTTCTCGGTCCGACCGCCGACGCGTGGCTGGATCGCGTCGACATGCTGATCATCGAGTTGCATGGGCCCCAGATCGAACGCCAAGTAAGAGAGACGCTTGGCCGGAACGGCTTCGGCGTGAGGCCATATCGGTCTCTTTGGTATTGCGTGCATGAGCCGGGCCGCGCTTGAGGCGGGTCGTCGGGACGACGCGATGAAGCGGCGCGGCCTCGCGTCATACAGCCCACCTTGACCTTCCGGCCAATCCGGCCCACCAAGGCGCGAAACAAGTCTCAGGCGAGACCCGATAAAACGGCGAGACCCATGACGACTCAAACCCTCGACATTTCGCAACCCGAAACCTGCCTGCCCCCGGCCATCGAGGCCGAGCCCGCGCCGCGCCATCGCTCGCGCGGCGTCGTGATCGGGACTGGCGCGGGCGCCGTGACGGTCGGCGGCGGCGCGCCGATTGTCGTGCAGTCCATGACCAACACCGACACCGCCGACATAGACGCGACTGTCGCGCAGGTCGCGGCGCTCGCGCGGGCCGGCTCGGAACTGGTGCGCATAACCGTCGACCGCGACGAGGCCGCGAGCGCGGTCCCGCATATTCGGGAAAAGCTTGATAAACAGGGTGTTACGGTTCCGCTGATCGGCGATTTCCATTACATCGGCCACAAGCTCTTGGCCGATCATCCCGCCTGCGGCGAGGCGCTCGCCAAATATCGGATAAATCCGGGGAATGTCGGCTTCAAGGAAAAGAAGGACCGGCAATTCGCCTCGATCGTCGAATTGGCCATCAAGCACGACAAGGCGGTCCGCATCGGCGCCAATTGGGGCTCGCTCGACCAGGAGATGCTGACGCATCTGATGGACATTAACGCGGCCTCCAAGGCGCCCATCGACGCCCGCGCCGTCATGCGCGAGGCGATGGTCCGCTCCGCGCTATATTCGGCCCAGCGCGCCGAGGAAATCGGCCTAAGTCGCGGAAAAATAGTGATTTCCGCCAAGGTCTCGGCGGTGCAGGATCTTATTTCCGTCTACCGTATGCTAGCCGCGCGCGGCGATTACGCGCTGCATCTCGGCCTCACCGAGGCGGGCATGGGCTCCAAGGGCATCGTCGCCTCCGCCGCCGCGCTCGGCGTGCTGCTGCAGGACGGCCTCGGCGACACCATTCGCGTCTCGCTGACGCCAGAACCCGGCGGCGACCGCACGCTGGAAGTACAAGTGGCGCAAGAGATTTTGCAGACGATGGGCTTTCGAACCTTCGTGCCGCTGGTCGCGGCCTGTCCCGGCTGCGGGCGCACGACATCGACGGTGTTTCAGGAGCTGGCGCGCGACATCCAGGCCCACATCCGCGATCGCATGATCATCTGGCGCCAGCAATATCAAGGGGTTGAGGCGCTAAACGTCGCGGTCATGGGCTGCATCGTCAACGGCCCCGGCGAGTCGAAACACGCCGACATCGGCATTTCGCTGCCCGGCACCGGCGAAAGCCCGGCGGCGCCGGTGTTCATCGACGGGCAGAAGGCGATGACGCTGCGCGGCGAGGGCATAGCCGACGAATTCATCCGCATCGTTGACGATTACGTGTCGCGGCGCTATGGTGGCGGGAATTCCACGAAAGCGGCCGAATAGGCCAGCGTCAGCGCGCATAAACGCGCATGATCGCGCGTAGAGCGCGCCACGCCGCGCGTTTGAGCGCATTTGTCCGCAACATCGCGGCCAGTCCGGGCGCCGGGAAGACGGCGACGCTCTCCCCGCCAAATTGCACATCGAAACGGCGTGCGTAAACTTTGGGCGCCGGCTCGTTGGTCGCCAATAAAATTTTCGTGGTCTCGTCGCCGAGCAGCAGCAGCGCCTTCGGCCTCGCCAATTCGATATGCCGCCGCGCGAAGGGCGCCAGCGCCGCCGCGACATGCGGCGCGAGCTTTTGCCCGCCCGCCGGCCGCCATGGCGAGAAATACGCGTAGTACGCGGTTTCCCGACTCTCGCCGATCGCCGCCATCATCGCGTCGAGCAAACGCGCCTCCTCGCCGGAAAACGGCTCGCCGCCGCGCTCCTCGGCCTCGCCCGGCGCATAGTCCAGCGCCATCAAACCGCCCGGCGCGCCGGCGGAAAACAGAAAATGCTTCGCGTTGGAGAGCGGCCCGCAGCCGTCAAAACCCGCCAGCGCCTCGCGCAATTCATCAAGCGTTCGCGCCGACGCCGCGATGCTTTCCGCCGCGCGAACCGCTTCATCGGGAAAGATCGGCGCCGCGGCGCGGGCTTTTTCCGCGCGCGCTTTGGGCTCGGGCGGCGGCGGCGCCTCGACGCGCTCGGGCGCTTTCGCGACGACGCGCGCGCTGTCGGCGAAGCGGTCGCGCGGCGTTTCCTCAACCGCGCAATCGACGCCGCAGGCGCGGTAATATTCGAGCAGCGATTTGAGCGCTTGCGCGTCGTCGAGGGTTTGCTCGGCGATCATCTCACGCCAAATCCCAAAAATCGTAACGCGCCAAGGAGACGGTTCCCGTCATTGCTTCGTCGGCAAAGCCCGTCCCTCGGGACGGGCGCCCCCGCGATCACCGGATGTCCACATATCACGGGTTGGTGTCGGTTAGGCTTGGTATGACGCCGGGCCGGCTTACTTTTGCGCGGGCGTCAAATAGCCGAGGCAGTTGACGTTGGTCGAGCCCGAGATCGCCGTCGTCCAGCTCGTCGCGGTCGTCGGGCTTTGAATATGGTTCAGCAACGCCGGAGGGCCCTGGTTGGGATTCACATATTGGTTGCGCACGGGAGAATAGCTCGTGCGCTTCATCAGGATCGAGCCGGTCGGGACCCATTGCTCGACGATATTGCCCAAGCCCAGATTGTAATTATAGGTCACGTCGGCGACGATCATCGGTCCGAGCGTCGGACTCAGCGTCGCATTGGTGAAACTGGTGGGCATGCTGATCGCGCTCACGGGGGGAACGTTCGCGGCGTTCAAATAGCTGTTCAGCGTGCAGCCCTGTCCGTTGCGCAGGGTTCCGCCGTTATATGAGACCGACCAGGTCACTTGCGCCTGATACGCGCCGGCGACGTTCTGCGTAATCAGAACCTCGCTGATCGTTATCGTGAGCGAGCGTCGCCGACAAGGGCGCGATCAACGCGGCGCCCGCCAGAAATATCTGCTGCATTTCCGAGTCGGTGATCGCGGCCTGGCCCGAGCCCGCGCCCCCGCCGGTGATCTGTCCGGTCAGATCGGACACCACATGGGCGACAAGATCGACCTTGTGCGAGGCGCTCACTCCGTTCGACAGTTCGACGATGCCGAGATAAATCGCCAGCATCAGCGGGAGAACGAAAGCGAATTCGATCGCCGCCAGTCCCTGAACTCGTTGATCCCGAAGGCCCGAGCGCGCCCGCGCGGCATCGTCACGGCTCCACCCGAAAGGCGTAAATCCCCATCAGCACCGTCACTGTTTTTCCGCCGATGGTGGTTTCGCCGGCGGTGACCGTGCCGATCGACCCGGCCTGAAGGGCGGTGCCGCCGATGATCGCCGCCATCTGACTCATCGGATAGAGAATCCGCACGACGGCGATGCCGCCGGCCGCCGGCAAGGTGATCGCCGTCGCTTGGGTGTTGTTCGCGTTGTTATAGAAATTGCCGACGTCGAGCGCTTCGGCGCTGGTCCAATTCGCCGGGCTTTGCAGGTCCATTCGCAAATTGGCGCAGGTGAACATCCCGCTCATCTGGGGACAGACATAGTTTTGCAGGAAGGTTCCATAGGTGAGGCCGGCGGCCGCCGATTGCGTCAATATCGCGCGGCTTCCAATCTGGGTGGCTTCCTGCAACTGCGCGGCCTCGAAATAGATGAGCGCGGTCTGAAAGATCGCGCACAGCAGTCCCAGGAAGGGAATGCCGATCATCGCGAATTCGATGGCGGTCGCGCCGTCCGAGTTCCTCAAAAAAGCTGTTCCGCCAAGCCAACGCCGCGGCCCCGCGCGAAAAACACCCCTGTCACCCTGCTCACGCTTCATGCCGCATGTCCAATAGTCACAGCGCGATGGCGGACGGCGCCATGCCGATCATTGAAAACATATTGCGATGAAATACTTGCCGAGGTGTTACCGGGCTCGGGCCGAGCCGTGCCGGTCCGAGGCATGGTCGTTTCAAAATGGATCAGTGCTTGTCAAAATGGATCAGTGCTTGCCGATCGTCAGCGTGCTCTCATGCATCTTTATCTGGCCAATCGTTTCGCCCATATAGGCGTGATCGTCGCCGAGATCGACGGCGGCCATGCAGTCGGGGTTGCAGGCATAGGACTCGCGATGCGGCCCGCGATAAACGACCAGCTTGTCGTTGGGATGCACGACGGTGATCGTCGATTCTCCGACCTGCGAGCCGCTGGCGTCGAGCACGATCAGATTGGTCGTGCCGAAGCTCTTCCCGGTTATGACCATGAGCTGATTGTTTCTAAGCATCGTCACGTCGGCGATCAGCGGATTGCCGATCACCAGCGTCTGGGCGCCCGGCGGGATTTTCACGACGCGCGCATAGTCGAGCTCGACGAGGATCGCTTTTTCGTTCGCATGCGCGGCGAGCCCGGCTCCGCCCAGCATCATGATCAAGGCGCATCCCAGGCGCGAGAGCCTCAAGAGCCGCGAGAGCGCTACGTTAAGCGACGACCAAGACTTCATCCGACTCACCATGGATAGATTGCGCGCGGCCGCCCGGGAAGGACGCCCGCCGCGCCACAAGGGCGGTTACGCGACCCTAAACATGACTTAAAGCAGCTAATGGTAAATCTTTACTAAAGGCGTTCGAACAATGAACGCGCCGCCGCCGCCTCGCGACCGGCGCCGGCGGCAAGGGCGCGATTTCGCGGGTCGGGCGCGATGGCGTTCGAGATAAAGTTAACGAATTTCGCGCGCGGCGCGACAGGCGCGACAAGAAGTCTTGAAACGACTGGCGCGGCGGCGCTTTAGGCGCTCGCGCGGCGGTCGGACCGCGCGGCTCGAATGCGCGTTCGGACGCGCGCGCGTGGTCGGAAAGCGGGGGACGAGCGGGTTGTTTTTGGAAAAGCGCGAAGATGTTTACCGCTTCGCGCAACGCCTTCGTAACACTCTAGGTTGATAGTCCAGACCGTTCCGCCGACGGAGCTGCTTTGTCGACGCGGAACATGAGTGAACAAGAAAAATCGGAGCACGGACATGACCATGATTTTTTCCCGCTTTGTGAAGGACGAGTTGGGCGCCACGGCGATCGAATACGGTCTCATCGCCTCGCTGATCTCCATCGCGGCGATCGCCGCCTTCACCCAGGTCGGCAGCAAGCTGAGCGCGACCTTCAGCTACGTCGCCGGCCAGCTGAACACCTAATTGCCGGCGGCGGCGGTTTCATCGCCGCCGATCGGACGGAAGCGGCGCCGGGAGCGGCGCTGCTTTGCCGCCCGCCCGGCGAAATCGCCAGGTTTCTCGCCGCGGATCGAACGCGGCGCCGCCTCGCGCGCGACGATTTTTCAGCGTCCATTCCCTGGCCTTTTCCGGCGCGTCGCGGCGTGGTTAACGCGCGATCAATATTCGCCTCTTATTCTGTAGATCGAACCAATGGGCTTCGCGCCCTTCCTCGACACACGGGAACCCGTCAATGTTCGACTCCCTGGCGCTGCTTGTGTTTCCGCTGCTGATGATTTTCGCGGCGCTGGCCGATTTGTTCACGATGACGATCCCGAATCGCGTTTCGCTGGTGTTGATCGCGGCCTATCTTCTGCTGGCGCTGTATCTGCGGCTGCCGCTCGCGACGGTCGGCCTGCATCTGAGCTGCGGTCTCGCGATGCTGGCGCTGACTTTCACGATGTTTCAAATGGGCTGGATCGGCGGCGGCGACGCCAAGCTCGCCGCCGCGACGGCGCTTTGGCTGGGGTGGCCGTCGCTGTTCGAATATGGGCTGGCCGCGTCGCTGTTCGGCGGCGCGCTGACCGTCGCGATACTGGCGTTGCGCCACTATGATCTGCCGGAAAAGCTGCTCTCGGTCGGCTTCATCGCCAAACTCGCGGAGAAGAACGGCGGCGTGCCATATGGAATCGCATTGGCCCTCGCCGGCCTGATGATTTATCCGCACACCGGCGTGTGGACGGGCCTCGCGCATTTGTAAATATTCGGCGCGCAGGGCGCTTTCCGTTCGAACGAAATCGTTCGAACGATAAAAAATCGCTCAAAATCCAAATGCTGGCGCGCGAAAAATTTAACGCCGTCCGCCGCCGCGGGCGGCGTTTTTCGTTCCGTCGTCACGCGATCTTTACGATTAGGCGGCGCCGGCGCCGCCGGGCTCCTTCTCCAACTCGCGGGCGGATAAAGGCTTTCGGCCGATCTTCGAAAATTGAAGGAATCGGTTAACCTTAATTTGATGTTTATCTCGTTCAATCCAACCTGGCCTCGATCAGGCGAAGAATTTGGAACAGCGAAAATGAACAAGGCACAAATCGCCGTATTAGCCGTCGCCGTCCTCGCGGGCGGAGGCGCGTTCATGATCATGAGCCGTCCGACGCAAGCGCCGGCGCCGACGCGGCTTCCCGCCGTGGTCACGCCGATCGTTCCGACGATGACCGACCAGGTGCTCGTCGCGAAACGCGACCTTCCCTATGGGACCGCGCTGACGGATTTGGACATCGAGTGGACGGACTGGCCGAGGTCGACGATACCCAAGAACGTCATCACCAAGAACGAGGCGCCGCACGCATTGGAGGATCTGAAAGGATCGTTCGTTCGCGCGCCGATTGGCGCCGCCGAGCCGATTCGGCGCGAGCGGCTGGTCAAGGGCGCGACGCCGAGCATGATGTCGACCCTGCTCTCCAGCGGCAAGCGCGCGATCGCGATCGACGTGTCGATCAACAGCACGGCGGGCGGCTTCATTCTGCCGAACGACCGCGTGGACATTCTCAAGCTCTATCGC
>CAVZKF010000014.1:0-101962 GCA_963775775.1 uncultured Alphaproteobacteria bacterium
TGGGGGTCGAGTCGCCCGGCGCCGCGGCCTGCGTTCCAAACGGCGGGACGACCGACCACTCGACGCATGACATGGCGGCGATGATGGCCAAATTCATGCCCGAAGAAATGCGGGCGCTGGGGCTGACGATGCACGAATCCGCGAGCGAATTCGCGCGCGAGGCGGCGAAGACGCAGGCTGGCGGCGATCTGAAGCCCGCCCTCGCGTCGCTCGCGCGGGTGACGCAAAGCTGCGCCGCCTGTCACGCCGAATATCGCCTGAAATGAAATGACGACGATCGCTTGGCATGTCGATTGCTCATTCACGGATATGACGATGAACGCCGCCCAGTCCACTGAATCCGTATTCACCAAAATCGGCGGAGCGGCGGCCATCGACGAGCTCGTCGAGGCGTTCTACGCGAATATGGACGCTTTCGCCGCCGCGAAGGGCATTCGCGCCATGCATGGACCGAACCTCGGTCCGGTGAAGGCGATATTGAAACTCTACCTCGCCGAATGGCTCGGGGGTCCAAAGGATTACTCGGCCCGGCGGGGTCATCCGCGATTGCGGATGCGACACGCTCAATTCCCGATCGGCCCCGCCGAACGCGACGCCTGGATGCTTTGCATGGGCGCCGCGTTGGACGTTGCGATCGAGGATGCGGCCTTGCGCGAGAGCGTGAGACGAGAACTGGCCAAACTGGCCGATTGGGTTCGTAACGATCCGGATAATCAACATGACAAGCATCACTGAGACCGCATTCGCGACATTGGAACAACAAGGGCGCCTGCTGAACGCGGTGCTGAAGGGGCCGACGGAGCGGCCGGGTCGCTTTGGGTTTCGCGGCGAGCTCGCGCTCAAATTCGCGCAACAATTCGCGGACGAAAAGCGTCCGCCGGAACTGTCGACCGAACAGGTGATCGCCGTCGCCAACGCCGGCGAGCCGACGATCGCTTTTTTTGCGTCCTATCTTCTGTCGTTCGAACATCTGAGCGCATTGAGGGAAGTCTTGAACGGCCTGCTCAGCCCGTCGGGAAAATACTTCGTCTTCTGCAACAACATCGACCTCTTGACCAAATATGAGGTCGAGATCGACGGGATCACCTTTAATGTGCTCCCGATCGACGAGGCCACGGTCTACAACGAACTGCTCGAACTGCTTTATCTCGACAAGACGTCGCTGAAGAAGGCGTCCACGGCGGGCAAAACCGACGCCATCGTCGACGCGGCCCTCAAATTCGACGGCAAATTCGCGCCCATCAGCTTCGCGCAGGGCGTCGAACGCATGGGGCCTGTTCGTGATCGGTACGCCGATCGACCGGTGTAAGCAGGCGCGCGGCGCCTTCGCGGCGGCGGTCCGGCCGGGCCGCCGATCCGGGAGATATCGCGACCCGTTTTCGTGACGCGATAAACTTCCGCGATCGGAACGCGGGGAGAGAATAGGGGCAAACGCAGGCGCGCGCTGTTTGTGCGATTGGCGGCGGCGACCGGTTGCTTTGGCGTTCGGCTCAGTTTGCATTGCCGCGTAGCGTCCAGGCCGGATGGCGCGGGGCTTTCGGGCAAGGCGCCCAACTGATTGGTTGATATAGCTGTTCGGCACAAAATTCCTTGATTTTTGGGCGGACGCCCAAAGTGTGTCCACTGGACCGGCAAGTCTTTTTGGAAACCCGCTTTACCGAAAAGACCAAATGGGTCGTCCCGGGTTTCGAGGTGAGCCAGAAAAATTTACCATGTGCGAGAGCGCACAGCGTTGGGTCGCGCTCTGGGGTCTTATACCTCCACGCCCAAAACGGGCGCGCGCAGAGGGGAATTCCCGATGTTGACCGCCGCCATGCTTCGCCGCCTGCTGATCGCCGTCGCCGCGCTCTCCATCAGCACGTTTTTCGCGACTGAAGGCTTCGCGATGGCGAACACGCATGTCGCCGTTAACTCCAAGCCGGCCTAACCCGCGCTAAAAATGGGGATTTTCTGGCGACATGCCGGCGGTTGCGAAGTTGCTCCAAGGGCGTCGGCTCGCGCCGCCGCCCCGACAACAGAATCGCCTCAGAAAGCGTTGTCACACGCACCGGCGATTTGGACGTTGGAGGGACGCCATGGTCAAATTTGAACGGTTCATGGGAAAAGCACGGAATAATCATCCGTGGGCGACATGCGGTAAACCGCTCAACTCGCTCCAAGCGTCCGATTTGCGTGATCACTTTTATCGCTGGCGCGGGGCCTCGAACCGCCGCTACGTCTTTTCAATTTTCCCGCGTTCCGAAGAGGCGACGGTCGCGGAGTTTTCCGAGGCCGTTATTATCGGCGTCGTCAATGACGCGTCGGCCCGCCAACCGATTTGCATACTGTCGTCCCGCGACTTTGAAACGGAGGAGGGACGACTGCTGCGCGCGGAGGCTCGTTCGCTCGGCGTGAACGAATGGCACGTCCATTTTGATGTCGACAGCATGTGTCTTCGCGATCTCGCGAGCGTCCTGCTGAATTGAACTGGCTTTCGCCGGGCGTCCAGATATTGAGCTACAACCTCGTCCGCGACATCGGTGGTCGAAAAACGCACTTTCGCCATATACAGCAAAGATTTCAGCGCGCTGCACTTTCCTTGATTAATATGCATGTCGTTCTCATGGCGGCAAGGATCGCGACGGTTCGCAGAAAGCCCCTTGCCCTCCGTCTCACCCCCCAAACAACTTCTCAAAAAAGTTCTTCTCCTCGCCCCTCGGTGGCGCTCGCCTTTCCGCGCGCTTCGTTGCGCCGGTCGGAATATCCTCGGGCGGCAGCAGCGCCTCGAGCCCGTGCACGGGCCTCTCTGGGCTTTGCTCGCCGGCGCCCTCCCGCGAGGCCGCGCGCGGGCGGGGCTGCGGGGCTTGGGGCTCGGCGCGCGGCGGCGGCGCGGCGGGTCCGGCGCCAAACAGGTTCAGCACGGAATCAGCGAGCCGCGCCGGCTCCGGCGCCGCGGCGCGCCAGGTTCCCGAAGGCAGAGCCGCCACGGGCACGCCCTGATGCGCGGTCTTCATGAAGCGGCTCCAGATTTCGACCGGCAAATTGCCGCCCGAGGCCTTTTGCGTCGGGGAATTGTCGTCATTGCCGAGCCACACGCCGGCGACGAGATGGCTGGTGTAGCCAACGAACCACGCGTCGCGCCAATCCTGGCTGGTGCCGGTCTTGCCGGCCGCCTGCCAGCCCGGCAGCTCGGCCTTGCGCGCGGTGCCGGTGAGCAGCGTCTCCTCCATCATCGTGTTCATCATCGCCACATATTCCGGCTCGATGACGCGGCCGTTGGAGCCCGTCTTGCGGGCGTAAAGCTGCTTGCCGTCCGCCGTGCGGACGCGCGTGATGATATGTGGCTGCACGCCAATGCCGCCATTGGCGAAGGGCGCATAGGCCGCGACCATCTCCAAGGGCGTCACCTCCGACGTGCCCAGCGCCAGCGAGGCGTTGGGCTGCAATTCCGAAGTTATGCCAAGACGATGCGCCGTGTGCACGACCGCCTTGGGGCCGACCTCCATGCCGACGCGCACCGCGACCGTGTTGAGCGACAGCGACAGCGCCTTGGTCAGAGTCACCGGCCCAAAGTATTCGCGGCTGTAGTTTTCCGGCTGCCAGCCCTTGACGTTGATCGGCGCGTCCTCGCGGACGGTGTCGGGCGTCAGGCCATGTTCCAGCCCGGTCAGATAGACGAAGGGCTTGAAGGACGAGCCGGGCTGGCGCTTGGCCGCGATGGCGCGGTTGAACTGGCTTTCGCCATAGTCGCGCCCGCCGACCAGCGCGCGGATCGCGCCATTGGGATCGAGCGCCACGACGGCGCCTTGGGAAACCCCGAATTTGCCGCCCTTTTTGGCGAGTTCCTCGGTCAGCGCGCGTTCGGCGGCGGATTGGAGATTGTGATCGAGCGTCGTCGTGACGACGAGATCCTGGTCGATCGCGCCCACCGTGTCGGCCAGCACGTCCATCACATAGTCCGCGGCGTAGTTGATCGAGCCGGCGCCGTTGTCGCGATGGACGCGGGCGGGATTGGCCAGGGCGACCTTGGCCATCGCCTCGGTGATGTGGCCCTCCTGCGCCATCGCGGTGATGACTTGCGCCGCGCGTTCGCTGGCGCCTTCGGGGTTGCGGTCCGGCGCGAGCTTGCTCGGCGCCTTCATCAGCCCGGCCAGCGTGGCGGCCTCGGCCAGCGTCACGGCTTTGGCGCCGTGGCCGTAATAGCGCTCGGCCGCCGCCTCGACGCCATAGGCGCCGGAGCCAAAATAAACGCGGTTGAGATAAAGCTCGAGGATCTGGTCCTTGGAATATTTATGTTCGAGCCAGAGCGCGAGAATCGCCTCCTGAATCTTGCGGGAGATCGTGCGTTCCTGCGTTAGAAACAGGTTCTTGGCGAGCTGCTGCGTCAGCGTCGAGCCGCCCTGCACGCCGCCGCGTCCGGTGATATTGCGCGTCAACGCCCGGACGATGCCGAGCGGGTCGATTCCGAAATGGGAATAAAAGCGGCGGTCCTCGATGGCGATGAAAGCCTTGGGCAAATAGGGCGGAAGTTCCGAAAGCCGGACCGCCGCGCCGCCGGTGTCGCCGCGATTGGCCAGAAGCTCGCCGTCGGCGGCGAGGATGGCGATGTTGGGCGGACGCTTGGGGATGGCGAGCTGGTCGATCGGCGGCAGCTGCGAGCCGTAATAGACAAAAAGCCCGCCGGCGCCGATGGCGCCCCAGAGGCCGAGCACGAGGGTCCAGTAAATCAGCCCGCCGAACGGCAAGCCGGAGCGGCGTTGCGCGTTCTTGCGCGCGCGCGCGGGTTTTTCCGCGCCTTCATGCGCGTTTTTGCGCGCGCCGCGTCGTTCGGCCCGAAGGTCGTCGTCCCGGTCGTCGTCGAAAGCCGGTTCGCGGCGTCTGTCGCTGCGCGCCATCGGATCTCCTGCGGCGGTCCGCCGGGGCTGGTAAGATGATTGATAAAGCTTAACGCGGGCGTTTTAAGGGCGGGTTAAGGGTGGAAGGGCCGCTGGAGCGGGCCGAGGAAGTTGGCGGCGGCAGTGGCGACATGGGCGTCGCGCCGTCCAGCGCGCTCTTCGCGGGCGGTGCGGCGGCGGCTTTGAGCGGATTGCCGTGGAGCTTGGGCGTCGCAGCGGCTCAAAGTCGAAGGCGGCCGACTTCTTCCGCGCGGCGCGTGACCAATTGAAAAACCCGGCCGCGAGGGCCGGGTTCTCGTCGATCAATTCGGTGGTCGAGGCGTGGCCGCCCCGTCCGATCAATATTTCGCGACGACCGGAGCGGACGGGGCGAAATTGAACAGGTAGTTCACGCCGACGCGCACGACGTTGATCTCCGGATGATGGTTGTTGCCCAACTCCCAACCGGTGTAGGCGCCATAAATTCCGCTGCTGGTGAGATCGACGTAGAGATATTCCAGCTTCGCCGACCAATGCGGGGCGAACATCCATTCGACGCCGCCGCCAGCCGTCCAGCCAGTGCTGGTGTTGCTGCGCTGGAAGGCGGTCACGCCGCCGTAGGCGAAGCCGGCCGTGCCATAGAGCAGCAGGGTCGGGGTGACGAGATAGCCGACGCGGCCGCGCACGGTGCCGAACCAGGGCAGACCGAGATTGCCGCCATTGCCGGTCACGAGAGGCGAGAGGACGCCGGTGGTCGAACCCGGATAGGGGCTATTATACAGGCCAGCGTAATTGCCCTGATTGCCGCCGGTGATGCTGGTGCCCTGAAAGTCGGTTTCGGCGCCGACCACGAACTGATTGAACTGGTAATTATAGCCGACCTGCCCGCCGCCGACCACGCCGCCGGTGTTATTGCCGGTGGTGCCGCCGCCGGGCAGGAAGAAGAGGTTCGGGCTAGCGCCGGGGAACGGCGTGGCGCCGATGCCGTACGTCGTGTCGGCGTAGGGCAGATAGCTGTCGTTGCCGCCGTTGGAGGCCCAGCCGCCGCCGAGGTTGAGGCCGACGTAGAAGCCGGTCCAAGTGGCGACAGGCGCCGGCGCGATGTAGACCGGCGGCGGCGCCTCCTTGCGGGAGGGAAGATCGGCGGCCAGGGCCGATCCGGCGGAGATCGCCAGCGCGATCGCGGCGACGGAAAGCAAAGTTGTCTTCATGGCGCACCCCTTGGCATAAGAACCGCTCAACTTAATGGACAAGCGCATACCTATGCTTGGCCCGGTCCTTCAGATGAGATTTCAACGTCTTCTCTTCGTTTTAAGGCTACGTAAAACGATGCACGCGCCGCGCGACAAAGGCAACATGGCGTCATCCCGCGAACTAAGTTAGTTCGCGGGTGTGATATTTTTGCCACAGCCGGCTATTCCGGCATGACTTCTTAAAATAATGAAAATGCCGTAATATCATGGAATTGACCGCCAACGCGGCGCAGCCGGCGGATTCAGCCAAATTGGGTCGCGTGAGAACCGCAAAAGCTTACAATGCCGATCATCAATTGAAGACGTCGTGGATCCCGCGCGCGCCATTTATGCACAACTCCCTCCTTTCAGCCCATCTCTCCCTCTTGCGCTCCGCGCCGCGCCGCGCCAAAGTCCCGCCCCCGGCGCTCCGCTGAGACGCCATTCCCACGAGGCCAACGGAATTTCCCTCCATGAAGGTCACGATCGAGAGAGCGGCGCTGCTGCGGGCGCTTGGCCATGTTCACCGGGTAGTGGAGCGGCGCACGACGATACCGATCCTCGCCAATGTGCTGATAGAAGCCGTGGCCGGCGAATTATTGCTCAAAGCCACCGATCTCGACCTCGAAATCACCGAGCGCGTCGTCGCCGACGTGACGCAGCCAGGCGCGACCACCTTGCCCGCCCACACGCTCTATGACATCACGCGCAAATTGCCAGAGGGCGCGCAGGTATCGCTGGAGGAAACCGGCGAGCAGGGCCAGTTGACGCTGCGCTCGGGGCGCTCGCGCTTCCAGCTGCAGACCCTGCCGCAGAGCGATTTTCCCGAGGTGACCTCGGGCGAGTTCGGCCATAAATTCTCGCTGCCGCCGGCTGAGCTGAAGCGCCTCATCGACAAGACGCAATTCGCCATCTCCAGCGAGGAGACGCGCTATTATCTCAACGGCATTTTCATTCATGTCGCCGACATCGAGGGCCGTTCGCTGCTGCGCGCCGTCGCGACCGACGGGCATCGTCTGGCGCGGCTGGAGCTGCCGGCTCCAGAAGGCTCCATCGGCATGCCTGGCGTCATTCTGCCGCGCAAGGCGGTCGGCGAAATCCAGCGCCTCATCGAGGACGCGCAAGGCGAAATCACGGTGGAGGTTTCCGCCAACAAGATGCGCTTCGCCTTCGGCGAGGCGCTGCTGACGACCAAGCTGATCGACGGCACCTTCCCCGATTACGGGCGCGTCATTCCCTCGGGAAACAACAAGCGGCTCACGGTCGAGCGCGACATGTTCGCCAAGGCGGTCGATCGCGTGTCGACGATCTCGTCCGAACGCGGCCGCGCCGTCAAGCTCTCTCTGTCGGAGGGCAAGGTGGTGCTGTCCGTCACGAATCCGGACCAGGGCTCGGCGGTCGAGGAAATCGAAGCCGATTACGACAGCGAGCCGATCGACATCGGCTTCAGCTCTAAATATCTGCTCGACATCGTGAACCAGCTGGACAGCGACACGGCGCTGTTTTTGCTCGCCGATCCTGGCTCGCCGACGCTCATCCAGGATCGCGACGGCGCGAGCGCGCTTTATGTCCTGATGCCGATGCGAGTCTAGCCCGTCCGTTGCGCGCGGATCATCACTCCGTCCATCCAAGCGACCGCTCGACCGCCTTTTCCCAGCGGCCGACGAGGCGCTCGCGCTCTGCCGCGGCCATCGCCGGATTCCAACAGCGGTCCGCCCGCCAATGCGCGGCGATATCCTCGGCGCCGCGCCAAAAGCCAACGGCGAGCCCCGCGGCGTATGCGGCGCCGAGCGCGGTCGTCTCCAGGCTGCGGGGGCGCGTGACGGGAACGCCGAGAATATCCGCCTGAAATTGCATCAGCAGCTCGTTCGCCGCCATGCCGCCGTCGACCCGCAGATCCGCTGGCGCGGCGCCCGAATCCGCCGCCATCGCGGCGAGAACCTCGCGGGTTTGGTAGGCGGCCGACTCCAGCGCGGCTCTGGCGATGTGCCCTTTGTTGGAAAAGCGCGTGAGGCCGGCGATAACGCCGCGAGCGTCGGGACGCCAGCGCGGCGCGTAAAGGCCCGAAAAGGCGGGCACGAAATAAACGTCGCCATTGTCCGGGACCGAGCGCGCCAGCGCTTCGACGGCTTCACTGCTGTCGATGATCCCGAGATTGTCGCGCAGCCATTGCACCAGCGCGCCGGCGATGGCGACGGATCCCTCCAGCGCATAGACGGGCTTCGACTCGCCGAGCTTATAGGCGAGCGTCGTCAGCAGGCCCTTGGCGGAGATTTTCGGAGTCTCGCCGGTGTTCATCAGCAGGAAGCAGCCGGTGCCGTAAGTGTTCTTGGCCTCGCCCGGCTTCAGGCAGGCCTGTCCGAGCAGCGCGCCCTGCTGGTCGCCGATCGCGCCGGCGAGCGGAACGCTTCCCATCGCGCCATAAAATTCGCTCGACGAGCGAATCGCCGGCAGGCAGGCTCGGGGGATGTCGAACAATCGCAGAATGTCTTCGTCCCAATCGAGCGTCGCGAGATTCATCAGTTGCGTGCGCGAGGCGTTGGTCGCGTCGGTCACATGCCGTCCGCCGCGCGGACCGCCGGTCAGATTCCAGATCAGCCAGGAGTCGATCGTTCCGAACAGCGCCTCGCCATTTCGCGCGCGCGCTCGGGCGCCGGGCAGGTTCTCCAACAGCCAGACCAGTTTGAGTCCGGAGAAATAGCTCGCCAGCGGCAGGCCCGTTCGCTGCGCGCAGCCGATCCGTCCCGCCGTCCTTCGCGAACCGAGCGACAAGCGCCTCGTTACGCGTGTCCATCCAGACGATCGCATTGCAAAGCGGCGCGCCCGTCGCCTTGTCCCAAAGCACGGTGGTCTCGCGCTGGTTGGCGACGCCGATCGCCGCGAGATCGGACTTAACGGCGGAGGCCTTCGCCAAGGCGTCGTCGATCACCGCGAGCGTGTTTCGCCAGATCTCCGTCGCGTCATGCTCGACCCATCCGGGCTGCGGGCAAATCTGCGCATGCTCGCGCCGGGCGAGCGCGATGATCTCGCCGGCTTCGTCAAACAGGATGAAGCGCGTGCTGGTCGTGCCTTGATCGATCGCGCCGACGTATTTGGCCATGTTCGCGTCCGCGACAGGATTGGGCTTCGCGCCGGTCGCAGGATAGCGAGTCCGCCCCGTTTCGCGCAAGCGCCCGGCGCACGCCGAGGGAATTATCATAGCGCGCTCTGGCGCTTATCCTCGCGCGGCGCTACATTGTTTCGGCGGCGCTGCGGGGCGCGTGTTGGACTTTAATTCCCCGGGGCCTTATCGATCTCAATGGGAGCTGTCCCTGGTCTCGCCCGTGGGCTTGGCCACATGGCGCCCACCTACTCTGTAGGTTCCCGGGATCGACGTCCCACGGCTCACGTGGCCCGCACCCGCCTATCCGACCCAATTCCTCCGGTCCGCCGACGCGAGATGAACGACTTGAAGACGACGATGCGCCGACACGCTCTCGCCCGCCGCGATCTCGTGACGCAGCAGGAGGCGCATGACGCCGCCGCCGCGATGTGCGCCCTGGCGTTGGCGTTGGTGGAGAAACTCCAGGCCGCCCGGCTCCGCGCCCGTCGTCTCGGTCTATTGGCCGATCCGCAGCGAACTCAACACGCGCCCGCTGATCGAGACCCTGTGCGAGCGGGGCGTCGAGGTGGCGCTTCCAATCCTGGTGGCGGTCAAGCGCCCGCTGCTGTTTCGCGCCTTCAAGCCGGGCGACGAACTGGCCAAGGGGCCGTTCGGACTGAGCGAACCCTCGGCCGACAAGGCGGCGTTGGAGCCGGACATCGTCTTCGCTCCCTTGGCCGCCTTCGACCGAAAGGGGTATCGCCTGGGCTATGGCGGCGGCCTTTACGACGCGACGCTAAACGCCATGCGCGCGAAACATCCGGTTACGGCGGTCGGCGTCGCCTACGCCCTGCAAGAGGCGGACTCGATCCCCATCGAAGATCACGACCAGAAGCTCGACTTTATCGTCACCGAGCGCGAGACGATTCCCTGCGGGTGAAGACAGCGAGCCGTCGCGACGGTCGAGCCGGACGCTCATCCCGCGCGATCTTGGCCATCGCCTTGATTAGAAATGATTAAACACGCGCGCGGAAACAAAGCCGTCGCGGGAAAAATTCGCCCCGTTAACTAAAATTTTAGACCCGTCGTTAACCCCCGGGAAGCAATCTCGCGTCGAAGCCTGTCCATGGAGGCGGGCGTCCATGGTCACCCTATGGCTCGTCGCGTCACGCCCCGTCTACTCTTTCTTTCCTCGGCCTTGCTGGCGGCGGCTCTTTCGGGCTGCTCCGGGCCGGTGAAACCGCAGCGTCCAGCATGGCGCACCCAGGCGGAAAACGCCTGCCTCGCCGAGCGGCGGGTGCAGCCCTCCGCCTATGTGCAAATCGCCAACGAGGTGGACGGCCCCGGCATTTGCGGTCTGACGCGCCCGTTCAAGGTCACGGCCTTGCAGGGGGGCGCCGTGGCCTTCAACGCTAGGGCGACGTTGGATTGCTCCATGGTCGCCGAGCTCGACCAATGGCTCGCCGATGTCGTGCAGCCGGCCGCGCAAACGCGTTTCGGCCAAAGCGTGGTTCAGATCAATTCAATGGGTTCCTACGCCTGTCGCGGCATGAACAATCAAAGCGGCGCGCCGCTGTCGGAGCACTCCTTTGGCAACGCGCTCGACATCGGCGGCTTCGTGCTGGCGGACGGACGCGAGATATCGATCGTGCGCGACTGGATGCGCGGCGATCTCACCACCCGCGCCTTCCTGATGGATGTTCACGGGGGATCCTGCCAGCATTTCTCGACCGTTCTCGCGCCGGGCTCCAATCCCTTTCACTACAATCACATTCATGTCGATCTGGCGATGCACGGGCGCGGCGGCAAACACATTTGCAAGCCGGTCCCGCATGAGATCGCCGCTCCGCCCGTCTCGCCCCTGCTGGCGACCAAGGGTCCGGCCCCGACCGACGACGAGGACAGCGACACCGGCGAGGCGCCGCCGCGCGCGGCGTTCGAGGGCGGGAGAGCCGCGAGTCTCGAACTCGTTCGCGGCGCCCTTGCCGCCGAGGCGGGGCGATTCCGGGCAAAACTGACGGATCGCCGCGCGCGCGGCCCGCGCCTCGCCTCAGGCGATCTGAACTCTCGCCTCGCCTCGGGTCTCGCCAAGCGTCGCCAGCACCTTGGCTACGATCGAGGGCGCGTCGAGATGCGCCTTGGCGATCATCTTGTCGTAGCTGTCCTGGTCGATGTAGCAGTCGGGCAGGGTCATGCTGCGGAAGCGGAAAACGCCATGCGCTCCGTCAAGCAGGCCGTCCTCGGACAGCGCCTGGAACACCTGCGCGCCAAACCCGCCGATCGAGCCTTCCTCGATCGTGATCAGCACCTCATGCGAGGCGGCGAGCCGGCGCACCAGATCGCGGTCGATCGGCTTGGCGAAGCGGGCGTCCGCGACCGTGGTCGAGACGCCGCAACTTTCCAGCTCGTCGGCGGCTTTCA
Source organism: uncultured Alphaproteobacteria bacterium (assembly GCA_963775775.1). GTDB lineage: Bacteria > Pseudomonadota > Alphaproteobacteria > Rhizobiales > Beijerinckiaceae > Methylocystis. The sequence continues at coordinate 11,589 of CAVZKF010000014.1, forward strand.
GCGCCTCGGCGAGCCGCGTGCCAAGGCTCAGCAACGCGACTCTTGAGCCCTCGCGCAACACGCGGCCCTTGCCGATCTCCAGCACTTCGCCGCGCTCGGGCAGCTCCACGCCGACGCCTTCGCCGCGCGGATAGCGGAAAGCGATAGGGCCGTCGTTATAGTGCACGGCGGTCGTCACCATATGGGTCAGTTCCGCCTCGTCGGCCGCGGCCATGATGACCATGCCCGGCAGACAGCCGAGATAAGCGAGATCGAAGGCGCCGGCGTGGGTTGGCCCGTCGGCGCCCACGAGCCCGGCGCGGTCGATGGCGAAGCGCACCGGCAGACCCTGGACCGCGACATCGTGCACGACCTGATCGTAGCCGCGCTGCAGGAATGTCGAATAAAGCGCGCAGAAGGGCTTATAGCCCTCGGCGGCGAGCCCCGCCGCGAAAGTGACCGCGTGCTGTTCGGCGATGGCGACGTCGAAAGTGCGCTCGGGGAAAGCCTTGCCGAAGATGTCGAGACCGGTGCCGCCCGGCATCGCGGCGGTGATGGCGACGATTTTTTCGTCGCGCTCGGCCTCGGCGACGAGGCTCTTGCCAAAGACGCTGGTGTAGCTCGGCGCGTTGGGCTTGGGCTTGAACTGCTGTCCGGTGGCGACATCGAATTTATTGACGCCATGATATCTGTCGTCGGAGGCCTCCGCCGGGGCGTAGCCCTTGCCCTTCTTGGTGATGACATGCACCAGGACCGGACCGTCGTCCTTGTCGCGCACATTCATCAGCACGGGCAGCAGATGGTCGAGATTGTGACCGTCGATCGGCCCGACATAATAGAAGCCGAGCTCCTCGAACATCGTGCCGCCGGTGATGAAGCTGCGCGAAAATTCCTCGGCCTTGCGCGCCTTGTCATAGAAGAAGCGCGGCAGATGGCTTGCGAGCTGCCTGGCGGCGTCGCGAATGGAGCGATAGGCGCCGCCCGAAACGAGCCGCGCCAGATAGGCCGACATGGCTCCGGTCGGCGGGGCGATCGACATGTCATTGTCGTTCAAAATGACGATCAGCCGGGAATCGAGCGCGCCGGCGTTGTTGAGGGCCTCATAGGCCATGCCGGCCGACATCGAGCTGTCGCCGATCACCGCGACGACGTGATTGTCGCCGCCTTCGAGATCGCGGGCGATGGCCATTCCGAGGCCCGCCGATATCGAGGTGGAGGAATGACCGGCGCCGAAGGGGTCGTATTCGCTTTCGAGGCGCTTGGTGAAACCCGACAGCCCGCCGCCCGCGCGCAGCGTGCGTATGCGGTCGCGGCGGCCGGTCAAGATTTTGTGTGGATAAGTCTGATGTCCAACGTCCCAGATAATTCGATCGCGCGGCGTGTCGAACACGTAATGCAATGCGACCGTGAGCTCGACAACTCCCAGCCCCGCCCCTAAATGCCCGCCAGTGACCGAAACGGCGTCGATGGTCTCCCGCCGTAGCTCATCCGCCAGCCTATGTAGTTGAGTTGGCGGCAGTTTCCGTAATTCATCCGGCGTCGAAATCCGGTCTAGAAGGGGGGTCTTCGATGTGGTCAAAGCAGCTTCTCTACTCTGGATAGATGTAAGGGCCCGCCATTCAACACACGTCGCCAAAGGACGGGCTTTAGGTCGAAAGACAACTTTAGGCATACACCGGTTAGGGCGGCGGGAGCAAATCGCAAGGCGCCGCGGCGCGGAAAGTCCAAATTTCGTCGAGTACGCCAATTCAAAGGCCGGATCCGTTTTTCGCCGCCGAAAATCGGCTAGAACATAATTCGCGCGAATCGCCCGCCCGCCGAAGTCCGCCGTGGTTCGCCGCCCCCGCCGTTTCAATGGTTTTGCTCCGCCTTGGCTGGAAGGCTCGCGCGCGGCGGTCTCGACGCCTTGGCTTCTCGACGCCGTGGCTTGCTCCGAAACGAAACTCGGCTTAAAAGCCCCTTGCGCCGACGGGGACGTCTCGTCAGGGCGCTTTTTTTCGTTCGCGCCGGCCCTGGCCGCGCAACGCCTCGAACCAAGTAGACCGGAACACAACTCGCCGTGCCCGACAAAAGCGTCTTTTCATGGACCAATATCGGTATTTCGGTGGGCGGCGGGCTCGCGGGAGCGGCCGTGTTCGCCGTGCTGAGCAAGGGAACCTTGGCGGGGTTCCTGTTGGCGCATCTCGCGCCGCTGCCGATCATGATCGTCGCGCTCGGCCTTGGCGTCGGTCATGGCGCGACGGCGGCGATCATTGGAACCATGCTTCTCACCGTCTGGCCGAACCCGTTGTTCGGCATGGCGTACGGCCTGCTGGTCGCGCTTCCGGCATGGCTTTCCTGCTACGCGGTCGCGGGCGCGCCTTGGCGTCGGCGCGATCTTTTGAACCAGCATGTCTCGTCATGGGCCGTGCTGGCGCAAGCCGTGACCCTCTCCGCCGGCATCGTGTTTTTCTTAGGAGTCACCGCCTTTTCGCAAGGCAAGATCGAAGAGCCTTTGTCCTATGTGCAGGGGCAGTTTTATTTCGAGCTCGACACCCTGCTCAAGGAGCATAAGCTCGGCGAAGATGTGACGGTGCAGGATCTGACCCGCTTCACGCAGTTGTTCCTGCCCGCGACCTTCGCGGGCTATGGGCTCGTCCTGCATGCGCTTAATCTTTGGATCGCCGGGCGTCTGACCAAGATTTCCGGCATGCTGAAGCTTCCCTGGCCCGACATCGCGGCGGATTTCGCGCTGCCGCGGCTTGTCGCCGTCGCCTTCGTGCTCGCGTCGGGCCTCGCCGCGTTGCGCGGATTTCCGGGCGCGGCGGCGCTCGCGATCGCTGTTCCGCTTGGGCTGGCCTTGGCCTTCCAGGGACTGGCGGTGACGCATTTCTGGCTGCGCGGATCGAAATCCGGCATCCTCGTGCTGTCCGTGCTCTATTTCTTCCTCGGCGTGCTGGGCCTGCCGATCATCCTGTTCGCCTTGCTTGGGATGCTCGACGCCGTGCTGAATTTTCGGACCAGAAAGTCAGCCGCCGACGCCAAGCAAAGCTCGCTCCAATAACCCCTCGACGACATCAAGACACTCGGAGAACAACCATGGAAGTCATTCTGCTCGAACGCGTGGCCAAGCTCGGCCAAATGGGCGAAACCGTGCGCGTGCGCGACGGCTATGCGCGCAACTTTCTGCTCGCCCGCAAGAAGGCGCTGCGCGCCACCGAAACCAACAAAAAGCACTTCGAGACGCAGCGCGCGCAGATCGAGGCCAATAACCTGACGTTGAAGAGGGAGGCCGAAGCCGTCGCCGAGACGCTCAACGGCCAGACCTTCGTCGTGATCCGGCAGGCCGGCGAGAGCGGTCACCTTTATGGCTCGGTCGCGCCGCGCGACATCGCGGAAGCCGCGACCGCCGGCGGCTTCACGCTGAACCGCGACCAGATCGTGCTGAATCATCCGATCAAGGCGCTCGGCCTGTACAACGTGCCGGTGCATCTGCATCCGGAAGTGGACGTGAAGATCGCGATCAATGTGGCGCGTTCCGCCGAGGAGGCCGAGCGTCAGGCGCGCGGCGAGTCGACGATCGCCTCGCGCGAGGAGGCGTCGATGGACGACCTCGGTCTCGAAGTCGGCGCCGCCTTGGCGGAAGCCGGCGACGTCGAGATGTAAACCTGTCTCGCCCGTCTTCGGACGGGCGAAAGGGCCCGCCGCGCGATCGAGCCTCCTGTCCGAGAAGTTTTGGGCGGCCGCTGCCCAGTCCGGCGACGGGAGGCTTGCGATGCTCGATCAAGATATGATGCCGGAACGGATCGCCCATGATCGCGCCGGCCGTGCCGAGCGGCGGATGAAGTCCGTCCGCTTTTGGCTGTTTTAAAACGCGGCGTCAGAATATTAGCGGCGTTATCTTCCCGCGAGACTATTTCGTCGCGCCCGGCACGCTCGCTCTTCCCCACGACTCTGAGAACGCCGCGCTTTTTTGTCGAGGCGTCGCCGTTGACGACGGCCTTCATGTTTGGCGACGCCTTAAAGATGATCACCTGGCGCGGCTCTATCGGCACTTTCGCGCCAGTGCGCGGATTGCGGCCGGCCCGCTCTCCCTTGCCTCGCACGATGAACGAGCCAAAGTCGTGCAATTTCAAATTTTCGCCTCGGGTCAGCGTTTTCACCATCTCGTCGATGACGCTATCGACCAGTCGCTTGGCTTCGCGCTTCGAGACGTTCTCGCATTTAGTTGCGATCGCCAGGGCGATGTCCTGGCGGGTGAGGGCGCCTTGCGGGCGCGGTTCGTCGCGCGCGGCTTCGAGCGCGGGAGCTTTTGGTTTGCGAATGCTTGGCGGCGAAGGCGCCTGGAGGTTACTAGCCGGTGACATGGCCTCTACTCTACGGTTGCCGATTTGCCTTCGCGCGAAGCGACTTCATTTCGGAGAAATGGACGCTGGGCCAAGGATTAACCTGACACTGCGCGAGCTGTTGACTTTGCGGAAGTGCAAATGGTCACCAAGGCGCCATGACTTTCGACAGGGTTTTCGACGAATGTCGCTCGAAATTCACCATTTTGCATGCTAAAGCCTCGGCGGGGCGGAATTTGCGTTACTGTCAATTTGCTTTTGGCATAAGTCTTCGTTCGAGCGATGTGCTCGCGAGCACATCGCGCGCATTCACTTGCGAACAAAGTCTCTCGCCGCGGCCATGAGACGGATTTCGCGCGAGGCCGACGCCGACGCGAGATCGGAACAAAAAGAAGCGCCTTTATATGTTCGCGAAACATAAGGCGCTTCCGCGTTTAAGTAATGGCGCGAGAAGCCTGGAGATAGAGTAACGCAATCGGCTGAAAATTCATTGGAGGCCTGGGAAAATGGAGCGCGTAAAGGGAGAAGTGGGCGAGTTGGATGAAGCCGCGGGCGTCGCGTCCGCGCCCGATCCAATCGAACAGGTGCGAGAACTGCTGTTTGGCGAAGCGCGGCGGACGACCGAACAGAGGTTGCAAGCGCTGGATGAAAAGCTGGACGCGATGCGCGCGGATTTTCTGGCGCGCTTCGCCGCGCTGGAAGGCCGGCTCATCGATTTGTCGCGCGAGACCGAGCACAATCAGGAGGCCTCGATCGACGCCATCGGCTCGGCGATAGCTCAGCTTGGCGCCACCGTGCAGAATTTGAGCCTACGGCGAAAGGGCGGCTGATATGGCCGCCCCCGGCGGAGAGAAAGAGAATTTCGAGAAGCTGAGAGCGCTGTTGCTGGGGGACTCGTTCGCTCGTCTCGACGTCCATCGAGACGCAGGCGCGGCGCGTGGACGCTTATGTCGGCGACAAATCGCGCCTCGAAGCGGCGACGGCGGATATTTTAGTCGAAGCTTTTCGCAAGGCCGAGGTCGCCCGGCACAAGGAACTCGCGAGCGCGGTCGCGCCGCTGGTGGTGGCCGCGATCCAAAGCGAAATAAGAAACTCCAAGGACATGATGGTCGAGGCGCTCTATCCGATTACCGGGCGTCTGGTGACCGCGGCTGTCGCGAATGCGTTTCGCGATCTCGTCGAATCGCTCAACCAGCGCATCGACGCTATGGTTTCCGCCGACGTGTGGCGGCTGCGCCTTCGGGCGCTGGCGACCGGGCGTTCCCTAGCCGAAGTGGCGCTCGCCGAAGCGGACTCGGCGAAGGTCAAGCGCGCGCTGCTGCTTGAACGCGGCAGCGGGCGCGTCCTCGCGTCCTGGCCGCGGGAAACACAGGGCGACGACCATGACGAACTGACGAGCGGGCTTATCGCCGCGATCACCGAATTCGCGACGACCGTCTACGCCGATCGCGGCGGCGAGTTGCGGATGCTCGATCTTGGCTCCAGCCACGTCTTTCTGCGGGCGTCGGCGCGGGTGATCGCCGCCGCCGAATTCGCCGGCAAGCTTTCGGGCGCGCGCGAGCGCCGGCTCGACGAAGCCTTTTTGAAAATTGTCGAAGCGCATGAAAAGGACGAGCAAACGCCAAGCGCCGCCGCGCTGGGCGACGAGCTTGGCGAGGCGCTCAAGGAGGGGCCGGCCAAGCCGGCGAGCAAGACGCCTTTGATTGTCTGTCGGCTGCGTCGTCGCCGCGCTGGCGGTGTGGGCCGCGTTCAACCCGGCGACGCGCGCGCTGCGCGACTATCGCATCTCCAAAGCCTATGCGGAGGCGATGAAGGCGCATCCCGGCCTCGCCGATTTTCCTCTAAGGCTCGAAATCGACCATATAGGACCAGCGGGTCGTCTTGCGGGGTCTTTCCGCGGACGAAAGCGAGCCGCAAGCGCTGCTCGACGCGATCGCGCCGGCGGCGCTGCCCTATCGCGTCGAGCGCGACGTCAAGACGGTGGCGGCGACGGAGAGCGTGCGGGAGGAGAGCCTGAGGGCCCAAGCGCGGCTGGCGCGACTGCAATCGGAGTTGGAGCAATCCACGGCGTCGCTGGATCGGCTGCGCGCCGAACTTGGCGCCGCGCCATTGAGGCTGCGTCGGCTGATCGACCATTTCGCGGTTTTTTTCACCGAGCAGGAGACTTTTGTCGATCCGGCCGCCGCGAACGCCGGTCTCGACGAACTCGCGCGGTTGCTCAAAAGCAGCGACGAGGAGCTTCGGGTCGTCGGATACGCCGACGAAGTGGGGACGGCGGCGTCGAATCGGGCGGTGTCGCGACGCCGCGCCGAAAAGGTCGTCGCGATGCTGGTCGAACGTGGCGTGGCGCGCGACAGACTGGTGATCGTGCCGCGCTCCACACTGGTTCCAATCGCCGAATCCGGCGTCGGCGCCCCAGAAGCAGGCGCGTCGCGTTCGAGCGCGCCTACGACGGCGAGTTTGGCATTCGATGATTTCGGCGAAGATCATGCTGCTGGGGGACATCGGCGTCGGCAAGACGTCGCTCGCGCGCCGCCGCGTCTTCGACAAATTCGACGCCGATTACAAGACGACGATCGGCGTCGACGTGCTGACTCACGATATCGAGCTTGGCCCGGAATGCGGAGCGAAGTTCTGCGCCTCGTGTTGTGGGACACCGACGGCGATTTCGGCTCGCGCATTTTCGAGACGGTTTATCTCGCGGGCGCTTCGGGGGCCATCATCGTCGCCGACGCGTCGCGCCCTGGCACGCTCGTGAAGATGACGACGCTGGCCGACCGTTTCGCGGAACAATTTCCCGGTCGTCCGGTCGTCATGATCGTCAATAAGATCGATCTCGCCGGACCGTGCTTCGAATCTGGCGCGCGCGCCCCGCGCGACGTGCTCTATTCCAGCGCCAAGACCGGCGAAGGCGTCTCCGAGCTGTTCCAGACATTGGGCGCGGCGGTGTGGCGGCGTTAGTTCTCGTTGAAACGCCATGATCGCCGGTTTCGTCTTCGCCGCCGTCAAATTCGTGAAGTGAGATCGGCGCTCCGCTCACCGCGGCGACAGCGCCTTGATCGCTAGCTCCGTGCGGCTGCGCAAATGCAGCTTGGCCAAAATGGCGCTGACATGGTTTTTCACCGTGCCCTCGGCGAGTTTCAGCTCTCGCGCGATTTCGCGATTGCCCTTGCCGGAGGCGACGCCGGACAGCACGGACTTCTCGCGCTCGGTGAGCAAATCCTCGCCCAGCGACTCTCCCGCGCGCTCGGGCCCCTTCACGCGACGAAACTCGCCGATGATCTTTTCGGCGACGCGGGACGAAAGGCGCGGCTCGCCGCGCGCGGCGGCGCGGATCGCCTCCACGATCTCGCTCTCCTCGGCGTCCTTGAGCAGATAGGCTTGAGCGCCCGCCAATATGGCCTCGAATATGAGATCGTCGTTCTCGAAGGTCGTGAGCATGATGACGCGGATTTTCGGATTGTCGCGTAAAATCGCGCGCGTGGCTTCGATGCCGTCGACGCGCGGCATCTTTATGTCCATCAGAACGATGTCGGGAGAATAAGCGCGGGCGGCGCGAATGGCCTCGGCTCCGTCGCCCACCGCCGCCACGACCGTGATGTCGGGCTCCAGTTCGAGCAGTCCCGTGAGCGCTTTGCGGATCATCGGTTGGTCTTCGGCGATAAGGAGCCGGAACGATTGATTCTCGCTCACCCATACCTCCAAGTTGAACTCGCTTCGCTCCGCAACCAATTTAGCGACGCTTTCCTGTCTGAAAGATGAACGAGCGATACATGCGGCGTTCATATCCGTTCGACTAGGTTGATGGTGTCTTCGGAAAGTAAGCGGGCGATCGAGGCTCGCGGCAACCGATGGTTAACCGGGAGAGCCAGATGTCTTCGAATACCGTCAAAGTAATCGCCGCCGCGGCGCTGATCGGCGCTTTGTCGTCCGCGCCGGCTTTCGCCGACGGCTGGGGACGCGGCGGCGGATATTTTTGGGGCCCGGCCGCGGCCATCGGCCTCATCGGCGGCGTCGTCGCCGGCAGCGCCCTCGCCGCCGCTCAGCCGAGTATATCCCGCTGGCTATGGCGTCTACGCCGAACCCGCGCCGAATTGCTATTTCGCGCGCCAACCCGTGGTCGATGGCTGGGGCAATCTTATCAGCTATCGCCGGGTGCGCGTCTGCGAGTAGCGCGCCGCCGAGGTCCCCTCCGCGTCGCGCGACACCCGTCGCCCATCTTCCCTCCCCGCCCGCGAGGCGACGGGTTTTGGCCTCCCGGTCTCCCTCCGGGAGGCCTTTTTGTCATAGGCGTCGCAGACTCAGCGGCTTGCCTTCCTTGGCGTCGCGGCGCCAGACGCCGTCCGGATGGTGTTCGAAGTAGGTCTTGTGCCCCTTGCGCGCCGTCAGGGCCAAGCGGCCCCGCTCCAGCGACCAGGCCACGGGGTCGAAAATGACCACGCCGTTATCGCGGCACGCCGGCGCGAGCTGCGCCTTGTAGCCGCCCTCGGCGGGTCGCGTGTCCAGCGTCAGCATGCAGCCGGTGTCGTGATCCTCGGCGCGCAATATCGCGTAACGACCGGCCACGTCGCTGGTCCGCTGTTCCGCGGCCGTCGCGGTCAGGGACAACAAAAGCAAGGCGGCGATCCCAAAGCCGCGCCGCCAGAAACCAAATCCAAGGGAAATACCGCCTCGTAACGAAGGGGAAGTGAGCGTCATCGACAGTCTGCTCCGTGAAAGCTTCTGAATTGGAACTGCATTGTGCCCTGTTCGGAGGCGGCGGCCAAGGGGTAAAATCGCCCCGCCAGGGGCGCGTGTCCGCGTCGCGCTGGACTTAGGCGCCTGGACCTCGCGACAAAGGGACGCAACGCCGCCGGGACGCTTTGCCCGCCAAGCCGGCTCGTTTAGATTAGCGGGCCAATGCTTTACGCCCGCTCTTTCGCGAGCGCCAACGAAGAGAGCCGCGCATGAATTCCGCTTCCCTGGCGCTCGCCGAACGCGCCGCGCCACGCTACACGAGCTACCCGACCGCGCCGCATTTTTCCGCCGCCGTCGGCCCCGAGCAGACGCGCCACTGGCTCGGCGAACTGTCCGAAGCGGCGACGCTCTCGCTTTATTTTCACGTCCCTTTTTGCGCGGAGATTTGCGCCTATTGCGGCTGTCACACCAAGGCGCTGCGACAGGAGGCGCCGCTGACGGTCTATAAGGAAACGCTGCTGCGCGAGATCGAACTCGTCGCCGCCGCGACAAGGGCCCGGCGCGTCGTCGGCATCCATTGGGGCGGCGGCACGCCCGGGATGTTGGGGCCGGCGCGATTCCTGGAAATCAGCGAGAGCATCGCGCGGCATTTCGATGTCGGCGCCCATACCGAACATGCGATCGAACTCGACCCGCGCCTGCTGGCCGAGCCGCTGGTCGAGGCGCTGGCGCGCGCTGGCGTCAATCGGGCCAGTCTCGGCGTGCAGGATTTCAATCCGCATGTCCAGGAGGCGGCCGGGCGCGTCCAGCCTTATGAGACCGTCGCCCGCGCCGTGGAGCTATTGCGCCGCGGCGGGCGTCGAGGCGCTGAATTTCGATCTGATGTACGGTCTGCCTCATCAGACGCGCGAGGATGTCGCGCGCACGGCCGCGCTGGCGGCGGGGCTCGCGCCGGCGCGGCTCGCGGTGTTCGGCTACGCCCATGTGCCCTGGTTCAAGACCCATCAAAAGCTGATCGACGCGGCGGCGCTGGCTGGAGCCGCCGAGCGTCTCGCCCAGGCCGAGGTCGCGCGCGAAACGCTGGAGGCGGCTGGCTATGTATCGATCGGCCTCGATCATTTCGCCTTGCCGGACGATCCGCTGACGCGCGCCGCGCGGGAAGGGCGGATGCGCCGCAATTTCCAGGGCTACACGACGGACGCCGCCGACGCTCTGCTGCCCTTCGGCGTCTCCTCGATCGGACGGCTGCCGCAAGGATATGTCGGCAACGCCGCCGACAACGCCGGCTGGCGCCGCTCGATCGAAGCCGGGCGCTTCGCGACGACGCGCGGCCTCGCCTTCACGCCGGAGGACATCGCGCGCGGCGCCGTGATCGAGCGGTTGATGTGCGATTTTTCCGTCGATTATGGCGAACAAGCGCTAGCCCATGGCTTCGCGCCGGACGCCTTCGACGCCGCGGCGCCGGGCCTAGAGGCGCTGGTCGCGCAAGGGCTGGCCGAAGTCTTCGGGCGGCGCGTCGCGATGACGCCGGCGGGGCGGCCATTCGTCCGTCTGGCGGCGGCGGCCTTCGACGCCTATTTGGAGAGCGGCGCCGCGCGCCATTCGGCGGCGGTGTAGCTGTCGCATTCGGCGGCGCTGTCAAGGAGGCCGTCCATGTCCCCGCTGACGCTGTTTCTCGCCAAGCTGCTTGGCGCCGTGCTTATCACCATGGCGGCGGTTTTGGCGGCGCGCGGATCGACGCTCGCCCAGACCGCTCGACGCATGATCGCCGACCCGGGCACCGTGATGCTGGCCGGATCATTACGCATTGGCCTCGGGCTGGCGATCATGATCGGCCACGACATATGGACTGGCGGCGCGCTGCCTGTCGCGGTGACGCTGTTCGGCTGGGCGCTCTATTTCAGCGGCCTGCTGCTGCTCTTCGCGTCGCCCGAGCGACTGATCGCGATGGTCGACGGCATGAAGCTGGAGCGGAATATGGCGGTCTACGCGCTCGGCGTCGGTCTCGTGGGGCTGTATTTTTTGGGCGCGGGGTTCATCGGCTAGCAGCGGCGAGAGCTTGCCGCCGAATTTCGCCACGGGCGCTTGGAAAGAGCGGCGGCGCGCGGTAGTTCTGCTTTCGACCCGACTCCATTTCGAAAGCGTCCGATGATCACGCTCTATTGTTTTCGCCGCGCGCCCGGCCTGCCTGACATCAGCCCCTTCGTCGTGAAGACGATGCTGCTGCTCAAACTCGCCGGGCTGGACTATGAAGAAAACCGCAACGGTTTCGCCAAGGCGCCCAAGGGCAAGCTGCCCTATATCGACGACGAGGGAACGCTTCGTCGCCGATTCCACTTTCATCCGCTGGCATATCGAAAAGACCCGCGGCGTCGATTTCGACGCGCATCTGACGCCGGAACAGCGCGCGCTCGGCTGGGCGGTCGAAAAAATGTGCGAGAATCATCTCTACTGGATTTTGGCGCGCGGGCGCTGGCTCGACGACGCCAATTTCGCGCGCGGACCGGCCAAGATATTCGAGGCGGCCCCGGCGTTGCTGCGGCCGGTCGATCAAATGGATGGTGCGCCGCAAGGTCGCCAAATCGCTGCATCTACAGGGCATTGGCCGCCATAGCGGGGAAGAGGCGGCCGCGCTTGGCGTCAAGGACGTGGAGACGCTGGCGACGGTGCTTGGCGACAAGCCCTACCTCTTCGGAGACGCCCCTTGCGGCGCCGACGCGACGGTGTTCGCCTTCGTCGCCGGCGTGCTCTCGCCGTCCTGGGAGTCGCCGGTGCGCGACGCGGCGGCCGCAAAGCCCAATCTCGTCGCTTACCGCGACCGCCTCATGAGCAAATATTTTCCCGACATCGCGTGATGCGGCGGGTAAGAAATAAAAAGCCCGGCCGCCATGGGAGGCGCCGGGCCATTTGGTTTTCGTCCGCGCGGCGGGTTAGCCGACGATCTCGTTGCCGCTGAAAAACTGCGCGATTTCGATCGCGGCGGTTTCCGGCGCGTCGGAGCCGTGGACGGTGTTTTCGCCGACGTTCAGCGCATGTTCCTTGCGGATCGTGCCGGGGGCGGCGTTGGCGGGGTTGGTGGCGCCCATGACCTCGCGGTAACGGGCGATGGCGTTTTCGCCTTCAAGCACCTGCACCACGACCGGGGCGGCGGACATTTGTTCGACCAGTTCGCCAAAGAACGGACGGTCCTTATGCACGGCGTAGAAGGTTTCCGCCTGCTGGCGCGTCAGATGCACGCGCTTTTGCGCGACGATGCGCAGTCCCGCGCCTTCGATCAGCGCGTTGACGGCGCCGGTGATGTTGCGCCGCGTCGCGTCGGGCTTGAGGATGGAAAAAGTGCGTTCGATCGCCATGGGCGCGCCGTCTCATTCGTTGGAGTTTCAGGAAAAATGGAGCGCCGCGCTTATAGCCGGCGCCTCGCGCATGGGCAAGGCTAACGGTAAACGGCGGCTATCCCCAGAAAATCGCTGGCGAGCAGGCTGGCGCCGCCGACCAGCGCGCCGTCGACGTCGGCGACGCCCAGCAACTCCTTGGCGTTCGACGGCTTGATCGAGCCTCCGTAGAGGATTCGCGCGCGCGCGCCTTTGCCGTCGCCGAGCAAGGCGTCGAGCCTTCCCCGCGCGAAGCCGTGCATTTTCGCCACGTCTCGCGGCGTCGGCGTCAGCCCCGTGCCGATGGCCCAGATGGGCTCATAGGCCAGCACGAGACGCTCCGGCGCGACGCCCGCTGGGATCGAGCCGGCGATCTGGCTCGCGACAATGGCCTCGGCCTCGCCGGCCTCGCGCTGCGCCCGCGTTTCGCCGACGCAGACGATGGGGGTCAATCCGGCCTCCAGCGCCGCGAGCGCCTTGGCGCGCACCAGCGCGTCGCTCTCGCCATGGTCGGCGCGCCGTTCGCTGTGACCGACAATGACGAAGGCGGCGCCGGCGTCGGCCAGCATTGGGGCCGAAATATCGCCGGTATGCGCGCCGCTCGCCTGGCTATGACAGTCTTGCCCGCCCAAGGAAATTCGCGCCGGCGCGGCGATGGCGGCGGCCGCGGCCAGAAGCGTCGCCGGAGGGCAGATCAAGAGATCGAGTTTTTCGCGCAACGTCGCATCGTAGCCCTCGGCGGCGCGTTCGATCTGAGCGAGCGCCGCGCGCAGGCCGTTCATTTTCCAATTGCCGGCGAGCAGCGGACGGCGTTCGAACGACATGAAAAGCTCCGGGAAGGGGGTTCCGTGACACGACAAAGGCGCGAAGCGGAGCGATCAATCTCCGATTCGCGATTCTTCCACTTTAGCGTCTGCTCAATGCTGGCGCTTGCGCTTCTTCTCCATATCCAGGGATTTTCCGACAATATGCTTGTCGCGGCCGATCACATGGGCGCTGGAGCCGACGATCAGCGGGTCGGGACCGGTGAGAATGTGATGATCCTTGTTGGGATAATCGAGACTCGCCAGAAAATGCTGCATGCAGTTGAGCCGCGCGCGCTTTTTGTCGTCGGATTTGATCACCACCCAGGGCGCGTCGGCGGTGTCGGTGAAAAAGAACATCGCCTCCTTGGCCTCGGTGTAATCGTCCCATTTGTCGATCGAGGCGCGGTCGATCGGCGAGAGCTTCCACTGCTTGAGCGGATCGGTCTCGCGTGAGCGGAAGCGTCGCACCTGCTCTTCTCGCGTGACCGAGAACCAGTATTTGAACAGGCTCATGCCGGAGTTGACCAACATCCGCTCGAGATCGGGACATTGCCGCATGAAGTCGAGATATTCATTGGGCGAGCAGAAATTCATCACGCGCTCGACGCCGGCCCGGTTATACCAGGAACGGTCGAAGAACACGATCTCGCCAGCGGCCGGGAGATGCTCGACATAGCGTTGGAAATACCATTGCGTGCGTTCGCGCTCGGAAGGCTTTTCAAGCGCCACCACGCGCGCGGCGCGGGGATTGAGATGCTCCATGAAGCGTTTGATCGTGCCGCCCTTGCCGGCGGCGTCGCGGCCCTCGAACAGCACGACGATGCGCTGGCCGGTCTCCTTGACCCAGTTCTGCGCCTTCAGCAGTTCGACCTGGAGCGGCTGCATATGCTGCAGATAAAATTTTTCGCTGAGCCTTGAGCGATAAGGGAATTCGCCGGTCTCGAAAGCGTGGCGGATGGTCTCGGAATCGGCGCGCTCATGGCGGCGCTCGGCGACCTCCTCGCCAACGCCATCCGGGCGTGGCGGCGCGGCCGGTTCGGGAGCGCGGGAGGCCGGCCTTGCGCGCTGGCGGCCTCGGCGGGGTTCTCAAACACTTCGTCCATTCTCGATCGACCTTTCGCAAGATGCGCCGCGAGTTCGCGGGAAATTCCGGCAGTCTCGCGCTATTATGACAATCGTGCAACTGCGCGAATCGACGCGGGCCAAGGCGATGGCGGCGAAGGCCGCGCGGGAACACTGTCCGTTGTCTCGCGCGGTTCTCGATCCAGAGGACGCGCGATCGTGTCGGATACCGCCGACACGAACCGCCGGAGCGGCGCGCGCGCGACCATCCACTTAGCGAAAGCGCGGATAAGTGTTGACCTCGCGCGCGCGGCGCCGGAAAAGGCGCCTACTCGCGAAGGGGCGGATCCCCGCCCAGGCTCAAGAATCGGCGGCCGAGCCATGCGACGAAAAGGTCACGGACGGAACCCATGGGAATGAAGCGCGCAAACGCGTTGTCGCGGGCCGGCGCCGCGGCGGTCGCCGCCCCCTTTGTCGTGGCGGCGCTGGCCCTGCTTCTCTGTCTCCCGGCGCGCACGCTTCTGGCGCAGGGCGCGGCGCCGACGGTCGCGCCGTCGACCGGCGCCGCTCCACAAGCCGCTCCGGCCGCTCCGGCGCCTCAACTTGGAGCGCCAGCGCCCTTGGCTCCTAGTTTTTCGCCCACGCCGCCCGCCGCCGCGCCCGCGAGCCCCGCCGAAGGGGCGACCACCGCCCCCGCGCCGGAGGCCGCGATAGCGAAGCCAAAGCCCAAACCTAAACCCAAGCCCGCTCCCCCGCGAGAAACCGCGCTTTCGGACGACCCCACGCCGGTCTTGCAGCCCGAGACCTTCTTCGCGACGTCGAAGGCGTCCGAACGTTACGCCACGATCGCGGACTCCGGCGGCTGGCCCAAGGTCGGCGTCGCGCTGCATCCGGGCTCCAAGGGCCCCGCCGTCGCGGCGTTGCGGCGCCGTCTCGCCGCCGAGGACGATCGCTATTTCCGGCGCGAGCCCGGTCTGGGACAATGCGCTGACCGCCGCGGTCAAGCGCTTTCAGTTTCGCATGGGCCTGCGCCAGACAGGCGATGTCTCCGGCGCGACCCTGCGCGCGCTCGACGTGCCCGCCGCGACGCGTTTTCGCCAACTGGCCTCCAGCGCGCAGCGGTTGGCGGGCGTCGATTTCCCGTTCGGGCCGCGCTATGTCGTCGTCAATATTCCCTCGACGGCGGTCGACGCGGTGGAGAACGACCGGGTCGTGCATCGTTACACGGCGATCGTCGGCGACGTCGAACACCACTCTCCGGAGGTCATGGCGAAGATCGTCGCCGTCAACATCAACCCGACCTGGACCGTGCCGAGCTCGATCATCAAGAACGAGATCGCGCCCAAGATGCTGAAAGACCCGGGCTATCTCTCCCGCGCGCGCATTCGCGTGCTCGACAATCATGGCGACGAGATCGACCCGCGCGCCGTCAACTGGTCGAGCGAGCGGGCGCTGAACTACACGCTGCGCCAGGACAGCGGCGCCGGCAACTCGCTGGGTTCGATCCGTATTTCAATGCCCAATCCTTACGCCGTCTATATGCACGACACGCCGTCGAAGAATCTGTTCGCGAGCGACTACCGCTTCCTGTCGCATGGCTGCGTGCGCGTGCAGGGCGTGATGGATCTCGCCGCCTGGCTGCTGGAAGGCGCGGGCGGGCATTGGGACAAGGACACGATCACGCGCAAGATCGCCAGCGGCGAGCGCGAGGAGGTGCGCTTGCCCCAAGCGGTGCCGGTGGTGTGGGTCTATATGACGGGCTGGGCCTCGGCCGACGGAACCGTGCATTTCCGCGACGATGTCTATGGCGTCGACGAGGTCGGCGGGCAGGCGGAGCGGTAGGCTTTAGCGAAGCGCGTCGCGGCTCGTTTCTTCCCCCGGCTAGCGTCCGGCGGAACGCCGGCTCAGGCTTATTGCGCCTTGCGCCAAATGTCGGCATGAAGGGGCCAGATTTTCCCACCCTGGCCCTAAGAGCGACCATCATGACCACAGCGACGCACACCGACACCGCCAACTGGCTCTCCGACGCCCATGCGGCGCTTAAAGCCGTCGAGGCGCTTTACGGGGAGGCGCTGGCCTCGGTGCGGGCCCGGGTGACCAAGGACGACAAGCTTTCCGCCGAGTTGATCGAGGCCGATCAGCACGCGGCTCACGGCCTCTCCTGGTTCGCGACTTATAAGCAGGGCCTTAGCGAACTCGTCCATTACGCCGAGCGCCTGTCGGCCGAGGGCGCCTATGGCGAGACCGAGCAGCTTTTGACCCGAATCGGCTTCGCCGAGTTTCTGGCGCAGGTGTTCGGCGGCATTCCGATGAGCCAGGGCGAGATCGTCCGGCTTTCGGACTTCGGCCTGTCCTGCGAACAGATCGCGGCGCGGCGCAATGACGCCATGACCCGGCTCGTGCTCGAAGGCAATACGCCGGCCAACCGCGCCCGGCTCGCGGAGCTGATCGACCATCACGAGGCGGCGGAAACCATCGGCGCGACCGGGACTCGACGACACGCTCGAGGCGATCCGCTCGGTAATGCGCAAATTCGCGGCCGACAATGTGACGCCCTTCGCTCAGGAATGGCACGCCAAGAACCAATATATCCCGCTAGACGTCATCACCGGCCTCGCCGATCTCGGCGTCTTCGGCCTGACCATCCCAGAAGAATTCGGCGGCTCCGGCATGGGCAAGATCGCCATGTGCGTCGTCTCCGAGGAGTTGTCGCGCGCCTATATCGGCGTCGGCTCGCTCGGCACGCGCTCCGAGATCGCCGGCGAATTGATCCTCGTCGGCGGCACGCAGGCGCAAAAGGAGAAATATCTGCCCAAGATCGCCTCGGGCGAAATCCTGCCCACCGCCGTCTTCACCGAGCCCAACAATGGCTCGGATCTCGCGGGCCTGCGCACCCGCGCCGCGCTGGACGGCGGCGTTTACAAGGTCACGGGAAACAAGACCTGGATCACCCATCCCGTGCGCGCCGACGTGATGACGCTGCTCGTGCGCACCAATCCGAACGAGAAGGGCTACAAGGGCCTCTCCATGCTGTTGGCCGAAAAGCCGCGCGGCAGCGACGAGAATCCCTTCCCCGCCAAGGGCATGACCGGCGGCGAGATCGAGGTGCTCGGCTATCGCGGCATGAAGGAGTTCGAGATCGGCTTCGACAATTTCGAGGTGCCCGCTGAAAATCTTTTGGGCGGCGTCGAGGGCAACGGCTTCAAGCAGCTGATGGAGACCTTCGAGTCTGCGCGCATCCAGACGGCCGCGCGGGCGCTTGGCGTCGCGCAATGCGCGCTGGATCTCGGCCTGCGCTACGCCAAGGAGCGCATTCAGTTTGGCAAGCCGCTGTTCTCCTTCCCCCGCGTCTTCGGCAAAATCGTCAGCATGGCGGTGGAAATCCATGTCGCCCGGCAAATCACCTATTTCGCCGCGCGAGAGAAGGATGAAGGCAAGCGCTGCGACCTCGAGGCCGGGATGGCCAAGCTGCTCGGCGCGCGCGTCGCCTGGGCGGCGGCGGACAACGCGTTGCAAATCCACGGCGGCAACGGCTTCGCGCTGGAATATCCGGTCTCGCGCGTGCTCTGCGACGCGCGCATCCTCAATATTTTCGAGGGCGCGGCGGAGATTCAGGCGCAGGTGATCGCGCGGCGCTTGCTGGAGGGGTAAGCGGGGCCGAAGCCTCGTGCGCAGGCCTCACGGCCATTTCACGACCGGCGGCATCGACGAGAGGATCGACTCGACATTGCCGCCGGTCTTGAGGCCGAAGATCGTGCCCCGGTCATAGAGCAGGTTGAACTCGACATAGCGCCCGCGCCGGATCAACTGCTCCTCGCGGTCGGCCGCGCTCCAGGGCGTGGAAAAATTCTTGCGCACGATGGCGGGATAGACGTTCAAGAAGGCTTCGCCGACATCGCGCGTAAAGGCGAAATCCCTGTCCCAGCCGGAGTTTTCCGCGTCGCCGGCGCTGTTGAGGTAATCGAAGAAAATCCCGCCGACTCCGCGCGGCTCGTCGCGGTGTTTGAGATAAAAATATTCGTCGCACCATTGTTTCAGCCGCCCGTAATCGGCGACCTCGCCATGCGCGTCGCAGGCGCGGCGCATCGCCGCGTGAAATTCGATTGTGTCAGGGTCGTCCTGGACGCGGCGGCGGTCAAGCACCGGCGTCAGATCGGCGCCGCCGCCAAACCACGCCTTGGTCGTCGAAACGAAGCGCGTGTTCATGTGCACGGCGGGGACATTGGGGTTCCAGGGATGCGCGATCAGCGAGATCCCGGTGGCGAAAAAGCGCGGATCTTCCGCCGCGCCGGGTATCTGGGCCGCGAATTCCGGCGCGAAACTTCCAAACACCGTCGAGACATGCACGCCCGCCTTTTCGAACACGCGGCCCTTGAGAATGCCCATGCGGCCGCCGCCGCCCGGCGCGCCGCCGCTATCGACGCGGCTCCAGGGCGAAACGGCGAACCTGCCGGCCGCCGGCGCCTCCGGCGCGAAAGGCCCCGGAGCATCGTCCTCGAGCGCCTCGAAGGCTTCGAAAATCCGTTGCCGCAGCGATTGGAACCACGCCTCGGCGGCTTCCTTGCGGCGGTGCGACGGGTCGAGCGCGATGGTCATGGCGGGCCTCCGATTGGAGCGCGGTTGTGTCTCCGCGGCGCCCGCTTGTCAATTTAGCCGCCGCCTTCGGCGCCCGCGCCTCATTGGCTGAGGCGCAATGGACCGATCGCGCCGAAGGCGTTCGCGAGGAACGCGTTCATATCCGCTGTTATCGTCGCTAGATCGGTCGCCTGGTAGAAGAGACTTGGCGAGGAAGCGCAGGCTTGCAACTGAGAGACCAGCGCGGCGGGAGGAGCGTTGGTCTCCACCAACGCCTGGTAGAATCCATTTGGATCGGACGGCTCCGGGACATAGGTGACATATATGACGGCCACCTGCGCCCCGATTTGCTTCAGAGTGTTGCACAGAGTGGGATTGAACGGGCGGGTGTATTTGCCTTCGTTGTTCCCGGTGCTGAAATTCGTGGCGCTCGGATAGGTAAAGGTCGCGCTGATCGAGCTGTTATAGGGAACCCCCGTGTCGTAGAGACCATCGGTGATAAGGATCACCAATTGTTTCGGCGAACTGGCGCTCGTCCCGCTCCCGGACGCCGGGACCAGCGTATTGAGCGTCGCGAGGCTGGCGCCGAAGTCGGTGTCGGCATAATGCGTGAGGCTGTCGCCGGACGCCACATTCGCGGCGGCGGGCGCGGGCAGGCTCGAGAAAAGCGTGGACATCGTGTCGAAATCGAGGTTGCCGATGGCCGTCGACACGGCGGACAAATTCGCGGTCGGCGCGACCAGCGTTTTGAGCGACGACGACAACGTATAGAGGCCCACGGTGTATTGGCCGGGAGTGGTGGTCGCGGTGGTGACGAAGTTGGCGAAGGCCTGGGCCGCGGAACGTCACGACGTCGATGCGCAGCGGAATGTTGTTCGCGCGGGCGATGCTGTAGTTGCCGGCGCTCCCGGAGTTTATGTCGTGGCAGGCGAAGGCGCAGGCTGTTCCCGTTTGCGCCAGCGTGAGCGACTCCAGGCTACTCATTCCGGACGTCGTGGCGGCGATCGCCATCGAGGGCGAAACGTCGAGCACGAGTGAAACATTGCCATATGTGGGCGTCGCCGTTTGCGAGGTTCCAGTGGTTTGCGTAGCCTCGGTCGTGGCGGCGGCCGTTTTCGTGAAGGTCAAATTGGGAACGCCGACCAAGCTCATGACGGTCGCGGGAATCTGTCCGGCGACGCTGATTTGCGCTGTCGCGCCGACGCCGGCTTGCGTGACGACGATGGTCGGCGCGGCCGCGGTCGTCAGTCCCACTGCGTTCGCCATGAAAGCGTTCCGCCCCGCCGCGACGCCCGCGGCGTTCCAATTCGCGTTGCCGGCGGCGATGGCCCGGGTCGCGGCTTGCGCCGCGGCTAGCGCGCCATTGTCCGCCGCCTCGCCGAGCCGGCTCGCCGCCGAAGCGGCTCTGGAATAATCGACGGCGGCGCCGACCAGCATCATCAGAGGCAGGATGGCAAGCGCGAAGATGATGGCGACCGCGCCGGATTTCCCGCGATAAAAGCTCGCGCCGCGCGTGGCGAGCCAGCGCGCGAGCTTGTCGGCTTGCTTTCCGATTGTCATTTCCGTCCCCAGATCGATGTCGACCCCCCGCGCGCCCGTCGGGCCGGGAGCGATCGGGACGCCCACGCCCGCGTCAGCCCATGCGCGTTTGTCGCAGCGCTTCGCCCAAGACCATCGCCGCCGCGACGGCGACGTTGAGCGAGCGCATGCCGTGCAGCATCGGGATGGCGACGGCCATGTCGGCGCAAGCCGCGACCTCCGGCGGGACGCCGGCGGATTCGCGTCCGACCATCAGAATGTCGCCGCTTTCGAAACGGGCGTCGAAATAGCAGGCGGACGCCTTGGTGGACAGCAGCACGAGGCGGCGCTGCCGCGGCTGCGAAGCCCGCCATTGCTCGAAATCGGCGAAGGAGGCGTGTCGCGCGAGCGTCACATGATCGAGATAGTCCATGCCGGCGCGGCGCAGATGCCTGTCGCCGGTCGCGAAGCCCGCGGGCCCGATAATGGCCGCGTCCACGCCGAGACAGGCGCACATCCGCAGCATCGTTCCGGCGTTTTGCGGAATATCCGGCTCGAATAGGGCGAGGGTCAGCGCCCGCGGCGCGAAAAACATGGTCATTTTTTGCGGTTAAGCTCCCTGCGGCGAATGGTCTCGCCGGCTCCCGCCGTGGTCGTCCCGATCGCGGCGCGCGCCCCGCGAGACCAGGTTTCGCCGCAGCGCAAACTTGTGTCAAGGTGGCGAAAAACGCGGCGTCGCCGCGTCAAATTTCGGGCTTGCCGAAATTTCCCTTTGCCGCATTGTGGACAAGGCGGAGGTTTGGCGCCTAAAACCGGCGGGCGCTCCGGGTGGGGGGCTTCCGCGGCGGCGGCGGGCGGGACGACAGACCGAGCGGCCCGCTGGAATTATGGAAGGGTCCAGAGTGAGCGACGAGACTATTGCAGAACCCAAGCGCCGCGACATTCTCTTCATCGCCACCGGCGCCTTGGCGACCGTGGCCGCCGGCGCGGCGATATGGCCGCTGCTTGAACAAATGAACCCCGACGCCTCGACGCTGGCGCTGGCCTCGACCGAGGTGGACCTTTCGGCCATCGTGCCGGGACAAATCGTAACCGTGAAATGGCGCGGCAAGCCGGTCTTCGTGCGCCATCGCACGGCTTCGGAAATCGCCTCGGCTGAAAACACCCCGCTGGCGGATTTGCCCGATCCCGAGGCCGAACTCCAAGCGCGTCAAGAAGCCCGAGTGGCTGGTCGTCGTCGGGGTGTGCACGCATCTTGGCTGCATTCCGCTCGGCCACGAAGGGGACTTCGACGGCTGGTTCTGCCCCTGCCACGGCTCCACCTACGACACTTCGGGCCGCATCCGCAGCGGTCCCGCTCCCAGCAATCTCGAAGTGCCGAACTACGCGTTCCTCACCGACACCAAGATCAAGATCGGCTGAGCGACCCCGCCCGCCCCGCACCTCAAGCGCCAGAGACGAGCCTTATGAGCGGACCTTCCAAATATACGCCCAAGAGCCCCTTCGCCCGCTGGCTCGAACGCCGGCTGCCGATCCTGAGCTTCATGCATGATTCCTTCGTCGCCTATCCGACGCCAAAGAATCTCAATTATATGTGGACCTTCGGGGCGATCCTGTCGTTCATGCTGGTCGCGCAGATCGTAACCGGCATCGTGCTCGCCATGCACTACACGCCGGAGACGACGCTGGCCTTCGACTCGATCGAACACATCATGCGCGATGTGAACTGGGGCATGTTCCTGCGCTACGCGCACGCCAACGGCGCCTCGATGTTCTTCCTCGCCGTCTATCTCCACATCTTCCGAGGCATGTATTACGGCTCCTATAAGGAGCCGCGCGAACTCTTGTGGATTTTGGGCATCGTCATTTTTCTCGCGATGATGGCGACGGGGTTCCTTGGCTATGTGCTGCCCTGGGGACAGATGTCCTTCTGGGCCGCGACGGTCATCACCAATCTGTTCTCCGCCATTCCCGTGGTCGGCAATTCGATCACCACCTGGCTGCTTGGCGGCTATTCGGTGGATAATCCGACACTCAATCGCTTTTACGCGCTGCACTATCTGTTGCCGTTCGTTCTGGTGGCGATCGTCGCGATCCATGTCTGGGCGCTGCATGTGACCGGGCAGAACAACCCTACCGGCGTCGAGGTGAAGGACGAGGAAAAGGAGACCGTGCCCTTCACGCCTTACGCCACCTTCAAGGACGCGTTCGGCATCGGCGTCTTTCTGGTGCTCTACGCCTGGCTGACCTTCTTCGCGCCCAATTACCTTGGCCATCCCGACAACTATATCGAAGCCAATCCGCTGGTGACGCCGGCGCATATCGTGCCGGAGTGGTATTTCCTGCCCTTCTACGCGATCCTGCGCGCGATCCCGAACAAGCTGCTCGGCGTCATCGCGCTGTTCTCGGCGGTGATTATCCCGGCGGCCTTGCCGTGGCTCGACTTCTCGAAGGTGAAGTCGGCGCGTTATCGGCCCTGGTTCGCCAAGGCGTTCTGGGTCTTCGTCGCGGTCGGCGTCGGCCTTGGCTATCTAGGCTCCCAGCCGGCGGAAGGCGGCTTTCTGATCGCGGCGCGGGTGCTGACGGCCTATTATTTCTTCCACTTCCTCGTGCTTTTGCCCTTGCTCGCCAAGTTTGAAAAGACCCGGCCCGAGCCGGCGTCGATAGCCGCGTCGGTCGCGGCGGCGCACGCCATTGTCGAGGATGCGGCCCATGTTTAAGCGGCTCATGTCCAAGTCTTGGCGCGGGCGATCGCGAAGCAAACACAACGTCGAGAAGCGGGTTTTGCCGATGAGAAGCAAGGGTTTTGGCTTGATCGCGCTGGCGGCCCTGGCCTTCGCCTCGCCGTCGTCGGCGCTCGCCAACGAGGGCGTCAAGCACGAGGAGCGGCCGCGGCATTTCAGCTGGAGTTTCGCCGGAGTCTTCGGGCGTTACGATCAGGCTCAGTTGCGGCGCGGCTTCAAGATCTATCGGGAAGTCTGTTCGAGCTGCCATTCGATCAAGCTGCTCGCCTTCCGCAATCTCGGCGAACCGGGCGGCCCCGCCTTTTCGGCGGAGGAAGTCGCGCAGATCGCCGCCAGCTATAAGATCAAGGACGGTCCCAATACGGCCGGCGACATGTTCGAGCGCCCGGGGCGCCCTAGCGACCGCTTTCCGCCGCCCTTCGCCAATGAGCAGGCCGCGCGCGCGGCGCTGGGCGGCGCCTATCCGCCGGATATGTCGGTGCTGGCCAAGGCGCGCGGCTATTCGCGCGGCTTTCCGACCTTCCTGCTCGATGGACTGCCCGGGCTCGCGTATCAGGAGGCGGGCCCCGACTACATCGCCTCGCTATTGTTGGGCTATCAGAACGCGCCCAAGGACGTGACGCTCTCCGACGGGCAGTACTACGACATCTACATGCCCGGCCGCCGGCTCGGCATGATCCCGCCCTTGTCCGACGGCGCCGTGACCTATGACGACCAAACCCCGCAAACCGTGGAGCAATACGCCCAGGATGTCGCGGCGTTCCTGATGTGGTCGGCGGAGCCGCATCTCGATCAACGCAAGAGCATCGGCCGCGGCGTCCTCGGTTTTCTCATCGTTTTCGCGGGCTTGCTTTATTTCGTGAAGCGCCGCATCTGGGCGTCGGTCCACCACTAGCAGTCTGACGGTGTCGCGGCGGGCGGCCGCCGCGCAACCCAAGGGAGCCGCGGTTGCGCGTGCTGATCGTTGACGACCATCCGATCATCGTGGCTGGCTGCGCCGCCATGCTGGCCGGCGAGGGCGACATCGAGGTGTTCGACGCGCGCGACGCCGAGGCCGGGCTCGCCGCCTATGTCGCGCATGGTCCCGACGCCGCCGTGGTCGACATCGCTCTGCCCGGCGCCTCCGGATTCGAGCTGACGCGGCGAATCCTGCGCCACGACCCGCGAGCGCGCGTCGTTGTCTTCAGTATGAACGACGACGCGATCTTCGCCGCGAGAGCCATCGAGGCCGGCGCCAAGGCCTATGTCACCAAGAACGACGATCCCTACCTCCTGCTGCGCGCGCTGCGCGAGGTGATGGCCGGCGGAACTTTCATCCAGCCGAAGATCGCCGACCGCCTCGGCGCCAACGAGAGCGGCGCGAAAAGCCCGCTCGACGCGCTGAGCGCGCGCGAATTGGAGATATTGCGAATGCTCGGCGAGGGGCTCGGCCTCGCGGAAATCGCCGACGCCACGGGCCTTTCCTACAAAACCATCGCCAATTCCTGCGCGCTGATGAAGCGCAAGCTGCGGGCGCGGACGTCGCTGGAACTGGTCCGCATCGCGATGGAGCAAAGGCTGGTGTGAGCGCCGGGTGTTTTGACGCGAACCGGTCTCCACTTCGCTCGTAAACGCTTTAAAACGGGCTGATCGGGAAATATTTGAGAAAAAGCTCGGCGTAGACGCCGCGCTGGGCGAGGCGGGCCAGCGCGTAATCGAGCGCGCGACGAAGCGGTGTCGCGCCCTTTTTGACGGCTATGCCGAGGCCGTCGCCAAAGAACTTCGCATCCACATAGGCGCCGTTGGAAAAGACGCAGCAACCCTCCGCCTCCGCCCCGTTGAGCCAGAACGACAGCGACACCGCGTCGCCGAACAGCGCATTGACGCGCCCATTCTTGAGCGCGAGACGCGACAGCGCGGCGGTCTCGAACGGCGCGATCCGCGCCTTGGGGAAAAAGGTCTTGAGATAGGCCTCGTGCGTCGAACCGGCGACCACGGCGACAAGCCGGTCGTCCAAAACCTCCGGCGTCGCCGGGCCGAGCACGGTGTCCGCGCGCGTCGCGAAACGTCCGGGCATGATGAAATAGGGCCCGGTGAAATCGACCAGGGCGCGGTTCTCGTCATTCATCGCCAGCGCCGCGATGATCGCATCGGCGCTGTCGTCGCCGAGCGCCGGAATGAGCAAATCCCAGCGGCGGCGCTGGATCGTGCAGGTCAGCTCCAGCTCCTCGCAGATCGCGCGCGCGAGATCGACATTGAAACCCGCGAGCTGACCGTCGGGGAGCGCGAAGTTGAAAGGGGGATAATCGTCCTCGGTGACGAAGCGCAATTGGCGCAAGCCGCCAAGATCGGGCTTTTCCGGCCTGTGCGCGGGATCCCAGAAGGAAGGCGCGCCGGTTCCCGACGCGCCCGCGGGGCCGGCGAGGGCGAGGCCCAAGGCGGCGGCCAGCGCGAGCGCAAGCCTCACTTACATTCCTGCGCGACGCGGGCCAGCGCGTCCGACAGGCCCTTGAGCGAATAGCTGTCGACCGTCGTCGTGCCCTTGGCGGAGGCGGCCTTGACGAAGAGTTTGGAGCCCGTCTTCAGCGCCTCGACGAACTCCTTCTCCTTGGCCGGGTTCTTCACCCAGGCGTTCATGCCCTTGGTGACGAGTTCGAACTTATCGTCGTCGACGTCGGCGGTGGCGGCCCCGCCGTCCTTGGTGGCGTAGCCGAGGTTGATCGCGACTTCGTTGCGCACGCCCTCGCCGGGGCGGGTGGAGATGAAGACGAAGGCCTGCGTGTCCTTCATCTTGGCTTTCGGCTGGCGCTCCTTGGGCGAGCCGAGCGCGTAGCAGGTCTTGTCCTTGCCCGCCGCCGCATAGGCGCCCCAGTCTCCATAACTGCCAAGCTGCTCGGGCTTGCCCGCGCCCTTCTTGGCGTCCTTCTTCTCGGAGGCGCTTTCCGCGTCGGGTTTTGGCTTGGCTTTGGTCCTGGCCAGGGCGGGCGCGCCGGCGCATAGCAGCGCGGCGCCCGCGAAAGCGAGCAGCATGGTCCGGAACGCGCCGGGGCGAAAGGGTTTTGACGAGTCGTTGCGCATCATGGCGGAAGTTTAACGCTCGAAAGTTAACCGAACAAGAGCCGAGCCGTTGCTCACCCGTCCTTCTTGGCGGCCATCAGATAATTCACGTCGGTGTCGCGGCTCTTGCGCCAGCTTCGCGTGAGCGGCTGGAAGGTCATGCCGGCGCGGTCGATCTCGCGCATTCCGGCGTGGCGCAGCCATCCCGCGAGTTCGTCGGGGCGCACGAATTTGTCGTGGTCGTGCGTGCCGCGCGGCACCCAGCGCAGCACATATTCGGCGCCGACGATCGCCAGCGCGTAACTTTTCAGCGTGCGGTCGATCGTCGCGAGGAACAGCAGGCCGCCGGGCTTCACCAGCCGCGAGAGCGTCGCGACGAAGGCCTTTTGTCCCTCGACATGCTCGATCACCTCGAGCGCGGTCACGATGTCGAAAGTCGCAGCCGTCTCGGCGAGCGCCTCGGCGGTGACGTTGCGATAGTCGATTTCGAGCCCGGACTTTTCCGCGTGACGCTTGGCGACGGCGATATTGTTGGGCGCGGGGTCGATCCCGGTCACAGCGGCGCCGAGTTCGGCCAGCGACTCGGCCAAAATGCCGCCGCCGCAGCCGATGTCGGCGAGGGTCAGCCCTTCGAGCGGCTGCTCGGCATAGCGGTCGCGATGCAGATAGCGCACCGCGAGATCGCGGACATAATCGACGCGAATCGGGTTGATCTCGTGCAGAATCCCCATCTTGCCCTTGGCGTCCCACCACAGATCGCCAAGCCGGTTAAAACGGTCGACGTCAGCCGGATTGACGCTGGCGGAGGAGGGACGGGGAGTTTGGTCGGGCACGGGAACCTCGTTCTTGCGGCGCTTTTTCGCACGGGATGGGGTTATAGCCTTTTCGCGCGAAAGCGGAAAACGGGGAGGCGGAGCTTCGGCGTTAGCGCTTGCGAGGGCGTTGGCGCATCGCGGCATTCTCCTTGATGAACGATTCAAAAAAGAATTTCTGGAGTTTATATGGTAGGCTCGCTACATGCTTGGTGAGATGCCGCTGAGGGTTCTTTTCATCGTGTTAAGCGTCAGTTCAGTTCCGGGTGCTAAAGTCCGAAATTACCATGAAGCATCATAGACACCGAGCCAAAACTCCGATTGCCGAGCTTGACAATTCTGAGCAAATCAGAAGAGTTTCGATGATGCGTATCAATCGCTTCCAGAGCGGGTCGGCAGCTATGTGCAGCACGCAATATGAGAGGCCGGATTACTCCCTAACGTCGGCATTCACGCGCGGAGTAATCGATGAGATTCACCTCGCCATTACAAGTATTCTCGGAGGCTGAATCCAGCACTGGCATGAAAATAAAACCACGAAGTGGCGTTGGGAGATCGTTTCGCACGGTTGGATCGGCGCTAAACATGAGTTTAAAGGTGGCTATTAAGGAGAACGATGTCAGAAGAAAAAAATGACGCAATCTCCAGAGTCGGCAGCGGCAGCACAAGAAATAATCCCTGCAATTGAAAAGCAGGTATTTGAAAATCTTCCTAAGGCTTTTAGGGAGCTTCCTTTAGATGTGCGTAAGGACGTTCTTGCCAAAATTAGTGGAGCGACGGTAAGCATATCCCATTCAACATGGAATGGTGACTATCCTCCTCCCTCTGTTCTTGAAGGTTACGAGGCGATTCATGAAGGCCTCGCAAACAGAATTGTCCAGATGGCGGAAGACGATTTAGCGCACAGTCACTCTATGGAAAAAGCTATCGCAAGCTATATGACGCGTGGCCAGTGGTTTGGGTTTATATTGGCCGTTATCGCTATCGTTGGAAGCATTTCTTTAATTTATAGCGGGACACAAATCGCGCAAATCGCTGGCAGCGTGCTTGGCGCTTCTGTAATTATTCCTCTCGTTGGGATGTTTGTGAGAGGACAGATCGGAACGGGACCTGCGGCATCGGGTGGCAAAGCCGCTCCGAGTGCGCCCAAAAAATCGCTTCCGCCAAAGAGCGGGAGTAAGGGGAAGGGCGGTAAGCGAGGATCATGACGCCGATCCTCGCAAACGCCCATTTTGCTGAAGCGATACAAGCTGCGCCAGCACTGTGCTTACAATCCTCGCGCCTCGCGATCTCACCAGGCATAGAGCGCGCAACAGCCGCCCATCCCCAAACCTGATTTCCCAACTTTTACCCAAACCGGCTATAACCCCCGCCTCGCGATTCCCGCTCTCCTCCATTCCGGTCACCCATGTCACGTCTGGTCATGAAATTCGGCGGCACCTCGGTCGCCTCCGTCGAGCGCATCAAGAATGTCGTGCGGCACGTCAAGCGCGAGGTCGCGGCGGGTCATGAGGTCGCCGTGGTGGTCTCGGCCATGTCCGGCAAGACCAACGAGCTCGTCGCCTGGTGCAAGGAGGCTTCGCCGCTGCACGACATGCGCGAATATGACGCCGTGGTCGCCTCGGGGGAGCAGGTGACGGCGGGGCTGCTCGCCCTGGCGCTTCAACAGGCGGGCCTTCCCGCGCGCTCCTGGCAGGGCTGGCAGGCGCCCGTGCTGACCGACGACGCCCACGGCGCCGCGCGCATCTTGAGCATCGAGCCCGCTGGCGTTCTCGAAGGTTTCGCGCGCGGCGAGATCGCCGTCGTGGCCGGGTTCCAGGGCGTGCATCAGCCGACCAATCGCATCACCACGCTGGGGCGCGGCGGCTCCGACACCAGCGCGGTGGCGCTGGCGGCGGCGGTCAAAGCCGACCGCTGCGACATATATACCGATGTCGACGGCGTCTACACGACCGACCCCCGGATCGTGCCCAGGGCGCGGCGCATGGACAAGGTGGCCTTCGAGGAAATGCTGGAGATGGCGTCGGCGGGCGCCAAGGTGTTGCAAGTGCGCTCGGTGGAGGTCGCGCTGAAGCACGACATGCCGACCTATGTGCGCTCCTCCTTCGACGACCCCGACCATCCAGGGAGTGGAACGCTGATCTGCAAGGAGGAGGATATCGTGGAAGCCCAGGTCGTCACAGGCATCGCCTTCTCGCGCGACGAGGCGCAGATCACCTTGCGGCGCGTCGCCGACAAGCCGGGCGTCGCGGCGAGCGTGTTCATGCCGCTGGCCGAGGCCGGCATCAATGTCGATATGATCGTGCAGACGATCTCGCAGGACAATATGACCGACATGACCTTCACGGTCGGCTCGGCCGATTACGACCGCGCCCGCGCGCTGCTGGAGAAGACGCGGAGCGAGATCGGCTACGCGGCGATCGTCGGCGCGCGGGATGTCGCCAAGGTCTCGGCGATCGGCGTCGGCATGCGCAGCCACGCCGGCGTCGCCGCGCGCGCCTTCCGGGCGCTGGCGGAAAAAGGCATCAACATCCGCGCCATCACCACCTCGGAAATCAAATTCTCGGTGCTGATCGACGCGGCCTACACCGAACTCGCCGTGCGCACGCTGCACACGCTCTACGGCCTCGACAAGGAGGACTGAGGCGGCGCTAGGGCGCGCGTCCCGCGGGGCGCCAAAAAAACTGTGTGTCGAACGCGTCTTGCCGCGCGCGGGCGCTTTTTCGATTTTCTGGAACGGATTACCATCGCTGGGCGTGTGGGGGGACATTCGAGGCGCCGATGAGCCGTGTTTTGCAAAACTTTCTGGAACGATTCGTTCGACAGGGAAATCTGGAGGTCGAGACGGCCTCGGGGGCGCGCTTTCGGCTCGGCGACGGGACGGGGCCGGCCGCCGCGATTCGCTTCGCCGATTCCGCGGCGGAGTGGCGCCTCCTGTTCGATCCGGAACTCGCGGTCGGCGAATTGTTCATGGATGGGAGGCTGATCGTGACGCGCGGCGCGATTTTCGACGTGCTGACGATAGCGACGCGCAATATCGCGCTGGCCGAGCAGCCGCGCTGGCTGGCGACGGTGCAAAAGTGGCGCGGCTGGCTGAAACGCTGGAGCCAGCGCAACTGCCCGGAGAGCGCGAGACGCAACGTCGAGCATCACTACGATATCGACCCCCGAATCTACGATCTCTTTCTCGACTCCGACAGGCTATATTCCTGCGCCTATTTCGAGACGCCGGACCAGTCGCTGGACGAGAGCCAACTCGCCAAGAAGCGCCACATAGCCTCGAAGCTCCTCATCGAGCCCGGCCATCGCGTTCTCGACATCGGCAGCGGCTGGGGCGGTCTCGCGCTCTACCTCGCGCGCGCCTGCGACGCGCAGGTCACCGGCGTCACGCTTTCGCGCGAGCAGATCGCCGTCGCCCGCAGGCGGGCGGAAGACGAGGCTCTAGCGTCGAAGGCGGCCTTCGCGCTGACGGACTACCGCGACGTGGATCAGATCTTCGACCGCATCGTGTCGGTCGGCATGTTCGAGCATGTAGGGCTTGGCTATTACGACGCCTTTTTCCAACGCATCGCGAAATTGCTGACGGACGATGGCGTCGCGCTGATTCATACGATTGGCAATACCGGCGCGCCGATGCCGACGGCGCCGTGGATCGTAAAATACATCTTTCCCGGCGGCTACATTCCCAGCCTATCCGAAATTCTGCCGTCGATCGAGCGCGCGGGGCTGATTGTTTCCGACGTGGAAATTCTGCGGCTGCATTACGCGGAGACCTTGCGGCATTGGCGCGAGCGCTTCATGGCCCGCCGCGCCGAGGCCGCGGCCATATCGGGCGAAAAATTCTGCCGCATGTGGGAGTTTTATCTCTCGCTGTGCGAAGCCGCCTTCCGAGCCGGAATCAACGTCGTGTTCCAGATTCAACTGGTCAAGAAGGTGGACGCGGCTCCGCTCACCCGCGACTATATCGGCGCCCGCGAGGGCGTCTTGCGCGCGAAAAACGCGCGCGAGTTGGAGCCGAGTTGACGGCGGATGAGGGGCCGGGACGATCCCCTGGGTTTGGCGCCGCGAATTTCATGTGACCATGATGTTATAAGGGGCCGTCTGAAACAGCGATCAAAATGAGCGGAGACAATCCATGCGTTTTCTAATGATCGTCACAATCCCCGTCGAGGCCGGCAACGCGGCCGCCAAGGCCGGAAGGCTCGGCGCGACGATCGGGTCCATTCTGGCGGAATTGAAGCCGGAGGCGGCTTATTTCACCGACCGCGACGGCCAGCGCGCGGGCTATATTATTCTCGATTTGCCCGACGCCTCCCATATTCCGGCGGTCGCGGAGCCGTTTTTTCTCGCCTTCAACGCCAAAGTCGAGTTGCACCCGGCGATGATCCCCGCGGATCTCGAAAAGGCGAGCGGGGCAATCGACCATGCGGTCAAAAAATACGCCTGACCCGGGGGCCGAGCGATCGCGCGGCCATGGCCAGAGGGCGGGCGGCGGGAGGCGGCGAGCGCGAAACTCTCTTCCCCCGATAGCCCCCGCGCCCGCTTCGCGCTATCATTCCAACATGAACGCGCTCCCGCAAACCCGCCTTACCGTCGACGATTTCCTCGCCTGGAGCGAAAGCCAGCCGGGGCGGTATGAACTCGTCGACGGCGTGGTCGTCGCGCAATCCGCCGAGCGCGCGTCGCATGCGAAGATGAAGCTCGCGGTCTGCGTGGCCTTGCGCGACGCGATAGCTAGGCGGGGCGCGCCCTGCCACGCGTTGCCGGACGGCATGGCCGTGCGGGTGAATCAATCGACCGTCTACGAGCCGGACGCGCTGGTCTATTGCGGCCCTGAATTGCCGCCGGACGCGCTGCTGCTCGACAACCCGGTGATCGTGGTCGAGGTCGCTTCGCCATCGACCTGGCGCAACGACGTGACGCACAAGCTCAGCGGCTATTTCAGCCTAGCCAGCGTCGTGCATTATCTCATTGTTTATCCTGATGAACCCTTGGTGATCCACCATCGGCGCATCGAGGACGGCAAGATATTGACGAGCATTTTGCGCGAAGGGGCCGTGACGCTCGATCCGCCGGGGCTTGAGTTTGGGCTTTCCCAGCTCTATGGCGAGCAGGCCTGACGGCGACGGGCCAGGGACAGCGGCGACGGGCCGCGGTTGTCATTTCCGAGCCAAGGCCCCACTTTGGATTGTTAGAGGCCAACGAGTGAAGGGATTAAATCATGTCCAATATCGCGGTCCACAATGGCGCATGGGTTCTCGTCGGGGACGGGCGCCGGGCGCTGTTCCTCTATAATCACGGCGATCCCGACCTGTTGGATTTGCGCGTCATCGACGCGCGCGTCGATGAGAATCCTTCCGCGCACGACCAGGGAACGGCCGCGCCGGGGCGGCTCGCCTCGCGCCTCGGGCCGCGTAGCGCCGTGGAGACCACCGATTGGCATGAAGTCGAAAAAGAGCATTTCGCCAAGGAGATGGCCGAGCGCATCAACAAGGCGGCGGCGAGCGGCGAGCTGAAGGAAATCGTGATCGTCGCGCCGCCGCGCGTGCTCGGCGAAATCCGCAAGGATCTTTCGGCGAGGGCGCAGGCGACGGTGAAGGGCGAGCTTGATCGCGATCTCACACATCATCCGCTGCCGGAAATCGAAAAGGCGCTGGCCAGACAATTCGCGCAGCCGGCTTAAGGGCTGGGCGCGGCGGCGAGGCGGGCGTTGCTAAAAGGGAGGGGTGGGATGGATGCGCTATCAAAGCTTTCCCTTCAACTCATACAGCGCCGCCAGCGCCTCGCGCGGCGTCAGCGCGTCCGGGTCGATGGCTTTCAGCGCCTCTCGCAGCGGATCGCGCGTTTTCAACGGCGCCGGCGCGTGCGAGAAAAGCGGCAGATCGTCGATCGTTTTTTCGAGCGGCGCGCGCCGGTCGCCCGCCTCGAGCCGCGCCAGAATTTTGTGCGCGCGAGCGACGACGCTCTTGGGAAGGCCAGCCAATTCAGCCACATGCACGCCATATGAGCGATCCGCGGCGCCAGCGATCACCTCGTGCAGAAACACGATTTCACCCGCGTGATCCGTCACCTTCATCGTCAGATTCACGAGCCGGGACAAGCGCTTGGTGAGCTGCGTCAATTCATGGAAATGCGTCGCGAACAGCGCGCGGGAGCGGTTGAACTCATGCAAATGCTCGATCGCCGCCCAGGCGATCGAGAGGCCGTCGAAGGTCGCCGTGCCGCGCCCGATTTCGTCGAGAATGACCAGCGCGCGAGGCCCGGCGCAGTTCAAAATCGCAGCGGTTTCAACCATTTCGACCATGAAGGTCGAACGCCCGCGGGCGAGGTCGTCCGAGGCGCCGACGCGGGAAAACAGCCGGTCGACGATGCCGATGCGGGCGCGCTCGGCCGGCACGTACGACCCCGCCTGCGCCAACAGCACGATCAGCGCGTTCTGGCGCAAGAACGTTGATTTACCAGCCATATTTGGGCCGGTGACGACGGCGATCCGCCCGCCCGAGAGATCGCAGTCGTTGGGCGCGAAGGCCTTGCCCTGCGCTTGCAGAGAAGCTTCCACCACGGGATGCCGTCCGCCTTTAATATCAAAGACCAGCGAGGCGTCGACATGGGGTCGGGTCCAGTCGCGCCGGCTGGCGAGCTCCGCCAGCGCCGCGACGAGATCGAGCCGGGCGAAGCTCTGACTTAACCGCTGGAGATCGCTGGTCTTCGCGCATGTTCGCGCACGGAGCGCGTCGAAAAGCGCATTTTCGCGCATCAGCGCGCATTCGCTGGCGGTGTCGATCTTGGCGTCCAGTTCGACCAGCTCGCGCGTCGAAAAACGCATCGCGTCGGCCATCGTCTGGCGATGGGTGAAGGTCGCGTCGAATGGCGGTCGCAGCAGTCGCTCGCCTTGCGCCGGAGGAACCTCGAAAAAAAACCCCAGAAAATTATTGTGCTTTATCTTGAGCTGCTTGATTTCGGTCAGCTCGACATATTTCGCCTGAAATCCGGCGACAATTTGGCGGCTCTGGTCGCGCAGGTCGCGGGCCTCGTCGAGCTCGGCGTCGACGCCGGGCGCGATGAAGCCGCCGGCGCGGCGGTCGGGCGGCGGGGCCGAAACGAGGCTTCGCGTAATCTCTTGTTCCAGCTCGCAATCGGCGCCGGCGAGTTCGGCGATATCGGCCGCGACCTCCGCCGGCGCCGCATCGAGACCGGCAAGCCCCGCGACGCCCCGCGCCGCCGCCAGCGCCACGGCGACCGCCGCGAGGTCGCGTGGGCCGCCGCGCTGCAAGGCGAGCCGCGACAGCGCGCGCGAAAGATCGGGCGCGCGGGCCAGCCTTGCCCGCAACCCCTCGCGAAGACTGGAGTTTTCTACGAAAGAACCCCACCGCGTCGAGCCGGCCCGCGATTTCTTGGCTGTCGGTCGAGGGCGCGCCGATGCGCTCAGCCAACAACCGCGCCCCGGCCGGCGTCACCGTGAGATCGACGACCGAGAGCAGCGAGCCCTCGCGCACGCCGGAGAGCGTCCGCGAAATTTCGAGATTGGCTCTGGTCGCGGCGTCGATGTCGAGCGTCTTGCTGTCGCGCTGGCTCAAGGGCCGCGCCAGCGCCGGGCGCTCGGCCTTTTGCGTGCGCTCGACATAGAGGATCGCGCTGGCGCAGGCGGCTGTTTCCGCCGGCGTCAGCGCGCCAAAGCCCTCCAGCGTCGCGACGCCATAGAACTCCACGAGCCGGCGTTCGGCGGAGGCGCCCTCGCCGGCGTCGCGGCCGAGCGGCGTCACCGGCGCGCCGCGCGCCGTCAGAATTTCGCTCAATGAAGGGTCGCGATAAAGCGTCTCCGCGACGACGATCTCGCGCGGCTCCAGCCGCGCCAACTCGCCGGAAAGATCGGCCTCCGCGCGCTCCGCCACCGTGAAGGCGCCGGTCGAAATATCGACGCAGGCGAGCCCATAGAGCCACCCGCCGTCCGGACCTCGAACACGCGCCAGCGCCGCGAAGGCGTTTGGGCGGGCGGGATCGAGCAGCGTCTCCTCGGTGATGGTGCCGGGGGTGACGAGCCGCGTCACGTCGCGCCGCACGACGGATTTGGCGCCGCGTTTTTTCGCCTCGGCGGGGTCTTCGAGCTGCTCGCAGACCGCGACGCGATGGCCGAGCGCGATCAGCTTTTGCAGATAATCGTTGGCGCGCTCGACCGGCACGCCGCACATCGGAATGTCCTCGCCGCGATGCTTGCCGCGCTTCGTCAGCATGATGCCGAGCGCGCGCGAGGCGACGACGGAATCCTCGAAAAACAATTCGTAGAAATCGCCCATGCGGTAGAACAACAGGCAATCCGGATTGGCCGCCTTGATCTCGATATATTGCGCGATCATCGGCGTCGGCGCGTCGCTTTTGTTGTCGCGGGCGATGGGCCGGGGGGTGTCGGCGGGCTTGTGCATGGCCGGCACGCTAGCAATCTTCACGGCGTTTCGCCACTTTGCAGTGTTGACACCTCTCGATCGGGGCGCGCTTATCTCAATGACGAAATCCCTCGCCAACGTATGGAACGCATTAACGGACAGAATGCGGCGGCGTCACGGTCCGAAGATAAAAGCAATATAATGACTCGAATGCGCGCCGATTTGATTCTTTTGCTGGTTGCATTCATTTGGGGAACATCATTCATCGCCCAGAAGCACGCTAACGAGACCATGGGGCCGATTAGTTTCGTTGGCGTGCGCTTTCTACTGTCATGGATCGGGGTCGCGCCGCTGGCCAGGGCTGTTTAGTGCGGCGGTTTTCTGGTGGGTTCGGGATTACGGGCCACTTACCCAATTCAGGCTTCTTCACATTCATGGGGAATTCCACGGCGAGATGACGATTATGGCACGAGACGGAAACAAGTCGCCGGGGTCGCGGTGGCGGAGCCTGCACCTTGCCAAGTACACGGAAAAGCGACAAAAGTGTCAATCCGGCTGGGGCCGACTGCAGTAGGTCAAGAACATCTGGAAGGAACATTTAAGCATGGAACATCCGGCCAAACGGTTACCTCGCGTCGCGCCTATTCCGCTTCCGGACAAAAACAGGTGTCATTTCTATCATTGCCTTGATCTGCCGAATGGCGACACAGTTATCGGCGAGTGGGAACTTAGGGGGCAGTTCAATCAATATATCGGCAATTACCCTGTGCGCGGAAAGACCATCCTCGATGTGGGAACAGCGGGCGGGTTTCTTGCATTTTCTGCTGAAGCCGAGGGTGCGACCGTCACTTCACTCGACTGTCGGGACGTTTCCGACATGGAAAGAGTGCCATTCGTCAACAACGAATATCATACGGACCGGTCCGCGTGGGACGTTGGCGGCAACAAAGATCATTGGAATCAGATCAAAAATGGATTCTGGTCCTCGTGGCACAAGTTGAATAGTAGAGTGAGTGTGACCTACACGCCAATCCGAGCCCTGCAATATTACGACGAAAAATTCGATGTTGTTTTAGCTGGGGCGATTATAGAACACCTTGCTGATCCCGTTTCAACTATCGGCGCGATATGCAGGATGGCGAAAGAGGCCGTTATCATCGCCTTCACGCCCGTCGAGATCGACCAAGCGCAATTTATGCGCACCATAAATCCTTGGTCGAACCCCGAGATCGACTACGTCTGGTGGGTTCTTTCCGAGGGATTGTATCGGAGGGTCTTTGCCAATCTCGGCTTCGAGATCGAGTTGGTCCCCGCGAAAGCAACTCACCTTACTAGCTTGGGCGAGGCTCACGAAGAGCAGCGTTACACTATCGTCGCGCGAAGGGTTGTTCCGCTAGGGAAGCAGCCCTTGGTAATTCCGGACCAAGCTGCGCCAGCACCCGCAAGCGGACTGGCGCGGCGCTTCTTCAGAATGGGAAAAACCTGATTGAGGTAGGGCGATTTAGAGCGGTTGAGTCGCTCAGACCGGTCTGGCTTATTCACTCGAAAGTCTCCTCATGAAGAACGCACAAGACTCTGACATGACGTTAACCTCCGTTCCATCGGAGTAACTTTCGCAAGCTTCGCCGGAAGCCGGCTAAAGCGAGCGCTGCTTCCCGGCGACGTCGGCTCGCCCGAATTCATGGCCGCCGCGACGAAGGAGGCCTCAGCGAGCCGGATCGACCACGCCAAGACTTTTCGGGATCGACGCTACAAGGGGCGAAAGCCGTCCTATAGCCGCCAGCAATACGCCGCCGTCCGCGACTTGTTCGCGCGGGACGCGGGGAATCAGCGTTTAGGCTTCTTCAATTACTTTGTGTTTACAGGTACGGGTCCGATAGAAGTCGGACGCAGAACTAGGACTTAAAGGCAGGGCTGTTCAGTTCTCAATGTTTGAGGACGATATTGATCAGGAAGTTGAGATCGAGAGAGGTCGCGTCGCGGACGTAATGGCTGCCGTTCTCGATGCGCCAATGCCCGCGAACCCAGGCGTTCCATTGCCGCGCCGAAAAGCCTTGCGCCGAGGAGACCCAGAAGGCGGTCTCGCGGCTCGTGGTCCAAAATCCGGTCGCGGCGTCGCGTCGATGCACGATGCGCTTCAGGCGCAACACCGTCGTGATCAGCGGCTCCCATGGTGTGCGCGTGCTTGGCGTCATTCTTGTCGAAGCCGGACCAGCCATGCAAAGCATCAGGCTGCTTAACTATTGGCGAAATCCGCGTTAACGCGTTTCGGCTTGGCGTGAAATCGCCGCCGGCTTCGGCTCGGCGCGAGGCCGAAATTCCGGATGATCCACGACCGGCGATCCAGGCGCCCTCGCGAAAAACGGGTCACGCCGCGCGGTTAGCGCGCCGCCGACAAAATTTCGCCCCAAGATTGACCTTAAGACTTGTTCACGAATATGCGGCCTATCAATTCATGCCATTGGCTGTTAAAAATAACTCGTCGAATGGGGCAACGTCATTGCGAGCGGAGCGAAGCAATCCAGGGGGATTGGCTTGACTCTGGATTGTTTCGCTCCGCTCGCGATGACGGCTATTTTGGAGGCGCCAGGGCCAGGACGGTCCGCGGACGGACCCTAGAGCCCTCGGCGGCCCAAGCCCTCGACAGGAGCGCGGCGTTAAAGTGATTGCATCGTCCGAGACTTCGCCAGCGACGACGCCCTTGTTGCGCGTTACGTCCGACGAGCGGCTCGACGCGCCGGTCCCTGTCAAGCGCAGACGCTTTCTATTTCTGTTCGTCGCTTGCCTGCTGATCCACATCACGCTCGTGGCCTTTCTGATCTTCATGGACAGGATCGGCCCGCCCATCCCGACGCCCGAGGAGGAAATTTCGGTCGAGGTCGTCAACGAACCGCCGCCGCCGGCGGAGCAACAGGCCGAGCAGCCGCCGCCGCGGGAAGAGCAAAAGCCGCCGGAGCCGCCCGAGCCGGAGAAAAAGCCGCAACCCAAGCCGCCGCAGGAAAAGCTCACGCTCGACGAAAAGCCGGCTTTCGACGCGCCGCGCGCCGAGAACAAGGAGAAGCTCGACCGCGAGGCGCCAGACGACGCGACCAAGGCGCGAAAGCAGGCGCAGCCCAACGAACAGGTCGCGCCGACGCCCAACCCCTCGACCGCGAGGCGCCCGACGACGCGACCAAGGCGCAAAAGCAGGCCCAGCCCAACGAACAGGTCGCGCCGACGCCCGAGCCGATCAAGCAGAAGCCGCAACAGGAAGTCGCGCCGCAACCCGCGCAAGAGCCCGAGGCGACCGCGCCTCAGGAAGAGGATAAGCGCGAGGCCGAAGTCATCGAACAGGCGCCAAAGCCGGGCGATGAAAACCGATAAGAAAGCCAACCAAGCCCGATCCCAAGGCGGTGGTCGGCGAGAAGCAAAAGTCGATTTCCGACATGGTGGCCTCGCTCGCGCCGATGCCGGACTTTCAAATCGGCGGCGCGGCCAAGACCGCGCCGATCAACGGCGGGACCGCCAAGCCGACCTATCTCTCGGTGGTTCTCGGCTATATCAAGCGGCAATTCCGCCCCGTCGAAGGCGGTCGAAGCGGGGATGAAATCATCACATTCTACGTCGATCCCGACGGGCACCTGGTGCATCAGGCGCTGCGGCAATCGTCCGGTTCGGCGGCGCTGGATCAGGCGGCCCTGACGGCGCTGCGCCACGCGGGCCCGTTTCCGCCGACGCCGACGGCGACATCGATCGGACTTATTTGGAAATATTGAATTGGACGCTTTCGAGAGCGCGCCTTGGACCGCGTGCCCAAAGGCTCGCCTGCCGGGCGCCCACGACTAGGTCGACGCACAACTAGGCCCGCGCCTCGACGCGGCCGCGCTCCGGCCGCGCTTCGTCGTTTCGACCCTCGACCGCCTTCACGTCGACGCTCACCGACAGCTTTTGCGGTCCAGAGACCAAAATTATGCCGTCGATCGGGGAAACGTCGGCGTAATCGCGCCCGATGGCCAAAACGATATGATCGTCGCAGACGAAGACGTTGTTGGTCGGGTCGAGCTGAAGCCAGCCGAAGGCCGGTCCGCACCACAGCGAGATCCAGGCGTGCGAGGCGTCGGCGCCTTCGAGCCGCTTTTGGCCGGGAGCCGGCAGCGTGCGCAGATAGCCGCTGACGTAATTCGCTGGCAGGCCGAGTCCGCGCAGGGCGGCGATCATGATATGGGCGAAGTCCTGACAGACGCCGCCGCGGCGCGCGAAAACCTCGACGAGCGGCGTCGCGATTTGGGTCGCCTTCGGATCATAGGCGAAATCGGCGTGGACGCGCCGCATCAAGTCGAAGGCTGCTTCGAGAACCGGCCGCCCCGCCGGAAAACTTTCGCGCGCATAGGCGGCGATCGGGTCCAGCAAGGGCGTCAGCCGTCCCGCGAACAGAAAATGCGCCGGCGACTGGGCGTCGAGCGATTTCGACGCGGCGGCGCTCGCGCGCACGGTCTCCCAGGCCGGGGTCAGCGCGGCGGCGGGCGCGGCTCGCCGCCGCACCGCGACGCGCGCCTCGAGCGTGATCCGCAGCCTCGTATGCGCCGTGTCGATCCGCGCCTCGACGAGGCGATTGCCGAAAAAATCGAGCCGCTCTCGCCGCCGCGTCGGCTCGGGCGTCAGCTCGATGGCGCTTTTCAATACGCGCTGACCGCCGTCGCCGCGCGGGATCAATCGCAGCGCGCAATGCGTCGCGGAAACAGGCGCGGCGTAGCTGTATGTCGTCACGTGGCGGATGTCGTAGATCACGCGAGCTGGGACCGTTTGTCGGGGCGCGACTTGTCGCCGGGCAGAAAATAACGCTCGGCGATCGCGTCCGCGAGGCCGGTCAGTCGTTGCTCGATTTTGAGAATGGCGCCCGGCGTGAGGCCGCGAGCCTCCTCGGTCGCCAGTTCCGCGCGTAGCCGCACCGCCAAACGGCGCGGCTTCTCCATCACGCCGTCGTCGACCAGCGCCGGCAGAGCCGCGAGATGATCGTCCATGCGGGCGATCTGAAAACTCACCGAGCGCGGATTGAACGGATCGAGGATGGCCATGTCGAGCACCGGCGCCAGCGCCGCTCCCGAGATGTAGCGGCTGCGATAGGTGATTTGCGAGTTGATCAATTCGATCAGCGCGTCGAGCGAGTCCATGGTCGGCTCCGCGTCGGCGAACTGGCGGGCGAAACGGCAGGTGTTGATCGCGCGCTCGACGCGCTTGCCGAGGTCGAGAAAGTTCCATCCCGCGACGCGGTTGAAGTTTTCGTCCGTCAGACCCGAAAGCGCGGCCAGACTTATACAGCGCGCGCTCCACGCAATCGATGATCTCGGGCTCGGCGGCGATATTTTGCGCGCCGCCTCCCAATGTCGCGGCTTGTCGCAGCCGCGTCTGCAGCGCGCCAATCAGTTGCCAGACGTCCTGCGACAGGCGCTCGCGTATAATCGAGGCGGCGCCCTTGGCGCGCACGGCGTTGGCGATGGCCGAGCCATAGGCGTTCGGCGTCGGCGAGCGCCGCCAACGCCAGCGCGGCGGCCGGCAATTCCCGCGTCTCTTCCTCGACGCAGCCCCAGGCGATCAACAGCCGCCGCAGCCGCTCGATCGGCTGGCGCTCGCTCAGGCCATCCGCCTCGGCGCGCCGCGCCTGAGTCTCGGTGAGGCGGTTGCACAGGCAGCGCACGATCCGCAGCACCGCCTCGGTGCGCTCGAGATAGCGCCCCATCCAGAACAGATTGTCGGCGGCGCGGCTGGGCAGATTCCCGAGCACGCGC
This sequence comes from uncultured Alphaproteobacteria bacterium, assembly GCA_963775775.1. Lineage (GTDB taxonomy): Bacteria > Pseudomonadota > Alphaproteobacteria > Rhizobiales > Beijerinckiaceae > Methylocystis. Next base: position 52,640 of record CAVZKF010000014.1, read on the forward strand.
ACGATGCGCGCGTCGTCGGCGGGCGGCAGCAGGGTCGCCCCCTCGATCTCGTCCTCGCTGAGCACCCAAACGTCGGCGCAGGGCGCGACGACATGGAGGGGCCGCCCGTCTCCGCTTTGCTCCTCATAGACGCGGCAATAGCCGCCGGGCATCACCCGCCAGCCGTCCTTCGTCGCCGCCGCGAAGACGCGCAGCGCGAAGGGGCGCGGCGTCAAGGCGCCGTCGACCCAGGCCGGCGTGGTCGAGAAGGTCAGTTCCTCCTGCGCCACGAAATCCATGCCGCGCGCCATCATCGCCGCGACCAGCTTTTCGCGCCGCGCGTCGCTCATCGCCACCGTCGGCAGGCCATGAGCGTCGACGCCGCCCGGAAAGGTCGTTCGAAACATCGGCGCCGGCGCGAAGGCGTCCTTGACGCGGTGCGTGTCAAGACTGGCGAGAACTCGCGCCCGCGTCGCGTCGTCGCCGCACCACAGCGTTTCGACATTGGGCAGGCGCAACTCCTCGCCCAGCAGGCGACGCGCCAGAGCGGGCAGAAAGCTCATGATCGCGCGCGCCTCGACGAGGCCGGCGCCGGGCATGTTGGCGACCGCCAGCGCGCCCTGGCGGATCGCCTCGAGCAGACCGGGCGCGCCGAGCTTGGAGGCGGCGTTCAGCTCCAGCGGATCGCACCAATCGGCGTCGACCCGCCGCCACAGCACGTCGGCGCGCTTCAGGCCGGCGATGGTGCGCACATAGAGCTTGCCGTCATTGGCCATGAGGTCTTCGCCCTCGACCAGCAGCAGGCCGAGATAGCGGGCGAGATTGACCTGCTCGGCGTAGGTCTCGCTGAACGGGCCGGGCGTCAGCAGGCAGATGCGCGGATCGACGCGCTGCGCGCAGCTCGCGAGGCCGGCGCGAAAATCGCGGAAGAACGGCGCCAGCCGGCGCACCTTCATGTCGCGGTAGAGGCTCGGGACCGCCCGCCCCATGATGAGGCGGTTTTCCAGCGCATAGCCGGCGCCGGAGGGCGCCTGGGCGCGATCGCCGAGCACCCGCCAGGCGCCGTCGGGGCCGCGCGCGATCTCCGCCGCGTAAAAGCGCAGCCAGCGGCCGCCGGGCGGCGCGACGCCGCGCATCGGCCGGATAAACTCGGGTGAGCCCGTCACCGCCGTCGCCGGCAACACGCCGTCCTCGATCAGCCGTCCCTCGCCGTAAATGTCGCGCAGGATCCGATCGAGCAGTTCGGCGCGCTGGACGATGCCGGCCTCGATCGCCGCCCATTCCGCTTGCGGCAGCAATAGCGGCAGGCGGGCCAGCGGCGCGACGCGCTCGCGCGCTTCGCCGGGCGCGCGATAGGTCAGGCCCATCTCGTAAATGCGCCGGTTGGCGCTGGCGAAGCGTTGGTCGATGTCGGCCTCGCCGAGCTTCGCGAGCGCGCCGAGCAGGGCGAGCCAATGTTCGCGCGGCCGCCCGTCCGTCCCGAGCAATTCGTCGGCCGCTCCTGGCGCGACGCGATAGCCGGCGAGCCAGGACGCGAGCAGCGCGTCCAAGGCGTCGGCGTCGCCGGCGGAGCGGCCGAAGGCCCGTTCAGAAGGCAAAGTTCCTCCGCAGATCCAGCGTCAGCGGAAACTCCCCGGCCGGCTCCTCGCGCGGCGGCAGGATTCTTCCGGGGCTATGGCCGTGTTCCTGAAAGCGGGACAGCCGCCGCGCCTCGGCCTCTTGCGCGTTGACCGGAAAAGTATCGTAGCTGCGTCCGCCCGGGTGGGCGCTGTGGTAGACGCAGCCGCCCAGCGAGCGGGCGCTCCATGTGTCCACGACATCGAAGGTCAGCGGCGCGTGGACGGAAACCGTGGGGTGCAGGCCGGAAGGCGGTTGCCACGCCTTGAAGCGCACGCCGGCCGCGGCCTCGCCGTTCTTGCCGGCGAAGGTCATCGGCAGCCGCCGTCCGTTGCAAGCGATCACATGCCGGCCCGGCACGAAGCCTTGCGCCTTGACTTGCAGCCGCTCGACCGAGGAATCGACGTAACGCACCGTGCCCCCCTGCGCGCCCTGTTCGCCCATGACATGCCAGGGTTCGAGCGCATGACGCAACTCCAAACGCACGCCGTCATGCGTCACCGCGCCGACGAGCGGGAAGCGGAACTCCCATTGCGCCTGGAACCATTCCGGCTCGAAGGCGTAACCAGCCCGCTCGAGATCGCCGAGCACGTCGACGAAATCTTCCCAAACATAATGCGGCAGCATGAATTTATCGTGCAGCGCGGTTCCCCAGCGCACGAGCCCGCCTTCGCGCGGCTCGCGCCAGAACCAGGCGGTGAGCGCCCGCAGCAGCAATTGCTGGGCGAGACTCATGCGCGCGTCCGGCGGCATCTCGAAAGCGCGAAATTCGACAAGGCCGAGGCGCCCGGTGGGGCCGTCCGGGGAATAGAGCTTGTCGATGCAGATTTCCGCGCGATGGGTGTTGCCGGAAACGTCGACCAGCAGATTGCGGAACAGCCGGTCGACGAGCCAGAGCGGAAAGTCGCTGGAGCCCGGCGCCGGCGTATTGGCGAGCGCGATCTCCATTTCGTAGAGCGATTCGTGCCGCGCCTCGTCGATGCGCGGCGACTGGCTGGTCGGGCCGATGAACAGGCCGGAGAACATATAGGACAGGGAAGGGTGACGCTGCCAATAGAGGATGAAGCTCTTGAGCAGATCGGGCCGGCGCAGGAAGGGCGAGTCGGCGGTGTTGTTTCCGCCGAGCACGACGTGATTGCCGCCGCCCGAGCCGGCGCCGCGCCCGTCGGTCATGAATTTGCTGGTGGTGAGCCGCGCCCGCCTTGCGTCCTCGTAAAGCCCGGTCGTGTTGGCCACCGCCTCGCGCCAGGATTTGGCCGGGTGGATATTGACCTCGATCACGCCGGGATCGGGCGTCACCTTGATGACATTGAGGCGCGGGTCGATCGGCGGCTCGTAGCCTTCGATATGCAGCGGCAGGCCGGCTTCCACGGCCGTTTGCTCCACGGCGGCGAGCAGCTCGAGATAATGTTCGAGCTTTTCCACCGGCGGCATGAACACGCAGAGCGTCCCGTCGCGCGGCTCGATGGTCAGCGCGGTGCGCACGCCGCCCTCGTCAGGATTCTGCTCCCACACCTGCCGCGGCGAACTCGCCGTCGAGGCCGCGGGGGCGGCGCGGTAGGCGAGCTGATAATGGGCGGCGGGCGGCAGGTCGGGGAACTGGTCGAGCGGGTCCTGCTGCACGATGTGCGGATAGATCTCGGGGCGCACCCAGGGCAGCGATTTTAGCGGCAGCCGCAGGCCCACCGGCGAATCGCCCGGCGCCAGAAACAGCTTGCCGCGCCGCAGGGGCCAGCGTCCGGACACCCAGCCCGTGCGACTCGCTGGCGCGTTCCAGCGTTGGATCGGCAGCACGAAGCCCGTGGGGCTCGAAAGGCCGCGTTCGAAACCGCGGACGATGCGGTTGCGTTCCTCGGGATCGTCGATCTTGGGGTCGGAAGGATCGATGTTGATCGGCAGCGCCGCCTCCTCGCCGAGCCGATGCAGCGGGTCCTCATAGGCGGGGATGATGTAGGAGCTGTCGAGGCCGAGACGCGCGACCAGCGCGTTGGCGAAAGCCTCCGCCGCCTTTGGCGCGATCGCGCTGGGCTTTAGTTCGTCCTTGGCCTTCCTTTTTCGCGGGCTTCTCCAGCCGCGCCACGAGATCGGGGTCGCGCCAGATCGGCTCGCCGTCGGCGCGCCAATAGAGCGCGAAGGCCCAGCGCGGCAGGCTCTCGCCCGGATACCATTTGCCCTGGCCGTAATGCAGAAAGCCGCCGGGCGCGAAGCGTTCGCGCAGCCTTCGGATCAGATCGTCGGCGAGCGCGCGCTTCGTCGGGCCGACCGCCGAGACGTTCCATTCCGCGCCTTCGAAATCGTCGATCGAGATGAAGGTCGGCTCGCCGCCCATGGTGAGGCGCACGTCCTGCGCGACGAGATCGGCGTCGACCTGCTCGCCGAGCCGGTCGAGCCGCGCCCAGGCCTCGTCGGAAAAGGGCGCGGTGACGCGCGGCGCCTGGCGGATGCGCTCCACCCGCATCTCGAAGCCGAACTCGCAATTGGCCGGCTCGACCACGCCCGAGACCGGCGCGCAGGAGCGGTAATGCGGCGCGGCGCACAGCGGCAGATGGCCCTCGCCGCAAAACAGCCCCGAGGTCGCGTCCAGCCCGATCCAGCCGGCGCCGGGCAGATAGACCTCGGCCCAGGCGTGCAGATCGGTGAAATCATGCTCCGGTCCCTTGGGGCCTTCGAGCGGCTCCTCGTCCGCGACGAGTTGGATGAGGTAGCCGGAGACGAAACGCGCGGCGAGGCCCAGCCGGCGCAGCGTCTGCACCAGGAGCCAGGCCGAATCGCGGCAGGAGCCCGAACCCAGCGTCAGCGTCTCGTCCGGCGGCTGCACGCCGGGCTCCATGCGGATCACATATTTGATCTCCTGGCTCAGTCTCGCGTTGAGGCCGACGAGAAAATCGATCGTGCGGAGTTTTTGCCGCGAAATGGAGGCCACGAAGTTTTCGAGCGGCGCGCCGGCCGGCTCGACCTCCAACGACGCCGCGAGTTCGGTCGCGAGTTCCGGCGCGTAGGTGAAGGGGAACTCCTCGGCATAGGGCTCGACGAAGAAATCGAACGGGTTGAACACGGCGAGATCGGCCAGAAGATCGACCTCGACGCGGAACTCCGTGGTCTTTTCGGTGAACACCAGCCGCGCCAGCCAATTGCCGTGCGGGTCCTGCTGCCAATTGATGAAATGCTGCGGGGGCGTGATCTTGAGCGAATAGCTGGGCACGCCGGTGCGGCAATGCGGCGCCGGGCGCAGCCGCACGACCTGCGGTCCAAGCGCGACATAGCGATCGTATTTATAATGGGTGACGTGGTGCAGGGCGACCTGGATCGACACGGGGCTGACGGCCTTTCCTAGACATTTGGCGCGACGCGCATGGCGTGAATTTGGTTGCCGCTTCGGTTTGGAGTCAATCGCTTGTGCGCGAATGTCGGGCGATTGGGAGAAATTCCCGCAACATGGCGCGGGGATGGGACGTGGGCGCCTAAAAAAGGGGCGGGGTTGGGCCGCGAGAGGGGATTTGACCGCCGATGAGAAATATTTTCCAAATTCCCACGACGCTAGATTCCACGCCGCGAAACGCCGGAAGCTCTCCGAACTGCAAGGACAACATCCAATGGTTCTCGTCCTCAGCCGTGGAGGTTTCTGCCCCAAGGACCGCCGGCAGGCGGAAGGGCTTGTTGAACTCCATCGTGAGCTCGAGGTTGCCTATTGCCGGCTGGTCACGATCAGCACCGACAATATCACTGCAGACGAATGAATATCGCAGCGGAGTCGGCGCCCACTGGCCTTTCCTCTCCGACGCGGGGCGTATCGTCCAAAAAGATCTCGACATCGCCGAATACACGGATCCTGTCCACAATCCGATGATCCCCCACGTGATTGTCCTCGAGCCCGGTCTGGTCATTTATAAGATCTACAACGGCTACTGGTTCTTCGGCCGGCCCACGCTGGAAGATCTCCGCCAGGACCTACGTGCCGTTACCAAGAAATGCCGGCCGGACTGGGACATCACAACGCCCGAACTCAAAGCGGCGTGGCAGCAAGGCCGTCGCGGAAGGCGCTGCGTCGTGACCGAGCACGGCGTCGCGCGGCTTCAATGGCCAGCGCTCTGGCCACCGTCGACGTGAAGGATCTCGCCGGTCACGAAGCTCGCCAACTCAAGGTAGAGGATCGCATCGACGACGTCGGAGATCTCGCCCATGCGCCCGACCGGATGAAGGGCGTCGAGGGCCTGATGCGTCTCTATCGGATGCATCGGCGTCTTGATGACGCCGAGGGCGACCGCGTTCACGCGAATGCCGCGCTTGGCGTATTCGATGGCGAGCGACTTGGTCGCCGCGTTGAGACCGCCCTTCGTCAACGAAGCGAGGACCGAGGGGACGGCGGACATCGCGTGGTCGACGAGGCTCGTGGTGATTTGGACGATATGGCCGCCGCCCTGCTTCTCCATCTCGGCGATGGCGAATTGCGTGGTGTGGAAGAACCCAGCGGTGTTGACGCCCAAGATGGCGGAGAAGTCGGCCTCGGTGTATTGGGTGAAGGGCTTGCTGATGAAGATGCCGGCGTTATTGACGAGCGTGTCGATGCGCCCGAACCGCGTCATGCCCTCGAAGATCGCGCGTTCCGCCGTCTTTCGATCCGCGATGTCGCCGGGGACCGTGAGGATGTCGGCGTCGTTCGAAGGCTCGATGGACCGCGCCGTCGCGACCACGCGGTAATCGCGATCGCGATAGGCCTTGACGAGGGCCGCGCCTATGCCTCGCGACGCGCCCGTAATCACGGCGACTTTCTGTGCGGCGCCCATGGCGAACCTCCTATGTGGTTTCGCTGCTCGAAAAATTCCTGGCTGCTCGCTTCGAAATCCGAAATGACCCGCGACGCGCGAAAACACCGCGTCGATTGGAGCAGTCGCCTAGGCGGCTTTTTCCGCGGCGACCAGCTTTAGAAGCGCTTCGGCCGCGCTGGTCGAGGACGCGGGATTCTGCCCGGTGACAAGATGGCCATCGACGATTGCAAACGGTTGCCAGTTGGGAACCTTCTCAAATTTGGCTCCCAGCCGCTTCAACTCATCCTCGACGAGGAACGGCACGACATTGGTGAGGTGCACGGCTTCCTCCTCGTCATTGGTGAAACCGGTCACGCGTTTGCCCTTCACGATCGGCGCGCCCTTGTAGGTGACTCGGTGAAGCACGCCGGGCGAATGGCAAACCAAAGCCACCGGCTTGCCGGAATTGTAGAACGATTCGATCAAGGCGATGGAAACGGGGCTTTCCGCGAGGTCCCATAGGGGGCCGTGCCCGCCCACAAAAAATACCGTGTCGTAATCTTGCGCTTTCACGTCGGCGAGCTTGACCGTCTGGGAAAGCGCTTTTTGCGCCGCCGGGTCCTGTTTGAACCGCGCCATCGCGGGCGTCTGGTTTTCCGGTAAATCGCTCTTGGGATCGATCGGCGGCTGGCCGCCTTTCGGTGAAGCGAGCGTCAGCTGAACGCCGGCGTCCCGGAAAACAAAGTAGGGGGCCGCGAACTCTTCGAGCCAGAAGCCCGTCTTGCGGCCGGTGTCGCCGAGTTGATCGTGTGATGTCAGCACCATCAGTATCTTCACGCTCCTTCTCCTTTCTTCATCGTTGTACGCACTCCGATTATCGCGACCCCACGCGGCTTCCCACATACAGGAAGGGCACGAACAATCTTGGGCGCTTGGGAGAATTGACAAGAGAGGGTCATGGCCGAAATGGGGAGCGCAAACGGAAGGGATCCCCTTGCCGCTAACCGAAACGCATTTTTTGCTTCTTCGCGGTTGTCCCCTCGCATCGTTTCGCGCGCGGGGCTGTTTTCGTTGAATCTCAACGGTGACGGCGCTTTTTGCTGTTTTCGCGCCAAAATCCAGGCTTCTCGGACCTGAAAATATCGGTTGTTATTCGAGCGCCGATGGCTGCTTGTGGCGCGACGCCGAAATCTCAACCCTCCCGCCCCCGCCGCCGCGCCGCCTCCCTTGCGCCGCGCCGCCGCGCCTTGTAAGGCCGGCTGTCCGCTCGACCGAAAGCCCCCAATGTCCGTATTTTCCGTCTATCTGCGCGTGCTGGCCCAGCTGCGGCCAAAGGCGAGGCTCGCCTATATACTTAGTCGTCGCCAATCTCGTGCTGGCGGGGGCGCAATTCGCCGAGCCGATTTTATTCGGCCGGATCATCGATTTGATGAGCGGCGCGCAGGCGCAAGGGGCCGCGCTCACTTGGGGCGATTTGCTCCCGACCGTCGCCGCCTGGGCCGGCTTCGGCCTGTTTTCGATTTTCGCCTCGATGGCGGTCGGCCTCAACGCGGATCGGCTGGCGCATCGCAGCCGGCTCGCCGCGATGGCGCGAATATTTCGATCATGTGCTCGATCTGCCGCTGAGCTTTCACTGCCAATGTTCATTCGGGCCGGCTGTTGCAGTCGATGCTCGAGGGCGCGGGCGCGATGTTCGGCCTATGGCTGTCGTTTTTTCGCGAGAATTGCGCGTCCTTCTTCGCGCTGTTTCTGCTGCTGCCGGCGACGCTGCTGTATAATTGGCGCCTCGCCAGCCTGCTGATCGTCATGGTGGCGCTGTTTTACGCGGTGACGACCTGGGTTCTGCGCCGCACCGACGCGCTGCAGGCGGCGGTGGAAACTTATAACGCCGCGCTGGCCAGCCGCGCCTCGGACGCGCTCGGCAATGTGCCGGTCGTGCAAAGCTTCACCCGCGTGCAGAGCGAATCCCTGGCGCTTGCGCGGCATCATCGACGATCTGCTGGCGGCGCAACTGCCGGTTCTGTCCTGGTGGGCCTTGGTGGTGGTGGCGAGCCGCGCCTCGGCGACGATCACCGTGCTGGCGATATTTCTGCTCGGCGCCTGGCTGCACATGCAGGGACAGGCCTCGGTCGGCGAAATCGTCACCTTCATCAATTTCGCCACCATGCTGATCGGGCGGCTCGAACAGACCGTCGGCTTCGTCAATTTCCTGTTTCAGCAATCGGCCAAGCTGCGCGAGTTCTACGCCATTCTCGACACGCATCCCGCCATCGCCGACCGCCCCGACGCGAAGGACGCCGGCCGCCTCAACGGCGCGGTGGCCTTCGAGAATGTCAGCTATTCCTATGACGGCAAGCGCATGGCGGTGCGCCACGCGAGCTTTTCGGCGCGGCCCGGCGAGACCGTCGCGCTGGTCGGCGCCACCGGCTCGGGCAAATCGACGACGCTCGGCCTGCTGCATCGCGTGTTCGATCCGATCGAGGGCGCGATCACGATCGACGGCGTCGACATCCGCGATCTGACGCTCGCATCCCTGCGCCGCAACATCGGCGTGGTGTTTCAGGAGCCGATGCTGTTCGCGCGCTCGATCGAGGAAAATCTGCGCATCGGCAAGCCCGACGCGACGCAAGCGGAAATCGACGCCGCGCTCGAACTGGCGCAGGCGGCGGGTTTCGTCGCGCGCCAGAGCGAGGGCGTCCTGACCAATATCGGCGAGCGCGGACGCGGTCTCTCCGGGGGCGAGCGCCAGCGTCTGTCGATCGCCCGCGCGTTGCTGAAAGACCCGCCGATCATGGTGTTCGACGAAGCCACCAGCGCGCTCGACGCCGCCACGGAGAAACAAATTCAAAAGGCGCTGGAAGCCGCCACCAAGGGGCGCACGACCTTCGTGATCGCGCATCGGCTCGCGACCGTGCGGAGCGCCGACCGCATATTGGTGTTCGACAATGGCGAGATCGTCGAAAGCGGCTCGTTCGACGAATTGGTGAAAAAGGGCGGGCGTTTCGCGACGCTGGCGGCGGCGCAGTCGCTGACCCCCGAGGCGGCGGCGAGCCACGGCCATTAATCCGAGGCGTTGCGGGACGGCTTCCCATTCCCTATTTCTTGACGCTAGGAAGACAAACCGAGATGGCCCCGGGATTCTCGCATCGACAAATCTGGGCGGCGCTCGACGCGCTGGCGGAGCGTCATGGGCTGTCGGCCTCCGGACTCGCGCGCAAGGCGGGCCTCGATCCCACGACCTTCAACCCTTCCAAGCGCGCGTCGCCGGGCGGGCGCCAACGCTGGCCCTCGACCGAATCCGTCGCCAAGGCGCTCGTCGCGACAGGGGAGGGGCCCGGCGAATTTCTGGCGCTGGCGGGAGAGCGCGATGGCGTCGCGCCGCGCCGCCGCGTTCCCGCGATCGGTCTCGCCGACGCCAAGATGGACGGTTCGTTCGACGCGGCCGGCCGCCCAACCGGCCCGGCCTGGGTCGAAATCGACTTTCCCGCCGTGCCTCGACGACGCATGTTACGCGCTCAAGATTTCCGGCGGCGCGCTGGCGCCGTTGTTTCGCGACGGCGAATTGCTGATAGTCTCGCCCCACGCGCCGGCGCGGCCGGGCGACCGCGTGGCCGCCCGGACCCTCGAAGGCGAATTGCTGATCGCCGAACTGAAGGACCAAAACGCGCGGACGCTGGAGTTGAAACCCCTCGACGGCGGCGCTTCCGACCGCGTGCTGGCGCGGGAGGAGATCGCCTGGATGTCGCGCATCATCTGGGTCAGCCAATAAGCATGGCGTGGTCGAGCGAAGCCTCGCTGCTAACATGGGCGGCCATGAAGTTTCCTCCCTCCTTTCTCGACGAAATTCGGGCGCGGGTTCCCGTGTCGGAGGTGGTTAGGAAAAAAGTCAAGCTGCGAAAGCAGCGGGCGCGAGTGGGTCGGGCTGTCTCCCTTCAACGCCGAGAAAAGTCCCTCCTTCTTCGTCAACGACCAAAAAGGATTTTTCCACGACTTCTCGTCGGGCAAGCATGGCGACGGCTTCACTTTCCTGATGGAGACCGAGGGGATTTCCTTCCCCGAGGCGGTGGAGCGGCTCGCCGGCATGGCCGGGCTGCCCATGCCGGTCGAGACCGGCGAGCAGCGCGAGAGCGAGCAGAAGCGCGCTTCCTTGACGCAAGTCATGGATTGGGCGGCGGAATATTTTCAAAGGCAGCTCAAGGGCGCGCAGGGCAGGGACGCGCGCGACTATCTCGCCCGGCGGGAGATTTCGCCGGCGGCTCAGGCGCATTTTCGCATCGGCTACGCCCCGCCGGACCGTCACGGCCTGCGCGACGCGCTCGCCGCCAAGGGCGTCGGCGTGGAGGCGATGATCGAGGCGGGGCTGCTCATCAACGGCGAGGACATCGCCGTCCCCTACGACCGCTTCCGCCATCGGCTGATGTTTCCGATCCACGACCGCGGCGGCGCGGTGATCGCCTTCGGCGGGCGGGCGCTGGAGAAGGACGCGCAGGCTAAATATCTGAATTCGCCGGAAACGCCGCTGTTTCACAAGGGCGCGACGCTCTACAATCTGCACAACGCCCGCAAGGCGGCGCATGAAGCGGGGACGGTGATCGCCGTCGAGGGCTATATCGATGTGATCGCCATGACGGCGGCGGGCCTCGCCCATGTCGTCGCGCCGCTCGGCACCGCGCTGACGCCCGAGCAATGCGCGTTGTTGTGGCGCATGGCCGAGGAGCCGATCCTGTGTTTCGACGGCGACAAGGCGGGCCAAAAGGCCGCTTTTCGGGCCATCGACACGGCCTTGCCGCTGATCGGCCCCGGCAGGACGCTGCGTTTCGTGCTGCTGCCCGGCGGGCAAGACCCGGACGAACTTTTGCGTTCGGGCGGCGCCGGAGCGCTGGAGCAGGCGATGAGCGCGCCGCTGCCGCTGGTCGAGATGCTGTGGCGGCGCGAAACGCAGGAGCGACCGCTCGATACGCCCGAGCGCCGCGCCAGCCTGGAGCGCCGCCTCGCGGAGGTCGCCGGCCAGATCCAGGACGCCGCGCTGCGCCGCTATTACGGGCAGGATCTCTCCACGCGGCTGTCGAAACTGTTCAGCGACGAGTTTTCGCACGCCGGGGCGCAGGGTGGGCGGCAGCGCAAAATTTTTGGCCAAACCCGCTTCGGCCGCCGGGCGGACTGGGGCGGGAAGGGGAGTTCCGCGCGTCCGGGCGCCGCGTCGGGGCCGGTGCGGGTCGGCGCGGCCTTGGCCAATTCACCGCTCTTCAAGGGCGTCAAGCCACAGGTGTCGGCGCGCGAATGCCTTATTTTACTGGTTCTTATCAACCACCCGCCCTTGCTCGCCGACCATATCGAGGACCTCGCGGCGATGGATTTCGAGGCGCGGGAGGCCAATGCTTTGCGCGATCTGATGGTGCGCGGCGCGTCGTCGCAGGCCGACGGCGAGGCGGCGTCCACGCACGCGCTGAGCCAACTCATTGAAGAGGCGGGACTTGCGCCATTCCACGCGCGTCTCGAGGGCATGGTCGCCCACGCCAATCTCTGGAGCGTTCAGCCGGAGGCGGCGACCGCCGACGCCGCCGCGACGCTGCGACAAGCTTTAAGCTTGCATCACAAAGTTTGGGCGCTAAATAGAGAGTTGCGTGTGATCGAGGGGCGTCTGGCGGTGGATCCCAACGAGGACGACGCCGCGAGATTGGCGGATATTCAGACACAATTGTCGACGCTCGATGGAACCGAAGCCGCTCTGGAGGGTTTCGGAGCAATGTCGGGTCGCGCGAACCGTGTGCTGTAATAGCTGTCGCCGCCGGCGCCAGATGGTTAAGGGAGCGTTAGGCGGTCGCCGGCAAGTGTGGGGCTTGAGCAATTCGGCGACAATGTCGCAACCAGGCGGGTCGATGGGCTTTCCAATGGCTCATCTTTAAGCAAATTCGAGGCGCCTCGCGCAAGGCTTTTGGCGGGCCTTGGTCGGGCGCCATTATGTGGAAGCGCGTATGCGACGGGCGCGCTTGCCCCGCGGCGATCTTCCATGGACAGTTGCGGAGCGAGTGAATGGCGAAAAAAGACGAGGAAAAGGTTGAAGGCGAGGCCGCTGTCATCGCCGAGGCGTCGGACGGTCCGCTGCTCGACCTGAATGACGCCGCCGTCAAGCGGATGATCAAGCTCGCCAAAAAGCGCGGCTTCGTCACTTATAGCGAGTTGAACGCCGTTCTTCCTTCCGAGGAAGTGTCCTCGGATCAGATCGAGGACGTCTATTCGATGCTGTCCGAAATGGGCATCACCGTCTCCGAGGGCGACGACGCCGACGAGGCCGAGGAAGAGGCGACTCCGGCCGAGGAAGAAGAGCCGGAGGGCGGCGAACTGGTGGAAGCCGCGCGGACGACCGCGGTCGCGACCCGCGTCTCCGAGCCGACCGATCGCACGGACGATCCCGTCCGCATGTATCTGCGCGAGATGGGCTCGGTCGAACTGCTCTCGCGCGAGGGCGAAATCGCGATAGCGAAGCGCATCGAGGCCGGCCGCGAGGCGATGATCGCCGGCCTGTGCGAAAGTCCGTTGACCTTCCAGGCCATCATCATCTGGCGCGAGGAACTCGAGGCCGGCAAGGTTCTGCTGCGCGACATCATCGACCTCGAGGCGACCTACGCCGGCCCCGAGGGCAAGGCGACGGCCAAGGCGCCGGGCGCCGCCGACACGGTGGGCCTCGCGCCGGCGACCGCTCCGCGAACGCCCCCGGCGGCTCTTGGAGTGGGGCTTGGCGAGGAGGCGCCGCCGCCCGAGGAGAATTTCGACGAGGAAGACGACATGGACAATTCCGTGTCGCTCTCGGCGATGGAAGCCGAACTGAAGCCCAAGGTGCTCGAAACCTTCGCGCGCGTCGCCGACGCATACAAGAAGCTGCGCCGGCTGCAGGATCAGAACGTCGAGAACCGCTTAAAGAACGAAACGCTCACGCCCGCCCAGGAGCGCAAATACAAGACGCTCAAGAAGGAGATCGTCGCCGACGTCAAATCGCTTTCGCTCAACCAGAACCGCATCGAGGCGCTGGTCGAGCAGCTTTACGACATCAACAAGCGGTTGATCGGGTTCGAGACCAAATTGCTGCGGCTCGCCGATTCGCACGGCGTCGCGCGCGAGGATTTCTTCGACAAATTCCACGGCTCCGAACTCGATCCCAAATGGGTCGCCCGCGTCGCGAAGCTGGGGTCGCGCGGCTGGAAGGAGTTTGTCGCCGACGACAAGGACCGCATCAAGGAACTGCGTTCGGACATTCACGCGCTCGCGACCGAGACGGGGCTGGAAATCTCCGAGTTCCGCAAGATCGTGCATATGGTGCAAAAGGGCGAGCGCGAGGCGCGCCAGGCCAAGAAGGAAATGGTCGAGGCCAATCTGCGCCTCGTCATCTCCATCGCCAAGAAATACACCAATCGCGGCCTGCAGTTCCTCGACCTCATTCAGGAAGGCAATATCGGCCTGATGAAGGCGGTCGATAAGTTCGAATATCGCCGCGGCTATAAATTCTCGACCTATGCGACCTGGTGGATCAGGCAGGCGATCACCCGCTCGATCGCCGATCAGGCGCGCACCATCCGCATTCCCGTGCATATGATCGAGACGATCAACAAGATCGTGCGCACCTCGCGCCAGATGCTGCACGAAATCGGCCGCGAGCCGACGCCGGAGGAACTGGCCGAAAAGCTCGCCATGCCGCTCGAAAAAGTGCGCAAGGTGCTCAAAATCGCCAAGGAGCCGATCTCGCTGGAGACGCCGATCGGCGACGAGGAGGATTCGCATCTCGGCGATTTCATCGAGGACAAGAACGCCGTGCTGCCAATCGAGGCGGCGATCCAGTCGAATCTGCGCGAGACGACGACGCGCGTGCTGGCCTCGCTGACGCCGCGCGAGGAACGGGTGCTGCGCATGCGCTTCGGCATCGGCATGAACACCGACCACACGTTGGAGGAAGTCGGCCAGCAATTTTCGGTGACGCGCGAGCGCATCCGCCAGATCGAGGCGAAGGCGCTGAGGAAGCTGAAGCACCCGTCGCGGAGCCGCAAGCTGCGAAGCTTCCTGGACAATTAGTCACGCCCCGGCATGCGGCGCATAAAGCGTCGCGCCGGCGCGGCCGCGCGATAAGCATTTCAACGGCTCGCGCCCGACCGCCGGAAGCCGCTCATTTCTTCTTCGACAGACGACTCAAATTCTTGTGCACGCGTTTTTGGTAGATGCTCAGCGCGCGGCTCGGCGCGAGATGGGCGTGGCCGGTCATGATGCTGCGCGCGGCTTCCAAATTGGCGTCCACGGCGGCCTTGACCTTCTCGTCGACCATTAATTTGCTTTCGGCGCGGGCGGCGGCGTCTCCGCGGGCGAGCTTCGCCATGCGCAGCGCGATCACGTGATTGGCGCTCACGCCGAGCTTGACCGAATCGGTCAAGAGTCTCGTCCAGTAGGGCATTTTGCTTCGCATCGCGATTAACCCCGTTTGGATTCGCCGAGGTCGGAGACGCTCCAGGCGACACGATCCCTCACCCTTTCTAGCACGATCGGCGCCGCGCCGCGCATCTCGCGGCGGCGGACGCTTCCCGCTTCCATCCGAGCGCGAGCCGCTTATATTGCGGGCGACGCCCGCTGCTCGCGGCGGGCGTCCCAAAGGACGTCCATGACTTCATCACCAAAGAAAACCTCGATCCGCGCGACCCGGGCCAAGGCGTCGAAGCCGGAGCTCGCGCCGTTGGAGCCGCATCTCGCCGCGCTGCTCAACCCCGCCCTGGTCGAGCCCGGCGCCGGTTTCGCGGAGGCCGCGCAGGCGACTTACGATCCCGGCGCGATCACGGGCCTCGACCCGGCGGACGTCGAGCAATACGGGCTCGGCGGCGAAGCCGCGGGAAACGCCCCCCAAAATAGCGGCGTAGGCGGCGGCGTGCAGGCCACGATCGACAGTCTCGATCAGCTTCTGCGGCTCGGCGACCCGAACATCCGGGACAAGCAGGCCTGGACCCCGCATCGTCCTGAGCGGCCGCAAAAATCCGAGGGCGGCGTCAAATTCGAACTGGTGTCGGAATATCAGCCTTGCGGCGACCAGCCGCACGCAATCGCGGAACTGGTGAAGGGGATCGAGGCGCGAGAGCGCGACCAGGTGCTGCTCGGCGTCACCGGCTCCGGCAAGACATTCACGATGGCGCAGGTCATCGCCCGCACGCAGCGGCCGGCGCTCATCCTCGCGCCCAACAAGACGCTGGCGGCGCAGCTCTACGGCGAGTTCAAGAGTTTCTTTCCAAACAACGCGGTCGAATATTTCGTTTCCTATTACGACTATTACCAGCCCGAGGCCTATGTGCCGCGCTCGGACACCTATATCGAAAAAGAATCCTCGGTGAACGAGCAAATCGACCGGATGCGCCACGCGGCGACGCGCGCGCTGCTGGAGCGCGACGACGTCATCATCGTCGCCTCGGTGTCCTGCATCTACGGCATAGGGTCGGTCGAGACCTACACCGCGATGACCTTCGGGGTCACGCTGCGCGAAAAGCTCGAACAGCGGCAGCTGATCGCCGATCTCGTCGCGCTGCAATACCGCCGCGTCCAGGCCGACTTTATTCGCGGCACGTTTCGCGTGCGCGGCGACACGGTCGACGTGTTTCCCGCGCATTACGAGGACCGCGCGTGGCGTATCAGTTTCTTTGGCGACGAGGTCGAGGCGATTTACGAATTCGATCCGCTGACCGGCAAGAAGACGGTCGATCTCGAATTCGTGAAGGTCTACGCCAATTCGCATTATGTGACGCCGCGCCCGACACTGTTGCAATCGGTCAAGGGCATCAAGGAGGAGCTGCGCGGGCGGCTGGCCGAATTGAACCGCGTCGGCCGCGTTGTCGAGGCGCAGCGCCTGGAGCAGCGCACGCGCTTCGATCTCGAAATGATGGAAGCGACAGGCGCCTGCGCCGGCATCGAGAATTATTCGCGCTATCTCACCGGCCGCAAGCCGGGCGAACCGCCGCCGACGCTGTTTGAATATTTGCCCGACAACGCGCTGGTGTTCGCCGATGAGAGCCATGTCAGCGTGCCGCAGATCGGCGCGATGTACAAGGGCGACTTCCGCCGCAAGGCGACGCTGGCCGAATACGGCTTTCGGCTGCCCTCCTGTCTCGACAACCGCCCGCTGCGCTTCGAGGAATGGGACGCCATGCGGCCTCAGACCGTCAGCGTTTCGGCGACGCCCGGCAAATGGGAGCTGGAGCAAACCGGCGGCGTTTTCGTCGAGCAAGTCATTCGCCCGACCGGGCTGATCGACCCGCCGGTGGACATCCGCCCGGCGCGCGCGCAGGTCGACGACCTGCTGCACGAGGCGCGCGCGGTCGCGCAAATGGGCTATCGCGCGCTCGTCACCGTGCTCACCAAGCGCATGGCGGAGGATTTGACCGAATATCTGCATGAGAATGGCGTGCGCGTGCGCTACATGCACTCGGACATCGACACGATCGAGCGCATCGAGATCATTCGCGATCTGCGCCTCGGCGCCTTCGACGTGCTGGTCGGCATCAACCTTTTGCGCGAGGGGCTCGACATTCCCGAATGCGGCCTCGTCGCCATTCTCGACGCCGACAAGGAAGGATTCTTGCGCTCGGAAACCTCGCTGATCCAGACCATTGGGCGCGCCGCGCGAAATGTCGACGGCAAGGTCATTCTCTATGCCGATAAAATCACGGGGTCGATGCAGCGCGCGATCGACGAAACCAACCGCCGCCGAACCAAGCAGGAGGCCTACAACGCCGAGCATGGCATCACGCCCGCGTCGATCAAGCGCGGCATCGCCGATATTCTTGGCTCGGTCTATGAGCAGGACCATCTCACCGTCGACACGGACAGCGAGTTGGCGCCGGGGCATAATTTCCAGGCGGTGTTGGCCGATCTCGAAAAGCGGATGAAGGCCGCCGCCGCCGATCTCGCCTTCGAGGAGGCCGCGCGGCTGCGCGACGAAATCCAGCGTCTGCAACGCGCCGAGCTTCTGGCCGAGGCGGGGCCGCTAAAGCATCTCTCCGCCGCGCGCCGCGAGGCGCGAGGCGATTCCCGGCACCAGGGCGCGAAAACCCACCGACGCGGACATGGGCCCGCATAACTTCGGCGGCGGCGAGGCGAGGCCGCTGGGTCGGCCGCTGCCGCGGTCCACCATGGGCAAGCCGGGGACGCGGGCGGTGAAGGGGAAGGCGAAATGAGGCGGCGATTGGCTCGTCGATGGGCCTGACGGATTTTGACAAGGGCTTACGGCGCGGAACCCGCCGCGAACATCGTGCCCAGCCCGAAAACGAAGAGCAGAAGACAGATCGTGGTCATTGGAACGCTCCTTGCGCGCATGCCGAGGCGGCATGGGGAGCATTAAAGCCGAAAGGCCGGCGTGACGCTGTGCGATGGCGCACAAGGCCGCGCGAATTCGGACCATAAGCGGTTGCGCCGCCGCAGGGGCAGGGCGATGAAATTTCCCCGCGATTTAACCGGAAATCGCTTTTGGTCGCCGCGGGGCGTCTTGCGGCGGACGATGGAAAGAATCGGAAAACCCCCAATTTTCAAGGTCGAACTTCGCCGCTCGGCTGGGCGACCAGGTGGAGCCGGTGATTGGAATTCGCCCGCGCCATAGCATCCGCAGACAAATGCTCAAGCTCACCACGACGAGGGAAGGCTCGCGGGCGATCATGAGGGCGGCGAACGCGATCGACGAAAATAACCCGCCTTGCCGTGAAGGGGAACGCTTCGAGCGGCGTGGTCCAGCCGCGAACTTCGCGACGGCGATCGCGGCTATCCCCAATGCGAGGGCGCCAATTCCGATCAATTCCCACAAAGTCAAGAGAGGTCTCCATAAGCCGCTTAGACCATTCCAGCGAATCATGTATCAGCCTATTACACTTGCCTTCAACGCGCGAAGGATATCGACCGGCGCGGGGCGCGCTCGCGGTTTCTATAGGGGCCTTCCCGCTCCACTGGCTTTGTCGTCGGAGCGCGGGAGCATCCGCGCAATAGCCGGAGTGGACAAAATCCGTTGGAAACGACAATCTCCGCGTCGACAGGCCGCTGTCCGGCGGATCTGGATTTAAGAGGCCTGCATGCAACCAAGAAATCTAGCTATGTTGAGCAACAGATTTTTATCTTTATGGTCCAATGCGAAGCAAAAGCTTCCCCTGGCGTTAAGTTATTTTGGATCGACCGCCAGCCTGGTAGTGTCGAGTGGCGCGCAGCTTTTGACTTTCGCCATACTGGCGCGTCACCTCGGAGTTGAACAATTCGGACTATTGATAACCATTACCGCGGCGACCAGCCTTGGCGTGCAGCTTTGTGGGCTTGGCGCCTCTGAAACCATGGTGAGACGGGTCGCGAACGACCCGGGCATTTATCGCGCCGCTCTCGGACACAATTTGATTTTGATAGGCGTGTCGGGATCCATCCTCATCTTGATTTTCGCCGCGACCATTCCTCGGTTTATTTCTGTTTCACCCGATAGCTCCACTAATTTTGTCGCTATATTCTGTATTATATTCACAAATGTGGTCCTCGTGCGGTGGATTTTGCTTACAGAGCAAATATTCATAGCTAGGTTCGAGTATGATAAGGCCAATCTCGCCAATGTCGGCTTTGCGCTCGCCCGCACGTTGAATGCCGCTGTCGCATGCTATGTCTTTGGCGTGCACGAATTGAGCGACTGGGCGCCGTGGCATCTTGGCGGGCATGTCGTGGTCGCGTTGATTTGTGTGAAAGTCTTAAGTCGATTTGGCGCGCCAGAGTGGCGTCTGTTGAAAAATGAGACGCGGCTGGGGATTTATTTTTGCACGACGTATTTTTTTCAAGCCGTTCGCCAGAATGTCGACCTTTTGGTGTTGGGTCTCGTGGCTACGCCCGAGATCGTCGGCAGTTTCAGCGTCGCGCGTCGTATCCTGGACACGAGCGTATTGACGGTGACCGGCCTTCACCGGCTGACTTACCCTAAGCTCGCCGTGGCGAGCGCCGCGGGTTTCGCCAATACGCTCGCCCTCGCCAAGAAGCTTTTGCCCTTGGTGATCGCGATCTCAAGTTTGACGAGCATCGCTATTTTTCTTGGCGCGCCGATTCTGCCGCTATTGTTCGGAAAGGATTTCTCCGCGACGATTGATTATGCTCGAGCAATCTGCTGGGTCGGAATCCTCATTGGCGCCCAAGAGATGGCGGCCGAGGCGTTGGGCGCGTCTGGCCGACACGGAATTCGCGCGGCCATATACAATGCCGGAAGCATCGTCGGCGCGCTTCTTGTCGCTGTTTTAACCTATCTTTTTATCATAAACGGCACGGTCTTTGCCTACTACGCGGCCGAAACCCTGACCGCTGTCACCTTCTGGACTGTAATGCTGTCGATGGGCAGCCGCTACTCTTCAATATCACTCGTCTCACAAGAGCCTTCGCAATCCGGCGCCGACTGACCTTCGCCCAGCGGCGCTCAATGCTCTTGCCAGGTCCGCGATGCGGTGCGACGAGCGGATCGATCGCCCTGAACTTGGCTAAATCCTTGGGCGCGCCATTCCGCGCGTCGCGCCTCCCGCGACGCTATTCGAGGGCCTTGGCGGCTATCAATCCGGCGCGCGCCCGAAACCCGAAAACCCGCCGAGAGAGTTAATCCGAAGTTTGGCTTTGCAAACGCGGGATCAAACGAGTAGACGTTACGAGCCTTCATGAGTAAGCTCCAATGATCGTTCGGCTGCTCGAAGTGGAGGTTTTGGCGCTCGGTGGTATCGCGTTGACGAAATCCGCCACTTGGCTGCTTCCTATGCGGCGTAGGCTAAAAGAATCGTGTCGCGCGATTTATTCGTATGGTTGAATAGGTGACAAGCTCGTGAACGCCAATCCAACCCTTCATCTATTTCAGCGCGCGCTTCCCGGCCATTTGCCTGCGATTCGGTTTGGTCGAGTTGCGCGCCCGCGCGGTTTGCCTGGAAGGGCTTGCGAATGATTCTGGTCAGCGTCATCATCAAGGCCCTGAACGAAGAGCATCACATAGCCGCGGCGATCGAGAGCGCATTGAAGGCGGTTGAAGGTATTCACGCCGAGGTTATCATTGCCGACAGCGCCTCCACCGACCGCACCGTCGAGGTTTCCTCGCGGTATCCGGTGAAGATCGTTCAACTCGCGAGACCTGACGAGCGCGGATGCGGAGTGGGCCCGCAGCTCGGTTATCAACATAGCTCAGGCAGCTATATATGTCTGATGGACGGCGACATGGTTCTCGACGCCGGCTTTATAAAGCGGGGACTTGATTTTCTCTCGCGCAATCCCTCCGTCGCCGGCGTCGGAGGCGTGATCGTCGAAAAGAATGTGACAAACCTTGAGTTCCGCCGTCGGGTGAAGCGAAAATCGTCCGACCAATCGGCTGGTTCCGTGGGCCGGCTCAATGGCGGGGGACTATATCGCGGATCCGCGATCAATGCGGTCGGCTATTTTTCAGACCGCAATTTGCATGGGTGCGAGGAATTCGAGCTCGCGACGCGCTTGCGGGCGGCGGGATGGGGGCTCCATCGACTCGATTGCCCCTTCGTTTACCATTACGGCCACACTGAAGGCGCCTACAGGCTTTTATGGCGGCGGTTTCAAACCCGTTATTTGTGCGGTTCGGGCGAAGCGCTGCGAGCCGCGCTGGGCAGGCCTCAGTTTTGGCTTGTCATCAACGAATTGCGCGAACTCCGGCTGTGGCTCGCCGTCTACATCTGGTGGTCGGCGATCTTGGCGTCGATTTGGTTGACCCCGGCCGCGCTCGCGCCTCCCGCGGTCACGCTTGCGCTGATGGTTTTTCCCGTCGCGGTGATGGCTCTGAAATACCAGTCGCTAAAACTTGGGGCTTACTCCGTTTTCGCGTGGAATGTGCACGCTCTAGGGGCGGCTCTTGGGCTGTTCCGCCCGCGCGTGGACCCAGCGAGCAGGATCGAAAGTCACGTCATAGAGAACCAATCCTCCGGATTTCCTTTGAGCGATCATGTATCCCCCAATGCGGATGCCCAATCTCGCGGAGAGATCGAATGAAGGTTCTTATTAACGTTGCGACGGTTTTCATCGCGATCATTGTCCTGGCGGCGGTGTTTAGGCAAGATGGACGCTCGGCGTCGTTGCGGAATTGGCGATGTTCGACGGCTTTGGCGGTGGAAAGCGCCTCCACCAAACTGACCGAAGCGGAGTGGGTTCCGGTGCGGGACGCCTCTCTCGTCGTCCCGGCGGCCGTCGGTTCGCGGTCGCTGACCTCGCCCCACCTCAATGGAGAAATAGGCGATCCTCTCGAAATCGCGGCGGATGGCTCAAGGTTGACATTCACGCTCGATAATACCGCGACCGGCCACGGGCCTACGACCTTCTTCAGACTCGATCGTCGCTCGTAACCGCCGCCAACCCAACGCCATGGAAATGAGGCGAACATGTATCAAAACCCAGACAGCCAGTCTCTCGTAGCGGCGACCAACACCGTAGCGGCGAGCAAGGCGGACTTCGACCAAGGAAACACTTTGACCGTTTTGACCGATGTCGGCTTCAGTCTCTGGCGGGGGAAATGGTTGATTATTCTTTTCGCGGTTTTATCCGCGTCTTGCGCTTCCCTTTATTTGTCCATCGCGCCACCGAGATACACAGCGGCGATTTAGCTCTTGATCGAGGCGACCGATTTGCAGGTTCTGGAAAATCCGCTGCAGTCCCAGACGCAGTTGAACGATTCCGCGGTGATCGCCAATGTCGAAAATCAACTCCAGATTTTGACGTCCAGCGGCGTCCTGTTGCGCGTGATCGAGACGCAAGAACTTAATCAAGATGAAGAATTTACAACGGGCCTCATCCGCGACGGCTTTCCAGCGGATGCTTCGACCTTGGCGGCGCTGCGAAATTTGTCGCGTCAGGTCAGCGCCAAGCGAACCGAACGCAGTTATATCGTCACTCTCGAGGTGACGACGCGCCAGCGTGAAAAATCGGTTCGAATCGCCAATGCAATCGTGGAAGCCTTCCACGAAGAGCAAGCCAAATCCCAACAGGCCATTGTGAGACGTGTCACGGAAACCCTCAACGAGCAGTTGGCCACGCTGAAACAGCAAGTCGCGGCGGCGGAGCAGCGCGTCGCTGACTTTAAACAGCAAAATCTCGCAAGTTCGCTCAATGAACAATTGACGACGTTGAAACAGCAAGTTGTCGTCGCGGAACAGCGCGTCGCGGACTTTAGGCAGCAAAGCGGCGCGCCTCAAGCCGGCCTTTCAGGCCGCGCGGGCGACCCGATCGCTCTGATTGGCCCACGGCTTCAGCCCTCGGCGCGAGACGGCGCGAAGCTCGATGACGGCGGCAATCAAAGCCGCGATTCGCTTGCCGCGGGCAAAGATCTCGACGAGGTGGTGGACAACGCTCGGAAATTGACAAATGACAATAAGAGAGCCCTGGATCTTGGCGAGTTCGAGCACGACCTTCAGGCCATCAGATCCATTTACGAAAAATACCAAATGCGCGCGCTGGAACTGACGGCCCGTCAGAAGCTCGACATGACGAACTTTCGCGTTATTTCGCCAGCCCTATCCATAGGACCCAGAAGTTGGCCGCCGCCGGCCCTGGTCGTGATGGCCGCCGCCTCGCTCCTTGGAGCATTGCTGGGTTCCGTCGTGGTCTACCTGCGTCAGGCCATGGTCTTGCGCTCGAGGCGCGAACTTTGATGCGACGAGATAGGCAATGACTAAATCGACAATCGCCTTGTCAGAACGGATTACGCTGGGGGGTATCCATTTGGATACGCTCGCGAGGAGCATGCTCT
This sequence comes from uncultured Alphaproteobacteria bacterium, assembly GCA_963775775.1. Classification (GTDB taxonomy): domain Bacteria; phylum Pseudomonadota; class Alphaproteobacteria; order Rhizobiales; family Beijerinckiaceae; genus Methylocystis. The sequence goes on from CAVZKF010000014.1 coordinate 75,743, forward strand.
TTGTCGCCGCTTATCTATTCTTTTGGATTTCAGCAACCCCGTTTCGTGATCTGTCCGATCCGGTTGTCTTGGAGCCCATCAGCTCATCTGGAATCCTTAGTCAAGCGCTCGCGCTGAGCCTCGGCGGCCTATCGGTTCTGTTCATTTATAGGCGCCATGAGCGTCGACTCGGGCCTCTTTTCACGCCGATCCTAATCGCTACCCTGATTTGGTTCGGACTAACTGTTCTGCTGTCGGCGCATCCCGATATCGCCGGGCGTCGCTACTGCCTCGCGCTGATTGAAATCGCGATCGCCATGGCGTCGTTATTGTTGCCGCGAAACGAGCGTCACTTCGGCGACCTGATCGCCGTTTCGACCCTGATCTTTCTGCTCGTGTGCTATCTCGGCGTCGCGTTTTTTCCGCAACTGTCGATACATCAATACGCCGACTTGCTGGAGCCGCAACTCGCGGGCGCATGGCGAGGGCCGCTCCTCCAAAAGAACGTGGCCGGGGCGGCGATGGCGATCAGTGTTTTCATCGGTCTGTATGTCGCCAAGACGCGCAATTTGCTCATCGGCGGCGTCATCGTCGCTCTCTCCGTCATTTTTCTCGCCTTCACCTTGTCGAAGACCTGCATTGTGCTTTTGCCGCTCATATTGGCGATGAGCGAAGGTTTCATGGCGATACACGGCTCGCGCTGGCGTCTGGTGTTGGTGTTCGGCGGGCTCTTTCTGATCAATCTGGCGACTCTCGGCTCGGTGCTTTTTGTCCCCGTACAAAATCTCCTCGAAGGGATCATGGCTGATCCGTCGGTACACCAACCGTGACGACATCTGGCGCTTCGCTTTCGATCAATTGGCCAAAAACCCTTGGATCGGCGGGGGCTTTCAAGCCTTTTGGCGCACCAGCGAGGTAATTTATAGCGGCTCCAACATCGAGACTTGGGCAAATCAGGCAAGTGACGGCCACAACGACTACCTCGATATGGCGCTGACGACAGGAATCCCCGGGCTGCTATTGACAATCATGTGGCTCGTCGTGTCGCCCGTCGAGGATATCAGCCGCGGCGCGGCGTTCGGGAATAATCCGGCGCTCACCAAACTATTCGTGCGGATCTGGCTATTCAGCATCGTCCGGGCCAGTCTGGAAAGCTCTTTTTTCACGGGAGGCAACCCCTGTTGGTTCATGATGCTTGTTTCCATTTTCGGCTTACGACTTCAGGGCTCGCTAGTGCTGATTTCCGAGGCCTCGACGCAAAATCAGCCGGCGAAAATCGTCGGCGATCCGGCAGTCCGCGACTGAATCTAAGTCGCGTTCGAGCCGAAATCCGCCGCTTGTTTCACATCGTCGCCGAAAATCCCGCGTAGCTTCCGGCGCCATGTTGTTCCTGCTCAACGCAAGCGCGACACTTCGCCACGAACTTTGAGGCAAATTGCAATGGATCCGCTCCGTCTATTGTCGATCAATAATTATTATTATCGCAGAGGCGGCGCGGAAGTCTTATTCCTGGAACATAACCGTATTTTCGAGGGACTGGGATGGGAAGTCGTGCCATTCTCCATGCGCCACCCCAAAAACCTGCCCACGCCCTGGCAAGACTATTTCGTCGAAGAGATCGAATTCGGCCGGTCATACGGAATCGGGCGGAAAGCCCAACTTGCCGGACGCATCATCTATTCGACGGAGGCGCGAGACCAGTTGGGCCGCCTGCTCGGGAAAGCGAGGCCGCGCATTGCTCACGCCCATAATGTGTATCATCACATATCGCCGTCTGTCTTTGGAGTGCTCAAGAGCGCCGGAATTCCATCGATCATGACCGTGCATGATCTCAAACTCGGCTGCCCCTCATATAAAATGCTGCTTGACGATCAGGTTTGCGAACGCTGCAAGGGCGGCCACATCTACAACGTCGCCTTGCATCGCTGCGTCAAAGGTTCCGCTGCCCTAAGCACGCTGGTCATGTTCGAGACGTTGGTCCATCGAACCTTGGGACTTTACAGCGACACAATCGACAAATTCGTGGCTCCAAGTCGTTTCTATATCGAAAAGCTGGTGGAGTGGGGCTGGCCTCGCGAGCGCTTCACCTACATCCCTAATTTCGTGAACGCCGAATCCTTTTCGTTTGACCCTAAGATCGGCGAAGGATTTGTTTTCGCCGGACGTTTGAGCGGAGAGAAGGGGCTGGGCGTCCTTATTCGCGCCGCGGCCCTTTCGCGTCAGCCGCTGCTAATCGCCGGCGAGGGGCCGCAAGAAAAGGAGATGCGAATATTAGCGGATCGACTGGGCGCCGACGTTCGCTTTTTTGGGATGCTCGGGCGTGTCGAACTCCGCGAACTCATCCGTTCGGCCCGCGCATTGGTTCTCCCGTCGCTCTGGTTCGAGAATGCGCCGATCAGCGTGCTTGAGGCTTATGCTCTGGGCCGCCCTGTCATAGCCTCCAGAATCGGCGGTCTCCCCGAACTTATCCGAGAAGGAGAAACCGGAGAGACCTTTTGCGCGGGTGACGTCGAGAGCCTTGCCGCGACACTCGAGCGCTTCGCGGCTACGCCCAAACCGCGATTGGCCGAGATGGGGGCGGCGGGACGCGCCTGGATCGAGGATGAGTTCAGCGAGGCCGCGTATCGCGACCGAATGTCCGAACTTTATTCATCTGTCCTCGCGAAAGCCGGGCGATAGCGGTCTTCGCCGCACGGAAGCTTCGCCTTGGCCTCTTCATCCGCGCCATTGACCCGACGCTGCAAGGGCGAAGATCGGCGTAGCCGACATCGCCCATATCGTCACGAGGCTCGATCGCCCTGAACACGGCACGCTCAACGCTTCGCCGCCGTCACAAAAGCGGTCCCCGGAAGTGTTTGAGCTGGAATCGTCAAACCGCGAGCATCAGACTTTATGACGCGGTAAAACTAACTGTTCCGCCACCATACAACGTTCCAATTCACGTCGCCATAACTGATCGACGCTCGCTCGGACGCCGGTATGTGTTTGAAATAAGGGTCCAAGCGCTCCGCGTATCCTTGCCAATAGCTAAGGATACAGGCGTTGCCGAGCGCGGACATGCGTTCTAAAACGTTTGCAATGTCGCTTGAGTAATATACAACTTCGAACGCCGTCACAAGATCAAAATGACCAGAGCAATCGACGATATCGCCCTGTCGGAATATCCCTTGCGGGCAGTGCTTCCTCGCACGCTCGACGGCTCGATTACTGATATCTATTCCCTCCAGCCTGTCGCATAATTCCTGTAAATAAAAAGATTGCCGTCCTTCTCCACATCCTATCTCGAGTATATTATCGACGTGGCCGAAAGTTTCTTCAATAATACGATTCGTCTGCACAAAACGATGTTGTTCTTGTGGACTCTCTAGGTTGTATGGGTCACTCACCAAATAAGCGGTTTCGAACGCGCCATGTTTATCGCTGAAATCGACCCCTCTGAACACAAGCCTTTTCCATAGCGTTCGTATCGAGGCGCAGAACATGACCAACCCCCCACAAATCGACCGGTAAGATTCGCCCGCCATTCGCCGGATGGCGTTGGTTACGCGGGAGAAATATGGGCAAATTTTAAGCCTCTGGCAAGCTCCAGCCCGGATCGAACGAGTTCTCCCTGGCGGTCTCAAAACTGTCGCCGTGATGGGTGAGACGCTCGATGAGCGCCCCATCATCTTGCAATCACCATCGGAAGGATCCGTATCCGCGGCGGATCGCGCCGAGGTTTTACACGACCGTCGATTTCGTCTTCGCCGCGACGCCGAGCGGAGCCCGAGCCGCCAAGGACGGCTCGCCGACTATCCTTCGTCGTTCTCGACGAACGGAGCTAATGAACCGAGAGTCTCTCCAATTCAATCTGAACCGGAAAGACGCGACTTCAAAACGTCCTCTAGCGACGCTTTCGTTGCTCCAACAAAATGAGAGCCCTATCGAGATTTTCCTTCGTGATGTCGTTGTTGTGGCGCGCTTGGTCGCCCGTATATTCTTTCAACGCCTCGCGATAGGCTCCGACCGCCTCATCGAGACGCGCCGACCCACTCCCGCGCTCCCCTAACACCAGGAGCGCATTGCCAAGGTCGTTCTGTATCGCGGCCCATTCGAGCGGCGCGCGTTCCCGCGTCCGCTCCTTCAGCGCCTCGCGGTAGGCCACGACCGCTTCCTCGAGACGCCCCGGCTTGTTATCGTGCTCCCCGAGCTTGGCGAGCGCGATGCCGAGATCGTTTTGCGTCGCCGCCCATTCGCGCGGCGCGCGCTCCCTCGTGCGCTCCTTCAGCGCCTCGCGATAGGCCGCGGCCGCTTCCTCGAAATGTCCGGGCTTATGCTCGCGCTCCGCGAGCCCGGCGAGCGCGATGCCAAGGCCGTTTTGCGTCGCCGCCCATTCGAGCGGCGCGCGCTCGCGTGTCCGCTCCTTCAGCGCCTCGCGAAAGGCCGCGACCGCTTCCGCGAGCCGCCCCGATCCGCTCTCGCGCCCCCCTAATGTCGCGAGCGCATTGCCGAGATCGTTTTGCGTCGCCGCCCATTCGAGCGGCGCGCGCTCGCGCGTGCGCTCCTTCAACGCCTCGCGATAGGCGGCGACCGCCTCCTCAAGTCGTCCCGATCCACTCTCGCGTCCGCCTAATGTCGCGAGCGCGACGCCGAGATCGTTTTGCGTCGCCGCCCATTCGCGCGGCGCGCGCTCCCTCGTGCGCTCCTTCAGCGCCTCGCGATAGGCCGCGACCGACTCCTCGAGACGCCCCGGTTTGTCCTCGCGCTCCGCGAGCCCGGCGAGCGCATTGCCGAGATCGTTTTGCGTCGCCGCCCATTCCAGCGGCGCGCGTTCCCGCATCCGTCCCGTCAGCGCCTCGCGATAGGCGGCCGCGGCTTCCTCGAGGCGCCCCGCCGCGATCTCGCGCTCCCCGAGCTTGACGAGCGTGATGTCGAGATCGTCCCGCGTCGCCGCCCATTCGCGCGGCGCGCGCTCCCGCGTGCGCTCCTTCAACGCTTCGCGATAGTCGGCGATCGCTTCCTCGAAACGCCCCGACCTGCTCTCGCGCTCGCCGAGCCTGGCGAGCGCATTGCCGAGATCGTCCTGCGTCGCCGCCCATTCGCGCGGCGCGCGCTCCCGCGTGCGCTCCTTCAACGCTTCGCGATAGGCCGCAACCGCCTCCTCGAGGCGCCCCGGTTTGTCCTCGCGCTCCCGAGCTTGGCGAGCGCGATGCCAAGATCGTTCTGCGTCGCCGCCCATTCCAGCGGCGCGCGCTCGCGCGTGCGCTCCTTCAACGCCTCGCGATAGGCCGCGACCGCCTCATCGAGACTTGCCGGCTTGTTATCGCGTTCGCCGAGCTTGGCGAGCGCGATGCCGAGATCGTTCTGCGTCGCCGCCCATTCCAGCGGCGCGCGTTCCCGCATCCGCCCCTTCAGCGCCTCGCGAAAGGCCGCGGCCGCTTCCTCGAAACGCCCCAGCTTGTCTTCGCGCTGGCCGAGCCTGGCGAGCGCGATGTCGAGATTGTTCTGCGTCGCCGCCCATTCCAGCGGCGCGCGCTCTCGCGTGCGCTCCTTCAACGCCTCGCGATAGGCGGCGACCGCCTCCTCGAGTCGTCCCGATCCGCTCTCGCGTTCGCCTAATGTCGCGAGCGCATTGCCGAGATCGTTTTGTGTCGCCGCCCACTCGAGCGGCGCATGCTCGCGCGTTCGCTCCTTCAACGCCTCGCGATAGGCCGCGACCGCCTCCTCAAGTCGTCCCGATCCGCTCTCGCGTTCGCCGAGCTTGGCGAGCGCGATGCCAAGATCGTTCTGTGTCGCCGCCCATTCCTGCGGCGCGCGCTCCCGCATCCGTCCCTTCAGCGCCTCGCGAAAGGCCGTGACCGCTTCCTCGAAACGCCCCGACCTGCTCTCGCGTTCGCCCAGCCGGGCGAGCGTGATGTCGAGATCGTCTTGCGTCGCCGTCCATTCGCGCGGCGCGCGCTCGCGCGTGCGCTCCTTCAGCGCCTCGCGAAAGGCCGCGACCGCTTCCTCGAGACGTCCCGGCTTGTCTTCGCGCTGGCCGAGCCTGGCGAGCGCGATGCCGAGATCGTTCTGCGTCGCCGCCCATTCCAGCGGCGCATGCTCGCGCGTTCGCTCCTTCAACGCCTCGCGATAGGCGGCGACCGCCTCATCGAGACTTGCCGGCTTGTTATCGCGCTCAGCGAGCCCGGCGAGCGCATTGCCAAGATCGTTTTGCGCCGCCGCCCATTCCAGCGGCGCGCGCTCCCGCATCCGTCCCTTCAGCGCCTCGCGAAAGGCCGCGACCGCTTCCTCGAAACGCCCCGACCTGTTCTCGCGTTCGCCGAGCTTGGCGAGCGTGATGTCGAGATCGTCTTGCGTCGCCGTCCATTCGCGCGGCGCGCGCTCTCGCGTTCGCTCCTTCAACGCTTCGCGAAAGGCCGTGACCGCCTCCTCGAGACGCCCCGGCTTGTCGTCGCGCTGGCCGAGCCTGGCGAGCGCGATGCCGAGATCGTTCTGCGTCGTCGCCCATTCGAGCGGCGCGTGCTCGCGCGTTCGCTCCTTCAGCGCCTCGCGATAGGCCGCGGCCGCTTCCTCGAGACTTGCCGGTTTGTTATCGCGCTCCGCGAGCCCGGCCAGCGCGATGCCGAGATCGTTCTGCGCCGCCGCCCATTCCAGCGGCGCGCGCTCCCGCATCCGTCCCTTCAGCGCCTCGCGAAAGGCCGCGACCGCTTCCTCGAAACGCCCCGACCGGCTCTCGCGTTCGCCGAGCCGGACGAGCGCGATGTCGAGATCGTCCTGCGTCGCCGTCCATTCGCGCGGCGCGCGCTCGCGCGTTCGCTCTTTCAACGCTTCGCGAAAGGCCGCGACCGCTTCCTCGAGACGTCCCGGCTTGTCGTCGCGCTGGCCTAGGGTTGAGAGCGCATTGCCGAGATCATTCTGCGTCGCCGCCCATTCCAGCGGCGCATGCTCGCGCGTTCGCTCCTTCAACGCCTCGCGATAGGCCGCGACCGCCTCCTCAAGTCGTCCCGATCCGCTCTCGTGTTCGCCGAGCTTGGCGAGCGCGATGCCAAGATCGTTCTGTGTCGCCGCCCATTCCAGCGGCGCGCGCTCCCGCATCCGTCCCTTCAGCGCCTCGCGAAAGGCCGCGACCGCTTCCTCGAAACGCCCCGACCTGCTCTCGCGTTCGCCCAGCCGGGCGAGCGTGATGTCGAGATCCTCTTGCGTCGCCGTCCATTCGCGCGGCGCGCGCTCGCGCGTGCGCTCCTTCAGCGCCTCGCGAAAGGCCGCGACCGCTTCCTCGAGACGGCCCGGCTTGTCTTCGCGCTGGCCGAGCCTGGCGAGCGCGATGCCGAGATCGTTCTGCGTCGCCGCCCATTCCACCGGCGTATGCTCGCGCGTTCGCTCCTTCAACGCCTCGCGATAGGCGGAGACCGCCTCATCGAGACTTGCCGGCTTGTTATCGCGCTCCGCCAGTCCGGCGAGCGCATTGCCGAGATTGTTCTGCGTCGCCGCCCATTCGAGCGGCGCGCGCTCCCGCATCCGCCCCTTCAGCGCCTCGCGATAAGCGGCGACCGCCTCGTCGAGGCGCCCCGACCCGCTCTCGCGCTCGCCGAGCCTGGCGAGCGTTATGTCGAGATCGTCCTGTGCCGCGGTCCATTCGAGCGGCGCCCGCTCCCTCATCCGCCCCTTCAGCGCTTCGCGGTAGGCGGCGGCCGCTTCATCGAATCGTCCCGACCCGCTCTTGCGCTCGCCGAGCTTGGCGAGCGCGATGTCGAGATCGTCCTGCGTCGTCGCCCATTCCAGCGGCGCGCGCTCTCGCGTTCGCTCCTTCAGCGCCTCGCGAAAGGCGGAGACCGCCTCCTCGAAGTCTTCCCGTTCCGGTCTCGCGCTCTCCGAGCTTGGCGAGCGCGATGCCGAGATCGTTTTGCGTCGCCGCCCATTCCAGCGGCGCGCGCTCGCGCGTGCGCTCCTTCAGCGCCTCGCGAAAGGCGGCGACCGCCTCCTCGAGTCGTCCGGGCTTGTCTTCGCGCTGACCAATCCTGGCGAGCGCGATGCCGAGATCGTTTTGCGTCGCCGCCCATTCGAGCGGCGCGCGCTCCCGCGTGCGTTCCTTCAGCGCCTCGCGATAGGCGGCGATCGCTTCTTCGAGACGTCCCGGCTTGTTGTCGCGCTCGGCGAGCTTGGCGTGCGCATTGCCGAGATTGTTCTGCGTCGCCGCCCATTCGAGCGGCGCGCGCTCCCGCGTTCGCTCCTTCAGCGCCTCGCGATAGGCGGCGATCGCCTCCTCGAGTCTTCCCGTTCCGGTCTCGCGCTCTCCGAGCTTGGCGAGCGCGATGCCGAGACCGTTTTGCGTCGCCGCCCATTCCAGCGGCGCGCGTTCGCGTGTCCGCTCCTTTAGCGCCTCGCGGTAGGCCGTGATCGCTTGCTCGAGACGTCCTGGCCTGTTGTCGCGTTCGGCGAGCTTGGCGAGCGCATTGCCGAGATCGTTCTGAGTCGCCGCCCATTCGAGCGGCGCGCGCTCACGTGTTCGCTCCTTCAGCGCCTCGCGATAGTCGGCGATCATATCCACGAGCGCTTTGTCGCCCCCAGCTTGCTGGCCGGCAGCATTCGCCGTGAGCGCAAGAAAAAACATTGTCGTTGCGACGTTCTTCTGGAGTTGCTTCCAGTGGCTCTCGCTAAACCATTTTCCTCCTCGAAGCATCATCAACTCTCCGCATAAGACCGACAACAACATAAACAGCTTTACGTCAGACGTAAAATTTCCGCCGCGCGAACGCGATCACGGGCTTCGCCTGCCTACGGCCTTCGCCAGGACTTGTTCGTCCGGCCAGACCAGCGCGCCAAAGTCGCGCGCGGATTTGCCGTCGCTCAAACAGAGAACTTGGCAGCGATTTATCGTTAAGTAAAGCCGGCGGGGGCGCTTGAATCCGCGGCTTAGCCTTGGCTCGACGGTCGACGCCGGTATTGCTTCTCGAACTGGATCATCGCCGATAGGGTTGGCCCCGCCAAGCCGCGCGAGCGGATGTGTTCGTCATTATGGTGTCGGTTGATGGGCTCCCGAACTCGTCGGGTCTGGGCGCGTCGCGCCCCAGAAGTCGACTGGAACAGCCGCTAACGCGCGTCCCGACGCGGCGCAAACCGAGCGGACGGGGATCATATAGCCGTCCGCCGAATAGGACGAAGGCGCCGAAAACCGCGGGTCGCCAGTGACATCTCCGACGCCCTTGAACTCCGGTGTTACGGAGCCCTCATACCAGCAATTGTGGCCGAAGGTCGAACCCGCGGCGCTGCCCGTGGCTTGCACGAGCGATACGGGACGGTAACCGATATTGTTGATGAATTCATTGCCAGAGTGGCGGTCGGGATCGATGTTAATCGCCGCCGAGACGGCATTCGCGAAGGTGTTGTTAGCGATGAGGGAGTTTTGCATGCCTCCACCGACGCCATAGCTACCATAGTAGAATCCGTAGCTCGTCCCATCAACGATGTTGTTCTTGATCACCACGTCGGTTAGTGGAAGTTTGAACGCGTAAGGCTCGATCGCCGCTTGAATGCCCACGGCCGGCGCTCCACTCCTGAAATAGTTCGAATCGCCTGTCGAGTAAGAAAAATTGCTGTCGACCACCGCGGAAGGCGCGTTGTCGAGATAGATATTTACGCTATAATTGTCGAAGACTTCATTACCGACGATCTTCGTGGCCATGGAGAGGTAAGCAGCGATGCCCTCGCCATAATTGTCGTATACCTTGTTGTGGGAGACTGTCGCGCGGTTTGATGTCTGGATCGCCAGGGCGGCTGGCCAGTTGGTTGTGTTACGGGCGCTGTTCTGCAGCACCGTGCGATAGACGACGCACTGCCGCACCGTGTTATCATGTGAAGCGCCTCGCTGCTGACCGTCGATAGGGCTGCCGACGAGTATCCCGGACAAATAAGCGTCGTGCACCGTGTTTCCAATGATGGAGACGCCCTCCGTCTGCCACGCGATGATGCCGTTAGCGTTACTGTTCTTCACCTCGAAACCCTGGAACAGGATGTGGTTGCCGACGATTGTCACGAGGTCGGCGTTCTGCGGTGAATCGGTTCCGTCGATGACGACGGAAGCGCCGGGGCTGGCGACGATACTGATCGGCGCGGCGGTCGATCCACTCTCCGTGATGCTAACCACCTCGTGGTAGACGCCTTCCAGCACGACCACGGTCTGGCCGGCGACGGCCACACTCGCGGCGTGGGTAATTGTCGCGAAAGGTTGCCTCTGCGTTCCGGGGTTCGAGTCGCTTCCGTTGGTCGCGACATATAGTCGACCCTGCGCCGCTTTGGCGACTTGGACGGGCGCGAGGATGAAGACGAACAGGACGCATAAGCACAAAACGACATACTTCATTCACTCTTCCCCGGCGTTGTGGCTACGTGCGGATTCCTATAACGCCGCCCGTCCGTAGCGGGATAATACCGCCCAGGATTCCTGAGATGAACCCGCTACCGCATCGGAATGACGCCGCCGGGGCGGCGCGGCTTGCTGGCCGGTGGCCTTCTCTCACCGCCGAGGCCTTTTGGTCAAGTCTTTTGGCTTTGTTTGGCGCGCGTGCGATTACGGCCCTCGCCGGGGGGGATATTTCGTGTCCGCGACGACCGACCCCGCCAACCGGGCGCGAACGCAATAAGCCGAGCGAGAGCAGGCGTTTTCCGTCCTGGTCGGCGGGGATCACGCCGGCGAGCGCGCCGCCTTGGCCGGTCCGACGTCGACTTGAATCTCGTCGCCCTCCACGCGCAGGGCGTATGGGTGGAGCGCGTTGCGGACGAGGTGTGTCACACACTTGCCGCTGGCGCAATCGAAACCCCATTGGTGGTGCAAGCAGGTCACGGTCTGCCCGTTGAAGGCGGCGTCATTCAACGGCATATCCGCATGCGGACAGCGCCCGCGATAGGCCTTGAGCTCGCCGCCCGTTGGCCAGACCAGGAGCACGCTCTTGCGACCGGCCTGAAAGAGACCCATGCTCCCTTCACTCACGGCGCTGGTGTGACAGATAGAGGTGAACGCCATCGGGGTCGCCTTCTCAAAATGAATGTCTGACCGGCGACACGCAAGTCGCGGGCCAGCAAAAAAGACCCTCCGACAGGCGCCGCGCGGACGGCTTGGATGCGCTCGGCGTGAAGGGCCTACTGGCGCGAAGCCGGCGCCTTGCTCCTGTGAGCGTCTGTTAAATCAATAAATTAGCGTCGCCGCGAGAGTTGTTGGCGCGGGCCGCTCCCGGCTCTTGATCCCGGAGGCCGGCCCTTCGCGAACTTCCGCGCTTAGGCCTTGACGGCCGCGACTGGAGAATTAATTGGCAGATGCATACGCAAGCTGGATAGGACGGCGGTAAGCGCCGAATATATTTGCCGCGTTCAACAGAGGGCGCTGAATGTCAGAGCCGTCGCCAACGCCATCGCGTGCCCCGATCGGATCGCTGGCGATCATAGCCATTGTCACCGCGGTCGGCGCCGGGGCCTTCGCCTATACGGCGGGATGGCTTTCCCCCGCGCGGCTCACGCCGACCAAGATCGTCGACTCGCTCGCGCCGCCCGGCGGTCCGTCCCTTGGTCACCGCCGCAACCATGCCAAAGGCATATGCTTCACGGGCGTCTTCGAATCGAACGGAAATGGCGCCGAACTCTCGTCGGCGAAGGTCTTCGCGCGTGGCGAATACCCGGCTCTAGGCCGGTTCAACCTCGCCACGGCCGACGCCGATGCGCCCAACTCCACCGTGCGTGTTCGGGGCCTCGGCCTTCAGCTATCGACGCCGGACGGCGAGGTCTGGCGCTCCGCGCTGATCGACCCTCCGGTCTTCCCTGTCTCGACGCCGGAAGGGTTCTACGAACTACAGCTTGCGGCGCACAGCAAGGATCCGAACGCGATGAAGGCTTTCGTCGCCGGCCATCCGGAGTTCGCGCCTTTCGCTGAATGGGCCAAGACGGCGCCGTGGACTGCGAGCTATGCGGAAGAGCCTTACAACAGCCTGAACAGCTTCATCTTCGTCAACGGTTCCGGCGCCGAGCTTGCGGTCCGCTGGTCGCTCGTGCCTCAGGCGCGGGTCGTGCCGATCACCCAGGAGGATCTCGGCAAGCTCGGGCCCAACCATCTCGCGCAGGAGATCGCGGAGCGTGTCGCCAAGGCCCCCCAACGTTGGACAATGGTGGTGACTATAGCCGATCCGGGCGATCCCACGGCAGACCCAAGCAAGGCTTGGCCGCCCGGACGACTCTCCATCGAGGTCGGCGCGCTCGTCGTGCAGCGGATCGAGGGCGAACGGGATGGCCCGTGCCGCGAGATCAATTTCGACCCGACGATCCTGCCCAACGGCGTCCATGTGTCGGACGATCCGTTCCCGGCGGCGCGATCCGCCGCTTATGCGAGATCCTATGACCTGCGTACTTCGGAAGTCAAAGACTATCCGTACCATTCCGAGGCTGAGGGAGGCGGAGAACGATGACCAGCGCCGGCAAACGTTTCACCGTTGTCCAGCGCTCTCTGCACTGGCTCATGGCCGTCTGCATTCTGGCGATGCTGTTCATCGGCGTCGGCATGAATTCGACCGTCGCGCCGAAATATGTGCCGCTTCTCGTGACGCATAAGACGCTTGGCGCTATCGTCCTCATCCTGGCGCTGATCCGCCTCGCCGTGCGGCTACGCTACGGTGCGCCGCCTCTGCCAGCCGATCTGCCCGAAACGATGAAGCTCGGGGCGCATCTCTCACACTATGCGCTCTATGTGCTGATGATCGCCATGCCCCTTCTCGGCCTGACCATGCAATGGACAGGCGCCTATCCGATCGTTCTGGGTGCAGACATTCGGCTTCCGACGCTCCTTCCCCAGAGCGACGCCATGCACACGCTGCTTTGGGACGCGCATTTCTATCTCGCCTTCGCGTTTTTCGCGGTCATCCTGCTCCATGTCGCGGCAGCGTTGTTCCACGCGCTTATCCGGCGGGACGGCGTGTTCGAGAGCATGGCGCCCACGCCCTCGCACGACGTGCCCACCGCGGTCAGGACGACCCACGCCGAGTGAACTCCGCGCGCCGGCTGTCAAATCGGGTTCAACAGGAGGTTTTCATGTTCTCTTCCAACATCCCCATTAGTTCCGAAGGGGGCGACAATAGCTTTCAGAATAATGTTCCTGATCCCGTAACTTCGGGGAAGGAGCTGCCGACCTTCAAGTTCGAATTGGAAAAATCCGAAGGGCGCGTCATCGACGGCAGTTACGGCAAGGAGGCCACGGTGGTCCAGTTGCCGATCTCGAAGGCGCTCGCCGGCGTTTCGATGCGCATGCAGCCGGGCGTCATGCGGGAACTCCATTGGCACGCCACCGCGGCGGAGTGGGCGTTTGTCACCGAAGGGCGCGTGCGCACGACGGTCATCGATCCTCAGGGATGCTCGGAGACCAACGACTTTAGTCCCGGCGACGTCTGGTATTTCCCGCGCGGTCATGCCCATGTCTTGGAGACGCTTGGCGACAGCCCCTGTCACTTCATTCTCGTCTTTGACAATGGTTACTTTTCCGAATTCGGCACCTTCAGCATAACCGACTGGCTCGGTCACGCCCCAAAAGAGTTGCTCGCCAAAAATTTCGGGCTGCCGGCATCGACGTTCGAAAACTTCCCCAAGAACGAGGTTTATTTCGCTAAGGGAAAGATTCCGCCGGCTGTTCCGTCGGTTCCTTTGCAAGGTTGGAAGCCGCCCCCGCTGACGCACAAATACAGTCTTCTTTCCCAGAAGCCTTACGAGAGTTTCAACGGCGGGCTCGAGTGGCGCGTCGACGGTTCTCAATTCCCCATTTCCACCACGATGACGGGCGTCGTGCTCGAGATGGATGCGGGCGCTCTGCGCGAATTGCATTGGCATCCCAACGCCGCCGAGTGGCAATATGTGCTGAGCGGCGATTTTTGCGTTACGCTCTTTGGTTCGAATGGGCGCTGGCGGCAGGAGAATCTGAGCAAGGGCGACGTTGGCTATATTCCACAGGGCTTCGGCCACTCGATAGAAAACATCGGGCGCGACAAAGGCCGCATCCTTATCGTCTTCAATAATGGGCATTACCAGACCATCAATCTATCGCAATGGATCGCTGGCAATCCCGTCGACATCCTAGCCACGAATTTTTCTCAAGATCCCGCGGTCTTTGAAAAGTTTCCGCGCAAGGATGTGTTCATGACGAAATAGACGGCAATTCCACACCGAGCCACGATGGGACTTGAAACCATGATGGAACCATTCAATTCCCTACGTGCTCCGGTTTTTGCAAAGAATGGCCTGGCTTGTTCCAGCCAGCCTCTCGCGGCGGCGTTGGGCGCGGAGATACTGAGGGCGGGAGGAAACGCCGCGGATGCCGCGGTCGCCATGGCCGCGATGGTCAACATAACCGAGCCCATGATGAATGGACTCGGTGGCGATTGCATGGTGCTCGTGCATTGGAATGGCGAGTTTTTCGGACTTAACGCCAGCGGCCGCTCGGGTTCGCGCCTGACCGTCGACAATCTTCGCGCCGCGGGTTTTTCTTTCATGCCACAGGCCGGCGCCGCGACCGTCACTGTCCCTGGAGCGCTCGATGGCTACCTTGCGCTGCACGAACGATTTGGCTCCATGGACCTTTCCGCGCTTGTCGAGCCTGCCGCGGCCTATGCCGAGGACGGATTCGCCGTGGGCGCGAAGATAAGCCACGCATGGAAGTGGGGCGCGTCGAAGCTCCAGCGTTTCTCGGGCGACGCGAGCCCTTTCTTGCCGGGGGGCGGGGCGCCGAGGGCCGGCCAGATTTTCCAACAAAAAGATCTCGCGAGCACATGGCGCTCGATTGGCAAAGGAGGTCGCGCAGCGTTCTACGGCGGCGAGGTTCGAGACCGCATCCTCGACACCTTGCAAAAGGCCGGAGGCTACTTGGACGTCAAGGACTTTGATCAGGTGCAGGCCGAGTGGGTCGAGCCAATCCGCGCCAGCTACCGTGGCCACACTATTTTGGAGCTCCCGCCAAACGGCCAGGGCGTCGTAGCCCTCATGGCCCTAGGCATTCTAGAGGGCTTCGACTTATCAGGTCTTTTCAATGAGAGCGAGGCTCAGGCCAGCCATTTGATCATCGAGGCCATCAAGCTGTGCTTTGCCGATGCGACAAGGTGCGTCGCCGATCCTCGTTTTGTCGAGACGCCCGTGGAGCGTCTCCTTTCGGCCGAGTACCTCACCCAGCGTCGCGGGTTGATCGAGCAGGACCGCGCGCTCGATAATCCTCCCGCCGGGCGAGTGTATGGAGACACGACGTACCTCACGGTCGTCGATCGCGACCGCAATGCTGTTTCCCTGATCACAAGCATTTCCGACGTGTTCGGTTCCGGCATCATCGTTCCCGGAACCGGCATCATACTCCACAATCGCGGGGCTGATTTTGAGATGGATGCAGCCCATCCGAATCATGCCGCTCCGGGCAAGCGCGTGCGCCACACGATCATTCCCGCCATGATGCTCGCGCCTGATGGTTCCTTTGAGCTGACCTTTGGCTGCATGGGCGCCAATATGCAGCCGCAGGGGCAGGTTCAGATCGTCGTCAATATTCTCGATCGAGGAATGAACCTTCAGCAAGCTTTGGATGCACCCCGCGTGCGGGCGCTCGATGGTCGCCGAATAGCCATCGAGCCGCATTCCGATACGAACTTCGCCGACAAGCTCGAGGCGTTGGGACACGAGGTCGTCACGCGCGAGGAAATCCCCGCGGATTGGCTGCTGCCTCACGATTTCATGCGATCCTTCGAGGGAAGCGCCCAGGCCATCTCGATTGATGGCAAAGCCCTGTGTGGCGCCTCCGATCCTCGTCTTGATGGCATCGCTGTAGCTTGGTGAGCGCCGTTCTGGGTCATGTTCGCCCGTGTCGCCCCACTTGGCGCGAGGTCGTTCATCCTCGAGGAGCGGCCGCCACATAAACATTCTCGACAGCGCGTCGAGCGACCGGCGGTTGTCCGCGCGTTCCGGCGCTCATTCCCGCGGCGAGGCGGAGCTATTCAATCTCGCCGTCGACCCCGGCGAGACGACAAGCGCAACGTCGACGATCACGCCGCCAAACGTTCGTCCTTTTCCGTCCATCGTCCCTGCGCGGCAAGAGCGTTCATGTGAGCCCGGTGGGTGAAAGCCGCCTGCGCCGCGAGCGCGTTCTCGGGCTTGCCAGCCCAAACTCGCAGAGCCGCGGCCTGCAGGGCGCGACCGTAGCTAAAGGTTAGCGCCCACGGTCCGCCGAGATTCTTGATGGCGTCAAGATTAGCGGTGGCCTCGACATCCGATTGCCCGCCGGAGAGGAACGCGACGCCAGGAACCGCGGCGGGGACACAGTTTTTAAGCACTCGAATTGTGGCCCGCGCGATTGATTCTGGAGAAGCCTGCTTCGGATTCTTCCGACCAGGGACAACCATATTGGGCTTCAACACCATCCCCTCGAGAAAGACGCGCGCCTCATAAAGGCGCATGAAGACGGTCTTCAACACAAACTCGGTCACTTCGCCGCAACGATCGATATCGTGGTCGCCGTCCATCAAAACCTCGGGTTCCACGATGGGCACGAGACCTGCGTTTTGGCAAACGGCCGCATATCGCGCGAGCATTTGGGCATTCGCCTCGACCGCGAAGGCTGAAGGAATTCCGTTGAAGGAGTCGATGTGAATGACGGCCCGCCATTTGGCGAAGCGTGCTCCCAGGCGTCGGTAATCATCGAACCTCTCCCGGAGGCCGTCGAGACCCTCGGTAATGGTCTCGCCGGAAAAATTGGCGAGCGGCTTGGCGCCCAAATCCACCTTGATCCCCGGCGCCGCGCCCGCGGCTTCAATCAATTTCACCAGTGGCGTTCCATCCTTCGCCGTCTGCCTGATCGTTTCATCGTACAGGATGACGCCGGAAATATATTGATTTATCGCGCCCTCCGAGCGGAACAGCAACTCTCGGTAATCACGGCGCGTTTCTTCGGTCGACGCGACTCCCGTCGCGGCGAAGCGTTTGGCGATGGTTCCGCCGCTCTCGTCCGCGGCGAGAATCCCTTTCCCTGGGGCCGCCATCGCCGCCGCGGTCCGAACAAGTTGGTCCTTGTTCATTGCCTTACTCCTCGAAAGCCCCGCGTCAGCTCGGGGAATCTGAGCCACCCAAACTTGTCACTCCACCGCCGCGAGCCGCACGTTTCCGGAACGTTGCTCGCATGGCTTCGTCACGTGAGCGATATTATGCGCCGTGTTCACGAGCGCGATATGGGAGAACGCCTGCGGGAAATTGCCAACCAAACGTTGAGCGCCCGCGTCATATTCCTCCGCGAGCAGCCCAACGTCGTTGCACAAGGCGACTAGCTGCTCAAACAGCCGTCTCGCGTCCGCGAGACGCCCGATCAGGACATAAGCGTCGGCAAGCCAGAAGCTGCAGGGAAGAAAGGCGCCTTCACCGGGCGGTAACCCATCCTGGGTCTCGGCGGTGTCATATCGGAGCACGAATCCCCCGCGTAGCAGCTTTCGCTCGATGGCCTCGATAGTGCTTCGGATACGCGGATCGTCGGGCGGCAAAAAGCCGACCTGCGGGATCAGCAGCGCGCTCGCATCCAACAGATTCGCTGTCGTATTCCTGGACGAACGAGCCGACATCCGTATTGAACGCGCGCCGGCAGACCTCTTCATGGATCTCCGCGCGGACCCGACGCCATCGGTCGATCGGGCCCGCGAGCCCGAATGCCTCCATGGACTTGATCCCGCGGTCGAAAGCCACCCACGCCATCACCTTCGAATGGGTGAAATGATGGCGTCCGCTCCGCACCTCCCAGATGCCTTCGTCGGGGGTGCGCCACTCGGCTTCCAAATGTTCGAGCAGCGCAAGCTGAAACTCCCACGCGGCCTCTATGTCCTGGAGCCCACTCGCCCGCGCATGATGGGCCGCGTCCATCACCTCGCCGAAAACATCGAGCTGGAACTGGTCGACGGCGGCGTTGCCGATGCGCACGGGTTTCGAGTTCTCGTACCCGCGGAGCCAGGGCGCTTCGCGCTCGGGCAGCCATCGTTCGCCCGCGGCCCCGTACATGATCTGGATATCCGCCGGGCTTCCGGCGGCGGCGCGGAGCAGCCAACCGCGAAACGCCTTCGCTTCCTCGTAATATCCCGTGTTCATCAGCGCGAGGAGCGTCAGCGTAGCGTCGCGCAGCCAACAGTAGCGATAGTCCCAGTTGCGCGGCCCCCCTAGCCGCTCGGGCAGCGAGGTGGTTGGCGCGGCGACAATGCCCCCCGTCGGCGCATAGGTCAGAGCCTTCAGCGTGATCAGCGAGCGCGTGACAATCTCGATGTGCTGTTCGGGGCTACGGCAGGAACTCGCCCACGACCGCCAGAATTCTTCCGTTGATCGCAGCGCGTCGTCGGCGTCCACTGGATCGGGAGGAGGCAGGTGGGAGGGGACATAGGTGACAACGAATGGCGTCCGCTGCCCGGCCGACACCGTGAAGTCGCCGACCGTCGTCAATCCCTCGCCCCGAAGCTCGACTGGAGTGCGCAGGATCAGCGAGTCCGGGCCCGCGATCGCGAGGAGATCCCCGGTTTCGCTGCGCGTCACCCACGGCGCCCAAGCGCCGTATCCGAACCGGACGATCAACTCCGAGCGCATCGGCACAACACCGCGGCGGCCGACGACGAGACGCACGAGGTGGGACCAGGACCGCTCCCCACGCAGGGGCATGAAGTCGATCACGACGACGGCGCCGCCATCGGCGGTGGTGAACTCGGTTTCGAGGATCAGCGTGCCGCGCCGGTAGCGGCGCCTGGACCGCACGCTCGCCTCCGCTTCCGCGGCGGCTGGCGCGATCCGCCAACGGCCATTGCTCGCGTCGCCCAACAGCGCCGCGAAACACGCCCCGGAATCGAAGCGGGGCCAGCAGAGCCAGTCGATCGAGCCGTCCTTGGAGACGAGCGCGGCGGTTTGGCAATCGCCGATGAGCGCGTAATCCTCGATGCGACTAGGCATGAAAATTCCACCTTCGAAATTCGCGTCGCTTGTCGGACAGGCGAGCGCCTCCTCCCGCCATTCGATGGCAAGTTCGCGCAGCCGCGGCGTCGAGCGCCAAGGGCGTCTTCGCAACGGAATTGGCGAATGTCCTCGATCTAGCCATGAACGTCACCGGCGCGGCCGCGAGGCGGGCGCCGCTCTCTTTCGCGCCAAGTTCTCCTTCTCGGCGCGCCCCGAGTTCTTGGCGCGCCCGGAGCGCCAGCCGCGGAAATTCCTTCGAGCCAGAACGCAGCCGACGCGTCCGCCGAGCGGCGACTGACGGCGTACAGAGCGCGAAACTGGCGTGAAACAAGCGCCGCCAGTCGTTTTATTTCCAAAAGCGGCGGCGCGTTCACGCCCTTGGTTGACGGGAGAGGCCTTCGCAATATTTAGGCTCGGAGTGACAATTACCTCGAAGCGACGCCATGAAAGCGACAAAGGTTCTGAGCGATCTCGGCCAAAGCCTCTGGCTTGACAACCTCACGCGCGGCATGTTGAGGACGGGCCTTCTCCGGCGCTACATCGACGAGTTGTCGGTCACCGGCCTGACCTCCAACCCGACGATTTTCGATCACGCGATCAGGAACGGCAATGATTTCGATGACGAGATCAAAACCAAGCTCGCTGAGGGCAAGTCCGGCGAGAAATTATTTTTTGAATTGGCGCTGGAGGATCTTAGGGAGGCCGCGGACCTGTTTCGTCCCGTCCATGACCGAACAAACGGCGTCGACGGCTGGGTTTCGCTGGAAGTCTCGCCTCTGCTCGCGCACGACGCCAAGGCGACGATCGCCCAGGCCAAGGAGTTGCATGCGTCGGCGCGACGACCCAATCTGCTGATCAAGATTCCCGGCACCAAAGAGGGGTTGCCGGCGATCGAAGATGCAATCTTCGCCGGCGTGCCGGTCAATGTCACTTTGTTGTTCTCCGACGATCAATATCTCGCGGCCGCCGATGCGTTCATGAAGGGCGTCGAACGCCGCATCGAAGCGGGATTGAACCCCGACGTCGGCTCGGTGGCCTCGATCTTCATCAGCCGCTGGGACGTCGCGGTGGCCGGGAAGGTTCCGGAGGCGCTCAACAACCAGCTTGGCGTCGCGGTCGCCAAGCGGGTCTACAAGGCCTATCTCCGATTGCTGAGTTCGCGCAGATGGATGCGAGCCTACAACGCCGGCGCGCGTCCGCAACGCCTTTTGTGGGCCAGCACCGGAACCAAGGATCCAAAGGCTTCGGATGTCCTCTACATTAAGGCGCTGGCCGCGCCATTCACTGTGAACACCATGCCGGAGGGCACGCTGAAGGCGCTCGCCGAACACGGCGCCATCGGCGCGACAATGCCGGCGGACGGTGGCGATTGCGAAGACCTTCTGGCGCGGTTCGCCGAGGCGATCGATGTCCGCGCGCTGTCAGCCCAGCTTCAGGAGGAAGGCGCGAAATCATTCACCAATTCATGGAGCGACCTGATGAGCGTGGTTGGATCAAAATGCGCGCTTCTCAAACGAGCTAGCTAGCCCGATGCGCGCGAACTCACTAGTCGCCGGCGGGGAGCGAACGGCGCGGCTCGACGACATTGCGATCGCGCCCTCGATCAAAAGCGTGCTGGTCGTCGATGTGGGCGGAACCTCGGTCAAGATTCTCGCGACCGGCCAGAGCGAGCCTCGATCATTTCCATCCGGGCCGACGATGACGCCCGGCCAGATGATTTCAGAGGTCAAGAAGCTCACTGAAGATTGGAATTATGACGCAGTGTCGATCGGCTATCCGGGCCCTGTCGTCGGCGGCCGGCCGATCATGAACCCCTATAACTTGGGGCGCGGGTGGGTCGGTTTTGATTTCGCAGAAGCATTTGACCGTCCGGTGAAAGTTATCAACGACGCCGCCATGCAGGCGTTGGGAAGCTACCGGGGCGGCAAGATGCTCTTTCTGGGCCTTGGCACCGGGCTTGGATCGACCGTCATCGCCGATGGCGTCGTGGAGCCGATGGAGCTTGGCCACCTGCCTTACAAGAAGCGCACCTACGAGGCTTATGTCGGCCGGGCGGGACTCATGCGCCACGGCAAGAAGCGGTGGCGGAACGACGTCGCCGACGTTGTAGCGCGGCTCGTCACGGCGTTGGAGCCCGACGAAACCGTGCTCGGCGGGGGCAATGTGAAGAAGCTCGAAACTCTGCCGCCGAATTGTCGAGCGGGCGATAACGTCAACGCCTTTCGCGGCGGATTTAAGCTGTGGGAAGCGCCGCCGCTCTCCCGCGAACCGGAACTCGTTCGAAACGAGGCGCCTGGAGGAGCGGAAAGCGCGCCGCGACCGAACGCGAAAGCCGAGACATTCTCCGGGCGATCGACGAGCAATGACGCGGCGTGGCGCGCTCTCGAAGCTCATCACGCGAACATGCGCGGCCAACGCCTGCGAGACCTGTTCAGCGACGATCCGACGCGCGGCGAGCGGATGACCGCGCAGGCCGCCGGCGTCTTTCTGGATTACTCAAAAAATCGCATTCGCGACGAGACGCTAGGGCTGCTCATCGAACTCGCCGAACAATCCGGATTGCGCGCCAAGATCGAGGCGATGTTTCGGGGCGAGAAAATCAACACGACCGAAAATCGCGCCGTCTTGCATGTCGCCCTTCGCGCCCCAAAAGGCGCGGCCATAATCGTCGATGGCGTGAACGTCGTGACGCAGGTCCACGCCGTGCTCGACAAGATGGCCGACTTCGCTCAACGCGTCCGAAGCGGCCAGTGGAAAGGCCACACCGGCGAACGCATTCGCAACATCGTCAATATCGGCATCGGCGGCTCCGACCTCGGGCCGGTGATGGCGTATGAGGCGCTCAAATATTACAGCGACCGCGGCATGACGTTTCGATTCGTCTCGAACGTCGATAGCAGCGATTTCGTGGAGGCGACACGGGATCTCGATCCGGCGGAAACGCTGTTCATCATCTGCTCGAAGACCTTCACGACGCTCGAGACGATGACCAACGCCAAAAGCGCGCGCGATTGGTCGCTTCGCGGCCTTGGAGGCGACGCCAAGGCTGTCGCCAAACATTTCGTCGCTGTTTCGACGAACGCCGAAAAAGTCGCGGAATTCGGCATCGACCCCGCGAACATGTTCGAGTTCTGGGACTGGGTCGGCGGCCGCTATTCAATGGATTCGGCGATCGGGCTCTCAACCATGCTGGCCATCGGCCCGGATCATTTCCGCGCGATGCTGGAGGGCTTCCGGGCGATCGACGAGCACTTCCGCGCGGCGCCGTTCGAGCGCAACCTGCCGGCGCTCCTCGGCCTTATCGGCGTCTGGAATAACAACTTTTTCGGCGCGCAAACCGTCGCGGTGCTGCCCTACGATCAGTACCTCAAACGCTTCCCCGCCTACCTCCAGCAGTTGACGATGGAGAGCAACGGCAAGCATGTGAGGCTCGATGGGACGCCGGTGAAAACGCCCACCGGCCCGATCTATTGGGGCGAGCCGGGAACCAACGGTCAGCACTCCTTCTATCAATTGATCCATCAGGGCTCCCGGATCATTCCTTGCGATTTCGTTGCTTTCGCACAGGCGCTCAACCCACTCGGCCGGCATCACGAAATGCTGCTCGCGAACGTCGTCGCGCAGGCCGAGGCGCTCGCCTTCGGGAAAACCCGCGAGCAAGTCGAGGCGGAGGGCACGCCTGAGCGGCTCGTTCCGCACCGGGTTTTCGAAGGCGACCGCCCGTCCAACATTATCCTGATGGATCGACTGACCCCAATGGCGCTGGGGAAGTTGGTCGCGCTCTACGAACACAGCGTGTTCACCCAGGGCGTCATATGGGACATCAACTCCTTCGATCAGTGGGGCGTCGAACTCGGCAAGGCCTTGGCCCAGCGCATCATCCCCGAATTGGAGAGCGAGACGGAGCCGAAGCTCAACCATGACGGCTCGACCAACAATCTGATCCGCCGTTTCCGTCAACTCAAGGGCGCGACGTGACGACCGATGCAGTGAAACTCGCTCCGTCGATCCTCGCGGCCGATTTCGCGCGTCTCGGCGATCAGGTCCTGGAGGCCGAGCGCGCCGGCGCGGACCGTATCCACGCGGACGTGATGGACGGGCATTTCGTGCCCAATCTTTCGATGGGGCCGATGATCATCCGTTCGCTGCGAACAGTGACCCGCCTGCCGCTTGAAGCGCATCTGATGATTTCGAATCCAGACGCCTTCGTCGACGAATTCGCGCGGGCCGGCGTGGATTTGTTTCTGGTCCATTGGGAGGGCGCCAACGATGTGTCGCGCACCGTGCAAAGCATCAAGGCGTTGGGAAAGCTGGTCGGCGTCGCCATCAACCCGGCGACTCCCGCGGCCGTGCTGGAAGAGATCCTGCAAGACCTCGACCAGGTGCTGGTCATGACGGTGAATCCGGGATTTGGACATCAGCGCTTCCTTCACGGGACGCTTCCGAAGATCGCGCGCGCGCGACAGATGATCGACCGAATCAAACCGGGGTGCGGCCTCGAGGTCGACGGAGGGATCGACGCGGAAACCGCTCCGTTGGCCGTCGCCGCGGGAGCCGACGTGCTCGTGGCCGGATCCGCGATTTTCAATGCCAGCGAAAGCGTTAGCGCCGCCATGGAGCGGCTGCGGTCCGCGATACGGCTCTGACGCGGGCGGTCATCGCGCGGCTCGCGACAGGCTGGTTGAAAAAAGGACGCGGGTCCGCCGCCAATCCTCTCGACCGCGCTCTAATTACCTTTTCGCCGTCGCGGCGCGCGACGGGGGCGCATGTGGAAGCCACCAATATCTTCCTGCGGCGATCCACATGCGCGGGTCTCCATCATGAGGTTTCCGCGTGAAGATCGAAGTCCATCCCGAAGCGGCCGCGATCGCCCGCAGGGCGGCGGATATCGTCGCCGCCGACGCTCGCGCGGCAGTTGTTTCGCGAGGGCGCTATGTCATGGCGGTCAGCGGCGGCAGCACGCCGTGGCTTATGCTGCGCGCATTGGCCGATGAGCAAATTCCCTGGGAGAGCTTGCATGTCGTTCAAGTGGACGAACGGGCGGCGCCCGTTGGCGATCCTGAGCGAAACCTCACGCATCTGCGCGAAAGCCTGCTCGATCATGCGCCGCTGCCGCTTCGCCACATCCACGCAATGCCTGTCGAAGCGCCCGATCTCAATGCCGCGGCTTTGCAATATGCGAGAATATTGACGGATGTGGCGGGATCGCCGCCGGTCATTGATCTCGTCCATCTCGGCCTCGGCGTCGACGGCCACACCGCCTCGCTGGTTCCCGGCGATCCGGTCCTCGAAGTCACCGACGCGGACGTCGCGGTGACCGGCCCATACCAGGGCAGACGCCGAATGACGTTGACCTTTCCAATCATCAACCGGTCCCGGCGCGTCCTATGGCTGGTGACGGGCCGCGAGAAAGCCGGGGCGCTGGCGCGTCTATGCGACAGAGACCCATCGATTCCGGCGTCGGGCGTGCGTCAGGACCAGGCGCTGATACTCGCCGATCGCGAGGCGGCGGAGCAACTCGGCGCGCGCGAGAATTTGGAGATGCGAAAATGAGCACAGCAACCGTCGCCGGCGCCAACACACCCCGACCGATGACCGGCGCGCAACTGGACCAACTGTCGATTAATTGTATCCGCACGCTGTCGATAGATGCGGTCCAACAGGCGAAGTCGGGACATCCCGGCACGCCAATGGCGCTGGCGCCGCTCGTCTACACGCTCTGGAATCGCGTCATGCGGTTCGATCCGCAAGACCCGATTTGGCCCAATCGCGACCGGTTCTTGCTCTCCAACGGTCATGCCTCCATGCTCTTGTGGTCGGTGCTTCATCTCGCCGGCGTCCGCGCGGTGAACGCGGACTACGAGCGCCTCGGGGAACTCGCGGTGTCGCTCGACGATATCAGACACTTCCGCCAGCTCGGTAGCAAGACCCCGGGTCACCCCGAGTATCATTGGGTCTCAGGCGTCGAGGCCACGACCGGCCCGCTCGGACAGGGCATTGCGATGAGCGTCGGCATGGCGATCGCCGAAAAATGGCTCGCCAACCGCTACAATCGGCCGAACTATGAAATCTTTGACTACAATATTTATGCGGTTTGCGGTGATGGCTGCATGATGGAAGGGGTTGGATCGGAAGCCGCGTCTCTCGCGGGCCATCTCGCCTTGGACAACCTCTGCTGGATTTATGACAACAACCACATCACCATCGACGGCAGCACGCGCATCACCTTTACGGAGGACATCGCGGCCAGGTTTCTGGGTTACGGCTGGAATGTCCTGCGCGTCGGCGACGCGAATGACATTGACCGAATCCAGCACGCGCTGAACATCTTTCACAAAACCAAAGAACGTCCGACCTTCATCATTCTCGACAGTCATATCGGTTACGGCTCGCCGCATAAGCAGGATACCGCCGCGGCTCATGGCGAGCCGCTCGGCGAAGAGGAAGTTCGCCTCGTCAAACGTGACTACGGATGGCCCGAGGACGCACATTTTCTGGTTCCCGACGCGGTCCGCGATCGCTTCGCGGCTGGTATTGGGACCGCGGGTCCCGAGGCTCACGGGCGGTGGACGCAACTCTTCGCCGCATATCGGTCGGCATATCCGGAGCTCGCGCTCGAGATCGATTTGATGCAACGCCGTGAGCTGCCGCGCGGATGGGATGCGGGGCTGCCCACATTTCCCGCCGATCCGAAGGGCGTCGCGGGACGCGAAGCCTCGGGCAAGGTGCTCAACGTGCTCGCGCAAAACGTGCCGTGGCTGCTGGGCGGATCGGCGGATCTCGCCTCGTCCACCAAAATCACGCTGAAGTTCGAAGGAGCCGGGGACTTCGAACCAGGCGCCTTTGGCGGCAGAAATCTACACTTCGGCGTTCGCGAACACGCAATGGCGGCCGTCGTCAACGGACTCTCCCTGTCAAAACTGCGGGCTTTCGGCGCCACCTTCTTCATCTTCAGCGATTACGCGCGGCCGGCCATTCGGCTTTCCGCCCTGATGGAACTGCCTACGATCTTCGTGTTCACCCACGACGCCATGGGTGATGGCGAGGACGGCCCGACCCACCAGCCGGTTGAACAACTCGCTTCCTTCCGGGCCATCCCGGGCCTCGTCATGTTGCGGCCGGCTGACGCCAACGAGGTTGTCGAGGCCTATCGCTATATCATGAAGTTGCGACATGAGCCCGCCGCGCTGGCGTTGTCGCGCCAACCGCTGCCGAACTCTGGACCGCGGCAAATACGCGGCCGCCTCGGGGGTCGCGCGGGGCGCCTATGTGCTCGCCGACGCTCCAGACGGC
>CAVZKF010000015.1:0-36868 GCA_963775775.1 uncultured Alphaproteobacteria bacterium
GGGCGAACGGCCATTGGCTCAACGGCAAGCTGCCGTCGCTGCCGCCGCAATTGCCTTCGAGCGCGCCGAGCTTCGGCCCGTTCGCGAGCTTTCCGACATTGATCGGGCAGGGCTGGTCGAGCAAGGTGACGCCGCGGTTCGCGACGCTTGAGCACGGGCGCGCGTCGGGCAAGTCGTCGCGGCGCATGAAGATGCGCTGGCCGCTTTACGAGATCGAACTGACCTATGATTTTTTGCGCGCCGACGCGGCGACGCAAGAACTGCAAAACATCCTCGGCTTCTTCGAAAGCATGCAGGGACAGGCGCAACCCTTCTGGCTCTCGCCGCCGGGGCTCTCCGCGCTGACGAACCAATTGATCGGAAACGGCGACGGCGCGACGACGGTGTTTCCAATGCAGCGAGCGACCGGGGCGTTCACCGAGCCGCTGGCGGGCGTGTCGAGCCTGACGGCCGTGCGCGTAAACGGCGTGGCGCTGGCGCCGGCGCGTGGAGTCTCTCGCCCGGCTACCAGCCCAGCCTCACGCTCGCCAACGCGCCGGCGATGGGCGCGAGCGTCAATGTTGACGGCGCGGCGTTGTGGCTGTGTCGGTTCAAAGACGACGCGCTCGATTTCGAGCAGTTCGCCTACAACTTGTTTCGCTTGAAGAGCGTGAAACTGGTGACGGTGAAACTGTGACGGCGCATCTCCTCCCGTTACGGGAGAAGGTGGCCCCGTAGTGGGGTCGGATGAGGGGCGTTGCGACTGGTTGGAACCTCCCGGCAGCCCTTATCCGACCCTTGCTTCGCAAGCCACCTTCTCCCACAAGTGGGAGAAGGAAGAGCGCCGGTGCAATGTGAGGCCGCATAAATCTTCCAACATTCCCCACTCTCACCGGCCAGACCTTCGCGACCAAGAGCCCGATCACCGCGACCAATGTCGCCGAGCATGACTCCGGGCGCACGGTTCGCACGGCGCTGTATCAGGGGCTCTATGAATTCGAGGTCGGCTTCGAGGCGCTGGCCTCGGACGCCGCGTGCAACCCTGGCCTCGGCGCGCAATCCTTGCAGGCGGTGATCGGTCTTTACCTGCAATGCGGCGGCTGGTACGGCGCATTCCTCTATGTCGACCCGAACGACAACGCAGCGACCAACCAAACGATAGCGGCCGGCGACGGCGCGACGACACAATTTGCGTTTGTTCGCTCGATCGGCGCGGGATTGGATAGCGATTTTTACGTGACCGGCGTGACGAGCGTCGCGGTCAATGGCGCCGCCGTCTCCAACTGGTCGCTCATCGCGCCGAACCTGCTTTCATTCAGCGCCCCGCCTTTGAGCGGTGCGACGATCACGGCTTCCTTCGCCTATGCCTTCGTGTGCCGCTTTCTCGACGACAGTCAGGATTTCGAGAACTTCATGCAAAATCTCTGGGCGGCGAACAGCGTCAAATTTCGGAGCATTCGGCAATGAAGACGGCTTCCTCGACGCTCATCAATTTCCTGACCGCCGCGCGCGCCAGCCCCGATATTCAAATCGCCTTCGCGGATTGCTACACATTCTCGCTGACTGGCGGAGCGACGCTGACCTACACCAACGCCGACGTGCCCATTGTTTACGCGGGCAAGCAGTTTCTCGCCAATGGCCCGCTGGTCTCCGGCCTGAAATATCGCGCCGCGACCGGGCTCAACGTCGACCGCCAGGAGATCACCATCGCCGCGAGGCCCGGCGATCTAACGAGCGGCGCGGCGTTTCTCGTCGCGCTGCGCGACGGCGCGTTCGATGGCGCGATGGTGCGGCGCGACCGCGTGTTCTTTTCCGATTTTCTGGGCGGAACGCTGGTCGATGGCGTGACGCTGTTCTACGGCCGCGTCTCGACGGTGGACGAAGTGGGCCGCACCAAGGCCAAGCTCACCGTAGCCAACGAGTAGTGCTGCTCGACATCGACATGCCCCGCAACATCTTCGCGCCGACCTGTCTTCACACGCTGTTCGATCTCGGCTGCGGCCTGCCGGCGGGGGCTTTTTCAACCAACGGAGTCATCGGCGCGGCGTCGACAACGAGCCTCATCAATTTTTCCGGCGCGCTCGCGGCGCATCTGCAGGGGAAGATCGTGTTCAGCACAGGCGCCAACGCGGGCGTGGTCGCGACGGTCAAATACGTTGTCGCCGCTACGTCGCTGACGCTGATGTATCCGTTGCCGGAGGCCCCGGCCGCGGGCGACGCGATCACCGTCTATCAGGGCTGCGACCACACGATGGGCACGTGCGGGACGAAGTTCGACAACCTCGCGAATTTTCGCGCGTTTCCGTTCGTGCCGCCGCCACAGATGGCGATGTGAGCAGCGCACTTCCTTCTCCCGTTTGCGGGAGAAGGTGTCATGCGAAGCATGACGGATGAGGGACGTTGCGACTGGGTTGGAAGTTCCCATGCACCCTCATCCGACCCTTGCTTCGCAAGAGCCACCTTCTCCCACAAGTGGGCGAAGGGATTCGCATCGCACGGAATCCCCACATGCGTGAAAAAATCATCGCCGAGGCGCGGTCGTGGATCGGCACGCCTTATCACAATTGCGCCGACATCAAGGGCGTCGGCGTCGATTGCGGAATGCTGCTGGTGCGCGTCTTCGTCGATCTTGGGCTGGTGGAGCCGTTCGATCCGCGCCCCTATACGCATGACTGGCACATGCACCGCGACGAAGAGCGTTACCTCAACCTCGTGCTGCCGCGCGCGCGCAGGGTGACGGCGCCGCGAGTCGGCGACGTGATGCTGTTTCGCGTCGGGCGATCCTACAGTCATGGCGGGCTGATTTCCCGCCTCGATCCGTTGACGATCATTCACGCCTCGCTGCCGTCGCGGGTCGTTCTCGAAGAAGCCGTGGAGCGCAACGCCATGATGGCCGAGCGCGTCGCGACCGCAATTTACGCCAGCGTTTTGGATGGGCCCCAATGAGCTTTCTCGCCGCCAAAAAAGCCTCGCCGCAGACCGCCGCGATCTGGCCGGCCTATACCGGTCTGCAACTGCAAACCGCGACCAACACGTTGCCAATTCCTCTCGTGTGGGGAATGAGCAAGCTCGCCGTGAACGTCTTCTTTTACGCCAATTTCCGGGCGGTTCCGGTGTACACGCCGCAGCAGTCGGCGGGCAAGGGCTCGATCTTTGGCGGCGGGGGCGGCGGCGTCACCTGGAGTCTTTCCGGGTGGAATTATTCCGCCGATCTGATGATGGCGCTGTGCGAGGGGCCGATCGTCGGCGTCAATCAAGTCTGGCAGAGCCAATCGACTTACGGCGCGCAATTCACGACGACGGGCGGCGTTGTATCGGGCGGCGGCTCGGGGCTTTCATCGCTCGGACTCACGCTGTTCAACGGCGCGCCGAACCAGGCGCCATGGGGCTATCTCGCCGCGAATTATTCGAGCCAAAGCCTCGCCTATCCCGGCACGGCCTATGTCTGCGCGGCGAATTTCGGCCTTGGCGCCTCGGCCAGCATCGGCACGCTGAACTTCGAGGTTCAGGGGCCGCTCTATGGCACGGGCGCGAATGGACTCGACGCCGATCCGGCGCAAGTGATCGCCGATTTTCTGCTCAATCCGCAATATGGCGTCGGCTTTCCCGGCGCCAATATCGACGCGACGACGCTTTATGGTTCGAGCGGCGCGTCGCTGCAAAATTATTGCCGCGCGATGGGGCTGTGCTTCAGTCCGACGCTCAACCAGACCGAAACGGCGTCGAGCGTGTTGACGCGATGGCTGCAATTGCTGAACGTCGCGGCGGTGTGGTCGGGCGACCGGCTGCGCTTCATTCCCTATGGCGACGAGAGCGTCACCGGCAATGGCGCGACCTTCGTTCCCAATATGACGCCGGCCTATGCGCTCACCGACGCCGATCTCGTCTATACGCCGGGCGACGATCCGATCAAGGTCTCGCGCGTCGATCCCTTCACGCTGCCCAACATGCAATGGATCGAGGCGCTCAACCGCACCGGAATCAGCACGGGGCCATCGGGCCCGTCGGATATATTGGCGCCGCAGGGCCTGCCGGAATATCAGGCGACGCCGGTGTCGGCGCGCGATCAGGCGATGATCGAACAATATGGCCTGCGCGTGGGATCGACCATCACCGCGCATGAGATTTGCGACCTCAATGTCGCGTCGGTGGTCGCGCAGACGATTCTGCAACGCGGGCTCTATGTGCGCGCCAGTTTCAAATTCGCGCTGTCCTGGGAGTTCTGCCTGCTCGATCCGATGGACATCGTGAGTCTGACCGACGCCAATCTCGGCTTGAGCAACTATCCCGTCCGCATCGTCAGCATCGAGGAAGACGACAGCGGCAAGTTGAGCGTGACGGCGGAGGAAATGCCGCAAGGCGTCGCGACGCCGGCCGCCAATCCAACCGGCGCCAGCGGCGGCGGCTCGATCAACGCCGGCGTGGCCGCCGATTCCGTCAACACGCCGCTGATCTTCGAGCCGCCGCCCGGCCTGACCGGCAACACCGCCGAAATCTGGCTCGGCGCCTCGGGCGGCGCGAGCGGCGCCGCCGATCCCAATTGGGGCGGCGCGCTGGTCTGGGCTTCGCTCGACAATCTCACCTTCCAAAAAGTCACGACGATCACCGCGCCGCTGCGCCAGGGTTTTCTGACGGCGCCGCTGCCGATGGCGACGGGCTACGACACGGCGGATGCGCTGAGCGTCGATCTGACGGAAAGCGCCGGCGCGCTGACGACGGCGACGCAGGCGGCGGCGCAGGCCGGGCAAACGCTTTGTCTGGTCGACGGCGAACTCTTGGGTTCGCCAGCGCGACGCTGACAGCGGCCTATAAATACAATCTCGCCGGCCTTCCGCGCGGCATGTATGGAACGACGGCGGCGGCGCATTCCACGGCGGCGCCCTTCGCGCGGCTCGACGGCGCGGTGGCGCGATATGCGCTCCCCGCCAATTTCATCGGCCAGACGGTCTATCTCAAGTTCCAGAGCTTCAACGTCTTCGGCGGCGGCCTCGAGGATTTGTCGAACTGCGCGGTTTACAGCTATGTCCCGAGCGGCGCCGGCGTGGTCGGCCCGGTCACGACATCGCTGGAGCTTGGACAGGATCAGGACTGGGGGCTCGCCAGCGCGCCGGTTGGGGTTTTCGACGATTGGGGCACGGCGGGCGGGGCGGTTTCCGCGAGGGTCGATCTGGGGAATGTGACTTCGTGACATTGCCCGTCCGCCCAAAAACTGTTACGGCCTCGCGCGATCCATGCACTCGCCCACGAGGTCAAAACCCATGAACGACTCCGCCCCGACGCGCGCCGATTTCGCGGTTATCGAGCGCTCGGACGCGCGCTGGGCGCGGCTGCGCGAATTGATCGAGCTTCACTCGCTCAAAAGAGGCGATTTCACGCTCTCTTCGGGCGGCAAGAGCACCTATCTGTTCCAGTTGCGGCAGACGACGATGCTGCCCGAGGGCGCGAAGATTCTCGGCGATGTCATCGTCGATTTCATGCGGCATCATGGTTTGCGCTGTGTCGGCGGTCTCGCGGTCGGAGCTATTCCGATGGTCTCGGCCGTGTCGGTGATGAGCTTCATCAAGGAGTATCCCGTCGACGCTTTCTTCGTGCGCAAGGAAGCCAAGGCGCATGGCGCGCTGGAGCGCATCGACGGCTTCGTCTCCGAAGGCGAGGAAGCGCTGCTGATCGACGACGTGGCGACATCAGGCAATTCGATCATCAAGTCGATGGAGGGGATGTACATGGAGCATCCAAGCAGCATCGCCCGCAAGGCGCTGGTGGTGATCGATCGCGAGGAAGGCGCGCGGCAGAATCTCGCGCGCCACGGAATTGAACTCTATTCGATTTTTACGCGGCGCGATTTTAACATCTGACGGCGCCGCCGCCGAAACAGCCGCGAGAAATCGCCCGCCGTCGCTAAGCGAACCGGCGGGCTTTTTTATGCCTAACGGGCTGGCGCGGCCAAACTCGTCATTGCGAGCGAAGCGAAGCAATCGGCGGAGTTGCGCGTGACTCCTAAGATTGCTTCGCTTCGCTCGCAATGACGATCGTTGCTTCCACCCCCCACAAGGAGCGCGCTCTTATGAGCACACAGGTTCAATTGCGGCGCGACACCGCCGCCAATGTCGCCGCCTTTACCGGCGCGCAGGGCGAGGTTGTCGTCGACACCACCAACAATCGCCTCGTCGTGCAGGACGGCGCCACCGCTGGCGGCTTCGCGGCGGCGAAGCTGTCGGAGGTGTTGACGATCAGCGCAGCGACATTGCTCGCGCAGGCGGCGCATGGCGGCGGCATAACGCTTGGCTGTCTGGAGCAACTCGTGACGCTCGCGGGAGCGACGACGAGTTCGACCGCGCAGATTCCGAATGGGGCGATCGTGCTCGCGGTCTCGAACCGGGTCGTCACCGCGATCACCGGCGCGACCTCGTATAGTTGCGGCGTCGCCGGCAACGCCTCGCAGTTCGGCGCTTCGCTCGGCGTAAGCGCGGGCTCCGCCAATCTTGGGCTGATCGGCCCCAATCCCTTCTACGCGGCGACCTCCGTGCTCTACACGGCGGCGGGCGGAAGTTTCACCGGCGGCACGGTGCGCATGACGATCCACTATCTGCTGCCGAACGTCGCCACGGCGTAGCGCGCCGCTCAAGCGCCGCGAACAGTTCCACACCATCGAGCGATTTCGACGCGCCGGATTCTCCCGGCGCGATCGCGAGCGCGCGTACAACCAGGAGAGTAGCACATGCAATGGAAAAACCCGGATGGCTCAATTACCGAAGGCGTCGTCATCGAAGATGGCAACGGCAATAAAATCACATCATTTGGAGGTGGAGTCGTGACAACGAGGGTACAGCGGGTTCGGCGGACGCGCCGTGGTATGTGGCGCCGGGAACAGGCGTCACCTGGACGCTGGGCGGCGCATTGCCGGCCTTCGCGGCGACGCCGACCTTCAACATCGGAACCGCGCCGACGCTTGCCGTGAACTGGTCCGGGCAGAGCGTCGCGGTCTCCAACTTCCCGGCGACGCAGGCGGTGAGCATCGCCTCTCTGCCGGCGCTTTCCGCGGGATCGAACACGGTCGGCAATGTCGGCGTCAACAATAGCCCGGTCGGCTCGGCGGCCTTCGCCGCGTCGCAGGCTTCGATCGGAACCGCGGCCACGCAGATCGTGGCGGCGCGCGCGGGCGTCGCCGGGACCGGCCGCATCGCCGTGACGCTCTATAACGCGGGCTCGGCGACGGTCTATTTCGGCGCCAGCGGCGTCACCACGACGACGGGAATGCCGCTTCCCGCCGGCGCTTCGGCGACAATCAACACCCAGGCCGCGATCTACGGAATCGCGGCCAACGGAACTCAAACCATCGGCGTTATGGAGACCTTCTGATGCTAAAGAAAATCCTTCTCGCGCTGGCGCTGCTGTGCGCCGCGCAATCCGCGCGCGCGGACAGCATGTTTACCGGCGGCGCTTCCAACATCACCATCGGCTCGACGACGGTCACGGGGACGGCCGGCCTGCTTTACAGCGACGGAACCTATGTGCAATCCCTGCCGGGAACATTCTACGCCACCGATCCCAACTGGACTGGCAACAGTCCCGGCTCGGTTTTCGCTTTCGGCAACGATCAAAATCTCGCGCTGACGACCGATAAGCTTTACAACACGGCTCCGTTGTCGATCACCAGCACCAGCTCGACCGGCGGCATCGGCAATCTGTTTGAACTCTACGAGTCCCTAGGAGGCGTTAAAAACGTCGTTGTCTATTTCGACAATGGCGGCGACTTCTTTTCTCGGTTGTCGATGACGGTATCCGGCCACGTGGGGGGCACGTCGCCGCATCAGTCGATCCATACGCCGACTGCATACATACCTTATATGTATGGCGCCTGGTCGGATATTACCGGACCCGCTTACTTGGCGCGAGATAATGCAGGCATCGCGGGTGAATATTCGTTCATGGGTCTGACGGCGGCGGGCGTTACGACCCTCGCGCTCGATGCTCGGGACACGCAAATCGTCTTTGGAAGTCAGACGGTCGGGTCCGGCCAGATATTCACCGGCAACGCTTTCTTTGGCAGCACCGGCGCGGCGACCTTCCTTTTCGGCGGGGCGGACGCCGCGGCGCCCATCACGCAGACCTTCGGTTTTCAAAACACGCTCACCGGCACGAGCAACATCGCCGGCGCCAACACGATCTTCGACGCGTCGATGGGGACGGGCACGGGCGCGTCCGGGGCGTTCGAGTTCTTCACCGCGCCGGCGGGGTCTTCCGGCGCATCGCAGAACGCGCTTTCCCTGGCGTTGACGATCGGCGCCGGGCCGGCGGTGACGATCGGTCAAGGCGGCAACTCGATCCAGCAGCTCGTGTTCACGCCAAACAGCGGCACAAATATGGGGCTGGGGTCCGCGAATAGCGGCTCGGGTCTCCTTGTCTTTTATAACGGCGGGCAGGCATTCTCCTTCCAGGGCAATAACTTTGCCAGCGTATCCGTCGGCAGAATTGGGTTCACTAATTCCTCCACCTTGGCGACTTCAACCCTCGACACGGCCCTGACGAAACTAGCTGCAGGTGAAATGGCTCTCGGCAACGGATCGGCTGGCGACTATTCCGGCACGTTGAAATTGACGAGCCTGATCACCGCCCCGCTCACCTACGCGACGCTGCCCGCTTCGCCGACGGCGGGCCAGCGCGCCTACATCACGGACGGCAACAGCACGACCTATTACGCGACGGTCTCGTCCGGCGGCGGTTCGTCGAAAATTTCCGTCCTCTACAACGGGTCCAATTGGATCGTCGACTAAGCGCCGACAATCGCGACAGCCGTGCGTCGAACATGGCTGTCGCGGCCATCCCCAAGCAGCTCTCGAAAATCTGGAGAACAATATGAAGCTCGTCGCCTACTCCATCGCCGCGCTGTTCGCCCTCGCTGGCGCCGCGCTCGCGGAGCCGATCAAGCTCACCGTCAACCAGGCGTTTTCGGTTTCGGTCGGCATAGACCAGCTCAACAAGGGCGCGACGCAAATCATCAAGGACGGCGTGAAGGAAACGCAGGCGCAGACGCCCTTCGCCTTCGGTCCCGGCTTTCGCGTCGCGCTCGCCGTCAATGCGTCCCACATTTCCGACGCGATCGGCCCGGCGCAAAGGGCGATCAAGGCCGCGCGCGAAAAGCTCGGGGCCGGCGAACTCGACGCCGAGGCGCGCAAGGCGCTCGACGCCGAGGCCGAAAAGATCGGCGCGCAAGTCGTCGAAATCGACCTGACGCCGATCACCGAGGACCAACTCGCGCTCGACAAAAACCCCGGCATTTCGGCGGCGACGATCCAGGCGCTGCTGCCGATCTTCAGGAAGTAAACGCAAACGATGAACGAGTTCGCGGCGCGCGCCGCGAACTCGCCCTCGCGCCTTGGACGCTCGCGTCTCCAGCGTCCTTCGCGCCACCGCCGCGCCCCGAACATCGGCCGAACGTCATGCCGATTCCGCAAGACCACGCCGAGCTCGCGCGCTGGCGCTCCTTCGTGATTTCACGCTGGCGGCTCGACCACAATATCTGGATCGCCTGCGTCGAGGCGACCTTTCTTGGAATGCCAATACGCCGCGCCGATTTTCTCAGCCTCGTGCGCGACTACTGCGACCAGCGAAGCGAAAACAAGACGCACGGCCGCCGACGCTGATCGGCGCCACGCTCGCCGCCATCCCCACAAATTGCTCACACGGAAAGGAGCCGTCATGGCCTCGTTCTATTCCGACGTGCTGGCCAAATCGCCGGCGTTTCATTCGATCGACATTCAAAAATCGACCGAGTTGCTGGAGCCCGGCACGCGCGCGGCGGTCGCGAAGCTGATCGCCGAAGCCGCGACGCACGATCATCACCTCGTCGTGCTCGAGACCTTCCGCTCCTCGCGCCGCCAGTTGCAACTGTTCAATCAACACGCGACCGAGCTGCGCGACGTCGGTTGTCACGGCTATGGCGTCGCCTGCGATCTCGGCATCACCGGGCCATCGGGCGCCGTCGATTGGAAGGCCGATTACGCGCTGTTGCAGGCGCTTGCCAGAAAGCACGGTCTGATCTGGGGCGGCGATTGGGGAACGCCGAAGTGTCGGCATTCCTTCCATGACAACGATCACGTGCAGCGCGTGCCGGTGT
The DNA here is from genome assembly GCA_963775775.1 of uncultured Alphaproteobacteria bacterium. Classification (GTDB taxonomy): domain Bacteria; phylum Pseudomonadota; class Alphaproteobacteria; order Rhizobiales; family Beijerinckiaceae; genus Methylocystis. The sequence goes on from CAVZKF010000015.1 coordinate 10,097, forward strand.
TTCGGCAAGCGGAACTCTTCGCCGGGGATTTTTATCCGGCTGATAACTACGATCCGTATGTCGACATGCAAGAGCACGGCGTCGCGGGGGTTGAAGTCTTATGGCTCCTCGATCGAGCCCAATATTTCGCCAACGCGCGGGCGATGCACGCATCGTGAAACGCCGCGCGGCTTTTCCCGACAGCGCCCGCCAACAACTTCAGCCGCTAACGACCATCGCCGCCGACCGCTCAAAGGCCGGCGGTTTTTTTTCAACCGAAGGACATCCCATGACCAAGGAAAACCACGCTTCAATCTGGCGTTTCGCCATCTCCGACATCGCCTGTCTCGCGCTTGGAATCATTCTTGGCGCGCTGGCGGCGTTCGCCCCGATCAATGCTCGCGCGGCCGATATGCCGTCCGCGAAAGTCGCGCCGGCGCCGCTGTTCGTTCCCGCGACTTCCTGGACCGGACTCTACTTCGGCGTTTCCGGCGGCTACGCCTTCAACTCTTCGCCGAACATGAATCTGGAGGCGTACAACAGCGGTGTTGGAACCACGTTTCAGCCTTACGCCTATGCTTCCGGCGCGAGCGCTGCTCTCAACAATCGCGCCTTCGTCTTCAGCCCGAACATCGGCGCCAATTATCAGGCGGGTAATTGGGTGCTCGGCGCCGAGGCTTCGCTCGATCTGCCGGTGGGCGGCGATACGCGCGCCGTGACTTTCGCGACGCCGGGGCTCGGGGTCACGCCTTCCGTCGCGCAGCTCGGCGCGGGCTGGACCACGCGCGTCGATGCAACCGCCAAGGTCGGCTGGCTGCTGACGCCGCAGATGCAGGTTTACATCGGCGGCGGGCCGTCGCTGCTGAAGACGGACTCCTCCGTTTACGCGGGCTCGCCGCAGGCCGTCGCGAGCGGCTATGGAACGCAGGGACCGAGCTTCGCCGGCTGGCACGCCAAGGGCGGCGTCGAATGGATGTTCATTCCGGGATGGAGCGCCAAGCTCGAATACGACCACGCCGATTGGGGCTCGCATACGGTCGCGGGCGCCGGTCTGCTCTATGGCGTGGCGCCGGCGGCGATTTCCGCGCAGCAGTCGCAGTTCATGGGAACGAAGCGCTTCACCGAGGAAAGCGTGCGCGTCGGCCTCGCCTATCACACCAATTTCCTTGGCGGCGAACAACGGCCTGTTCTTTGTGCCGACAGGCAGTGTCGGCGCCGATCTGGCGACGTTGAGCGGCAATGTTCAGACGACGATCGGCAACGTCAACAGCGCGATCCAGAGCAAGCTGCCGGCGCAGGGCGCCGTCGGTGCGGCCATCGGCAAGGCCGGGCTCTAATCCATCCCAACCTCGCGCGAAAGATTTTCGCGCGAGGCTTTTTTAACGAGAGGGCCAGCAATGAAACTTCCAACAATCGATCCGGCGACGGGCCTCGTCATCAGCGGCGCCGTCGCCGTGCTCGACGCCATCGCCAAGGGCACGCTGGCTTTGCCGGATTACGTGCCCGCCGCCGTCGACCCATGCGATTCAGCAGACCGACGCCTTCATCGTCGGCGTGTTCGTGCTCGCCGTCGCGCCGCTGATCAGCGCGTTCTCATCGGACAGGCCGGGGCCGCTGGCGCCCGCCTCCAAGCCCTAGCGAAGTGGAGCGCGCGAAATGCCGACGCCAGACTGTTTCCGCGACATCGGCGCGATTGGCGCGCGTCTCGACGAGATCGAAAAGGCGCGCATCGAACGCGACCACGCGGCGCAAATCGCGCAAAGCGAGCGCGAGGCGCGCATCGACGCGCAGCTGCGCGCATTGAGCCGCAAAATGGACGCCATCAACGCCGAACGGCAGCAGCTTGTCGGCGTGATCTGGGCGCTGCGGATATTATTCGGCGGCGTCGGCGCCGCGGCGCTCTATCTTTTGAGCAACGGCGTTCCGCCCTGGCTGAAGAGCGCGGTGCGGTAGTTTTGGTTTCGCGTTTTGTGTTCGCCCCGCTGGCCCTTGGGCTGGCGGGGCTTTTTTGCGTTTTAGCCCAGCCTTCGCCTTATCACGCTCAGCGCCACCGCGCAGGCGTTGGAGACGTTCAGGCTCTTGATCGCGCCCGGCGTATCGAGGCGGGCCACCGCCACGCAGCGTTCGCGCGTCAGGCGGCGCAGGCCCTTGCCTTCGGCGCCGAGCGCCAGCGCCACGGGCGCTTGCAGCGGGACCGTCTCCAGCGTGTCCGCGCCTTCCGAGTCGAGGCCGAGAATCGTGTAGTTGTGATCGGCTAAGTTCTTCCATCGCGCGGGCGAGGTTCACCACCGAGACGATCTCGACATGCTCCAGCCCGCCCGACGCGGCCTTGGCCAGCACGCCGGAAAATTGCGGGCTGTGGCGCTCGGTGACGACGATCGCCTCCACCGCGAAGGCGGCGGCCGTGCGAAGAATCGCCCCGACGTTATGCGGGTCGGTGATCTGGTCGAGCAGCAGGATCAGCCCGCCCGTCGCCGCGACATCGGAGAGGTCGCGCTCGGGCAGGGGGCCGGCCTCCAGCAGCAGCCCCTGATGCACGGCCTCCTCGCCAAGCCGCCGCGTCAATTCGCGCGCTTCGACGAGTTGGGGCTTAAGCCCCGCCGCCTTCGCCGCGTCCTCGATGCGCGCAATCGCGTTGGCGGTGGCGTAGAGCGCAACGAGCTTGCGCTTGCCGGCGGTCAGCGCCTCGCGCACGGCGTGGGCGCCATAGATCAGCGCGGCCTCGGTGGGCCGGGCGCCGCTTTCGCGTCGCGGCTTGCCGGCGGGCCGGCGGTTGTGGGCGCTCATCTCTTCCTCCTCACCGCAGCACCGCCGCTTTGATCCACCAGTCCGGATGCGCGGCCTTTATCGCACGAGACGGCTTTCACGGCCGCGCGCGGCGTCGTGAACAGGCCAAAGCAGGTCGCCCCCGACCCCGACATGCGCGCGAGTCTGGAGCCCTTCGCGCCGCCCAGCACCGCGAGCACGTCGCCGATAACGGGCGCCTCGATCGCCGCCGCATGTTCGAGATCGTTGCGGCCCCGGGCCAGCGCGCGCCACAGCGCCTCGCGCTCCATGCCGGGCTCTATCGCGGGATGGGCGGAGCCGTCCGCGCGCTCGCCGGGGGAAAGGCCGAGCCGCTGGAACACCGGGCTTGCGTCTCGACCGCGACGCCGGGGTTGATCAGCACGGCGGGCAGGGGCGGGAGACCCAGCGGCGCGCTCACATCCTCTCCCGCGCCGCGCATGAATTTCGCACGAGGGTCGAGGCAGACCGGCACGTCGGAGCCGGTCGCGCGCGCGGCGTCCATCAGGCGCGGATCGCCCTCGCGCAGTTCGTTGGCGCGGGCCAGCAGCCGCAGCGCCGCGGCGGCGTCGGACGAGCCGCCGCCAATGCCGGCGGCCACGGGCAGCCGCTTGGTCAGGCGGAACGCGCCAAGGGCAAGCCCCGGAACCCGTGCGGAAAGCTCGCGGGCGGCGCGGAGCACGAGATTGTCCGGCCCCGCGCCCGCCGCTTGCGCCGTGGGGCCGACGACTTCGAGCGAGAGCGCGGCGCCCGGCTCCAGCGACAGCGCGTCGCCGGCGCCGGTGAAAGCGACGAGGCTTTCCAATTCGTGATAGCCGTCGATCGCGCGGCGTCCCAGCACATGCAGCGTGAGGTTGATTTTGGCCGGGGCGCGGGTGGTCAGCATGACCACCGCAATAGAAGATCGCCGCGCCGCGCGCCAGCGCAAATAAAGCACGCGCCAGCCGGATTGGCGCGCCACTACGTGTGGCTGATTTCCTCCCGTTCCGCGGGAGAAAGATTCGCGTACGCCGGCTTGCGCCTTTCCATATTGCATTTTAAGCTGCATCTTCTTGCGGCGCATCCGCTCCGGGGCAGGGCCATGGACAACGTCTCTGGCGTCATTTTTCGCGCCGATCACGCTGCTCGTCGGCGGCGGCGTTGGTGGCGCTCGGGTTTTTGTCCTTTCTCGACCTCAACTACTTCAAGACCCCGTTGCGGGCCAAGGTCGCCTTCGCGGTCGGGCTCGCCTTTCTGTTCGCCACCGAGGCGATGTTTCTCACCAGCAGCGGCGCCGGGCGCTATCTCGCCGGGCTGCGCCTCGACGTGACCGACTGCGAATTTAGGGTCGAGGAGGCGTTTCCGTTGGAGCGCGGCAAGCCCGGCCATGTCATCTCCGACAATATCAAGACCTGCCTGGACGAACTCGGCTACGACTGGATCACCGACCATCCGCATTGCGAGGAGGCGAAGCTCGCCACCAACACTTTTTGCTATTTGCCGCGCGCGCCGCTCGCCCGCACGATTGTCGCGTTTCAGATGAAGTTCGAGTAAGCCGCGAAACACCCGCGATTGCGCGCGGCGCCGCGCTGCCCTAAGACAGGCGCGAAACCGCGAGCCCGCCATGCAAAACGACGCCTTGTCCAAAACCCCGACCGACGCGCTCGCCGAGTTGCGGGGCGAGATCGACCGCATCGATCTTTCCATGCACCGCCTTTTGATGCAGCGCGGCGAGATCATCGACCGGCTGATCGAGGTCAAGCGGGCGCAGGGCGGGGGTTGCGCCTTCCGGCCCGACCGCGAGGCGCAGATGATGCGCGCGCTGGTCGAGCGCCACCACGGCCTGCTGCCGCTCGACGCGGTGGAGGGCATCTGGCGCGTCATCGTCTCGACCTTCACCTTCGTGCAGGCCCCCTACTCCGTCCACGCCGACGATTCCGGCGGCGACGCGCAGATGCGCGACAGCGCGCGCTTTCATTTCGGCTTCACCGTGCCTTATGTCCCGCATCACGGCGCGGTCGCGGTCATCGACGCGGTGAGCGCCTCATCGGGCGATCTCGGCGTGCTGCGCTCGCTCGGCGGCTCCGGCGACGGCGCCTGGTGGCTACGTCTCGTAGGCGAGCGCGCGCCCAAGATCATCGCGCGGCTGCCGTTCGTCGAGCGGCCCGATCATCCGGCGGGACTGCCGGTGTTCGTCGTGGCCAAGCCCGCCGCCGATTTTTATGCGCAGGACATCGGACTTTATTCGGTGACGCTGCCGCGCTGGGCGCATGACGTGCCGGCGGCGGTCGCGGCGGCGCAGGGCGAGATTCTCGCCAGCGCGCCCATAGCCCGTCCTTTAAGGACGGGCGTCCTTCAGCCGCCCTATGAAAGCGGCGGCCATGCGCTGCTGATCGCCGCGCCCGCCAAGAACTCGCCCACGAAGACCGGCGCCGAGCGATTGCTGGACGAGTTGAAGGCCTGCGGCGTCGAGGCGCCCGCCGTCGACGCCATCGGCGGCCACGCGACTCGCTTCGAGATGAACGAAGCTCGCGCCGGCGTGTTCGCGCCGAAGGGTTAAGCCAAGGAAATCCGCATATGATCAAACCCGCCCCGCGCGAAAACGTGCTGGCCATCGACCCCTATGTTCCCGGCAAGAGCGCGGGCGCGGCGCGGGACGGCGCGCGCGTCTTCAAGCTCTCGGCCAATGAGACGCCGCTCGGCCCCTCCCCGCGCGCGGTCGACGCCGCGCGCCGGAGCATCGAGCACGCCGCCGAATATCCGGAAGGCTCGTCCCGGCTGCTGCGCGAGGCGATTGGCGCGGCGCACAACCTCGACCCCGCGCGCATCATCGCCGGCGCGGGCTCGGACCAGATCCTGGAGCTGCTGGCGCTGGCCTTCATCGGGCCGGGCTTCGAGGCGATCCACAGCCAATATGGCTTTCTCGAATATAAAATCGTCACGCTCGCGGCAGGCGGGACGCCCGTCGTCGCGCCGGAGACGAATTATGCCGCCAATGTCGACGCGCTGCTCGCCGCCGTGACGGACAAGACCAGAATGGTCTTTCTCGCCAATCCGAACAATCCGACGGGAACCTATCTGCCGTCGCGGGAGGTCGCGCGCCTCGCCGACGCGCTGCCGAAAAATGTGATCCTGGTGCTCGACGCCGCTTACGCCGAATATGTGACGGCGGCGGATTACGAGGCGGGCGTCGCCCTCGCGACGCAGCGCGACAATGTCGTGATGACCCGCACCTTCTCGAAGATTTACGGTCTCGCCGGGCTGCGGCTTGGCTGGGGCTACGGCCCCGCCGAGATCGTCGACGCGCTGAACCGCATCCGCTCGCCGTTCAACGTGTCGAGCGTGGCCTCGGCCGCCGGAATCGCCGCGCTGGAGGACAGAGCGCATCTTGGGGCGGCCATCGCCCATAACGCGGAGTGGCTGCCCTGGCTTGCGCAAAGCATCGCCGCGCTGGGGCTGGAGGTTCTGCCGAGCGTCGGCAATTTTCTGGCGATCCGCTTCCCCAATGAGAACGGCCGCCGCGCCGCCGACGCCGACAAATTCCTCACCGAGCGGGGCCTCGTGCTGCGCGCCGTCACCGCCTATGGCATGCCGGAATTTTTGCGCCTGACGGTCGGGTCGCGAGAGGCCAATGAGCGCGTCGTCGCCGCCCTGGCCGAGTTCATGGGGCGCGGATGAGCGAGGCCGCGCCGCTGTTCAAGAAGCTCTGCCTGATCGGCCTCGGCCTGATCGGCTCGTCGATCGCGCGCGCCGCTCGCGCCAAGAACGCCGTGCGCGAAATCGCGGCCTTCGACGCCTCGCCGGGCGTTCTCGCGCGCGTGCGCGAACTCGGGATCGCCGACGACGCCAGCGGCGATCTAAGGAGCGCGCTGGCGGGCGCCGATCTCGTCATCCTCTGCGTTCCCGTCGGCGCCATTGGCGCCGTGGCGCGGGCCTGCGCGCCCTATCTGGAGCGCGGCGCCATTCTCTCCGATGTCGGCTCGGTCAAGGGCTCGGTCGTCACGCAGGTCGCGCCCCATGTGCCGCCGGGCGTGCATTTCGTGCCGGCGCATCCGCTCGCCGGCACCGAATATTCCGGCCCGGACTCAGGCTTTTCGACGCTGTTCGAGAACCGCTGGTGCCTGCTGACGCCAACGCCCGAGACGGACGCCGGCATGGTGGAGGAACTCGCCGAGTTCTGGAAGCGGCTCGGCGCCAAGGTCGAGGCGACGACGCCGGAGCATCACGATCTGGCGCTGGCGGTGACGAGCCATCTGCCGCATCTGATCGCCTTCAACATCGTGGGAACGGCGGCGCATCTCGAAACCGTCACGCAGTCCGAGGTGATCAAATTCTCGGCCTCGGGCTTTCGCGACTTCACCCGCATCGCCGCCTCCGACCCGACCATGTGGCGCGACGTGTTCCTGCACAATAAGGACGCCGTGCTCGACATGCTCGGCCGCTTCAACGCCGACCTGAAATCGCTCCAAGGCATGATCGAGCAAGGCGACGGCCAGGGCCTGTTCGACCTCTTCACGCGCACGCGGGCGATCCGCAAGGGGATCGTGGAACAGGGCCAGGACACGGCGGCGCCGGACTTCGGGCGGCCGCATGAGGGGAAGGCGTCATAGGGCCGAGCCCGCCTAGGCGTCCTTTTCTTCGCGAGCTTGCGCCGGATGCTTGACGCTGATGATGACAATTTCGTCCGCGACCTGATCGACGAGGTAATAGATCAGATAGCCATGACGCGGCGTCACCAGCTCGCGCGCCGGTTTGACGTTGCTCCCTCCCAAGGAGCGGAAAAATCAGCAAATGCTGTAGACCGCGATAGATCGAGGCGCGAACCCGCGTGGCGGCGGCGGGACTATGCTGGCGCAAATATTCGGCGATGTTCGCGATGTCTTTTGTCGCGCGCGGCGTGAAGCGGAGCCTCACGGATCGAAACGACGAAAGACCGCTTCAACCTCGGCTTCCAACGCGAACTCGCCGCGGCGCGCTTGCGCGACGCCCTCGAGCACGTCGGAAAGATGCATGGGGTCGATCTCTTCCGCCGCTTCGTCTTCATTTCCGGCGAGGCAAAGCATCGCGCGCGCGATCGCGTCCCGATCGACGGGCGGCAAACGCCGGACGGTTTCGAGGGCGAGGTCGAGCAGTTTGGTCATTAAATAATTCTAAAACGCGGCGCCTGAATTGTCACGACGTTAATCCCCCGCGTCCCCCAAAACCCCTTGCCCCCCGCCCGGCGCGGCCTATGATCGGAGCGAAGAAGGAGCGGCGGGATGGCGGGCGAGGCGGAGGTGGTCACGGCGGCGATTCTCGTCATTGGCGACGAGATTCTCTCCGGCCGCACGCAGGACCAGAACAGCCATTACATCGCCAAATATCTCGCCGATATGGGCGTCGACACGCGCGAGATTCGCGTCGTCGCCGATGTCGAGGACGACATCGTCGCGGCGGTCAACTCCTTGCGCGCGCGTTACGCCTATGTCTTCACCACCGGCGGCATCGGCCCGACGCATGACGACATCACCGCCGACGCCATCGCTAGAGCCTTCGGCGTCGCCATAGCGGAAGACCCGCGCGCGATAAACATGCTGCTGGAGCGCATCAGGCCGGATCAGCTCAACGAGGCGCGCCGCCGGATGGCGCGAATTCCGCTCGGCGCGGACCTCATCGAAAACAACGTCTCCAAGGCGCCCGGCTTCATGATCGGCAATGTGATCGTCATGGCCGGCGTGCCGCTGATCATGCAGACCATGCTCGACGCGGTGGCGCCGAAACTGCGGACCGGCGCGCGCGTGCTGGTCGAAACCATCGACGCCGACGCCGTTCCCGAGGGGCGCTACGCGAAGGACCTCGCGGCGCTGGCGGCGCGCTTTCCGGATGTGAGCATCGGCTCCTATCCGCATTTTTCCAGCGCCGGCGTGCGCAACCAGATCGTGCTGCGCGCGCGCGACGCTTCAAGCCTCGGCGCGGCGGCGGCGGCGACGCGCGAGATGATTTCGAGGCTGACCAACAACGGCGCGAAGGTGTAAAGGCCAAGGCCATGCAAAAAATTCTCGCCGTTTCCTGGGACCGCTTCCATGCCGACACGCGAACGCTGGCGCATCGGCTGGCCGCGATCGGCGGCTTTTCGGCGATCGCGGCGGTGACGCGCGGCGGGCTCATTCCAGCGGGCGTGGTGGCGCGCGAACTCGGCATCAGGGTCATCGATACGATTTGCGTCGCGAGCTATCACGAGGAGACGACGCGCGGCGAAATCGCCGTGCTGAAGTCGCTGTCGGAGGAGCTGCTCGCGCGCCCCGCCGCCGAGGTGCTGATCGTCGACGATCTCGTCGACACCGGCGCCACCGCGAAAATCGTGCGGGCGCTGCTGCCCGGCGCGCATTTCGCCACCGTCTACGCCAAGTCGGAGGGGCTGCCCCAGGTCGACACCTTCGTCCATGAGGTCGCGCAGGAGACCTGGATCTATTTCCCCTGGGACACGGCCCTGACCTTTCAGGAGCCGATCAGCGCCCGGCGGAAAGGCTAGCGCGGCGCGACGCTCGCTGTCGCCGGCCGCGCGGCCCGGGCGGCGCCGAGCGCGAGCTTAGCGGGGGAGTTTCAGCGTCGCGGCTCGGTATGATACAGTGACAGGAGCCACGTCAAGGGAAGCCGCGTATGAACACTCTGGATGCGCCACGATCGATTGATCGGACTGGCGCGACACCGGACCTGCCCTTGCGGAAATTGGGGATCGCCGGCCTGAGCGAGGTTCCCTGGGGAACGCACATTTGTCAAGTCTACACCACCCAAGCGGATTTATTGGATATATTGACGCCTTATTTCAGCGAAGGCTTGAGATCGAACGAATACTGCCTGTGGATCACCGCCGAGCCGCTTGGCGTCGAGGCGGCGAAGGCGGCGCTGCATCGCGCCGTGCCCCAGTTGGATGCATTCCTCGCCAGCGGGCAAATTGAAATTCTCGATCACCGCGACTGGTACACCTCCCTCGGCAAGTTCGACGGAGACCGCGCGCGCCGGGGATGGTTGAACAAACTCGACGCGGCGGTGAATCGCGGATTCGACGGCCTGCGGCTCACCGGCGACACCTACTGGCTGGCGGAAGACGAGTTTGAGTCGTTCATCGAGTATGAGGCCAAGCTCGACCCCGTCATCGGTTGTCGGCGCATGCTTGCGATCTGCTCCTATTGCTCGGATAAATTCGGCGTGCGCGCGATTTTCGACGCGATCGCCAACCATGATTTCGCGCTCATCCGAGAGCGCGGCCGTTGGGAGGTCTTCACCAGCCTCGCGCGCCGCCGGGCGGCGCAATCCTTGAGGGAAAGCGAGGCCCGGTTGCGGACCACCGTCGAAGGCGTCAACGACGGGATTTTCACGCTCGACGAGACCGGAGCCATATTATTCGCCAATTCCGCGGCGTTGCGAATGTTTGGCTATACAGCGTCCGAAGTGACCGGGAAGCATGTCAGCGCGCTGGCGCCCGGAGCGACGCCCTCCGAACGGGATGGCGTCACCGCTGGCGCGATGCGATTTTGGATGAGAAAATTCAGCGGACGCGCCCACGAAGCCCAAGGACGACATAAAGACGGCTCGCTATTCCCAATAGAATACACGATGAGAGAAATTCCGTTCGGCGGCCAACGGCTCATGGTCGGTTTCGTGCGCAATCTGACCGAATCGCGCGAGATCGAGGAAAGAATGCAAAGGCTGCACGTGGACCGCTTGAACGCCATGGGCGGCATGGCGACCGCTCTGGCGCATGAAATCAACCAGCCGCTCAGCGCGATCATGACTTACCTCTCCGCGGTTCAACGCTCGCTGAAAATGCCGCCCCGGCTGCGCCCGGAGAACGTGGAAGACACACTGGAGAAGGCGGCGGTCCAGGCGCGCCGCGCCGCGACGATCGTTAAACATATGCGCCAATTCGTCTCGCGCGGCGAGCCCGACAAGGCTGTCCACCATTTGCATGATCTGATCGCGGAGGCGTGCGAACTCACCAATGCGATCGCGAAGGCGATAAATGCTCAGGTGGTGCTCAATTTGGACGCGACGAACGATCTCGTGCTCGCCGACAGAATCCAGATCCAGCAAGTCATCGTCAATCTGAAGCGGAACGCCATCGAGTCGATGGGCGCCTCGAGAAAACGCCAACTGATCATTTCGACATCGCTGACCGACAACCGCATGATCCGGACCGATATCGCCGACACGGGCGCCGGCTTTCCGGACGACGGCAATAAACATTTGTTCGAGCCCTTCATGAGCAACAAGGCGTATGGGATGGGCGTCGGTCTGACGATCTCCCGTTCGATCGTGGAGGCGCATTACGGGGAGCTGTGGGGAGAGGGCAATCCCGATGGCGGCGCGATCCTCAGTTTCACATTGCCTCTGGCGGACCACGACGAAGCGGCGGAAGCCGGCTGGCGTGAAGATCGAGCCTAGCGACGCGTCCTGCATTTGCGCTGGCGCGCGGCGCGGCGATCTTCTATTGCGGTGGTCATGCTGACCACCCGCGCCCCGGCCAAGATCAACCTCACGCTGCATGTGCTGGGACGCAGAGCAAGCGACGGCTATCACGAGCTCGAAAGCCTCGTCGCCTTCACCGGCTCGGGCGACGCGCTGTCGCTGGAGCCCGGCCCGGCGCTGTCGCTCGAAGTCGTCGGCCCCACCGCGCAAGAGGCGGGCGCGGGACCGGACAATCTCGTGCTCCGCGCCGCCCGCGAGCTTTCCGCGCGCGTTCCGGGTCTTGCCCTCGGCGCGTTTCGCCTGACCAAGCGGCTCCCCGTGGCCGCCGGCATTGGCGGGGGATCGTCCGACGCCGCCGCGGCGCTGCGGCTGCTGGCCCGCGCCAACGGGCTTGGCGAGGACGATCCGCGGCTGATGGACGCCGCGCGCGCGACCGGCTCCGATGTTCTCGTCTGCCTCGAGCCTCTTGCGCGGTTCATGCGCGGCGCGGGAGAGGATGTGAGCGCGCCGCTCGATATCCCGCCGCTGCCCGCCGTGCTGATCAACCCCGGCGTCGCGGTCGAGACCAAGCCCGTGTTCCAGCGGCTCGGCCTCTCCCCCGGCGAGCGCGCGGAGGGCTCCGCCCATCCGGCGATAGAGCCTGGCATGGAGCGCGAGGCGCTGTGGCGCGCGCTGGGCAAGGGCCGCAACGATCTCGAACACGCGGCGGCGATCGAGGCGCCGGTGATCGGCGACGTGCTCGCTGTGCTCGGCGGCGCGAAGGGCTCCAGACTCGCGCGCATGTCCGGTTCGGGGGCGACCTGCTTTGGCCTGTTCACGACGCCGCGCGCCGCCGTGAAAGCCGCCCGCGCGATAAGAGCCGCGCATCCGGACTGGTGGATCAAGCCGGCGCTGCTGCGGTGAGGAGACAAAGATGAGCGCCCACAGCCGCCGGCCGCCCGCCGGCAAACAGAAGCGCGATGGCGGCGCCCGGCCCGCCGACGCCGCGCTGATCTATGGCGCCCATGCGGTGCGCGAGGCGCTGACCGCCGGCAAGCGCAAGCTCGTCGCGCTCCACGCCACCGCCAACGCGATTGGACGCATCGAGGACGCGGCGAAAGCGGCGGGGCTTAAGCCCCAACTCGTCGAGGCGCGCGAATTGACGCGGCGGCTTGGCGAGGAGGCCGTGCATCAGGGGCTGCTGCTGGAGGCCGGCCCCCTGCCCGAGCGCGACCTCTCCGATGTCGCGGCGACCGGCGGGCTGATCCTGCTGCTCGACCAGATCACCGATCCGCATAATGTCGGCGCGATTCTTCGCACGGCGGCGGCCTTCGCGGTAGAGGCGATCGTCGTCACCGAGCGCCACAGCCCGCAATTTTCCGGCGTGCTGGCCAAGGCGGCGTCCGGCGGGCTGGAGCATGTCGAGATCGTCAGCGTCGTCAATCTCGCGCGCGCGATGGAAGAGCTCGCCGACCACGACTACACGATCCTCGGCCTCGACTCCGAAGGCGCGGACACGCTGGAGACGGTCCCGCTGCAAGCGCCCGCGGCGCTGGCGCTCGGCGCGGAAGGCAAGGGCCTGCGCCGCCTAACGCGCGAGCGCTGCGCCGCCATCGCCCGCCTGGACATGCCCGGCGCGATCAAGAGCCTCAACGTCTCCAACGCCTGCGCGGTGGCGCTGAGCGTGATAAGGCGGAGGCTCGGCTAAAACGCAAAAAAGCCCCGCCAGCCCAAGGGCCAGCGGGGCGAACGCAAAACGCGAAACCAAAACTACCGCATCGCGTTCTTGAGCCAAGGCGGGACGCCGTTGCTCAAAAGATAGAGCGCCGCGGCGCCGACGCCGCCGAATAATATTCGCAGCGCCCAGATCACGCCGACAAGCTGTTGCCGTTCGGCGTTGATCGCATCCATCTTGACACTCAATGCGCGCAGCTGCGCGTCTATGCGCGCCTCGCGCTCGGTTTGCGCGATTTGCGCCGCGTGGTCGCGCTCGATGCGCGCCTTTTCGATCTCGTCGAGGCGCGCGCCAATCGCGCCGATGTCGCGGTAACAGTCTGGCGTCGGCATTTCGCGCGCTCCGTTCGCTAGGGCTTGGAGGCGGGCGCCAGCGGCCCCGGCCTGTCCGAGGAAAACGCGCTGATCAGCGGCGCGACGGCGAGCACGAACACGCCGACGATGAAGGCGTCGGTCTGCTGAATCGCATGGGTCGCGGCGGCGGGCACGTAATCCGGCAAAGCCAGCGTGCCCTTGGCGATGGCGTCGAGCACGGCGACAGCGCCGCTGATGACGAGGCCCGTCGCCGGATCGATGGTGGGAAGTTTCATGGCTGGCCCTCTCGTTAAAAAGGCCTCGCGCGAAAATTTTTCGCGCGAGGTTTCGATGGCGTTAGAGCCCGGCCTTGCCGATGGCCGAACCGACCGCGCCTTGCGCCGGAAGCTTGCTCTGGATCGCGCTATTGACGTTGCCGATTGTCGTCTGAACATTGGTGTTGAACGTCGCCAAATCGGCGCTGGCGTTGCCCGTTGGGAGAAAGAACGGGCCGTTGTTCCCGCCAAGAAAATTGGTGTGATAGGCGAGACCGACGCGCACGCTCTCCTCGGTGAAGCGCTTGGTTCCCAGGAATTGCGACTGCTGCGCCGAGATCGCCGCCGGCGTCGCGCCATAGAGCAGGCCCGCGCCCGACACGGTGTGCGAGCCCCAATCGGCGTGGTCGTATTCGAGCTTCGCGCTCCATCCCGGAATGAACATCCATTCCACGCCGCCCTTGGCGTGCCAGCCGGCGAAGCTCGGCCCGTGCGTTCCATAGCCGCTCGCCACGGCCTGCGGCGAACCCGCGTAAACGGAGGAATCCGTCTTCAGCAGCGACGGCCCGCCGCCGATATAGACCTGCATCTGCGGCGTCAGCAGCAAGCCGAGCTTGGCGGCTCCATCGACGCGCGTGGTCCAGCCCGCGCCGAGCTGCGCGACGGAAGGCGTGACCCCGAGTCCCGGCGTCGCGAAAGTCACGGCGCGCGTATCGCCGCCCACCGGCAGATCCAGCGAAGCCTCGGCGCCGAGCACCCAGCTTCCCGCTTGATAATTGGCGCCGATGTTCGGGCTGAAGACGAAGGCGCGGTTGCTGAGAGCAGCGCTGGCGCCGGACGCATAGGCGTAAGGCTGAAACGTGGTTCCAACGCCGCTGTTATACGCCTCCAGATTCATGTTCGGCGAAGAGTTCGAAGGCATAGCCGCCGGAGGCGCCGAAATAGAGCCCGGTCCAGGAACTCGCGGGAACGGGCAGCGGCGCCGGCGCGATTTTGGCGGGCGGCAAATCGGCCGCGCGAGCATTGATCGGGGCGAACGCCGCCAGCGCGCCAAGAATGATTCCAAGCGCGAGACAGGCGATGTCGGAGATGGCGAAACGCCAGATTGAAACGTGGTTTTCCTTGGTCATGGGATGTCCTTTTTGTTGAAGAAAAACCGCCGGCCTTTGAGGGGTCGGCGGCGATGGTCGTTCGCGGCGGAAGGGGTTGGCGGACGCGGCGGCGAGAGCCGCGCGGCGTTTCACGATGCGTGGATCGCCCTCGCGTTCGCGAAATATTGCGTTTGATCGAGGGCCGTCAGACTTCAACCCCCGCGACGCCGTGCTCTTGCATGTCGACATAAGGGTCGTAGTTGACAGCCGGATAGAAATCCCCGGCGAAGAGTTCCGCTTGCCGAAACACCGGCACGCGCTGCACGTGATCGTTGTCATGGAAGGAGTGCCGGCACTTCGGCGTCCCCCAATCGCCGCCCCAAATCAATCCGTGCTTTTTGGCCAGCGCCTGCAACAGCGCGTAATCGGCCTTCCAGTCGACGGCGCCCGATGGCCCGGCGATGCCGAGATCGCAGGCGACGCCATAGCCGTGACAGCCGACATCGCGCAGCTCGGTCGCGTGTTGATTGAACAACTGCAACTGACGGCGCGAAGAGCGGAAGGTCTCCAGCACGACGAGGTGGTGGTCGTGGCTCAAAGCCTCGGCGATCAGCCTCGCCACCGCCGCGCGCGTGCCGGGCTCCAGCAACTCGGTCGATTTTTGAATGTCGATCGAATGAAAGGCCGGCGATTTCGCCAGCACGTCGGAATAGAACGAGGCCATGAGGACTCCCTTCCATATGAGCAAATTATCGGGATGGCGGCGAGCGGGGCGCGCCTTAGCGTCGGCGGCCGTAGTTCTTGTTTTCGCTTCGCTGGTCGCAATAGTCGCGCACGAGGCTGAGAAAATCGGCGCGGCGCATCGGCATTCCAAGACAAATCGCCTGCACGCAGGCGATCCAGATATTGTGATCGAGCCGCCAGCGTGAAATCACGAAGGCGCGCCAACGCGCGAGCTCTGCCCGGTCTTGCGGAATCGGCACGGCGCGCCTCGCGGCTAGAACGCGCGGAGCCAGCGCGACACGACGCCAACGCTCGCCGCGGTCAGCATGAAATAGCCGAATTAAATCGCGATGCGCGCGGCGCGGACGCCGCCAGGTCGCGCGATTGGCGATGACGACCGGACGCGGCTTTTCGGGATCGCGCGGCGCCCAATCGCGGATCAGCGATATGGCCAGGGCGCTAGCGGCCAACAGGCACAAGCCCGCGATCTCATAGGTGTCGCGAGGGTTCATCGCTTGCGTCTCCGAAAGGCGAACGCCCGCGACGATCGTTAGCGACGGCGAGCGGCGGGCCGAGAAGAGCGCCCCCCGCCGCCATGCGTTCGACGAAAGCAGGACAGCGGAGAATCGCGGGTTTGCTAATGTTTAAAGATCGGCAGCAGCGCCTGGATCGTCGCCGCCGAGACGCCAGGGTTCTTGTCGAGCGCGAGCTGATCCTCGGTGATCGGCGTAAGGTCGATTTCGAGAATTTGCGCGCCGATCTTTTCGGCCTCGGCGTCGATCGCCTTGCGCGCCTCCGCGTCGAGTTCGCCGCCGGCGGACGCCAATCTTTCGCGCGCCGCTTTAAGCGCCCTTTGCGCCGGGCCGATCGCGTCGCTGATATGCGAGGCGTCGACGGCGAGAGCGACGCGCAAGCCGGGGCTAAAGGCGAAAGGAATTTGCGCCTGCGTTTCCTTCACGCCGTCCTTGATGATTTGCGTCGCGCCCTTGTTGAGCTGCTCTATGCCGACCGAGACGGAGAACGCCTGATTGACGGTGAGCTTCATCGGTTCCGCGAGCGCCGCGCCGACGAGGGCGTAAAACGCGGCGAAAAAAAAGAAGAGCGTCTTCATGCTGCGTGTTCCTCAATAGTAGGGGGTGTAGTGCGTGGCGCCAGCGATGTTTTCGACGATGCAGCCGGCCGCGCCGGAGAGCGAACCGCAGTTGCTCGCGGCCGCCGTGGTCCCGCCGTATGAGATTTGTCCAGTGGAAGCCGTCGTCGCCGCGCCGGCGGCGATGAAGGATGTCGCCGCCAGCGAGCCGCTGGTCGAGCCGGCATATCCCGCCGTGACATTGAGCACGGAGCCGGACTGATAGCAGAGCGAGATCGCGCCGCCGCTGGTGACCGTGCTTCCGGAACTCGCGAAGGCGTAGCATTCGGAGGACGGAACGATAAACCCGCTGCCCCAAACGCCGCCGATCTGATTGCCGCCGGACGCCAGCAACAACAGCTGTCCGCCGCCATTATTCATGCCCAAGGAGACAGCGTTGCCGCTATTCGGGGTGAGAGTGAGCTGCTTGCTGTTGGAGCCGCCATTGCCGATCGTCACGCCGTTCGCGCCATCGACGGTCAGCGCGGTCGTGAAGGCGTTTTGCGCCGTTCCCGACGATCCCGGCAGCGCGGTCTGGAACAGAAACGAACCGCCCGCGGCGTTGCCGGTGCCGGCCGACGCCTGAAAGATCATATTGACTCCGGCGGTGTTGCTCGTGCCGGCGAGCACATTCTGAAAGCTGATCGTCTGCGCGACGGGCGCCGCCGCGTCGGCGCCGCCGAAGCGAATATTCGCGGCGGCGGCGCGGGCGATGAATGTGTCGCCGGTGAAGACCTGGCCGGAGGCCGTTATCGTCGTATTGCCGAGGATGAATTGGCTATTCTCGGCGTCGAGGCCGATCGTGAACACGCCGTTGTGGTTCTGCCCGGAGAAGGACAGTTCGCCGACCGCGCCGGTATTGTTGCGCGCCTGGTAGCACGACCCCGTGATATCGGCCCAGCACGCATACATATTTTGATAGTAATTGTTCGGCTGCAGCACGGCGAAGCCGCCGCCGTAATGGCCGCCCGTCCCGGCGCCGGAGCTGTAATGGCCTGAAATGACCATGTTCAACGTCGAATAGTAAATTCCGGCGTTATTGATATAGGTGTTCAGCGAATAGGTTCCGCCGATATTGTCGTAAACTTCTAGCTGGTTGCCCCATCCGCCGCTCGTGGATGTATTGATAAGCGCCAGGGTCGCCGCGAAATTCGACGACGTTCCGTCCGTGGTCAAGGAAAGTTGGATATTATTTCCGAGCGCCGCGCTGGTATAATTGGAGCCGTTGGTCACGCTCGCCGCGAGCGATTGCACCAGTCCGGAGGCGCCATAAAGCAGGCCGGCGGTTCCCGAAAAAACCGCCGTCGAGCCGATCGTGATATTGGCCGCGCCAGTTTCGGAGTTCCGCGCGCGCGCCCGTCGGGGCGAGCGGGAGGGCGAGAGCGAGAAGGATATTCGTGAGGAGGCGTTTCGCGCGCATCAGAAGGTCTCCATGACGCCGATGGTTTGGGTTCCGCTGGCGGCGATGCCGTAGATCGCGGCCTGCGTGTTGATGGTCGCCGCCGCGCCGGCCGGAAGCGGCATGCCGGTCGTCGCCGTCACGCCGGAGGCGCCGTAAAACACCGTCGCCGAACCGAAGTTGAAGAGCGTCACGGCGATGCGGCCGGTCCCGGTCGCGCCCGCGCGCGCCGCCACGATTTGCGCGGCCGCGGCACCGATCGACGCCTGCGATGTCGCGAGCGCGTTCGAGCCGACCGGGTTATTGTTGACGCCGACATTGCCGACCGTGTTCGATCCCGCGGGGAGCGCCGGCAGCGCGAGCACATTGGCGTTGACGCCCTGCATATTGCCCGATGGGGCCGCGCCCCAGGCGGTCGCCGCGCCAAGCGTCGCGCCGGCGATTTGCGTGTGGTTTACCGTCCAGGGACCGCCGGCCTGCGTCACCGCGCCGATGGTGTTCGACCCGGCGGCGAGCGCGGGAAGGCTCGCGACGCTGCCG
This sequence comes from uncultured Alphaproteobacteria bacterium, assembly GCA_963775775.1. Taxonomy (GTDB): domain Bacteria; phylum Pseudomonadota; class Alphaproteobacteria; order Rhizobiales; family Beijerinckiaceae; genus Methylocystis. The sequence continues at coordinate 28,451 of CAVZKF010000015.1, forward strand.
ATGTTCCAGGTCCCGCTCTGCGTCGCCGCGACGCTTTGCCCGGACCAGGACACCGTCCACGGGCCGCCCGACTGCGTGACGCCGCCGATGACATTGGCGCCGGTGGAAAGCGCCGGCAGAGAGGCGATGCTCACGGCCTGCGTCGCGGGGAAGTTGGAGACCGCGACGCTCTGTCCGGACCAATTCACGGCGAGCGTCGGCGCCGTGCCGAGGTTGAAGGTCGGCGTCGCCGCGAAGGCCGGCAATGCGCCGCCAAGCGTCCAGGTGACGCCCGTTCCCGGCGCGACATACCAGGGCGCGGCGGCGGAGCCGGCCGGGCCCTGCGTCACGGTTCCGCCGCCACCGCCGCCGCCGCCCGAAAATGACGTGATTTTATTGCCGGCGCCGTCCTCGATGACGACGCCTTCGGTAATGGACCCGTCCGGGTTTTTCCATTGCATAAACAGTTCTCCTCATTGGACGCGCGTTCGCGATCGCGCCGGGAGAGCCCGGCGCGTCGATGTCGCTCGAATGTGTGGAATCGGGCCGCGCTAAGCCGTCGCGACGTTCGGCAGCAGATAGTGGATCGTCATGCGCACGGTGCCGCCGGTGAAACTTCCGCCCGCCGCCGTGTAGAGCACGGAGGTCGCGGCATAAAAGGGATTGGGGCCGATCAGCCCGAGATTAGTGGAGCCCGCGCTCACGCCGAGCGAAGCGCCGAACTGCGAGGCGTTGCCGGCGACGCCGCAACTATAGGAGGTCGCGCCGGTGATCAAGGTGACGACGCGGTTTGAAACCGCGAGCACGATCGCGCCATTCGGAATCTGCGCGGTCGAACTCGTCGTCGCGCCGGAAAGCGTGACGAGCTGCTCCAGACAGCCAAGCGTTATGCCGCCGCCATGCGCTGCTTGCGCGAGCAAGGTCGCGGCGCCGACCGTCAACACGTCCGACAGCTTCGCCGCGGCGAAGCCGCCGGCGGTAGCGCCGTCCTGCACGACAAGCCGGTTGTTGGTCGTGTCGACGACGACCTCGCCCTGCGCGCCGGTGAAGGTGGCGACATTCGCGGCCGTGTCGCGCCGCAATTGAACCTGTGTGCTCATAAGAGCGCGCTCCTTGTGTGTTGCGTCATTGGCCGCGAAGGCCGAGATCGTCATTGCGAGCGAAGCGAAGCAATCTTAGGAGTCGCGCGTGACTCCTGGATTGCTTCGTCGCTCACGCTCCTCGCAATTGACGAGTTTGGTCGCCCGCGCCGTCAGGCAAAAGAAAACCCGCCGGTTCGCTTAAGCGACAGCGGGCTATGTTAACGCGGGTATTTCGGCGGTGGCCGTTAGATGTTAAAGTCGCGCCGCGTGAAAATCGAATAGAGTTCAATTCCGTGGCGCGCGAGACTCTGCCGCGCGCCTTCCTCGCGGTCGATCACCACCAGCGCCTTGCGGGCGATGCTGCTTGGATGCTCCGCGTACATCCCTTCCATCGACTTGATGATCGAATTGCCGGAGGTCGCGACATCGTCGATCAGCAGCGCTTCCTCGCTTTCGGAGACGAAGCCGTCGATGCGCTCCAGCGCGCCATGCGCCTTGGCTTCCTTGCGCACGAAGAAAGCGTCGACGGGATACCCCTTGATGAAGCTCATCACCGCCACGGCCGAGACCATCGGCACGGCTCCGACCGCGAGACCGCCGACGCAGCGCAACCCATGGAGCCGCATAAAATCGACGATGATATCGCCAAGAATCTTCGCGCCCTCTGGCAGCATTGTCGTCTGCCGCAACTGGAACAGATAGGTGCTCTTGCCGCCCGAGGAGAGCGTGAAATCGCCCCTTTTAAGCGAGTGCAACTCGATCAATTCGCGCAGCCGCGCCCAACGCGCGTCCGAGCGCTCGATAACCGCGAATTCGGCGCGCGTCGGGGCGGAGTCGTTCATGGGTTTTGACCTCGTGGGCGAGTGCATGGATCGCGCGAGGCCCTAACAGTTTTTGGGCGGACGGGCAACGTCACGAAGTCACATTCCCCAGATCGACCCTCGCGGAAACCGCGCCCGACGCCGTGCCCCAATCGTCGGAGACGCCGACCGGCGCGCTGGCGAGCCCCCAGTCCTGATCCTGTCCAAGCTCCAGCGATGTCGTGACCGGGCCGACCACGCCCGCGCCGCTCGGGACATAAGTGTAAACCGCGCAAGTCGACAAATCCTCGAGGCCGCCGCCGAAGACGTTAAAACTCTGGAATTTGAGATAGACCGTCTGGCCGATAAAATTTGCGGGCAACGCATATCGCGCCACCGCGCCGTCGAGCCGCGCGAAGGGCGCGGCCGTCGAATGCGCCGCCGCCGTCGTTCCGTACATGCCGCGCGGAAGACCCGCGAGATTGTATTTATAGGTCGCGGTCAGCGTCGCGCTGGCGAAGCCCAGAAGTTCGCCACCCACGAGACAAAGCGTCTGCCCCGCCTGCGCCGCCGCCTGCGTCGCCGTCGTCAGCGCGCCGGCGCTTTCCGTCAGATCGACGCTCAGCGTATCCGCCGTGTCATAGCCCGTCGCCATCTGCAGCGGCACGGTCAGAAAGCCCTGACGCAGCGGCGCGGTGATCGTCGTGACTTTCTGGAACGTGAGATTGTCGAGCGAAGCCCAGACCAGCGCGCCGCCCCAATTGGGATCGGCGGCGCCGTTGGCGCCGCCCGATGCGCCAAGCCAGATTTCGGCGGTGTTGCCGGTCAGGCTAGGGGGCGGCTCGAAGATCAACGGCGCGTTGACGGGATCGGCGGCGACGCCGGCGTTGATCGAGCCGCCGCCGCTGGCCCCGGTCGGATTGGCGGCCGGCGTCGCGACGCCTTGCGGCATTTCCTCCGCCGTCACGCTCAACTTGCCGCTGTCGTCTTCCTCTATGCTGACGATGCGGACCGGATAGTTGCTCAAGCCGAGATTGGCGTCGGTCAGACTCACAATGTCCATCGGATCGAGCAGACAGAACTCCCAGGACAGCGCGAATTTGAAATTGGCGCGCACATAGAGCCCGCGTTGCAGAATTGTCTGCGCGACCACCGACGCGACATTGAGGTCGCAAATCTCATGCGCGGTGATGGTCGATCCCACGCGCAGGCCATATTGTTCGATCATCGCCTGATCGCGCGCCGACACCGGCGTCGCCTGATATTCCGGCAGGCCCTGCGGCGCCAATATGTTCGACGGGCCCAATGGCCCCGTGCTTATTCCGGTGCGGTTGAGCGCCTCGATCCATTGCATGTTGGGCAGCGTGAAGGGATCGACGCGCGAGACCTTGATCGGATCGTCGCCCGGCGTGTAGACGAGATCGGCGTCGGTGAGCGCATAGGCCGGCGTCATATTCGGAACGAAACTCGCGCCGTTGCCGGCGACGCTCTCGTCGCCATAGGGAATGAAACGCAGCCGGTCGCCCGACCACACCGCCGCGACGTTCAGCAATTGCAGCCATCGCGTCAGCACGCTCGACGCCGTTTCGGTCTGGTTGAGCGTCGGACTAAAGCACAGACCCATCGCTCGGCAATAATTTTGCAGCGACGCGCCGCCGCTCGAACCATAGAGCGTCGTCGCGTCGATATTGGCGCCGGGAAAGCCGACGCCATATTGCGGGTTGAGCAGAAAATCGGCGATCACTTGCGCCGGATCGGCGTCGAGTTCCGTTCGCGCCCGTGCCATAGAGCGGGCCCTGAACCTCGAAGTTCAGCGTGCCGATGCTGGCCGAGGGGCCGAGCCCGAAATTCGCCGCGCAGACATAGGCCGTGCCGGGATAGGCGAGGCTTTGGCTTGGATAATTCGCGGCGAGATAGCCCCAGGGCGCTTGCGTAGGCGCGCCGTCGAACAGCGTGAGCCCGAGCGATGAAAGCCCCGAGCCGCCGCCCGATACGACGCCGCCCGTCGTCGTGAATTGCGCGCCATAAGTCGATTGTCCCTGCCAGACCTGATTGACGCCGACGATCGGCCCCTCGCACAGCGCCATCATCAGATCGGCGGAATAATTCCACCCGGAAAAACTCCAGGTGACGCCGCCGCCCCCGCCGCTAAAGATCGAGCCCTTGCCCGCCGACTGCTGCGGCGTGTACACCGGAACCGCCCGGAAATTGGCGTAAAAGAACACGTTCACGGCGAGCTTGCTCATTCCCCACACGAGAGGAATCGGCAGCGTGTTGGTCGCGGTTTGCAGTTGCAGACCGGTATAGGCCGGCCAGATCGCGGCGGTTTGCGGCGAGGCTTTTTTGGCGGCGAGAAAGCTCATCGAGGTCCTTCCACGACGCTTGCGTAAATCGCGGTCGCGACGCGCTCGGCCATCATGGCGTTGCGCTCCACGGCTTCTTCGAGAACGACCCGCGACGGCAGCGAGGCGTGAATGATCGTCAACGGATCGAGACGGGAAATCAGCCCGCCATGACTGTAGGAGCGTCCGACGCGAAGCAGCATCACATCGCCCATTCGCGGCGCCGTCACCCTGCGCGCGCGCGGCAGCACGAGGTTGAGGTAACGCTCTTCATCGCGGTGCATGTGCCAGTCATGCGTATAGGGGCGCGGATCGAACGGCTCCACCAACCCAAGATCGGCGAAGACGCGCACCAGCAGCATTCCGCAATCGACGCCGACGCCCTTGATGTCGGCGCAATTGTGATAAGGCGTGCCGATCCACGACCGCGCCTCGGCGATGATTTTTTCGCGCATGGGTGGGGATTCCCGTGGCGATGGCGAGATCCCTTCTCCCACATTTGGGAGACGGGGGCCCTTGCGCAGCGGGTCGGATGAGGGGCCCGGGAATGAGGCAACCCAGTCGCAGGTGTCCCTCATCCGACCCCGCTGCGCGGGGCTCCGTTCTCCCACAAACGGGAGAAGGAAATACGCCTCTCACATCGCCATCTGCGGCGGCGGAACAAACGGAAACGCTCGGAAATTCGCGAGATTGTCGAATTTCGTCCCGCATGTGCCCATCGTATGGTCGCAGCCCTGATAGACGGTGATCGCGTCGCCCGCCGCGGGCGGCTCCGGCAACGGATACATCAGCGTCAGCGACGTTCCCGCCACGACATATTTGACCGTCGCGGCCACGCCCGCGTTGGCGCCTGAGCTGAACACGATCTTGCCTTGCAGATGCGCCGCGAGCGCGCCGGAAAAATTGACGAGGCTTTTCGTCGACGAGGCGCCGACGACGCCGTTGGTTGAAAATGCCCCCGCCGGCAGGCCGCAGCCGAGATCGAACAGCGTGTGCAGACAGGTCGGCGCGAAGATGTTGCGGGGCATGTCGATGTCGAGCAGCACAAGCTCGTTGGCGACGGTGAGCTTCGCCTTGGTGCGGCCCACTTCGTCCACCGTCGAGACGCGGCCATAGAACAGCGTCACGCCATCGACCAGCGTCCCGCCCAGAAAATCGGAGAAGAACACGCGGTCGCGCTGGACCATCGCGCCGTCGAAGGCGCCGTCGCGCAATGCGACGAGAAACGCCGCGCCGCTGGTCAGATCGCCGGGCCTCGCGGCGATGGTGATCTCCTGGCGGTCGACGTTGAGCCCGGTCGCGGCGCGATATTTCAGGCCGGAAACCAGCGGGCCATTGGCGAGAAACCGATTGCCCGCGTAATCGACGGGAACGTCGGCGTTGGTGTAGGTCAGCGTCGCGCCGCCGGTCAGCGCGAATGTGTAGCAATCCGCGAAGGCGAGTTGAATGTCGGAGCTGGCGCGCGCGGCGGTCAGGAAATCGATGAGCGTCGAGGAAGCCGTCTTCATTGCCGCGTGCTCCGAAATTTTACGCTCTTCGCCGCCCAGAGATTTTGCATGAAGTTCTCGAAACCCTGACTGTCTTCGAGAAAGCGGCACACGAAGGCGTAGGCGAAGGAGGCCGTGATTGACGCGCCGCTCAAAGGCGGGGCGCTGAAGGAAAGCAGGTTCGGCGCGATCAGCGACCAGTTGGAGACGGCGACGCCATTGACCGCGACGCTCGTCACGCCGGTGACGTAAAAATCGTAGTCCAATCCGGCGCCGATCGAGCGGACGAATGTAAATTGCGTCGTCGCGCCGTCGCCGGTCGCTATCGTCTGATTGGTCGCGGCGTTGTCGTTCGGATCGACATAGAGAAACGCGCCGTAAGAGCCGCCGCATTGCAGATATAGCCCCATCACCGCCTGCAAGGACTGCGCGCCGAGACCGGGGTTGCACGCGGCGTCCGAAGCGAGCGCCTCGAAGCCGACCTCGAATTCATAGAGCCCCTGATACAGCGCCGTGCGAACCGTGCGCCCGGAGTCATGCTCGGCGACATTGGTCGCGGTGATCGGGCTCTTGGTCGCGAAGGTCTGGCCGGCGAGAGTGGGGAATGTCGGAAGAGTCATGCGGCCTCACATTGCATCGGCGCTCTTCCTTCTCCCACTGGTGGGAGAAGGTGGCCCTCGCGAAGCGAGGTCGGATGAGGGTTCACGGGAGGTTCCAACCAAGTCGCAACGCCCCTCATCCGACCCCACTACGTGGGGCCACCTTCTCCCGTAAACGGGAGAAGGGAGAAGCGGCGTCACAATTTCACCGTCACCAGCTTCACGCTCTTCAAGCGAAACAAGTTGTAGGCGAACTGCTCGAAGTCGAGCGCGTCGTCGGCAAAGCGGCACAGCCACAAGGCCGCGCCGTCCACATTGACGCTCGCGCCGATCGCCGGCGCGCTGGCGAGCGTCAGGCTGGGCTCATAGCCGGACGAAAAACTCCACGCGCCAGGCGCCAGCGCCGCGCCGTTTACGCGCACGGCGGACAGGCTCGACACGCCCGCGAGCGGCTCGGTGAACGCCCCGGTCGTGCGCTGCAATGGAAACACCGTCGTCGCGCCGTCGCCGGTTCCGATCAGTTGGTTCGTCAGCGCGGAGAGCCCCGGCGGCGCGAGCCAGAACGGTTGCGCCTGTCCCTGCGCGCTCTCGAAGAAGCCGAGGATGTTTTGCAGTTCTTGCGTCGCCGCGTCGCCGCGCAAAAAATCAAAGGTCAGTTCGATCTCGTAAAGCGGCCAGCGCATCTTCATGCGCCGCGAGGATTTGCCCGAGGCGCGTTCGTGCGCCAACGTCGCGAACCGCGGCGTCACCTTGCTCGACCAGCCCTGCCCGATCAATGTCGGAAAGCTCGCGAACGGCCCAAAGCTCGGCGCGCTCAAAGGCGCTTGCGGCGGCAGCGACGGCAGCTTCCCGTTAAGCCAATGGCCATTCGCCCAATCCGCGCCATCCGACCAAATATCCGTGCGCAGCGGAAACTCCGGCAAAGGCCGCGCGTCCCAGCACCACGCGAACATCAGATCATCGGCGATCATCGGCACGCCGGCGGTGGATGTTTCGTTATTGCCGGGCGTCGTCCAATATTGCCAAAAGGCTTGCAGCGCGGTCAGCGCCAGCGTCGCGTCGATCAGCGGCGCGGTTTTGGCGGCGTTCCAGATCGACCAGAACGGCGTTCCGCCGGAGATCGAAGCGGGATCATAAAACACGTTCTCTTCGTTGCTGCATCGGTCGGAAGTCGGAAAGCCGTATTCGAGAAAGCCGACGCTTTTCGATTGCGGAACCCATTGCGTGTGGGGACCATGCGGAACGGTCCCCGCGCCGTCGCCGGCGTCATAGACCGCTTGATGCGTGTTGTTCCACCACCAGCGTATCTGCTTGAAGGCGAGCAACTGCTGGCCGGCGGAATAGGGGTTGCGCGCCTGCGCGAGACGGTCGCCTTGCGGCGCGGTCACATATCGCAGCGTCCCGCCCGGATCGAGCGTCATCGAGGATGTGTAGTCGCCATACCAGTAATGAAATTTCTCGCCGCCCTCGATGTTGGCGGTCAGATAGTCGATCCGATGAACATCCGGCGCGCCGGTGAGGCCAAAGCCAAGCGTCGTCGGACTGGCGAGCGGCCACGATGTCGGCGGCGGCAGACGCCAGTTTTGCGCGTCGAGACCGCCCGTCCCGGTGGTCCAATCCGACAGGGGCAGGTAATTGTCGATCGACACGAAATCGATGTTGGATGACGCGAACAGCGTGTCGAGATGCGGAAAGATTCCCGTCACGCCGGCGTGCTGCGCGCCCATCCATTGCGACCAATCGGCGGAATAGGTGATGAGGTTCTCGCGCGCCGCGAGATTCTTGGTGAAGCCCGCCGTGTCGAACACCGAGCGGCAATCATTGGCGAGCGTGACGAGCCCGGCGACGAAGGGATAATCCCACACCGCGTTTCCATTGGCGTCGGTCGTGCCGGCGGGCGTCCAGGCGGGACCGCGTATCGCCTCGAGCCCGCGCAACTCGGAGCCGATGACGAACAGATTGACGCCGCCCGCGAGCGCCGCGAGATTGGCGTAATGCAGCACGAAACGGCGATAGGTGAAGTCGAGCACATTGCCCGAATAATGCACGGTGAGATTGGTTGCGTCGCGCGTGAACTGCGAGGTCGCGGCGCTTCCCAGAAAATCATTCACCGCCGTCGTCGCGGCGCT
>CAVZKF010000016.1:0-54035 GCA_963775775.1 uncultured Alphaproteobacteria bacterium
TCTTTCGCGCGGGATAGACTGTTTTCCTTCGCGGCGACGTGGATTTGAGGCTGGGCGCAATTGCAGGACATCGCGCGGACCGCGCATGAATCTCTCCGCTCCGACCAGGGCCGCGCGCCCTTTTTCGGGGCGTTGGCGGTTAGGTTTCGCGCTGTCTTCGCGGCGGCGGTCGCAAAGGAGGTCGCGCTGCGGCGACCCTTTTTGTGGACGCCGGTCGCGGCCGGCGCCGGTGCGCTGCTGTATTTTTCCGCCGACCACGAGCCCTCGCTTCCCTTCGCCCTGGCGCTGTTCGCGGCTTTCGCCATCGGCGCCTATCGCGCCCGCGAAACCCCGCGTTTTTTCGCGCCGCTGCTGGTTTTGGCCTGCGTCAGCGGCGGCTTTTTCTCGGCCTGCTGGCGCGCGGCGCGGGTCGACGCGCCGATTCTGCCGCGCTTAGGGATCGGGCTTCTGACCGGCTTCGTCGAGGAGGTGGATTTGCGCCGCGCCGGCGCGCGTTTCGTGCTGCGCGTCGCCAGCGCCGAAGGATTGCCGGGCGACGCCGCGCCGGCGCGCGTGCGGCTCACGACCCGCGGCGAGCCGAATTTCAAGGCGGGCGATTTCATCGCGCTGAAGGCGCGCCTGCTGCCGCCCGCCCACGCCTCGCTGCCCGGCGGCTACGACTTCGCCCGCGACGCGTTTTTTTTAGGGCTTGGCGCGGTGGGCAGCGCGCTTGGGCGGGTCGAAGTGATGCCGCCGCCCGATCCAGCGCCCTGGTCGCTGCGCTTTTTCGCCGCCGTCGACCGCGCCCGCAACGCGCTGGCCTTCCGCGTTTACAACGAGTTGCAGGGCGACGCCGGCGCCATCGCCGCCGCCATGGTGACCGGCAAGCGCGACTTTTTGTCCGAAAGCGCCAAGGATCTGATCCGCCGCGCCGGCATTTTTCATGTCGTGACGATTTCCGGCGTTCAAATGAGCCTGGTGGCCGGGATTTTTTTCGTCGGCCTGCGCCGGCTGTTCGCCTGTTCGCGAACCTTGGCGCTCAATTATCCGATCAAGAAATGGGCGGCGGCGCTGGCGATTTTCGCCGCGATTCTCTACGATCTCGGCACGGGCTCGCGCGTTGGCGCGGAGCGGGCGCTGGTGATGACGCTGGTGATGCTCGTCGCCGTCTTGTTCGACCGTCCCGCCTTGTCGATGCGCAATCTCGCATGGGCGGCGTTTTTCGTTTTGGCGTTCGAGCCCGAGGCTTTGTTGGGGGCGAGTTTTCAACTTTCCTTCGCCGCGGTCGCCGCGCTGATCGCGGTGTTCGAGGCGCGGGGCGAGAGCCGCGCCGCGATGCGCGATGCGCCGGGTATTATGCGCGCGCAGGGCTCGCCGATGCGCGTTTTTGCGCGCGTTTGGCGAGGTCTCTCGGCCGGACCGGGGGCGGCCCTGTTCGCCACCTTCTGCGCGACTTCGGCCACCGCCTCCTTCATGGCCAATGACTTCCATGAGCTCAGCCCCTATGTGCTGATCGGCAACCCATTGACCCTGGCCATCATCGAATTCTTCGCGGTGCCCTGCGCGCTGCTTGGCGCCGCGCTGTATCCGCTCGGGCTCGACGGGTTCGTGTGGCGTTATCTTGGGCTCGGCATCGACCTCATTACTTACCTCGCGAAGCTGATCGCCAGCGCGCCCGGCGCCGATTTTCCGGTGAAAAGCTTCGCGCCCTGGGCGATTTTCTTTCTCGCGCTGGCGTTGCTCTCGGCTGTTCTTTGGCGCAGCCTCTTGTTGCGGGCGACGGCCATTCCTTTACTCGCTGTCGGTTTGATCGGCGCTTCGTCCTATTCGGGCTTCGACCTCGCCGTGGGCGCGAGCGGCGAGTCCGCGGCGGTGCGGCGGGCCGGCGGCGGTCTTGCGTTGCTTGGCCGCAAGCCCGACGGCTTCGCGGCGGAGCAATGGCTGCGCGCCGACGCCGATTCGCGTTCGCCGCGCGATGCGGCGGGCGGCGTCGCTTGCGACGACTTCGGCTGCGTCGCCCGCGCGATCGACGGCAAGCTGGTGGCGCTGGTCGAAAAACGCGAGGCGCTGATCGAGGATTGCGCCCGCGCCGCGATCGTGGTGACGCCGCTGTTCGCGCCGCAAGGCTGCGGCGCGCCGATCGTGATCGACCGGCGCAAACTGGAGGAGACCGGCGCGGTCACGCTGCGGCTGATGGGCGCGCGCGTCGAATGGACGACGGCCCGCTCGCGCGGCGAGGACCGACCCTGGTCGCGCGCGCCGCGCCAGCGCCCGGGGCTTTTGCCGGGCGACGAGACGGAGCATGACGCGGGCGCCGAGGAAGTCCCCGCGCAAGCCGAGCCCTGAGGTCGACCCGCACATCGTCAATATTTCCGCAGCAGGCTGATCAGCTTGCCCTGGATGCGGACGCGGTCGGGCCCGAAGATGCGGGTTTCATAGGCGGGATTGGCGGCCTCCAGCGCGATCGAGGCGCCGCGTTTGCGCAGGCGCTTCAGCGTCGCTTCCTCGTCGTCGATCAAAGCGACGACGATATCGCCGGTCTCGGCCTGATCCTGCTTCTTGATCACCACGGTGTCGCCGTCGAGAATGCCGGCCTCGATCATCGAATCGCCGCGCACTTCGAGCGCGAAATGTTCGCCGTTCGACAAGAGATCCGGCGGCAGGCTGATGGTGTGGCTTCGCGACTGGATCGCCGAGATCGGCGTGCCGGCGGCGATGCGCCCCATCACGGGGATCGCGACCTGCTGATCCTCCAGTTCCTCCTGGCGTTCGTGCAAGGGGCGCACGCGGCCGAGATTGCCCTCGATGACGCTGGGCGAGAATTTGCGGGGGCGATTGGCGCTGGGCGGGGTCGAGGATTCGGGCAGGCGCAGCACTTCGAGCGCGCGGGCGCGATTTGGCAGGCGGCGGATGAAACCGCGCTCCTCAAGCGCCAGGATCAGCCGGTGAATCCCGGATTTCGAGCGCAAATCAAGCGCGTCCTTCATCTCGTCGAAGGATGGCGGCACGCCGGTCTCCTTCAGCCGCTCATGAATGAAGCGCAAGAGATCGCTTTGTTTTTTCGTCAGCATCGCCAAAAGTCCCCCGGGAGCCATGGGCGAATAGGGCTCCAACCGCAGAACAGCGATTGTGGCCGCCGCTCATAAACAAATCATGAACGTCAGCATAATTGTTCGCGCTGCGTTCCGCAAGCGCATTCGAAATGTGTGGGTGAATTTCGACTTTGCGCTCGAATTTACAAAATCGGGCGCTTTCGCGGCCGGCAAGCGCGTTTCCGTCAAGACGTGGGCTTGCGTGGGGCTCGCGGCGTTACGCCTGTTGTGAAGACGCAAACGCCAAGCGCAACGGGAGATAGTTGCGCGAGAACCTGAGACCGCACGCGAAGTTTTTCCACTCGTACAATTCAGAACGATAGAGTGACAACATTTCATCCAAAAAAGATTTAATTCATTTGTTTTCAACTCCGTCTCGCATTTATCGACAGCAGTAAGCGCGTTTTTATTCATGGCGCCGGACTTGCTATGCAGTATCTAACAGATGAACAGATCAAGCGGCTGTAGAAAGTCGCATGAGCTGAGGTCTTCCTTACTCTTCAGAATACTCGCGCGCGCGTCGGAAACGAACGCCGATCCCTTCCTCGCGGCTAAAAGGCAAGCCAATGATGAACTCAACACTCCTGTTCCCGGCTAAAAAGTCGTCGTTCCCGCTTATGGCGCACGAAGCGCGAAATTCGACAAGAATTGCCAGTCTAAAAGCTAGATTCAAATCTACTGTAGCCTGCGCTCTTCTTTTGCTTTTAGCTCCCGGCGCGGCTCGCGGGCAAGAAGCGCTGCCCAATCTTGATATCGGCCCCGCCCCCACCCCCGCCCCACAACTTCCAAAGGCGCCGGCTACGGTCAGCCTCGAAAAGGCGATGGACGACGCCCGCGAGCAGATAACGCCTCCGCTCGGCGCAACCGTCTACACGCGCGACAAGGAGCAAATCGACTCTCAATCACAGGGAGAAAACGCCCCCTTCGATCAGACCTTGTACCGCCTGCCCGGCGTGACGCAGGACGAACTCGACAAGCGCCTTCACGTGCGCGGCGAAGAAGCGAATCTGCAATATCGGATCAATGGACTGCTTCTTCCCGATGGACTTTCCGGCTTCGGGCAAGAACTCTCGACGAGATTTCTCGAACTCAGTGTCATTGATCACTGGAACGCTGCCCGCCCAGTACGGCAACCGCACGGCCGGCGTCATAGATATGCACACCAAGAGCGGGGCGGATTTGAATGGCGGCGTCGTAACGCTTTATGGCGGCGAGTTTCGGCACGGTGACGCCGACGATCGAATATGGCGGCAACAGCGGTCCCTACTCGGGTTACGGCATATTCAGCTATCGACATGATAGCCATCGGCATGGCGAACCCAAACCCCAGCTACCAGCCGACTCACGACAAAACCGACCAATTCAAGGGGTTCGCCAACCTCTCATATCTGATCGACGATAGCGAGCCGGCTGTCGCTGATTCTAAGCGGGGCACAGAGTTCCTTCCAGATCCCGACCGCGGATGGGCAGACGCCGCAATACCAGTTTGGAGCGATCACCGCTTTCGATTCATCCAAAATCAACGAAAGCCAAGACGAGAAAGCCTATTACGAAATTCTGGGCTACCAAAAGAGGCTGGGAAATATCGACCTGCAGCTTACCCAATCCACCCGCTATAGCGACGTTTCATTCACGCCGGACACCGTTGGCGACGTTATATTGAACGGCATCGCCTCGGCCGCCGAGCACAGACTGATCTCCAATACCGCGCAGGTGGACGCAAGCGAGCGCGTGAGCGACAGCCATACCGTGAGAGGCGGTTTTGCGTTCAGCTTGCAGCAGGCGACTGTGAATACAACCAACACTGTCTTGCCCGCCTCGTGGGACGCTGGCGGCGGCCAATGGGTCGCGACGGCGAACGGGCTGCCTTTCAATATCATTGACAATTACAAAAAGACCGCGAGCTCTATGGGGCGTATCTGCAAGACGAATGGCGAGTTGATCCACGGCTTACTCGACGAGATTTCTCGACTTAGTGTCATTGATCACTGGTACGCTGCCCGCCCAGTACGGCAACCGCACGGCCGGCGTCATAGACGTGCACACCAAGAGCGGGGCGGACTTAAACGGCGGCGTCGTAACGCTTTACGGCGGGAGTTTCGACACGGTGACGCCGACGATCGAATATGGCGGCAACAGCGGTCCCTTCTCGGGTTACGGCCTGTTCAGCTATCGACATGACGCCATCGGCATGGCGAACCCAAACCCCAGCTACCAGCCGACTCACGACAAAACCGACCAATTCAAAGGGTTCGCCAACCTCTCATACTTGATCGACGACAGCAGCCGGCTGTCGCTGATTCTCAGCGGGGCCCAGAGTTCTTTCCAGATCCCGACCGCGGATGGGCAGACGCCGCAATACCAGTTTGGGGCGATCACCGCTTTCGACTCATCCAAAATCAACGAGAGCCAATACGAGCAAGCCTATTATGAAATTCTGGGCTACCAAAAGAGGCTGGGAAATATCGACCTGCAACTCACTCAGTCCACCCGCTACAGCGACGTTTCATTCACGCCCGACACCATCGGCGACGTAATATTTAACGGAATCGCTTCAGCGGCCGAACATAGGCTTATCACCAACACCGCGCAGGCGGACGCAAGCGACCGCGTCAACGACAGCCATACCGTGAGAAGCGGCTTTTCGTTCAGCCTGCAGCAGGCGACGGTGAATACAACGAACACCGTCTTGCCTGCCCTTTGGGACGCCGGCGGCGGCCAGTGGGTCGCGACGGCCAACGGGCTGCCTTTCAATATCATTGACAATTACAAGAAGACCGCGAAGCTTTATGGGGCATATCTTCAAGATGAGTGGCGGGTGAACCAACAGCTGTCCGTCAATTACGGGCTGAGAGCGGACTTATGGTCCGCGTTCATCACGGAGGCGCAACTCAGTCCTCGCATAAATCTCATATACAAGCCGGCGCAAGAAACGACATTTCACGCCGGCTACGGTCGATACTTTACGCCGCCGCCGCTCGAACTCATTCAGGCGGGAGATATATCGAGATTCAACAATACGACGAACGGCGTCGATCCACTCTTGCAACTGAACAATTCGCCGGTGAAGAGCGAGCGTTACCACTACTTTGATAGTGGGGTGAAGCAGGACATCACCAAGAATTTGCACGTTGGGTTGGATGGATATTACAAAATAAAGAAAAACGTCCTGGATGAGGGGCAGTTTGGACCGGCGATGATTTTCTCCCCGAACAACGCCGCCGAAGGTCTCGTTCGCGGCATCGAATTCACCATTTCCTACGATAAGGACGGCTTCTCCGCCTGGGGCAACGTCGCGCACAGTCGGGCGATCGCGAAGGGCCTTACGTCGGGGCAATGGCAGTTCAGCGTGCCTGAAGTCGTCTATATGCAAAACAACTGGTATCATCTCGACCATGATCAAGATTGGACGGCGTCCGCTGGCATGTCTTACAAATGGGGCGCCACGAAACTCTATGTCGACGCTCTCTACGGCAGCGGTCTTTATAGCGGCTTCGTTAATTCAACCGAGCTTCAGGGTTACACGACCGTCAATATTGGAGCGACCCACGTTTTCAAGCTGCCGGACGGGACCGATCTCAAGTTCCGGTTCGATGTCGTCAACGTGGCGGATCTCCACTACGAAATCCGTAACGGAAGCGGGATTGGAGTCTTCGCCCCGCAGTATCTTCCACGACGCGGCGTCTACGGCGGAGTCTCGAAAACCTTCTGACCGCCGCCTCGCTCCTTCGCCACCGCCCGCCGGAACGCCGTGACAAATGCGTCGAGGTCGATCGGCGAGAGATCCGAAACCGCCACGTAAGCGCGCTCGTTGTCCGACCAGCGGACGACCGGATAACCCTCCACCGCGAGATGGCGCGGGATCGCCGCTTCCTCACCCTCGGCGCGCAGTTCGGTCACGGAAATAAGGTGGTCGCGGCGCTTGTAGACGAGCGTCGGGACGCCCGCGCCGCCCACGATGTCGATGCGCCCGCCCGCCAAGGGAAAGCCGGCTTCCGCGAGATCGACGACTTCAGCCGCGACGGGGAGCTTGCCCGCGAGCCAGGGTTTGACCGTATGGCGGTCGGTGGAAACCACGTCGACGGGCTGGCCGGAAATCTGAGAGCGCATATGCGCCGATACGATCGCTTGCAGAGCCGCGTCGGGCGCGTTCCCGGCGGCGATGAGATGTTGCAGCCCGAGCGTCACGACCACGGTCGCGGCCATCGAGGCGGCGAAACCGCGCCAGGACGGCGGATCGCGCCAACGCGCCGTCTTCGCCTCGCGCCGCGGCGTTTGCTGCGTTTCGGCGAGCTCCATCATGCGCAGGCGCAAGGAGTTGGGAGCCCTCTCGCGCGGCGCCTTCGCGCGGATCGCCTCGCGCAGCGCCTTTAGGCGCGCGTATTCGGCCGCCAGTTCCGGATCGGCGGCCAGAAGCCGCTCCATCTCGATTACGCCGGCGGCGTCGAGTTCGCCGTCGAGCGCGGCGTGCAACAGGAGCGAGCGATCCTCGAAACCGGGTCTGGTCATGGCGCCGTTCCGAGCTTTTGGGCGAGCAGCGCGCGGGCGCGGGCGAGCCGCGACATGACGGTGCCGATGGGCGCGCCGGTCGCTTCCGAAATGTCGCGATAGGAGAGGCCGTTTATCTCGCGCATGACCAATGTCTCCCTGAAGGTCAGCGGCAAGCCGTCGATCGCCGCGGCGACCATGGCCCGATCCGCCGTCTCGATCAGCGCGGCCTCGGGAGAGGGCGAGCCGCCCGTGTCCAGCGCGTCCGCATGCGCTTCCGCTTCCTCGGCCCCGCCGGCCAGGACGATCGCGCGGGGCCGGTTTTTGCCGAGCCAGGAATAGGCGGTGTTGCGGACGATCGCCAGCAGCCAGGCTCGAGGCCGCTCCACCGAGGCGCCGCCTTCCAGCGCCTTCAGGGCCCGGACGCAGGCGTCCTGCACGATGTCCTCGGCGTCCGTCGCGTCGCCGCAGAGCCAGCGCGCGAGCGAATAGGCGTCGTCGAGGTGCGGCGGAACATGCTCCGCGAAGTTCCGCCGCGCTGTTTCGCTCGTCACTTTCCACCGCTTGGCCGTCAGGGCGTGACCGTGATCTTGCCCTTCATCATCGGATGCAGCCCGCAGAAATAGACGACCTCGCCCGGCTTGTCGAAGACAAAGGAAAAGCTGTCGTCGGTGTCGAGCGCCTTCGAATGGAGCTTGATCTCTTGGGCGACGACATTGTGGGGAATGTCGTCGTGATTGACGAACACCACCTTCGTGCCCGCCTTCACGGTGATTTCGGCCGGCGTGAAGGCGAAATTGTCGATGCCGACGGTGACCTCGCCGGCGGCGAGGGAGAGTCGCGGCGCGAGCGCGAAGGCGCAGGCCGCGGCCAACAGTGCAATCTTTCTCATCGCTTGGCGCTCCCTTCATCCAGCCAGAGTGGAATCGACGATGGCGAGCGGCTGCTTGCCATGCGCCAGCCGGACGCTGGAGAGCCCGAGCAAAGATCGCAACTGGTCGGCTGGAACGAGTTGTGGTCCGGGCGCTGGCGCGGAGCCCGGCGCCGGCTGCGGAAAGGCGGTCGAGCGCGCGGTGTGGAAGGTCATATTGCCTTCCACCTTCTGCGCGATCTGATGAATATGGCCGTTGAGCACCGTCACCGAGCCGAACCGCGCGAGGAGCTTTAGCGCCTCGGCGCTGTCCTGCGTGCCCCACCCCCATTCCGGCGCGATGGTCCAAAGCGGAAGATGCGCGAAGACGACGATCGGCGTCGAGGCGCTTCTGGATTTCAGGTCGCCGGCGAGCCAAGCGAGCTGTTCGGCGCCGAGATTGCCCATGCCGCCGGCCTTGAGGTCATAGACGTTGACGAGACCAATGAAATGCGCGCCGCCGTGGTCGAACGAATACCACCCCTTGCCTTGCGAAAGCTTGCCGTAGCGGGCGAGATAGGCCGCGCCGTTGTTCTCGTCGATGACATCATGTTCTCCCGGCACGTAATGCACGTCGAGCCGGGCGGCGCCGATCAATTGATCCGCGTCGTCGAACTCGTTCGGCTTGGAGAGATGGGTGATGTCGCCGGTGTGAATCATGAAGGCGGGCTTGTTCGGCAGTCCGCCGATCTTGCCGATGGCCTCGGTCAAAGTGGCGTTCGGATTGGGATTGGCCGGCTTGTTGAAGCCGATGTGGCTGTCGGAAATCTGGACAAAGGAAATGCCCGTCGCGGCCGCTTCCGCCGAGCCCACGAGCCTTGAGGCCGGAACGCCGCCATTCAGCGTCCAGAGGAGACCGGAACCGGCCCAGGCCGCGCATTTGAGCGCTTGCCTGCGATCAAGGGATGTGTCGTCATCATGTTTCATTATCGTCTCCCATAGCCGGCGGAACGCCGGTCACGTCAGGAGACTCTGGCGAGAGCGGGTTTATTCCCGGGAGCCGAATTTTTTTCGGCGCCGCCTCTGGATCGCGATAAGAAGGGCCGCATGACCGCCGACGCGCAAGAGGAGACGCTGCGCTTTCTCGCCTCGCTCGACGGCGGCGGCGAGATCGTTTCGACCCATATTTCGCGCGTCGTGCTCGGCCGAACGCGCGCGTTCAAATTGAAGCGCGCGGTGGCCTTTCCCTATCTCGATTTTTCGACGCCGCCAAAGCGGCTCGCGATGTGCGAGCGCGAGGTCGCGCTCAACCGGCGCACCGCGCCCGCGCTCTATCTTGGCGCGCGGCGCGTCACCCGCGAGGCGAATGGCGGTCTCGCGCTCGATGGCGCTGGAAAGCTCGTCGACGGCGTTGTCGAAATGCGCCGTTTCGACGATGGCGCGCTGCTCGAATCCTTCGCCGCGAGGGGCGCGCTGTCGACGCAAATCATCGAACGGCTCGCGCGAAAAATCGCCGCCTTTCACGACGAGGCGGAAGTGATCCGGAAGGGCTGCGGGAGCGAGGCGATGCGCCGCGTCGTGCTGCTCAACGAGAAGAGCCTGCGCGATTTTCCGCCGGCGCCGCTTGGCGAAATAGAGGCCCATGACGCGCGGCTGCGCGCGCTGTTGCAAAAACACGCCGCGCTGCTCGACGCGCGCGACACGCAGGGCAAGACGCGCCGTTGCCATGGCGATCTGACGTTGCGCAACATCTGCGTCGTCGACGGCGCGCCGACGCCTTTCGATTGCATCGAATTTTCGGACGAACTCGCGGCGATCGACGTGCTCTACGATCTCGCCTTTCTGTTGATGGACCTCCATCGCGTCGGGGAAAGCGGGCTCGCCAATTTGGCGCTCAACCGCTATCTCGATTGGCGCGACGAGTGCGACGGCCTGGGGCTGCTTCCCTTTTTCATGTCGCTGCGCGCGACGATCCGCGCGCATATCGGGGCCGCGCAAAACAAGCCGGAGGAAGCGCGCCGCTATTTCGATCTCGCGCGCGAATTGGCGCGGGACGGCGCGCCTCGCCTCATCGCGATCGGCGGCTATAGCGGCTCCGGCAAATCCAGCGTCGCGGCGGCGCTGGCGCCGTTGATCGGCGCCGCGCCCGGCGCGCGCACCCTGAGCAGCGACCGGCTGCGCAAAAGGCTGCAGGGCGCCGAGCCGACGCGGCGTCTGCCGAAGGAGGCCTATGCGAGCGAAGTCTCCGCGCTTGTTTATGGTGAGATGACGAGCGAAGCGGGGCGCGTCGCGCGCGCCGGGTGGCCGGTGATCGTCGACGCGGTGTTCGACCGGGTTTCGAGCCGCGCCGAGATTGAACGGATCGCGCGTGAGGCCGGCGCGCCGTTTCATGGCTTCTGGCTCGATGTCGATCTTTCCGCGCGGATCGCGCGCGTCGAAACGCGGCGCGACGATCCCTCCGACGCGACGCCCGAGGTGCTTCTGGCGCAGATGAAGGGCGAGACCGGCGCGATAGGCTGGCGACGCATCGACGCCGCGCGGGGGCTGGACGCGGTTGTGGCGGAGATTCCGTCGGCGCGATTGGGTGACTCCCTTCTCCCGTTCCACGGGAGAAGGGAGCGCCCAGCCTTTTTGGATTCGCGGCAGCCATGTCACAACGCCTTACTTAGAAAAATCCGCGCCGCGCCGACCGGAAAATTCTCGATCCGCCCGTGGCGGACGAAGCCGCGACGCTCGTAAAACACGGCGGCGCTTTCCTCGAAAGTGTCGAGATAGACGCCAACGCAGCCGCGCGCGCGGGCGGCCTGTTCCGCCTCCGCCAGCAGGCGGCCCCCGAGCCCCTGTCCGCGCCAAGCCGGCGCGACATATAGATGTCGCACGTAGAGCCAGCGCCAATGCGATACTCCGTTCAGCCCCGCGACCACGGCGCCGCCCGCGTCGCGAGCAAGGATGGAAAGCGCCCGTTCGTCGCGCGGGCCAAGGCGCGTCGCCGACCTCCAGGCCGAGTATCATGCCGATCTCCGGCGTCTCGCGCGCGTCGATGAAATCGAATTTAATCACGTCGAGCGCGGCCTGCTGCGCGTCGTCGCCGGTCATGATAGCTGTCCCGCATGAGAGCCAAACTCGCCCTGACAATCTGGGCCATGGCCGCGCTGCTTGCAACCGAAGCGCCCCTCGCCCAAGCCGCCGACGACCCGACATGCGCGGAGCCCGTCAAGGCCGACGGCGCGCGGCCGCGCGACTATCGCGCGATCCTCCAAAGCTGCGTCAACGACGCCGGCGCGCGAAAGCTCGCGACGCGGCGGATGACCTTGGGCGGAGAGGCGACGCTGCTCGCGGTCGATCCTTTGAGCCTCGCGACGAGCCTCGAGCGCGCGCGGTGCTGGCGCTGCGAGGATACGAGCGACGCGGCGGAAGCGGACACGCGCTTCATGCGCGCGCTGAAGAAGCCCGAGCCAGGCGCCCGCGACGCCCAAGGTTTTGGAGAACGCCGGCCTGTCGCGTGGCAAGGGCGAGGGCGTCTTCGTCACCGGCGATCTGTGCCCGAGCCGGCGCCCGCTGGACCGCGATTTTCTGGAGCTGCTCGCCAGGCAAGGCCCGGGAACGCCCATCGCCTTGGCCATCTCGGGCCTGTGGATGGCCCATCACGCCGACGATCTCGACTGGCTGAAGCAACAGGCGGCCAGCGGCGCGCTGAGCATCGCCTGGGTCAATCATTCCTATCATCACCCTTACGTCAAAAGCCGTCCCGACGCGCGAACCTATCTGCTGACGCCCGGGGTCGACATGGACGCGGAGATTTTCGACACGGAACGGCTGATGATCGCCAACGGCCTGACGCCATCGGTGTTTTTCCGGTTTCCCGGACTGGTTTCCGCCGCGGGACTGATGGACAGGCTGCGCGAAAACCATCTCGTCGCGCTCGGCGCCGACAGTTGGCTGGCGCTTGGCCCCCGCCCCCGCCCCGGCTCCATCGTGCTGGTGCATCCCAACGGCAATGAGCAGGCCGGGCTGAGGATTTTTTCGCGCCTGACGCAGCAGGGAAAAATGCCGAGGCCGTTCCGTTCGATCGTCGAGGCGCCGTAGCTAAGCCCGGAGCGTTGTCGTCGTTTGTTCATCGAACCAATCTAACTGTTTTGGTTGGAGGACCGCCATGGAAAACGAAACCGCCGAATTGGACAGATTGCAGGCTGCTTATAAGGCCGCCGTCGAGGAATGGATCGTCGCGATCAAGAAAGAAGAGGCGCTGGCCTCGGTCAATCACACGATCGCCGAAGTCGACAAATGGGAAGGCGCCCATTTCGACGAAGACGAGGCTCGAAATAAGGTCTTGGCCTCGAAGGCGGAATATGAGGACGCGCTGCGCCATAAGTTCTATGATTTTTGAGTAAGGGCGTCGGTTGAATTGCTGCTTCCGACCCTAAGGGGAGGTTAGCGGGAGCCTCCATTCCATCACGAGAAACCAAGGGGCGCGTCGATATAGCGCGTGCCGCTCGGGGTCGTCTCCCGAGCGCGGTTGCGGTTCGTCGAAGAATGTCAGCGTAAGCCCCAACTCGAGCAGTTGCCGCATGTACGAGGCCAATGGGCGATGCCAATTCTCGATGCGAATGCCCGACCACGCCACCCATTCGGGAAACTCCTCCAAGTAGCGATCGACCGGATAATATAGGCGGCTTCCGTCCTGATCCTTGATCCAGCCCGTCGAACATGAAGTGATGAAGCTATTCAGATTGGCGATCAGCAGAGTCCCGCCGGGTTTCAAGACGCGCGCCATCTCCCTCAGTCCCGCGCGGAAGTCGGCGATATCGAGGAGAGTCAAATAGCTGACGACAAGATCGAAGCTTTCCCGGGCGAAGGGCAAATTCTCGGCTCTCGCGATTTGGTAATCGCCGTCGGGATCGCGCCGACGCGCATGCGAAACCAGCTCCTCGGTGGGATCTATTCCGACATAAGGGATGTTTTCCGACTTGAGCACGCGGCAGAAACGTCCTTCGCCGCAGCCCACATCGAGAGCGCGCTCGAAACGCCGTCCGGATAGCCGTTCCATCATGACCGGATCGAGCACGTGCTCGCGTCCAAAATCGCCTCGCTCGCCCTGGGCGGCGATCCATGCGCTTGCCGAATTTTCCCAGCCATTGCTCATGAGGCGCTCCAATGGATCAATCACTGTCCGCGGATGCAAGCAGTGGCCCAAGCCGCGAACGCCAAAAGCGGGCGACGGATATCATTCCCTGGAAAGGCGGCCAATGTCGCCGCGCATCTATTTTCCAAAATATCTATCTTCCAGCGATCGCCACTCCGGGCTCGCGGTGATCCTCATCAGCGCCCGGTCTATCGGCTTTTTCAGCGGGCTATTTTCCGGCAGCGCTATCGCCATATAGGCCGGGGCGAGAAGATTGCCTGGGATGCGAAACGTCTTGGGGAACCGCGCCGCCGCCATGTATCGCAGGGCGCCGACGCTGTTCACGACGGCGTCGGCGTCGCCTTCGGCGACAGCGGCGAGAGCTTCCCGCAAGGCGCCGTATTTGGCGTGTGGAAGGCGCAACGCGTCCAAATATTCCGCGCCCGAGGAGAAGGCGACCGCCGCGAGCTTTTTGCCGGCGAGATCGCTCTCGGTGAAGGGCGCGCTGCTTTCGACCTGCTCGGCGGTGAGACGCGAAACGAGGCTCGCCGACAGCAGCGAAACGAGCGCCACGCTGCTCAGCATCCAGACGATCGCCACGAATCGCCCGACCGGCGTCTTCGGCGTCTTGTCGCCATAGCCGACCGTCGTCATCGTGACGACGGCCCAATATATGCCGTCGCGCAAGGTGACGACCGACAACTCCGGCGCGGCCGCCGAGCGGCTCGGGCGTTCGATGAACCACATCGCGACGCCTATCGCCAGCAACAACCCGAGCATTCCGGCGATCAACGAACTGAGTTCGACCGCGACCAGCCCGTAGGCGACGAGCGCGGAAACCGGCCCCGCCTCCTTGCGCAAGGCGACGGCGACGCCGGAGCGATGCGCGGGATAGGAAAAATCGACCCGCGCCGCGCGCTCCGGCGTGATCGTGATCGCGCCAATCGCCGCGTCGAAACGCCCCTGCTCCAGGCCAGCGAGGATCGCGTCCATTTGCGCGACCGGCGTCAGCCTGTACTGCCTGCCAAATTCCTCGGCGACCCGGCGCCAGAGCTCGACGCTGACCCCTTGAAACTCGCCGTCCGGCCCAACGCTTCCATAGGGGGCCAAGTCGTACACGGCGATGCGCAACGGCTCGGATTCAAGCCGCCCGGCGGCCGCCGCGCGGCCGCAACCGATGGCGAGGCAGAGGCAAAGGATTAGCAAAAGCACGTCGATGGGCCGATCGCGCGGTCATCGGGGCGATGAACCGGTCGCGGGCCAGGCCATTGATTTGGCGCGAGCGCCGCCGCGTGGTGAGCATGGAGCCATCGGAACGGAGGATTAAAGAGCGCGGATCGGGACGCTGACACGCGAAGACGAAATTGATGTGTCATTCCCACCGCCCGCAAGCTCGCGTCTCCGGACGTTAAACAGCTCCGTTCCGCCGCCCGCCTCAAGAAAGGCGCCGTTGGACAAAACGAAGCGACTGTCGCTGGCTTGCCTTTTAAAGGAAATAATCAAGCGAACCGGTCGTAGCGAAATTCATTAAAAAATTCTCAAATCTTGAAATCAAAGATTTAGCAATTTGTGGTGGTTTTGACGAATGGCCCAGCTCACGCGCGCCGGCTTGCAATCGAGCCGATGGCTGATCATATACGACCACTACAATGCAGGAGAGCTTGATGTCGTACATAGAGGGGGTTGTGTATGATCCGCCGTCAAGCGAATATCCGCCGCTCATCGTTATTTTCAGAGCAGATGGCGAAATCTTGACAGCGCGCGCCGCGGTTTCGGTCGAGGCGGCGGAGTCTTTCCTCGCGGAAGTGCTGGCGGAGGTTCAGACCAAGTTAGACAGCCAATTGGCGAAGAAAGACACCTGACGGAGCGCCGAAATTCGCGAGGCGCGTCGACGGGATCACGCAAATCGTCCATGAGCGGCTCCGATCTCCGGCGTGGCGGGGTTCAACATCGCGGAATTCGCCGTCCGGTCGCGCCATCCGTCGCCCCGCTTGCCGCCGGCATGGCTCGAACGAGCCGCGCCTTTCGCGACGGCCGGCGGCGGGGCGGGCGTCCGGCGAAAAATATTCCATGGAAATATTCCTTGCGCGGGAAACGGACGCGGCGCCCGGACCGCGACGAAGGTAAATGAACGCGCTCGATATCGCGGCCGAATTTTCCTTACATTGACAAGAATTGAGGCGGCTCTTATCTCTCCGCCGGGAATTTGCGTCGAAACCCGCGGGCCTCCGCGGGGCGCGGAGGTCGCCCGAGCGGTTCCCAGCGCTTGACGAAGCGCCCGTTCTCAAAGGTTTCGACGAATCGGCGCGCCCGGCCTTAAGCGAGCGCTCCGGTCCAGTCAGAAAGGTTCCACGAATGTTCGGCGCCCTCGCCAAGAAAATTTTCGGCTCCGCAAACGACCGCCGCCTGAAGACCTATCAGCCGAAAGTCAAGGCGATCAACGCGCTGGAGCCCCAGGTCGCCGGGCTCTCGGACGAGGAGCTGCGCGCCCGCACGCAGGAGTTCCGCGACCAGCTCGCCGCCGGCAAGACGCTCGACGATCTGCTCGTTCCCGCCTTCGCGACGGTGCGCGAGGCGGCGAGGCGCACGCTCGGCCAGCGCCATTTCGACGTGCAGCTGATCGGCGGCATGGTGCTGCACGAGGGCGGCATCGCCGAGATGCGAACCGGCGAAGGCAAGACTCTGGTCGCGACGCTCGCGGTCTATCTCAACGCGCTCACGGGCAAAGGCGTGCATGTCGTCACGGTCAACGACTATCTCGCCAAGCGCGACGCCGAATGGATGGGGCAGATATATAACTTCCTCGGCATGAGCGTCGGGCGTCATCGTTCACGACATTTCGGACGAGGATCGCTCGGCAGCCTACGCCAGCGACATCACCTACGGCACCAATAACGAGTTCGGCTTCGACTATTTGCGCGACAATATGAAATACGAGCTGGCGCAGATGGCGCAGCGCGGACATTCATTCGCCATCGTCGACGAAGTGGATTCGATCCTCATCGACGAGGCGCGCACGCCGCTGATCATTTCCGGCCCGATCGACGATAAATCCGACCTATACAACTCCATCGACAAGCTCGTCCCGAAGCTGACCAAGGAAGATTACGACCTCGACGAAAAGCAGCGCTCGATCAGCCTGACCGACGCCGGCAACGAACATATGGAAGAACTGCTCGGCGAGGCCGGCATTCTCACCGAGGGCGCGCTCTACGAGGCGCAGAACGTCACCATCGTTCACCACGTCAATCAGGCCCTGCGCGCGCACAAGCTGTTCCAGCGCGACAAGGATTACATCGTGCGCAAGGGCGAGGTCGTCATCATCGACGAATTCACCGGCCGCATGATGCCGGGCCGCCGCTATTCGGAGGGGCTGCATCAGGCGCTCGAAGCCAAGGAGCATGTCCAGGTCCAGCCGGAGAACGTGACGCTGGCCTCGATCACCTTCCAGAATTACTTCCGCCTCTACACCAAGCTGGCCGGCATGACCGGCACGGCGTCGACCGAGGCGCTCGAATTCGCCGAGATCTACAAGCTCGACGTCGTCGAAATTCCAACCCACCGTCCGGTCCAGCGCATCGACGAGGACGACGAAGTCTATCGCACCGCCGGCGAGAAGCTGAAGGCCATAGCGGGGGAAATCGAGGCGGCGAGCGCCAATCTGCAACCCTTGCTCGTCGGCACGACCTCGATCGAGAAATCCGAGCAGCTGGCGCAATATCTGACGAAGCTCGGCTATACGCAGATCGACTTCACCGACCCCAAGGCCCTGCCCAAGCTTTATGTCGCCGCCCGCGCCGGCAAGCCCTCGAAACTGTTCGCGGTGCTGAACGCCCGCTTCCACGAGCTCGAGGCCTATATCGTCGCGGAAGCCGGCGTGCCCGGCGCGATCACCGTCGCCACGAACATGGCGGGCCGCGGCACCGACATTCAGCTCGGCGGCAATGTCGAGATGCGCGTGGCGCAGGAATGCGTCGGGCTCGAAGGCGACGCGCTGAAGACCAAGGAAGCGGAGATCAGAGCCGAGGTCGCTCGCTTCAAGGAGCAGGCCATCGCCGCCGGCGGCCTCTATATCATCGGCACGGAGCGTCACGAGAGCCGCCGCATCGACAATCAGCTGCGCGGACGCTCGGGCCGCCAGGGCGATCCGGGGCGCTCGAAATTCTATCTGTCGCTGCAAGACGATCTGATGCGCATCTTCGGTTCCGAGCGCATGGATTCGATGCTGGTCAAGCTCGGATTGCAGGAGGGCGAGGCGATCGTCCATCCCTGGATCAACAAGGCGCTGGAGAAGGCGCAGCAAAAGGTCGAGGCGCGCAACTTCGACATGCGCAAGAACGTGCTGAAGTTCGACAATGTGATGAACGATCAGCGAAAGGTGATCTTCGAACGCCGCCGCGAAATCATGTCGGACGAAAGCGTCGAGGAGCATGTCGCTGACATGCGCGAGGAAGTCGTCGACAAGCTGGTCGCGCTTCATATTCCGCACAACGCCTACGCCGAGGCGTGGGATGTCGAGGGTCTCGTCGAAGACGCGAAGGAAAAGCTCAATATCGAGCCGCCGATCGCCCAATGGGCCGCCGAGGAAGGCATCGCCGACGAAGAAATTCGCGAACGCCTGCTCGCCACCGCGAACGAGGCTTACGCCGCCAAGGTCGAGAAAAACACGCCCGCGCTGATGCGCATGATCGAAAAGCAATTCGTGCTGCAATCGCTCGATTTTCTGTGGCGCGACCATCTGATCGCGCTCGACCATTTGCGTCAGGTCGTCGGCTGGCGCGGCCTGGCGCAGCGCGATCCGTTGAACGAATATAAGTCCGAGGCGCTGGAGTTGTTCAAGACGCTGATGGAGCATTGGGACGAGCGCGTGACGCAGCAACTGATGCGCGTCGACGTCTCCTTCGAGGCGCCGCCCTCCGCGCCGATGGAGCTGCCGCCGATGCAGATGTCGCATCCGGCGCCCGAGGCGCTTGGCGGCGGCATGGGCGATCAGGCGATCCTCGCCGATCTCAACGCCCGCCTCGCCGCGGTGGACTTTTCGGTCGCGCCGACGGCCGCCGCCGCGCCGGCCGAGCCGCGCGACCCGAACAATCCCGCGACTTGGGGCAAGGTCGGCCGCAACGAGTCCTGTCCCTGCGGCTCCGGCAAAAAATATAAGCATTGCCACGGCGCATTGGTGTAAGCCCGTCGCGCCCCTCTCCCCGCGAGCAGGGAGAGGGAACCCGCCCCGCCCACAGCTTCGTGGAGATCACCCTTGTCCGATATTGATTTTTCCAAGGTTCTCGTCGCGCAGGGCGGCGGGCCGACCGCCGTCATCAACCAATCGCTGGTCGGCGCCGTGCTGGAGTCGCGCAAATTTCGCGAGGTCGAGCGCGTCTATGGCGCCTTTCACGGCGTGCGCGGAATCGTCGACGAGAATTTCGCCGATCTGACGCAGGAGACGACCCACAATCTCGAACTCGTCGCCGACACGCCCTCCTCCGCGCTCGGCTCGACCCGCGACAAGCCGGACGTCAAATATTGCCAGGAAATCTTCAAGGTCCTGCGGGCGCACAAGATCGGATGCTTCTTTTATATCGGCGGCAACGACAGTTCCGACACGGTGCGCATCGTGTCGGAGGAGGCCAAGGCGCATGGCTATCCGCTGCGCGCCGTCCATATCCCCAAGACCATCGACAATGATTTGATGGTCAACGACCACACGCCGGGCTTCCCTTCCGCGGCGCGCTTCGTCGCGCAGGCCTTCGCCGGCGCCAATCTCGACAATTGGGCGCTGCCAGGCGTCTATATCGGCGTCGTGATGGGCGCCACGCGGGCTTTCTGACCGCCGCCTCGGCGCTGGGCAAGAAATTCCCCGACGACGGCCCGCACCTGATTTACGTTCCCGAACGCCCTTTCGTCGTCGACAACTTCCTCGCCGGCGTGAAATCGACGATGGAGCGCCTTGGCCGCTGCGTCGTCGCGGTGTCCGAGGGCGTTTCCGACGAAAACCACACGCCCATCGCCGAAAAGCTGGCCAAGAAGGTCGAGCGGGACGCGCATGGAAACGTGCATTTGGGCGGCGGCGCGCTGGCCGACGAACTGAGCGATCTGGTCAAGGACAAGCTTGGATTCAAGCGCGTGCGGGCCGACACTTTCGGTTATCTGCAGCGCAGTTTCGTCGGCTGCGTCTCGGACGTCGACCAGCGCGAGGCGCGGGAAGTTGGCGAGAAGGCCGTGCAATACGCCATTTGGGGCGACAGTTGCGGCAGCGTGACCATCCACCGCACCGGGTTTTATTCGGTGGATTACCGCCTCACTCCGCTTGAGGAAATCGCCGCCAAGACCAAGGTCATGCCGGACGAGTTCATCAGCCCTTGCGGCGCGGACGTGACCGACGCGTTCCGTTACTATCTGCGGCCGCTGCTGGGCAGCGGAATGGCCGACGCCTACCGCCTGCGACTGGCGCGGGTGGCGAAAATTCTGAAAGCTTGAGGCGGGGCGCCCGGTTCCTGGGCGCGATTCTTGCTAACCCTTGCCGGGCGCGGTTCCAGTTGCAATCTGGACAAGCCCCTATAAATTAGGGCATGAGGGGGTCGGCCGTTACGTGCGACGCGGAGCCTCCACCTTTTATTAGGCTGGCGCGTGTATCGCTTATGGTTGGTTCGATTCGCCAAGCGGGCCGATTGATCGGGAGATGAAGATGAGCAAGGTCGGCAGCAGCGATTCGAAGAACACGCTCTACTGCTCGTTCTGCGGCAAGAGCCAGCACGAAGTGCGCAAGCTCATCGCTGGCCCCACGGTGTTCATCTGCGACGAGTGCGTCGAACTATGCATGGACATTATTCGCGAAGAAAATAAGACGGCGCTCGTCAAGCAGCGCGACGGCATTCCGACGCCGCGCGAAATCTGCAAGGTGCTCGACGATTACGTAATCGGCCAGAGCCCAGGCCAAGCGCGTGCTGTCCGTGGCGGTCCACAACCATTATAAGCGGCTCAACCACGCCACCAAGCATGGCGACGTGGAGTTGGCGAAGTCGAACATTCTGCTGATCGGCCCGACCGGCGTCGGCAAGACCATGCTGGCGCAGACGCTCGCGCGCATTCTCGACGTGCCCTTCACGATGGCCGACGCCACCACGCTGACGGAAGCCGGCTATGTCGGCGAGGACGTCGAAAACATCATCCTGAAGCTGTTGCAGGCGTCCGACTACAATGTCGAGCGCGCCCAGCGCGGCATCGTCTATGTCGACGAAATCGACAAAATCTCCCGCAAGTCGGACAATCCCTCGATCACCCGCGACGTATCCGGCGAGGGCGTGCAGCAGGCGCTGCTCAAGATCATGGAGGGCACGGTCGCCTCCGTGCCGCCGCAAGGCGGGCGCAAGCATCCGCAGCAGGAATTCCTGCAGGTGGACACGACCAACATATTGTTCATTTGCGGCGGCGCCTTCGCCGGGACTCGAAAAGATCATCTCCGCGCGAGGCCGCAGCACGTCGATCGGCTTCGGCGCCACCGTGCAGGCGCCGGACGAACGCCGCACCGGCGATATTTTCCGCCAGGTGCAGCCGGAAGATCTGCTCAAATTCGGCCTGATCCCGGAATTCGTCGGCCGTCTGCCGGTCATCGCGACGCTCGAGGACCTCGACGAGGAGGCGTTGAAGCGCATCCTCACCGAGCCGAAGAACGCGCTGGTGAAGCAATATCAGCGGCTGTTCGAGATGGAGAACACCGAGCTGACCTTCCAGGACGAGGCGCTGTCCGCGGTGGCGCGCAAGGCGATCGAACGGCGCACCGGCGCGCGCGGTCTGCGCTCGATCATGGAAGGCATTCTGCTCGACACCATGTTCGACCTGCCAGGTCTCGAAGGCGTCGAGAACGTCGTGATCGGCCCCGAGGTCGTCGAGGGCAAGGCGCGTCCGCTTTATATTTATGCGGAGCGCAACGAAAAGACCGGCGCCAGCAGCGCCTAGCCGCTTCCCCGGAGCGTGGCGCTTTCGGGCGTCGCCGCGCCGTCCTCGGCCGGGCGGCGTCCGCTTCCCGTGGTTGTCGGTCGCGTCGCGAGTACGCGTGTTTCAAGCAATTGTCCGGGCTCGCCGCGAGGCGGCGCGAATGCGCGTCGCGTCGGCGCCCAAGGTAGCAGTCGAGGCTCGCTTGTAGCCCTGTGTTCCCGTCGCGTTGCGCGCGATGGGGAAGTCGGTTGCGTCTTGAAACCCTGTTCGCGTCACCCATTTCTTGCGTTATGGAGGCCTTACAAGCCTCGATCGCGGAAGCGCCCCTTCGGCGCCGCCGCGCCTCAAAAAAGCCCGCCGTAGAAGGCGCGGCGCCAGAGTTGCTTCGCCACGGCGTGTCCTGATCGTGGCGATAACCCTTAAGGAAGAACAAATGACGAGCGAAAAGCGCGGCACGATTGCGCCTGGAACGATCGAAAGCTTTCCGGTCCTCCCCTTGCGCGATATCGTCGTGTTTCCCCACATGATCGTCCCGCTGTTTGTCGCTCGCGACAAATCGATTCGCGCCTTGGAGGAGGTCACCCGGACCGACCGTCCAATTCTGCTCGCGACGCAGAACAACGCCAGCGACGACGATCCGGCGACCGACGCGATCTACACGATCGGCACGCTCGCGACCGTGCTGCAGTTGCTGAAACTGCCCGACGGCACGGTGAAGGTCCTCGTGGAGGGCCAGAGCCGCGCCAAGGTGCGGCGATTCACGCGCTCGGACGATTTCTATGAGGCGGACGCCGAGGCGCTGGCCGATGAAATCGATTCGCCGGTCGAAGTCGAGGCGCTCGGCCGTTCGGTCATTTCCGAATTCGAGAGCTATGTGAAGCTCAACAAGCGCGTCTCGACCGAGATCGTCGGCGCGGTGACGCAGATCGAGGATTTCTCGAAGCTCGCCGACACCGTCGCCTCGCATATTTCGGTGAAGATCTCGGACAAGCAGGACGTGCTGGAGACCGTCAACGTCGCGCGCCGGCTGGAGAAATGCCTGGCGTTGATGGAGAGCGAAATCTCGGTGCTGCAGGTCGAGAAGCGCATTCGCACGCGCGTCAAGCGCCAGATGGAGAAGACGCAGCGCGAATATTATCTCAACGAGCAGATGAAGGCGATCCAGAAGGAGCTCGGCGACGAGGACGGCAAGGACGACCTCGCCGAACTCGAGGAGCGGATCAAGAACACCAAGCTCTCCAAGGAAGCCCGCGACAAGGCGACCGGCGAGTTGAAGAAGCTGCGCCAGATGTCGCCGATGTCGGCCGAGGCCACCGTCGTGCGCAACTATCTCGACTGGATCCTGTCGATCCCGTGGGGCAAGCGCTCCAAGGTCAAGAAGGATCTCGTGCAGGCGCAGGAGGTGCTCGACGCGGATCACTTTGGACTCGACAAGGTCAAGGAGCGGATTCTCGAATATCTCGCGGTGCAGACCCGCGCCAACAAGCTCGCGGGGCCGATCCTGTGCCTCGTCGGCCCGCCCGGCGTCGGCAAGACGTCGCTCGGCAAGTCCATCGCCAAGGCGACGGGGCGCGAATTCGTGCGCATGTCGCTCGGCGGCGTGCGCGACGAAGCGGAAATCCGCGGCCATCGGCGCACCTATATCGGCTCCATGCCCGGCAAGATCATTCAGTCGATGCGCAAGGCCAAGACCGCCAATCCGCTGTTCCTGCTCGACGAGATCGACAAGATGGGCATGGATTTCCGCGGCGATCCGTCGTCGGCGCTGCTGGAGGTGCTTGATCCCGAGCAGAACGCTTCGTTCAACGACCATTACCTCGAGGTCGATTACGACCTCTCCAACGTGATGTTCGTGACGACGGCGAATACGCTCAACATTCCGGCGCCGCTGATGGACCGCATGGAGATCATCCGCATCGCCGGCTACACCGAGGACGAAAAGGCCGAGATCGCCCGGGCGCATCTCATCCCCAACGCCGTCAAGAAGCATGGGCTGACGCCCAAGGAGTGGCGGATCGAGGACGGCGCGCTGAAAACGCTGATCCGCCGCTACACCCGCGAGGCCGGCGTGCGCAATCTGGAGCGCGAAATCTCCAATCTCGCGCGCAAGGCGGTGAAGGAGATTTTGCTGGCCAAGAAGGGCAAGCTAGTCGTCGTCACCGACGCCAACATCTCCGACTATCTCGGCGTGCCGAAATATCGTTACGGCGAGGCGGAGCTGGAGGATCAGGTCGGCGCGGTCACGGGTCTCGCCTGGACCGAGGTGGGCGGCGAATTGCTGACCATCGAGGGCGTGATGATGCCCGGCAAGGGCCGCATGACCGTCACCGGCAATCTGCGCGACGTAATGAAGGAGTTGATTTCGGCGGCGGCGTCCTATGTGCGCTCGCGGGCCGTCGATTTCGGCCTGGAGCCGCCGCTGTTCGACCGCCGCGACATCCATGTGCACGTGCCGGAAGGCGCGACGCCCAAGGACGGCCCCTCGGCGGGCGTCGCGATGGCCACCGCCATCGTCTCGGTGATGACTGGCATTCCCGTCCATCGCGAGATCGCGATGACCGGCGAGATCACCTTGCGCGGACGCGTGCTGCCAATCGGCGGACTTAAGGAGAAGCTGCTCGCGGCGTTGCGCGGCGGCTTGAAGAAGGTGCTGATCCCGGAAGAAAACGCCAAGGATCTCGTGGACATTCCGCAGTCGGTGAAAAACGAGCTGGAGATCGTGCCGGTCGCGCGCATGGAGGAAGTGCTCAAACACGCCCTCGTCTCGCAACCGACGCCGATCGTCTGGAACGAGCCGCCGCCGGCCCTGACGCCGGCCGCTGGCGACGACGACGTGACCGGCGTCCGCGCGCACTAAAGGCGGCGCGCTTCAATCGCGAGCCCCGCCAAGCCTGAACGGCCTGGCGGGGCTGCTTTTTGACCGAAGGCGTCGACGGAAAGGCCCGCGCCGCCCCAATTCACGGCACATTTTCCGCCAATTGCCGATATTCCCCTGGAAATCCGGGGACTTTTGCGCTTGGGCGCCCGCCAGCCCTTGCATTTGCTGCGATTCGGGCTCACGTTCCGCGAACATCGAAGGCCGTCGATTCAATTCCGCCTCGCTTATTCGAGCGAGCATGGAGGCCTCATCGGCAGGCGGTCGGTGCGAAGAAGAAGGAACAGGCCATGGTCAACAAATTGGAATTGGTCGAACACGTCGCCGCGGCGACCGACATGTCGAAGGCCGCCTCCGCCGCGGCGCTCGACGCGGTGATCGAGGGAATCACCAAGGCCCTCAAAAAGGGTGAAGAAGTGCGCCTGGTGGGCTTTGGCACTTTCTCGGTCAAGAAGCGCGCCGCCGGCAAGGGGCGCAATCCCGCCACCGGCGAGGAGATCAAAATCCCTGCTTCGAAGAGCGCGCGCTTCAAATCCGGCGCGACTCTGAAAGCCGCCCTCAACAAAAAGTGAGCGCGAAAAACAATTGGCGCGCCCGATTCGGCCGCGCGCTTTTCCACCGCCGGGGGCTTTAGCTCTCGGCGGAGTTTTTTCGTCCGAACCGGGCTTGCCTTGGGCCGGGGCGATCCCGTAAACCTCTTGGCGCGCCAAAAGCTCTCGGCGTCATTCGCGCCGGGCGGTTAGCTCAGTTGGTAGAGCATCTCGTTTACACCGAGAGGGTCGGCGGTTCGAGCCCGTCACCGCCCACCAGAGGCCCCAGCCCGGGGCGTCCGCCCAAGCGTTAAATCCGCTTTCCCGCGCGCGCCCGACGCATTAGGATCGCGGCGTAGCTGGAGCAAGATTCTTATGGGACACGCAACCGCGACTCTCCGCCTGCTGGCGTTGGCGTTCTTGCTTGTTCTCGGCGCCGCTTCCGCGCGGGCGGAAGGCATGTCATTCCAGATGGTGACGCTCGGCGTCGGCCATTGCCGCTCGAATTGCCCCCAGGTGATCGCGGCCTCCGGCGAGATCGACGAGGGCAGCGCGGATAATTTCCTGCGCTTCGTTTACGATCACGTCCGCTCCGGCGCGATGCACGGCGTCGTGCTGCTCGACTCGCCCGGCGGCCATGTCGTGGCGGCGATGGAGCTCGGACAGACCATTCGTAAGCTCGGCATGGCGGTGATCGTCGCCCGTCCCGGCGCGGAAAGCTCTCTGACCGGCGACCTGTTTTCCGGCAAATGTTACTCGGCCTGCGTCTATGCGCTGATGGGCGGGCGCAAGCGGGTCATTCCGCCGCAAAGCAGGGTCGGCGTGCACCGCATGTTCAACTACGCCACCAATTTCAGCCTCGCGGACGGCGGCTTCGTGCGCGAGCGCTATCTCGACGACGGCGACATGCGCAACAAGCTGGCGCGGTACACGACGGCGATGGGCGTAAGCAGCGGTCTCATCACCCTCGCCGAGCAGACCTCGCCCGACGTCATCCATGTGCTGACGCCCGCCGAGATCGCGCGCTGGCGGCTTGGCACCAGCAGGCTCTGATCGGGCGCTTTCGTCGCGGGCGACCGCGTTCGACCGGACCCTGGCGCGCTTACGGGGCCGGCGACGATTTTTGGATTTGCATTCCGCCGCGATATCCCCATAAAAAGCCGGCGGTCCCGCGATAAGAAACTCAAGGCGAGAGTTCCATGAAGCATATCCTCGACGGTCTCGAACAGCGGCGCAATTTGGCGCGCCTCGGCGGCGGCCACAAGCGCATCGAAGCGCAGCACGGCCGCGGCAAGCTCACGGCGCGCGAGCGCATCGAGCTGCTGCTCGACCAAGGCTCCTTCGAGGAGTTCGATATGTTCGTGCAACACCGCTGCACGGATTTCGGCATGGACCAGGGCGAAAAAATCCCCGGCGACGGCGTCGTCACCGGCTGGGGCACGGTCAACGGCCGCCCGGTCTTCGTCTTCGCCAAGGATTTCACGGTGTTCGGCGGATCGCTGTCCGAGACCCATGCGCAAAAAATCACCAAGTTGCAGGACATGGCGCTCAAGAACCGGGCGCCGATCGTCGGCCTGTTCGACGCCGGCGGCGCGCGCATCCAGGAGGGCGTCGCGGCGCTCGGCGGCTATGGCGAGGTGTTCCAGCGCAATGTGCTGGCCTCCGGCGTCATTCCGCAGATTTCGGTGATCATGGGGCCCTGCGCCGGCGGCGACGTCTATTCGCCCGCGATGACCGACTTCATCTTCATGGTGCGCGACACCAGCTATATGTTCGTCACCGGCCCGGACGTGGTGAAGACCGTCACCAACGAGACCGTGACCGCGGAAGAGCTTGGCGGCGCCTCGGTCCACACCACCAAAAGTTCGATCGCCGACCGCGCCTACGACAACGACGTCGAGGCGCTGCTGCAAATGCGCCGGCTGATCGACTTCCTGCCCTCCTCCAACACGGACGAGGCGCCGGACTGGCCGAGCTTCGACGATCCCGACCGGCTCGATCTGTCGCTCGACACGTTGATCCCCGATAATCCCAACAAGCCCTACGACATCAAGGAACTGATCGCCAAGATCGTCGACGAGAGCGATTTCTTCGAAATCCAGGACGCGCACGCAAAAAACATCGTCACGGGCTTTGGCCGCGTCGAGGGCCGCACGGTCGGCTTCGTCGCCAATCAGCCGATGGTGCTGGCTGGCGTGCTCGACATCGACGCCTCGAAAAAGGCGGCGCGCTTCGTGCGCTTTTGCGACTGCTTCAATATCCCGATCGTCACGCTGGTCGACGTGCCGGGCTTCCTGCCGGGCACCGCGCAGGAATATGGCGGCCTCATCAAGCATGGCGCCAAGCTGCTGTTCGCCTATGCCGAGGCGACCGTTCCGAAGGTGACGCTGATCACCCGAAAGGCCTTTGGCGGCGCTTATGACGTCATGGCGTCGAAGCATCTGCGCGGCGACGTGAACTACGCCTGGCCGTCGGCGCAGATCGCCGTCATGGGCGCCAAAGGCGCGGTGGAGATCATCTTCCGCTCCGACATCGGCGATCCCGAAAAGATCGCGCAGCGCACCAAGGAATACGAAGACCGCTTCCTATCGCCCTTCGTGGCCGCCGAGCGCGGCTATATCGACGAGGTGATCACGCCGCACGCGACGCGCAAGCGCATCGCCCGCGCGCTGGCGCTGCTTCGCCACAAGAAGCTGGAAAATCCCTGGAAGAAGCACGATAATATCCCGCTGTAGGCGGGCATTGCCGCCGCTCCGCGGGGCGGCGGCGTCAGCGCTTGGCGTGATAGTCGCGATACCAGTCGACGAGCGCCGACACCCCGTCGGCCACGCTCGTCGACGGACGATAGCCCGTTAGCCGCATGAGCAGGTCGCTGTCGGCCAAGGTGCGGGGCGCGTCGCCCTTTTGCATGTCGACATAGTTGCGGACCGCCTTCTTGCCGAGCTTTTGTTCGACGGTCTCGATGAAGTCGAGCAGATTCACGGGTTCGCCGCGTCCGATATTGACGATGCGGTAAGGCGCCACCGGCGATGTCGCGGGATCTCCCGACCCAAGCGCCGGCGGAACGTCGATCAGGCGACGGATCGCCTCGACGAGATCGTCGATATAGGTGAAGTCGCGCTCCATTTTGCCGTGGTTGTAGATGTCGATGGTCTGGCCGTTTTCGATCGCCTCGACGAATTTGAGGGGCGCCATGTCGGGCCGGCCCCAGGGCCCATAGACCGTGAAGAAGCGAAACATCGTGGTCGGAAGCGCCCACAGATGCGCGTAGGAATGCGCCATCGCCTCGTTGGCCTTCTTGGTCGCGGCGTAAAGCGTGAGCGGCCGGTCGGCCTTGTCCTCCTCGCGGAACGGCGTGCGCTCATTGGCGCCATAGACCGAACTCGTGGACGCCATCAGCAAATGGCGCGGCGGATGCTTGCGCGCGCATTCCAGCACGTTGAACCCGCCGACCAGATTGCTGTCGACATAGGCGCGCGGATTCTCGAGGCTGTAACGCACGCCGGCCTGGGCCGCGAGATGCACGATCACGTCCGGAGCCGCGGCCTCGACGGCGCCCTCGAGCGCCTTCATGTCCTCCAGCATGGCGATATGCTGGCGAAAGCCGCTCATGCCCTCCAGGATCGCGAGACGCGCCTGCTTCAGCTCCAGGCCGTAATAAGTGGTCATGCCGTCGTAGCCGTCGACTTGATGGCCGGCTTCGAGCAAACGCCTCGCCAAGTGAAAGCCGATGAAACCGGCCGTCCCCGTCACAAAAATACGCATTTTCCCCATGAGGTTCCGGTCAGCGCCAATCGCGGCGCGCCAGTCTTCGCCGAAGCGCCGGGGGACTGTCAAGACGCGGGCCGGCCTCGCCTCAACCCGCCGTCTCGACGGCCGCCTCAAGTCCCAGCAGCCGCGCCAAGGCTTTGACGCGATTCAGCAAGCGCTCGCCGGCGAGATCGGCTCGCGCCCCCGGCAGGGTCAGCGTCAGGCGCCCATGGCGCGCGCGCAGCGGCGTCCGCGGCAAGACGCCGGGCATCGAGGCCGACAGCAGATAGGCGACGCGCATCGCCGAACCAAGCACCCGCGCGCGGATCAGCAGCCGGGTCGTCAACAGCCCGCGCAGCGCCGCGAAATCATGCTCGCCTTCGGGCCCCTGATGGCGGAACACCACGGCCAAGGCGAGAAAGGCCCGGCCCGGATGATCGACGCCGACAAAAGCCCCATAGGTGACGATGTTGGTAGCTTGCTGCGCGCGATAGTCGGGATGGGCGCGCCAGGAAACGTCGGACAGCAGACAGGCCGCGTGGCGCAGACGCTTCTCCTCGAAGGTTTCGTCGAGTTCGCTGGACGCCATGAAGGCGTCGGTCCAGGCGATCAATTCGTCGCCGTAAGCGGGCGCCCGCGACAGCAGCGCGCCCTGTTCGCGCGCGGCTCGAAGCAGCGGATCGGCGGCGCGCTCGGCGGCGGACAGGCGCTCGTAACAGCAAACCCTCGCGCACGCCAGCCGCCGAGATCACGATCTCTCGCGGTTTCGCCCGACGAATGATCTCGTCGAGCACGATGGCGCCATAGGCGAGCAGCGGACGCCGCGCCGTCGAGACGGCCGTTATGTCGGTCATCGCCTCGCTGTCGATGCGCAGCGCCAGCTCCGCGAAGGCCGCCGCCTCGCTGGTCTGGATGCGGTAATTGTGCATCACGTCGAGCGGATAGTTGCACTGGCGCATATGCAGCCTCGCGAGCGCGCGCCAGGTGCCGCCAACGGCGTAGAAGGCGCGCCCGCGCAATTCCGCGAGCGGCCTCGTCTCGGCGATCGCCTTGCGCGCGATGCGGCAGGCGTCTCGCGTCGAACGTTTCGAGGCGTCCATCAGGGCGAGACCGCCGAGCGGCAGGGTCACGCCATCGCCGCAAACGCCGCCGGCGACGTCGATGAGTTCGAGCGAGCCGCCGCCGAGATCGCCGACCACGCCGTCGGGCGCGTGAATGGCCGAAATGACTCCGAGCGCGGACAACTCCGCCTCGCGCCGCCCGGACAGCAAAACGATGTCGCGGCCAATCGCCGCGCGCGCGGCGGCCAGAAACGCCGCCCCATTCGCCGCGTCGCGCGCCGCCGCCGTGGCGATCACGGTGATGTCGTCGACTTCCATCGTCTCGCACAGCGCGCGAAAGCGGCGCAAAGCCTTCAACGCCTTCTCGATGCCCTCCTCGGCGAGCCGACCGGTGGTGACGACGCCCTTGCCGAGCGCGCACATCGCCTTCTCGTTGAAGATCGGCGTCAGCGCGCGCGACAGCCCCTGATAGGCGACGAGACGCACCGAATTGGAGCCGATATCGACGATGGCCACGGGTCGCGCGGATTCCCGGACCATGATCGGTCGCGGATTACTCAGGCGATCGCGGGAAAAAGTCGGGAAAGGTCGCTAATCGGCGTCGCCTCATTCATTCTTCCCGGCGCTTGAGCAGAGAGCGCGGGCGCCACTCCTTGAGCGACTTGCCGCGCCCCGAAAGGCTCGGGTTCGTCATGAAGTATTTGTGGGCGTTGAATCGCTCCTCGCCCGGCGGGGGCGTTATGCGCGAGGACGAGCCGTCCGGCAAGACCCGATAGCTCTGCTCGTTGTCGATGAGATTGGCCATCATGATCTGATCGAGCACCTGCTGATGCACGGTCTGATTGGTGATCGGCATCAATGTCTCGACGCGCCGATCGAGATTGCGCGGCATCAGATCGGCCGAGGAAATATACACGGACGCGCGCGGATGCGGCAGCGCGTAGCCGCCGCCAAACGCATAGACGCGCGCGTGTTCGAGAAAACGCCCGACGATGGATTTCACGCGGATGTTTTCGGAGAGGCCGGGAACGCCCGGCCGCAGGCAGCATATGCCGCGCACGACGAGTTCGATCGAAACGCCGGCCTGCGACGCGAGATAGAACGCGTCGATGATTTCGGGATCGACCAGCGCGTTGCATTTGCCCCAGATCGTCGCCGGCTTGCCCGCCTTGGCGAAGGCGATCTCCTGGTCGATGTGCTCGAGCAGTTTCTTCTTGAGCGAGATCGGCGACACCGACATGCGCTCGAGCCCCGCCGGCTCGGCGTAGCCAGTGATGTAGTTGAAGATGCGCGACACGTCGCGGCCGATCGCCGCGTCCGCCGTGAACAGCGAAATATCGGTGTAGATGCGGGCCGTGACCGGATGGTAATTGCCCGTGCCGATATGGCAGTAGGTGGCGAGTCCCGCCCCCTCGCGCCGCACCACCATCGACAATTTGCCGTGCGTCTTGAGTTCGAGGAAGCCGAACACCACCTGCGCGCCGGCGCGCTCGAGATCGCGCGCCCAACGGATGTTGGCTTCCTCGTCGAAGCGGGCCTTCAGCTCGACGAGCGCCGTCACCGACTTGCCGGCCTCGGCCGCCTCGACGAGCGCGCGCACGATGGGGCTGTTGGCCGAGGTGCGATAGAGCGTCTGCTTGATCGCCACGACATTGGGGTCGCGCGCCGCCTGCTGCAAATATTGCACGACGACGTCGAAGGATTCATAGGGGTGATGAACCACCAGATCCTTCTGCTTGATGGCGAGAAAACAATCGCCGCCATTGTCGCGCACGCGCTCGGGGAAGCGCGGATTATAGGGCTTGAACTTCAGATCGGGCCGATCCAGCGCGACGAGTTCGGAAAGGTCGTTGAGCGCCAGCATTCCGTCGAGTTCGAACACTTCCTCGTCGTCGACGTCGGTCTCCGCCGCGACCAGCGCGCGCAGCGTCACCGGCATGTCGGCGGCCACCTCCAGCCGGATCACCGAGCCGCGCCGGCGCCGTTTCAGCGCCGTCTCGAACAGCCGCACCAGATCCTCGGCCTCTTCCTCGACTTCCATGTCGCTGTCGCGAATGACCCGGAACAAGCCTTGCCCACGCAAAATATAGCCGGGGAACAATCGCTGCGCGTGCAGCGCGATCAGCGTTTCGAGCCGCATGAAGCGCTCGCGCCCCGGGGCGGCCGCGCCCGCGGCGCCCGGCAGGCGCACAAAGCGTTCGATCTTCTGCGGCAGACGCACCAGCGCCTGCAGGATCTTGCGGTCGCCGGGGTGGATCAGCTCCAGCGCCAGCGTGATGCCGAGATTGGGAATGAATGGAAAGGGATGCGCCGGATCGACGGCGAGCGGCGTCAAGACGGGAAAGATGCGCGTGAGAAAATGATCCTCCAGCCACTCGCGATCCGCCTTGGAGAGATCCCCGGGCTCGACGATGACGATGCCGACTTCCTCGATGTCACGCCGCAACTCGCGCCATCGGCGCATCTGCTGATCGGTCAGCTCGATGACGCGCTCCTTGACTCGGACAAGCTGCTCCCCCGGGCTCAGCCCGTCCTGCGAAAGGGTGTTGAATTCCGAACGCGCCTGCCCACGCAGACCGGCGACGCGCACCATGAAGAATTCATCTAGATTGTTGGCCGAGATCGATAGAAAGCGCAGTTGCTCCAGCAGCGGGTGATTGCGGTTCGAGGCCTCCTCGAGCACGCGCCGATTGAACTCGAGCCAGGACAATTCGCGGTTCACGAAGCGCTTGGGCGAGCTCATCAGCTCTTCGGGATGCGACAAGATATCGCCGGGCGCTTCTGATCGCGACGGCCTTTTCGTTTGGATTATGCTTTGCCCGAGTCACGCGAATTCTCCGCCAAATTTCACGCATAGTGCCACAGGAGCGCCGCCGAGACAGCGGAAAATTCACTCTTGTCGCGATCGTTCCAGCAATTCCGCCGCCAGCGCCCGCGTGACCCGCCGCCCGCGCGCGAGCGCTTCGCGGTCGAGGTCGCGCACGAAGGCGCGCGCCGCTCCCAGCGAGCGTTCGAGCCGCAGGGCGATGTAGTCGATTAAGCCCAATTCGACGGCCAATTGCCGATCGCGAAACAGCTTTTCGAGAACGGCGCGCATCAGGCCGTCATCCGGCGGGCCGATCTCAACCACCGGCGCGCGACGCAAACGTGACAGCAGATCGGGCAGGCGCACCGTGTCGCCGCGCGGCGGCCGGCGCGCGGTCAGCAAAACAGAGGCGTCGCTCTCGCGCGCGAAGTTCAGCAAATGGAACAACGCCGTCTCGTCCTCCGCGCGGTCCACGCCGTCGATCAGCAGCGCGGTCGGCGCCTGGGTCGAAAGCTGTTCCAGCGAGGGCAGATCGCGCGGCGCCGCCGTCATGGCTCCCGCTCGGGCCGCCCAAATCGCCGCGAGATGGCTCTTGCCGCTTCCCGGCGGACCGAGCAGCAGCAACATGCGGTCCGGCCAATTCGGCCATTGGTCGATCATCGCCAGCGCCGCCTCGTTCGAGGGAGCCGGCAGGAAATCGCCGCGTCCGAAACTTGGCTCGACCGGCAGATCCAGGGGGAGCTGTTCCGGCGGCCTGTCTTCGACGGCCCGTCGTCGTCCGCGCCGTCGCCGTCCATGAAGGCTCAGCCTCCTCTCCGCGGGCGGGTCGGCCGGCCGCAGATAATAGTCGCTGGCGCGATAGCGCCGCGCCAAAAAGCGCAACATGACGCCCATCGCGGCCGCCACCGGCACCGCGACGATCATGCCGACGAAACCGAACAAGGCGCCGAAGGCGAACAGCGCGAACATCAGCCACACCGGATGCAATCCCACCGAGGCGCCGACCAGACGCGGCGACAGCACATTGCCGTCGAGAAACAGCCCGACGCAAACCACGGCGATGGCTTCGAGCGGCAGGCGCCATTCCGGCCACCCCTGCACCAGCGCGACGCTGATCGACAGCACGAAGGCGGTGATCGAACCGACGAAGGGAATGAGACTGAGGAAACCGGCGATCACGCCGATCAGAAAGCCGAAGTTCAGGCCAATGAACGAAAGACCAAGCGCGTACCATGATCCAAGGAACAGGCAGACCGCCGATTGCCCGCGCAGGAAGCCGGCCATCGCCTGGTCGATTTCATGCGCGAGCTGGCGCACCTCTTCGCGGTAGCGCGGCGGCGAAAGCCCGTCGAGAATCTCGACCATCTCCTCCCAGTCGAGCAGCATGTAAAAGGCGACGACCGGCGTCACCACGATCACCGAGACGATATTGATCAAGGCGACGCCGCGAGACAGCAGCGACCGCGCGAACCCGCCGATATTGGCCGCGTTTTCGCCGATGAAATCGTTGACGTATTTTTGCAGATCCAGCGTCGGCATCGAGGCTTCGAGCCCGTGCTCCTTCAAAAAGGCGTTGTAATCGGAAGTGAGCTTTTCGCTCCATTCGGAGAAGAGCTCCTGCAAGGCCGCGAGATAACCGGGCAGACTGGTGACGAAGCCCTCGAACTGGCGCGCCAGCAAGGGGAACAACAGCAGTCCGGCCATGCCGACGACCAGGATGAACACGCCGAGCAACAAAACGGCCGCGCCCAGCCGCGACAGGCCCGCCGCCTTCAGGCGATCCGCGACCGGGTTGAGCAGATAGCCGAGCACCGTGCCGGCGACAAAGGGCGTCAATATCGAACTTAAGGAATAGAGCAGCGCGAGCACGGCGAGCGAGCGCTAGTCCCCAGAGCAGCAGCTGGCGCTCCAGGCTCATGCGCGGCTCCGCGCTTAATTTGGGCGGCCCATCCAAATCCGACATCCCGCACCCTCTTCCCGTAAAGCCGCGCGACAGAGATAGACGCCGCCCAAAGCCCGCGTCAACGTCCGCGAGGAATTGCGCGCGACTCCTTGGCGGCGGCTTAAGGGTTTCGTGAAGCGAGCCTGAAGGCCGCGATCAAAAAGCCGAAAGCCGCGAGACACTAGCCCAGCAGCGCCCCCGCCGCGTCCCAAAGCTCGTCGAAATGGGAGATCACCCTGTCCGGCGAGAGCCGCGCGACCGGCGGGTCGCTATAGCCGAAATCCACCGCCACGACGGGCGCGCCGGCGTTGCGCGCCGTGTCGATGTCGGTCTTCGAATCCCCCACCATCAGCGCCCGCTTGGGATCGCCCTTGGCCAGCGCGATGGTCGCCTGCAACGCGCGGCCGTCGGGCTTCGACATGGCGAAGGTCTCGCGACCGCAAATCGCCGAAAATTGCCCCGCCTCGCCAAGCCGCTCGAGCAGCAGCCGCGCCAAGGGCTCCGGCTTGTTGGTGCAGACCGCGAGCGCGAAGCCGGCTTGCCGGAACCGCTCCAGCGCCTCCCGCGCGCCGGGAAAGAGCCGCGTCTCGTCCGCGATATGCGCCTCGTAATGCGTGAGAAATTCAGCGACGAGCGCGTCGGCGCGCTCCTTGTCCGGCGGCGCGCCGGCGGCCGCGAAGCCGCGCTCGATCAGCGCCCGCGCTCCGGCTCCGACGAAGACGCGCGCCTCCTCCGGCGCCTGCGACGGCAAGCCCTCGCGGGCGAGAAGCACGTTAAGCGTTCCGATCAGATCGGGCGCCGTGTCGGCCAGCGTGCCGTCGAGGTCGAAAACGAGAATCGGCGGAAGTTTGCTCATGCCCTCGCCTAACCTCGCGCCCTGGCGTAGGCAAGCGGCGACGCGGGCGCGAGGCCTGCGCTATAATGTCCCGCGAATCGGCGCCCAAGGTCTTTCCGGTCTGGAATAAAACTCTAATTTCGGAAGGCATAGCCGCAATGCCCTGTCGCCGAAAGCGCCTTAGCCGCGTCACACCGCAAAAGAACGGCGTCATGAGCGAACGCGAAACGGAAAAATCCAGGATAAACGCCTATTTGCTCGATGTGTTGAGCAGCGAACTCGAAGAAGCCAATCGCTACGCCATCACCGACCCCTTCATCCGATTCGCCTATGATCGCCTGCGCGAACTTAATTGGACGACGACCCGCGCGTTCGGAAAATTAGTGGCTCTCGCGAAAGGAGAACGCCCGCGCGGCGACGCTCCGGCCGGAGAAGCCTTGACGGGCGACATCCCCGCGCCGCCGGCGCGCGCGCGCCTGTTGATCGATATGACGCATACGGTCGATGGCGGGTTCAAGACCGGCATTCAGCGGGTCGTGCGCGAAATCGCCCGCAATTGCGTCGAAACCGGCGCCGGCCTGCCGGTGACGATCGACGCCGGCAGGATTTTCTCGCATTACCGCCACCCGGCGCTGCCGGTGGAGATCGAGCCCGGCCCCGGCGACATTCTGCTTCTTCTCGACGCCTGCTGGAACAATAGCGACGATTATCCGCCGCTCATGCGGCGCTTCAAGGCTCAAGGCGGAAAGACGGTGGTCGTGGTCTACGACATATTGCCGCTGGACTATCCCTCGCTGTTTCCGCCCATCGCCGCGGCCTGCTTTCGCGCCTGGCGCGAGGAGATCGTCGGGCGCGCCGACGCCGCCGTCGCCATCTCCCGCGCCACGGCCGAAAGCCTCCATGAGGATATGCGAGACGCCAGCCCGCGCCCGCCGATCGGCTGGTGGCCGCTCGGCGCCGATTTCGCCGCGGCGAAGGGAGAGCCAAGCGCGACGGCGGTGTGGATAGCGGCGGGCCTGGCCTATTTCCTGAGCGTCGGCACGCTGGAGCCGCGCAAGGCCTATCCCGTCGCCATCGAGGCT
This sequence comes from uncultured Alphaproteobacteria bacterium, assembly GCA_963775775.1. GTDB lineage: Bacteria > Pseudomonadota > Alphaproteobacteria > Rhizobiales > Beijerinckiaceae > Methylocystis. Next base: position 36,345 of record CAVZKF010000016.1, read on the forward strand.
TTCGAGCGACTGTGGGCGGCGGGCCGCGACATACGCTATGTGATCGTCGGCCGCCCCGGCTGGAACACCCACGCGCTGCAACAGCGCCTGCGGCGGCACGCCGAATTCGGCCGCCGCCTGCTGTGGCTCGACGACGCCGACGACGCGGATTTGCAACTGCTTTACGCCAATGCGCGCGGCGCCGTGAACTGCGCCGTCGCGGAAGGCTTCGGCCTGCCGCTGGTGGAAGCCGCCATGCGCGGCGTCCCGGTGATCGCCAGCGACATAGCGGTGTTTCGCGAAGTCGGCGGCGACGGCCCGCGCTATTTCGATTTGCTCGACAGCAAAAGCCTCGCCGCCGCGATAGAGGATGTTTTGGCGCGGCCAAGGATCGCGCCGGAGATCAAGACAATCTCCTGGCGGGAATCGGCGCTGGAACTGGTCCGGCTGATCCGCGCGGAGGCGTATCAGTTGGGCGGGGAGTTCTCCCGCGATCACTTCTCCGGTACTTGGAGCGGTGATCGCGCGGCAAAAAAAACCCGGCCACGAGGGCCGGGTTTTCGTTGATCAGGTTCCGGGCCTACCCGAACGGGCCAAGAAACTCAGTATTTGGCGACGACCGGAGCCGGCGCGAACAGGTTGAAGTGATAATTGATGCCGGCGCGGACGGTGTTCCAACGCGTGTGGTTGTTGACATTGTTGATGCCAATCCCCGCGTTGAAGCCGTTGTCGTTGCCGCCGCTGATATCCGAATAGAGATATTCGAGCTTGGCGGACCAGTTGGGCATGAACATCCACTCGACGCCGCCGCCAGCCGTCCAGCCGGTTTGGATCGCCGAGCTTTCCGTCAGGCCACTGCGAAATTCGCCATAAGCGAAACCGCCCGTGCCGTAGATCAGCAAAGTCGGCATGAGGGTCACGCCAACGCGGCCGCGCACGGTGCCGAACCAGTCCAGACCGCCGTTCCCGGCGGCGGGCGAATACGGGCCGCCGTTCCCGTTGCCAGCGGGCATGCTCGTGCCCTGGAAATCAGTTTCGAGGCCGACGAGGAACATAGGCGTCAACGAATAATTATAGCCAATCTGGCCACCACCGATCACGCCGCCGCCGAGGTTATTGGTCACGCCGCCGTTGAGGCCATAGACGTTCCAATAATTGGAATTGCCGGAACCAGCGCCCCAGCCCCGCCGATGTTCATGCCCCCGTAAACGCCGGTCCAAGTAAGGGGCGGCGGCGGCGGCACGTAAACCGGCGCATCCTTGCGATAGGGAAGATCGGCGGCCAGAGCCGATCCAGCGGACAGCGCCAATGCGATTAAGCTGGCGGCGGATCAATAATTTCTTCATAGCCGATCTCCTCTTCAGTCTCGTTGTGTGAATGGCCGAACATCACAACCGATGATCAAGGACTAATCAAAAAACCTGAATTTTTCAACGAATTGCGCTCCCAACGCGCAATCCCAGGTCGCTTTTCGAGCAAGCGTGACAAATCTGCAACATCGGGTTTGATGCAAGGCAAGAAGTCAGCGCCAGATTGTCCGATGTCGCGGGTGAGCGGAGTATTTGGACGATCGCGCGTCCCATCCGCGCAAATCCCCTCTCCGCCCGCCTATACTTCCCATTCGAATCAGGACGGGCCCATGTTCGATCTTCTCATCGTCGGCGGCGGCATCAACGGCTGCGCCATCGCGCGCGACGCCGCCGGGCGAGGGCTATCCGTGCTGCTCGTCGAGCAGGGCGATCTCGCTTGCGCGACCTCCTCGGCCTCGACCAAGCTCATTCACGGCGGGCTGCGCTATCTCGAACTTTACGAGTTTCGCCTCGTTCACGAGGCGCTGGTCGAGCGCGAGGTGTTGCTCGCGAGCGCGCCGCATCTCGTGCGGCCGCTCAAATTCGTGCTGCCGCACGAGCCCGGCCTGCGTCCCGCCTGGATGATCCGGCTCGGGCTGTTTCTTTACGACCATCTCGCCCGGCGCAAGCGTTTGGAGGGCTCGCACATGGTCTCGCTGCGGGGCGGCGCGCTCGGCGGACCATTGCGCGAAAACTATTCGATTGGCTTCACTTACGCCGATTGCGCCGTCGACGACGCCCGCCTTGTCGTCGCCAACGCCATCGCCGCGCGCGAACTCGGCGCGCGGATCCGTGTCGGAACCAAGCTTGTCGCGACGCGGCGCGAAGCGGACCGCTGGATCGCGCGCATCGAGAGCGCCGGCGGGCCTGAGGAAATCGAGGCGCGGGCGATCGTCAACGCCGCCGGCCCCTATGTGTCGCTGGTCGCGCATGACGCGCTGCGCATCACATCGCGCAAGCACGCGCGGCTGGTGAAGGGCTCGCACATCGTCACGCGCAAACTATATGACGGCGAGCACGCCTATATCCTGCAAAACCCCGACAAACGCATCGTTTTCGCGATCCCCTACGAGCAGGATTTCACGCTTGTCGGCACCACCGACATAGCCCACCAGGGCGCCCCCGGCCCGGTCGCGATCAGCGACGCGGAGACGGATTATCTGCTGGCGTCGATCAACCGCTGTTTTTCCCGCGCCGCGACGCGGGACGATATTGTCTGGAGCTACGCCGGATTGCGCCCGCTGTTCGACGACGGCGCGATCGAGGCCTCCGTCGTGACGCGCGATTACGCCTTCGATCTCGATTTCGACGGCGCGCCGGCGCTGTCGGTTTTCGGCGGCAAGATCACCACCGCGCGGCGCCTCGCCGAACATGCGCTGAGCGCATTTTCGCGCATTTTTCCGCATATGGGGGCGGCCTGGACGCAAGACGGCGCATTGCCCGGCGGCGACATCGAGGGCGGAGATTTCGGCGCCCTGCTGGCGCGGCTCTCGCGCGAAAAACCATTTCTGGCGCCCGCCGTCGCGCTGCGTCTCGCCCGCGCGTACGGATCGCGCGTTTGGCGCCTGCTAGGCTCCGCGAACAGCATGGCCGAACTTGGGCCGGACCACGGCGGCGGGCTGACGCAAACGGAACTCGCTCTATCTCGCGCGCGAGGAATGGGCGCGAACGGCGGAAGATGTTTTGTGGCGCCGGAGCAAGCTTGGGTTGCATCTGACGCAAGCGCAACAAGAGGCGGTCGCGGCGGCGATGGCGGCTTTCTGAATCAATCCGGCCAGAAGCCCGCGTCCATCATCTGCTCGAACGACCAGGGGCAAAGGGCGGGGAATGTGGGCTTTGACAAGCCGGTTTCGTCGGCGGCCACCAGCGCGGCGTCTTGGTAAGCGTCGGTCATGGCTTCGGGCAATTTCGCCTTGAGACTTGGATTGTCGGTCATATGCCTGGCGAGCCGATTGCGCTGGACGGTGATGCTCGTTTCCCAGCTTGAACAACGCTTTCCCGGCTGGAACCGCCACTGCAGAAGATGCAGCATAAGCACGGTCAGGCGGCTCACCAGCTCGCGCTTTTCGGTTCGGCCCATGCTCTCGATCTCCTCGGCGATATGCTCGATATCGGCGTCGCCGAGCTTGCCTTGGCGCAGCAGCGCGGCCTGCTCGTTCGCCCAGGCGTAGAAATCGTGGTCGTAATTGGTGTTTGGCATGGCCCGCCTCTATTGCTCGCCTCGCTCGCCCCGCCAAAAAAGCAGAACTTTCGCCCCTGGTCCAACGAAAAAGCCGGCGGGTTTCCCCACCGGCTTGTTCATTAATTCGCGAGAGGCGAAGCGCCTTACTGCTGCTGCGCGCCGAGGCTCGCGACGTCGATCTTGACGCCCGGCCCCTGGGTCGAGCTCAGCGCGACGCGCTGGATATAGGTGCCCTTGGAGCCGGCGGGCTTGGCCTTCGACACCGCGTCGACGAAAGCCTTGATGTTCTCGACCAGCTTGCCCTCGTCGAACGAGGCCTTGCCGATCGTGCCCTGCACGATGCCGGCCTTTTCGACGCGGAACTCGACCGCGCCGCCCTTCGACGCCTTGACGGCGGCGGTCACGTCCATCGTCACCGTGCCGACCTTGGGGTTCGGCATCAGGCCGCGCGGACCCAGCACCTTGCCCAGACGGCCAACGAGCGGCATCATGTCCGGAGTCGCGATGCAGCGGTCGAAGTCGATCGTCCCGCCCTGCACGATCGTCACCAGCTCCTCGGCGCCGACGATATCCGCGCCGGCGGCCTTGGCTTCATCCGCCTTCGGGCCGCGGGCGAACACCGCGACGCGCAGCACGCGGCCGGTGCCGTTCGGCAGATTGACCACGCCGCGCACCATCTGGTCCGCGTGCTTGGGATCGACGCCGAGATTCATCGCGATTTCGACCGATTCGTCGAACTTGGCCTTGGCCCGCTCGCGCACCAATTTAATGGCGTCGTTCAGCGGATAGAGCTTGGTGCGCTCGATGCCCTCGCGCGCCTTGGCGATACGTTTTCCGATGTGCGCCATGACTTACTCCACCACTTCGAGGCCAATGGAACGGGCGGAGCCCTCGATCATCGCCGAAGCGCTTTCGATCGAATGCGTGTTCAGGTCGACGAGCTTCTTTTCCGCGATTTCGCGAATCTGAGCGCGCGTGACCTGGCCGACGAAGCCGCGTCCGGTGGTCTTGGAGCCGGACTTCACGCCCGCCGCCTTCTTGAGGAAGAAGGACACCGGCGGCTGCTTCAGCTCGAAGGTGAAGGAGCGGTCCTGATAGGCCGTGATGATGACGGGGATCGGCGTCCCCTTTTCGGTCTGCGCCGTCTTGGCGTTGAACGCCTTGCAGAACTCCATGATGTTCAAGCCGCGCTGACCGAGCGCGGGACCGATCGGCGGCGACGGATTCGCCGAGCCGGCTGGCACCTGGAGCTTGATATAGCCCGTGATTTTCTTCGCCATTGTTCTTCTCCAACGTTTGGCCGTTCCGGCGCGGCGCGAGGCCCGCCTTCAAGGCCGGTTGCAGTCGCGTGGTCCGACATGGTGTCCCTAATGGCGATTAAGGGCATGTCCGCCACGCGTCCCTCGAAGCGGCGAACCGCTTCGAATTCCTTGCCTACCCTCCCCTTGAAGGGGAGGGTGAAAAACTCTAAACCTTCTCCACCTGGGAGAACTCCAGTTCGACCGGCGTGGCGCGGCCGAAGATCGACACCGCCACCTTGACGCGCGAGCGATCCTCGTCGACCTCCTCGACGGTGCCGTTGAAGGAGGCGAAGGGACCGTCGGCGACGCGCACGGTCTCGCCGACCTCGAAGGAAATGGTGGCCTTGGGCCGCTCGACCCCTTCCGCCACCTGACCCTTGATGCGATTGGCCTCGTCCTCGCTGATCGGCATCGGCTTGTTGTCGGCGCCAAGGAAGCCCGTCACCTTCGGCGTGTTCTTGATCAGCGAGAACACCTGATCGGTGAGATCGCATTTGACCAGCACATAGCCGGGAAAGAACTTGCGTTCGGTGTTGACCTTGCGACCGCGCCGCACCTCGACGACATGCTCGGTTGGAACCAAAATCTCCTCGAAACGGTCGGCGCAATTGCGTTGCGCCGCCTGCTCGCGAATCAACTCCGCGACCTTCTTCTCGAAGTTCGAATAGGCGTGGACGATATACCAGCGCATGCTCATGGTGGCGCGCTCAGCTCCAAACTATTACGGCTATTGCCCAATCCGCAGCATGAGCCCGACGCCCATCCGCAGCACCCAATCCACGACGACGAAAAACAGGCTCGAGGCCAGCACCATCAGAATCACGAGACCACTGGTGACCATGGTTTCGCGCCGCGTGGGCCACACGACCTTCTTCGCCTCGGAGCGGACTTGCTGCAGGAACTGGAACGGATTGGCCATGCGACTAACCTGACGGCGTGATTGAAACGGAAGGGAGCGCCGGCTTTCGAGCCCTCCGCAAAACAGTCGCGGCGCGGAGCCACTCGGCCACGCGCCACGAATGAAGGCTTATAACGGCATATACAGGCGCCGCCAAGCGGAAAATTCCAGGCGCCGCCAAGCGGAAAATTTCAGGGATTCTCGCGCGCGGCGGGCGGGCCTCAGGGGACGCCAGCCGCCTGTTCGCGCGGTTCGGGCTCGCGCGGCTCCGCGGCATTTGATCAAATCGCACGGTCCGCGATAAGCTCCGATGTCGCTCCGGGGAGTCAACGCCGGATACGTAAAGACGAAGGGGGATAATATGTCGCTTCGCTTTGGCGCGCTTTTGCTCGCATTACCGATCATGATCTCGAACGCGCAGGCGGCCGCCACGCCGTCGGATGGCGCCAGCCATCAAGCGCCGGTCGTCGCCGCCCCGGCGGGAGACCAGGCCGCCATGCCCGGCGGCTGCGCCGGCTGCGCGGGTCACGACTGCGCCAACTGCCCGCTGCTCCATGCGGCGGCGGCGGCGGATCGGGCGCGCCGGCCGCGGGGAACGAAACGCCCTGCAAATAGCGCCGAACGCACTGATCCGTTTCGCCCCGTTTTCTTCCCGGCGCGGCGGGTGTATGGCAGGCTGGGTTGTCGTCTCCCGCCTCGGGAGCGCGCTTGGAGCGTAAAGTCGGCCAATGAGCGCGTGCATCGATGAAGGCGCGAGCGGCGGGGAGCCGAACCCCACCAAGACGCTGGCCTTTTTGTCCTCCGGCGCGCCCGAGGCCGAGGAGGCGCGCGAACGGCTGGTCGCCAAATATGGCGCCGTCGCCCCGGAGGAGGCGGACTGCATCGTCGCGCTCGGCGGCGACGGCCTGATGCTGCGCACGCTGCATCGGTTTCTGGGCGACGGCAAGCCGATCTACGGCATGAACCGCGGCTCGGTCGGCTTCCTGATGAACACCTATCGCGAGAGCGGCCTGCGCAAGCGCATCGCCGCCGCCAAGCGCTCGATCATTCATCCGCTGCTGATGCAGGCCGTCGACCGCGGCGGCGGCGAATTCAGCGCGCACGCCATCAACGACGTGTCGCTGCTGCGCCAGACCGCGCAAATCGCCAAGCTGCGCATCCTCGTCAACGGCGCCGAGGCGATGGCGGAACTGGTCGCCGACGGCGTGCTGGTCGCGACGCCGGCCGGCTCGACCGCCTATAATCTTTCCGCGCATGGCCCGATCCTGCCGCTCAACGCGCCGCTGATGGCGCTGACGCCGATCTCCGCCTTCCGCCCGCGCCGCTGGCACGGCGCGCTGCTGCCGGATCGCGCCAAGCTGCGCTTCGAGGTGCTGGAGGCGCAAAAACGCCCGGTCTCCGTGGTCGCCGATCATGACGAATTCCGCGATGTCGTCAGCATCGACGTCGAGATGGACCACGAGACGCGGCTGGTGCTGCTGCACGACCCCGGCCATTCGCTGGAGGAGCGCATTTTGCGCGAGCAGTTTGGGTATTGAGGGCGCGTAAGCCGCCTTTTCCTTGGGCTTTGCCGCGCCCGGCGGCGGTGATATAGGGCCTTGTTCCTCTAGGGGTGAGAGCAATGGCGAAAATCAAGGTTTCCAATCCGGTCGTCGAGCTCGACGGCGACGAGATGACCCACATCATCTGGAGCTATATCAAGGAAAAGCTGATTTACCCCTATCTCGACATCGATCTCAAATATTACGATCTGTCGATCGAGAATCGCGACGCCACAGCCGACAAGGTGACGGTCGACGCCGCCAACGCGATCAAGCAGTTCGGCGTCGGCGTCAAATGCGCCACCATCACGCCGGACGAGGCTCGCGTGAAGGAGTTCGGCCTCAAGGAGATGTGGAAATCGCCCAATGGCACGATCCGCAACATTCTGGGCGGGGTGATCTTTCGCGAGCCGATCATCGCGCGCAACGTGCCGCGTCTCGTGCCCGGATGGACCGCGCCGATCGTGATCGGCCGCCACGCCTATGGCGACGTGTATCGCGCCACGGATTTCAAGGTTCCCGGCAAGGGACGGCTGACCATCAAATTCGAGGGCGAGGACGGCGCGGTGATCGAGAAGGAAGTGTTTTCCTTCCCCGGCGCCGGCGTCGCGTTGGCGATGTATAATCTCGACGATTCCATTCGCGACTTCGCCCATGCGACGTTCAACTATGCGCTGGGCCGCAAATTTCCGGTCTATCTCTCGACCAAGAACACGATTTTGAAAGCCTATGACGGCCGCTTCAAGGACTTGTTCCAGGAGATTTTTGACGCGGAATTTAAGAGCAAGTTCGCGGCGCTCGGCCTCACCTACGAGCACCGGCTGATCGACGACATGGTGGCCTCGGCGATGAAATGGTCCGGCGGCTATGTCTGGGCCTGCAAGAATTACGACGGCGACGTCCAATCGGACACGGTGGCGCAAGGATTTGGTTCGCTCGGGCTGATGACCTCGGTGCTGATGACGCCCGACGGCAAAGACCGTCGAGGCCGAGGCGGCGCATGGCACGGTGACGCGCCATTACCGCGAACATCAAAAGGGCCACGCGACCTCGACCAACTCCATCGCCTCGATCTTCGCCTGGACGCGCGGTCTCGCCCACCGGGCCAAGCTCGACGACAACGCGGAGCTGGCGCGCTTCGCCGAGACGCTGGAGCGGGTTTGCGTCGCGACGGTCGAAGCCGGCTTCATGACCAAGGATCTCGCGCTGTTGATCGGCCATCGGCAGAAATGGCTGTCGACGACGGGCTTTTTGGACAAGATCGACGAGAATTTGAAGAAGGCGATGGCGTGAAGGCGACAGGCCAGAAACGGCGCCCATGATCGACTTCGCGTCCATTTCTCTTTTGGCGATATTGTGCGCCAGCGTCGCCGTCCTGCTGGCGTCCGCGGAAATTGGCCATTTTTTTGGATCGCGCGTGGTCGGAGAGGCGAACGTCTCCACGCTGGAGGCCGCGATCCTCGGCCTGATGGCGCTGATGATCGGCTTCACTTTCTCCATGGCTTTGTCGCGTTTCGACTCGCGGCGCGACGCGGTGCTGAACGAGGCGAATTCGATCGGAACAGCCGCCTTGCGGGCGCGCCTGCTGCCGGCTCCCTACGACGCGGAGAGCGTCAGGCTGTTGCGGGATTACGCGCGGATCAGGCTGAACTTTATGGGAAGCGTGATAGCGCCCGGCGAGATGGACGCCGCCATCGCCCGCTCCAACGATATTCAGGAGGCGCTGTGGCTGCGGGCGAAGGCCGTCGCCGCCAAGGACAACGCCATGGTTCCGGCGGGAATCTACATCCAGTCGTTGAACGAAATGTTCGACAATCAGCAAAAGCGTCTGACCGCGTGGCGCAATCGGGTGCCCAACATCGTCTTTTTCGCGCTCTATGCGATCGCCGCCGTGTCGCTCGGCTTCACCGGCTACGCGAGCGGACTGGAGGCCAGGCGATGGCGGCTTCCCGTCTATATTATGAGCGTTCTGGCGGCTGGCGTGATTTTATTGATTCTGGACATCGACCGTCCCGGCGCCGGGTTTATTTCCGTCAGCCAGCAGCCGATGATCGATACGGCGGCCAGTCTCGCGGGATATGTCGCCAAATTCGATGGACGCGCGCCTTAATTCCTCGCGCGCGGAACGGAAAGACCCCTGTCGAGCTTTTGCTTTGATTTTACTCAATGCGTTCGCCGGCCCGCGCGATATATTGGCTCCCGCGCGGAGAACGGGGCGCGTTGGGCGCCTGGCTGGGCCGCGTTGGGGAGCGGAACGATGCGTAAATCGGCATTTGTCCTTGCCGCGACGGCGGCTATCCTGTTTTCTGGGCCTTTGATGACACAAGCCGACGCCCAATCGTCTCGCGGCGCGGCGACGATTTCGAACTCGATCAAAAACTTCACGCCGATTGAAAAAGCCGCGTGCGGTCCATATTGGGGCCGTTGGTGCGGCCCCTGGCATCACCGGGTGTGCGGCCCGTTTAGATGCTGGTGCGCCCGCTGCTGACGTTTCTCCGGACGACCTCACCCCGCCCTTAGCAGCTTCACCGCCTCGTCGCGCTCGAACAGATAGAGCAGCACGCGCAGCGCCTGGCCGCGCTCGCTGGTGAGGTCGGGGTCTCGGCGCAGGATCAGTTCGGCGTCGTCGCGCGCTGTGGCGAGCAGCCGCGCATGGGCGACAATATCGGCGAGGCGGAATCCTGGCAGGCCGGCCTGCCGCAGCCCCAGAATCTCCCCCTCGCCGCGCAAGCGAAGATCCTCTTCGGCGATGCGGAAGCCGTCCTCGGTCTGGCGCAGCGTCGTCAGCCGCGCGCCGGCGGCCTCGCCGAGCGGCCCCTTGTAGAGCAGCAGGCATGACGATTCGCCGGAGCCGCGCCCGACGCGTCCGCGCAATTGATGCAGTTGCGCGAGGCCGAAGCGTTCGGCGTGTTCGATCACCATGATCGTCGCCTCCGGCACGTCGACGCCGACCTCGATCACCGTGGTGGCGACGAGAATGCGCGTCTCGCCCTTTTGAAACGCCTCCATCGCGGCGTCCTTTTCGGCGCCTTTCATGCGGCCATGCACGAGGCCGACGCGCTCGCCGAAAATGCGCTTCAAATCCTCGAAGCGCTCCTGCGCGGCGGCGAGATCGAGGTCTTCGTTCTCCTCGACCAGCGGGCACACCCAATAGGCGCGCGCGCCGCTCTCCAGCGCGCGCTTAAGACCGTCGACGACCTCGCCGATTCGCGATTGCGGCAGCGCGCGCGTCTTGATGGGCGCGCGCCCCGGCGGCTTTTCGTCAAGGACGGAGCTGTCCATGTCGCCAAACAGCGCCAGCGCCAGCGAGCGCGGAATCGGCGTCGCGGTCATGACAAGCACATCCGCCGCCTCGCCCTTGGCGCCGAGCGCCAATCGCTGCGTCACGCCGAAACGATGCTGTTCGTCGACCACCGCGAGGCCAAGATCGTCGAATATGAGTCCACTGGTGATCAGCGCATGCGTGCCGATGACGATGCGCGCCTCGCCGGAGGAGATTTGCGCACGCAACCCGGGACGTTCCGAGAGTTTCGCGCGCCCGGTGAGAAGGACGGTGGAGAGACCCACGGCGTCGAATATCGGCTCGAGCCGCTCGAAATGCTGGCGCGCCAGAATTTCGGTCGGCGCCATCAGCGCCGCCTGGCGCCCGGCCTCCGCGACATGCGCCATCGCGAGCGCCGCGACGATGGTCTTGCCGGAGCCGACATCGCCCTGCACCAGCCGCAACATGCGCTGATCGGATGAAAGATCGGCGCGGATTTCATCGAGCGTGCGTTTCTGCGCGCCGGTCAGCTCAAAGGGCAGCTTCGCCTCGATCGCCGCCGCCAGCCAGCCGGCGCTCTTGTGCTCGCGCCCCGGCGCGCGGCGCAGTTTCCCGCGCATCAGGCGCAGCGCCAATTGTTGCGCGAGCAACTCGTCGAGCGCGAGGCGCTGGCGGGCGAGACTCGTCGGCGCGATGTCGCCGGGCTCCCGCGGATGATGCAGCAACGCGCAGGCTCTCGGCGAAGCCGCCGAGCTTGTTCGCGGCGAGGACGGAAGGGTTTTGCCACTCGGGGAGATTTGGCAGGCGCTCCAGCGCGCCCTCGATCGCCTTTTGCATGAAGCGCTGTTGCAGCCCCTCGGTCAGCCCATGCACGGGTTCGACCAAGGGCAGCTTGGCGAGGCCGGCCTCGTCGACGACGCGATCGGGATGAACGATCTGGCGATGTCCGTCATAAAGCTCCAGCCGCCCCGAAACCCATCGCGTCGCGCCAATCGGCAGGCTGCGCTCGATCCAATCGGTGTTGGCGAGGAAAAACACCAGCACCGCGTCGCCGGTTTCGTCCTCGACCAGCACCTTGAACGGCCCCTTGGCGTTGCGCTCGGGCCGGCGATGCTCGGCGACGCGCACCTTGATCAGCACCAGCGTGTCGAGCGGCGCGTCTTTGAGCGTCGGCCGCGTCCGGCGGTCGACGACATTGATCGGCGCGTGAAACAAAAGATCGACCGCCCGCGCCTCGCCGCCGGGCTTGGCCAGCAAGCGATTGAGCAGGATCGCGGTCTTGGGTCCAACGCCGGGCAAGGCCTCGGCGCGCCCGAACAGGGGATCGAGAATGGAAGGACGCATGCGAGGGGCAATCTAGCCGAATGACGCCCGTTGGCGATAGGTGCGGCAAGAGTACGAAGGCGCCGCATATCGGCGGAAAAAGCGCGAGCGGCGGTGGAATTTTTGGGTGGGCCCTCTATCTCATTTTGATGAAGGTTTTATGACAGTTTTGTCGCCTTCAACCAGGGAACGGGTTCGACCAACGAGGAGAGGAGATAGCTGTGAGGCAAGTTGGCGTGAAGCCTATCATCGCGGCGGTTGCGATGAGCGTTGTTTTCGCGGTTTCGGGCGGGCCCCAAGCGCTCGCCGGCGACTACCGGTGGGTCCAGACAGTCGGGAACAACGACTATGACGCGAACTGCAGCCTGAAATATATAGACAGCGAAAAACACAGCGCTGCTTCGATTGCACTAGGAAGGTGTGGAACGGCAGAGGCTGGCAGTGGATTGACATTTGCGGCAGATGAGCCGAAGGCGCGACGCGGAAAAGGGCGGCGGTCCGCGCCGCCGCCCTTCCCCTTGATGGCGCTCCCCGTGTTCGAATTGCCGACATTATAATTAATCGCGGCCCAAATAATTAATCGCGGTCCAAGCCGCGCCGGAAAAGCCCGCTCCGAGAAGACGGTCTCCTTACCCCCTCGGCCGTGCACGTGTCGTCGGCGCGGCGCTGGCGGGGTCGTCGGGCCAAGAGGTGGCGCGGGTAGCGGCCCTTCATCTCCTTCTTGACCTCGCTCCAGGAGCCCGCCCAAAAGCCCGGCAGGTCGCGCGTCGTCTGGATCGGGCGATGCGCCGGCGACAGCAGCTCCAGCGTCACCGCCGCGCGCCCGCGCGCCAGCGTCGGGTGTTTCGCGAGGCCGTAAAGCTCCTGCACGCGCACGGACAGCAGCGGCCCGTTCGGAGCGGCGTAGTCGAGCGCGATGCGCGAACCGGCGGGCGTCTCGAAAAAGGCCGGCGCCTCGGCGTCGAGCCGACGCAACAGCTCATAGGGCAAGAGGCTCGCCAGCGCCGCGTCGAGATCGGACGGCGCGATCGCGGCGAGATTCGCGCGGCCGATGACGAAGGGCGCGAGCCAATCCTCGGCGCCTCGCGCCAGCGCGGCGTCGCTTAGGTCAGGCCATTCTTCCCCCTCGGCCGCGCGCAAAAAACCCACGCGGTCGCGCAATTGCGTTTGCGCCTTGGTCCAGGACAGCCGCTCCACGCCAAGCGCCGCGATTCCGCGCGCCAAAACGCGCGCGTTCTCCAAACTGGGCTCGACCGAGAGATTCTGCTCGGCGAGACGGATCGCGCCAAGGCGGCGGAAACGGCGGCGACGCAGCGCGGCGCTGGCCGGATCGAACAGGGTTTCGTCGCGCGTCTCGATCCGGTCCGCGGCGAGTTGCTCCACCTCGTCGAGCGTCAGCGCGCAGGCCGCCAGAATGCGCGCCTGCGCGGCGCGTCCGGCGATCTCCGCGACGGCGAGAAAGGTTTCGCGCGCAAGGGCGTGTTCCGGCGGCAAGGAGGCCGCGCGGCCGTTGGCCATCGTGAAATCGCCGCCGCCGCGCGCCTTGGCGATGCGGTCGGGAAAGGCCAGCGCCACCAGCGCGCCGTCGGAGAGCTGCAAATGGGCGACGGAACTCCTATGCTCCCCCTTAAGGGGAGGGTAAGCCGCCTCCGCCTGCCGCGCCCAGTTCGCGGCGAGCCGACGCGCGTCGCCGGCGCGCTTGTCCCGGTCGGCGCGCAGCCGCTCCAGCCGATGCGAAAGATCGGCGTCGGTCCCGCCCAATCCGCGCTCGGAAAGCAGCATCGCCAGCAACGTCGCGCGAACAGCCTCGCCGTGAGAGGCCGCTTCGATCACCATCGAGGCGAGCCGCGGGGGCAGCGGCAGAGCGCGCATCGCCTCGCCCTTCGGCGTCAGCCGGCCGTCGGCGTCGAGCGCGCCGAGATCGCGGTCGAGCAACGCGGCCTCGGCCCAGGCGGCGCGCGGCGGCGGATCGAGAAAGGCGAGCGTGGAGGCGTCGCGAACGCCCCAATGCGCGAGATCGAGCACGAGGCCGCAGAGATCGGCGGCGAGAATTTCGGGGGCGGCGAAAGGCGGCAGCGCGCCGGTCGCCGCTTCCTCCCAAAGGCGATAGCAAACGCCCGGCTCGACGCGCCCCGCCCTGCCCCGGCGCTGATCGACATTGGCGCGCGAAGCGCGGATGGTTTCGAGCCGCGTCAACCCGAGATTGGGCTCGAACACCGGCACGCGCGAAAACCCGCAGTCGATCACGATGCGCACGCCGTCGATGGTCAGAGAAGTCTCGGCGATCGAGGTGGCGAGCACGATCTTGCGCCGACCCGGCGGCGTTTTGGCGATGGCGCGGTCCTGCTCGGCGCGATCCAGCGCGCCGTAAAGCGGCGCGAGATCGACATTGGCGGGAAGGCCGCGCTCGGCCAGCAACGCGGCGACGCGGGTGATTTCGCCCTGCCCCGGCAGAAAGACGAGGATGGAGCCCTCTTCCTCCGCCAGCGCCCGCCGCGCGGCGCGGGCGACCTCCTCCTCGACACGAAGGTTGGGATCGCGGCCGAGATAGCGCGTCTCGACCGGAAAGGCCCGGCCCGCGCTCTCGATGACGGGGGCCGAAATCAGCGCCGCGACGCGCGCGCCGTCCAGCGTCGCCGACATGACGAGCAGGCGCAAATCCTCGCGCAGCGCGCCCTGCGCGTCGAGCGCCAGCGCGAGGCCGAGATCGGCGTCGAGCGAGCGCTCGTGAAACTCGTCGAACAACACGCAAGCGACGCCCGAAAGCTCGGGATCATCGAGAATCATGCGCGCGAACACGCCCTCGGTGACGACCTCGACGCGGGTCCTGGCCGAGATTTTGGATTCGAGCCGCATCCGCAGCCCGATGGTCTCGCCGACGGCTTCATCGAGCGTGGCCGCCATGCGCGCGGCGGCGGCGCGCGCGGCGAGGCGGCGCGGCTCCAGCAAGATGATTTTCTTGTCGCCGCGCCAGGGAGCGTCCAGCAGCGCGAGCGGAACGCGCGTCGTCTTGCCGGCGCCGGGCGGCGCGACCAGCACGAGATTGTTGCGCGCGCGAAGCGAGGCGCCGACCTCGCCAAGGATTTCGTCGATCGGCAACCGGCCGCCAAGGACGCGCGTCACAAAGGACTCCAAAGCGATTTGCGGGCCATCCCGCTCAAGCGGACGCCGCCAGCCTGGCCGCGGCCCGGGCGTGGCCGATCAGCGGCAGCAGCACGGCAAGTTCCGGGCCCGTCTCGACGCCGGTCAGCGCGAGGCGCAGCGGATGGAACAGCGCGCGGCCCTTGCGGCCGGTCGCCGCCTTTATCGCGCCGGTCCAGGCGCTCCAGGTCGTCGCGTCCCAGGGCTCCGGCGGCAATAGTTCCAGGGCGGCCCGCAAAAGCTCCTCGTCCTCGCGCAACGAGCGCTTCCGGCGGCGCGGCTTCGCCCTCGACCACGCGCCACCAGTCCAGCACGTCATCGAACCGCGTTAGATTGCCGCGCACGGCGAGCCAGAAAGGCTCCGCCTTGAAGCCCACGATGTCATGCGCGGCCAGCCTGTCGCGCACATCCTCGAATGTGAGCGCCGCCAGCGTGCGGTGGGTCAAGGTCGCGAGATCGGCGGGGTCGAAGCGCGCCGGATTGCGCGAGACGTGGGAAAGATCGAAATGCGCCGAGAGTTCCTGCAGCGAGCGCACGGCCCGCACGGCTTCCGAGGAGCCGGTCAGCGTCGCCAGCGCCGCGACCGCCAGCGCCTCGTAGCCCTCCTCGCGCAGCGAGGCGATCGACAAGGAGCCGGTGCGCTTCGAGAGCCCTTCGCCCGAGCCGGAGATCAAGAGATTGTGATGCGCGAAGACGGGCGGCTCCCGCTCGGGGGCCAGCGCCGCGAATAGCTGCAATTGCACCGCCGTATTGGTGACGTGATCCTCGCCGCGAATAATATGGGTGATCGCGAGTTCGATGTCGTCGACGACCGAGGGCAGCGTATAGAGAAAACTGCCGTCCTCGCGGATCAGCACCGGGTCGGACAGCGAAGCGCAGTCGATATGCGCCTCGCCGCGGATAAGATCGCGCCAGGCCACCGATTTGTGTTCGAGCAGAAAGCGCCAGTGCGGGCGCCGGCCCTCGGCCTCCCAGCGCGCGCGCGCCTCTGGCGAAGCGTGCAGCGCGGCGCGGTCGTAAATGGGCGGCGCCCCGCGCGCCTGCTGCATCTTGCGCCGCCGCTCCAACTCCTCGGCGGTTTCATAGCAAGGGTAGAGCCGGCCCATCGCGCGCAGGCGATCGGCCGCCGCCTCGTACAGCGCGCCGCGGTCGGATTGGCGAAGCGTGAGATCCGGGACAACCCCGAGCCAGGCGAGATCAATCTCGATTTCGCGCGCGAAAGCCTCGGTGGAGCGGGCGAAATCAGTGTCATCGAAACGAAGCACGAATCTTCCATTGTGCTGCGACGCGAAGAGACGATTGAACAGCGCCACCCGCGCGTTGCCGATATGGATGCGGCCGGTGGGCGAAGGCGCGAAACGGACGATTGGAGTTGTCATGAGCAAGCTTCAACCCAAGGTTTGGGAAAATCCCCGGCGGGACGCAAGTCTCGCGCTGGCTCCCTTTTGCCAAGACGGCGCGCAAATGTCAGGCGGAATATTGAGCCTGCCCCGACCCGGTCTTCGTTTTGGCGCCGGCGCGCGCAACAAGCGCGATTTCGCCGGGCGCGCCGACAATGCGACGCGGAATTTCGACGCCGCGCGACATCAGGCTTGATGAGAGGCCGAATATGACCGTTGTCGCTTATATATGCGCCGTCTGGTGCGTCGCGCTGCTTGTTCTCAATTTTTCCGCGATGTTCGTGACGGCGCGCAAGTGTCGCGCCCGGCCGCGCGATCTGCCGGTTCCCTTGACGCCGCCGCCCATCTCGCTGGTGCGGCCGCTGCGCGGACTGGAGACCTTTAGCGAGGAGACGTTGCGCGCCTCGTTCGAACTGGATTATCCCGATTACGAGCTGTTGTTCTGCGTGCAGGCGCCGCACGATCCGATCATCCCGCTGGTCGAGCGGCTGATCGCCGAATATCCCGATATTCCCGCGCGCCTCCTGATCGGCGACGATTATGTCAGCGCCAATCCCAAGCTCAATAATTGCGTCAAGGGCTGGGACGCGGCCAAGCATCGCCATGTCGTCCTGGCCAATTCAAACGCCTTGCCGCCGCGCGATTATCTCCAGACCATGCTGGCCGCGTTCCGCGACGACACGGCTCTGGTGATCTCAATGCCGATCGGTTCGCGCCCCGAGGGCTTTTGGGCCAATGTCGAATGCGCCGTGCTTAATACGTTTCAGGCCCGCTGGCAATATGGCGCGGAGGCCATAGGCATCGGCTTCGCGCAGGGCAAGAACATGATGTGGCGGCGCGAGGTTCTGGATTGCGCCGGCGGCATTCGCGCGCTCGCCGCCGAGATCGCCGAGGACGCCGCCTCGACCAAGATCATTCGCGCGCAGGGCCTCAAGGTCCGACTCGTGGACATGCCGTTCGAACAGCCGCTGGGGCGCCGCACGGCGCGCGAGGTCTATTCGCGTCACGTGCGCTGGGCGCGGCTGCGGCGCGTGACTTTTCCGGGCTATTTCGCGCCGGAATTCATGAACGGCAGTTTCGCTCCGGTGTTTCTGGGCGCCTATGCGGCCTTGCAATTCGAAGGCGGCGCGGCGCTGACCGCGGGAGCTATCCTCGCTTCGCTCTATGGCGGGGAAATGCTGCTGGCGCGCATCTGCGGCTGGGCGCTCAACTGGCGCTCGCCGTTCGCCTTGCTGGCGCGCGACGTGATGTTGCCGGTGATGTTCCTGGACGCCTGCCTGTTCGACGACTTCGTTTGGCACGGTAACGAAATGAC
>CAVZKF010000017.1:0-73480 GCA_963775775.1 uncultured Alphaproteobacteria bacterium
AGCGTCGCGGTCGGACAGGCTTGCACGCAGGCGCCGCAGGAGACGCATTCGGATTCGAAAAAGGCTTCCGACATGCCCGGCGACACGCGGCTGTCGAAACCGCGGCCGCTGATCGTCAGCGCGAAGGTGCCCTGCACCTCTTCGCAGGCGCGCACGCAGCGATTGCAAACGATGCACTTTGACGGATCATAGGTGAAATAGGGGTTCGACTCGTCCTTCGGCATCCACTCGAAATTGGCCGCGCCATTGTTGCGCGCGAAGACGTGATTGGCGCCGTCATAGCCGTAGCGCACCTCGCGCAGCCCGACGGCGCCGGCTTGTGTCTGCAATTCGCAGTCGCCGTTGGCGGCGCAGGTCAGGCAGTCGAGCGGATGGTCGGAGATGTAGAGCTCCATCACGCCCCGCCGAATCGCCTTCAGACGCGGCGTTTGCGTGTGCACGGTAATGCCCGGCATGACCGGCGTCGTGCAGGAGGCTGGCGCGCCGTTGCGTCCTTCGATTTCGATGAGGCAAAGTCGGCAGGAGCCGAAAGCCTTAATGCTGTCCGTCGCGCAGAGTTTGGGGATTTCCGTCCCGATCTCCATCGCCGCGCGCATGATCGACGTGCCCTCGGGCACGGTGACGCTCTGCCCGTCGATCGTCAGCGTAACGAGTTTCGAAGACTTCGACTCTGGTGTTCCGTAATCGATTTCCTTGATCAGGCTCATGGTCAGTACCTCACTCGGCAGCGGCTTCAAGGGCCGGCTTGTGGAAGTCTTCGGGGAAGTGACGCAGCGCGCTTTCGACTGGGTAGGGCGCGAACCCTCCCAATGCGCAGAGTGAACCAAGTTTCATCGTCTGGCAAAGGTCTTTGAGCAGTTCGATATTGGCGGCGACATTCTCGCCGGCGCGGATTTTGTCGATCGTCTCGACGCCGCGGGTCGAACCTATGCGGCAGGGCGTGCATTTGCCGCAGCTCTCGATCGCGCAGAACTCCATGCCGAAGCGCGCCATCCAGGACATGTCGACCGTATCGTCGAACACCACGAGTCCGCCGTGGCCGATCAGGCTGTCGACCTTGGTGTAGGCCTCGTAGTCGAAGGGCGTGTCGAACAGCGAAACCGGCACATAGGCTCCGAGCGGGCCGCCGACCTGCACGGCGCGGACGGGCCGCCCCGAGAGCGTGCCGCCGCCGATGTCATTGACGATCTCGCCGAGCTTCAGGCCGAAGGGAACCTCGCACAATCCGGCGTATTTGACGTTGCCGGCGATCTGCAGCGGAATGGTGCCACGCGAGCGGTCCATGCCGAGCGCGTGATAGGCGGCGCCGCCGTCGGCCAGGATCATCGGCGCGGTGGCCATCGACAGCACATTATTGACGACGGTCGGCTTGCCGAACAGACCGACATGCGCCGGCAGCGGCGGCTTCGCGCGCACGATGCCGCGCTTGCCTTCCAGGCTTTCGAGCAGCGAGGTCTCCTCGCCGCAGACATAGGCGCCGGCCCCCATGCGCAACTCGATGTCGAAGGAGAGGTTGGAGCCGCGAATATTCTTGCCCAACGCCCCGGCGGCGCGGGCGGCGATCAGCGCTTCCTCGAAGATTTCCGCGGCGATCGGATATTCGGCGCGCAGATAGACATAGCCCTTGTCGGCGCCGATGGCGAAGGCGCAAATGGTCATGCCCTCGATCAGCGAGAGCGGGTCGCCCTCCATGACCATGCGATCGGCGAAAGTGCCGCTATCGCCCTCGTCGGCGTTGACGACGACATATTTTTTCCCGGGCGGGCAATCGGCGACGGTCTTCCATTTGATGCCGGTCGGGAAACCGGCGCCGCCGCGGCCGCGAAGGCCGGAGGCGGCGATCTCGGCGACGGTCGCCTCGGGACCGATCGAGAAGGCGCGGTCGAGCCCCTTATAGCCGCCATGCGCCGTATATTCGGCGAAGGACACCGGGTCGATGACGCCGCAGCGCTGGAAGGTCACGCGGCGCTGGCGAGCGAAATAGGGGTGCGCCTCGACCTTGCCGATGGACAGCGGATGCGCGCCGCCCGTCAAGAACCCCGCGTCGAACAACGAGGCCACGTCGGAGGGCTTCACCGGACCATAGCCGACGCGGCCGGCCGGCGTCTCCACCTCGATCAGCGGCTCGAGCCAAAGCATGCCGCGCGAGCCGTTGCGAACGATCTCGACGTCGAGGCCGCGCGCGGCGATCTCCTTCTGGACCGCGGCGAGAACCCGTTTCGCGCCCATGGCGAGCGCGGCCATGTCGCGGGGGATATAGATCTTGGTCATGCGCTTTTTGCCTCTTCCGCGAGTTCGTCGAGCCGCGCCGCGTCGACGCGGCCGATGGGCTCCTCGTCATACATGGCGGAAGGACTGTGCGAACAAAGACCGAGACAGTAGATCGGCTCCACCGTGAGGGCGCCGTCCGGCGTCGTCTGGCCCCAGTCAAGCTTGAGGCGGGCGAGGAAATCCCGCGCCATTTTCTCGGCCCCCATGGACTGGCAAGACTCGGCCCGGCAGATTTTCAACACGTGGCGGCCCTGGGGCTCGCGTTTGAAGTCGTGATAAAAGGTCACCACCCCATGCATCTCGGCGCGCGAAATATTCAGCGCCTCGGCGAGTTGCGGGACGGCGGCCTCCGGCACATGGCCGAATTCGTGTTGAAGGGCGTGAAGAATTGGAAGGGCTGGCCCCTCCAGGCCAAGATGGGCGGCGATGATCTCCCTCGCTCGCTCGGCGTCCCAAGATGCGGCTCCAGACATTTCTTTCCCTTGCGATCTTATGCTTGACGGTTGTTAAGAGTCCGCCATTTTCCGGTATTTAAAAATACGCTGCCGCAAAACCGCGCCGCGATCAATAGGCTCCTTTCGTGGAACCATAGGCGTCATCTATCATGACGCGAGCTCCCTGCTCGCGGCGAGCTTCCTCGCCTCGGCGACCAGCGCCGCCACCATTGGGATCACGGGATCGCGGAGGGGCACGACGAGGCCGATTTCATGCACTGCCTCGGGCTCGACGATCGGTATGGCCCGCACGGGCTCCCCGACGCCGAGCGTCGCGGCCAGCCTTTCCGGCATGATGGTCGCCCAGTGGCCGGCCCTCACATGGTCGTAAAGCAAAATGACCGAGTTCGACTCAAGCGTCGTCAGCGGCGCGCCTCCCGCTTCTCGCATCAGCGTATCGACAATGCGGCGATTTTGCATGTCGGGCGTCAGCAGGCAGAGCGGAATCTGGCCCACATCGGCCCAGGTGACGCGATCGCGGTCGCCGAGCGGATTGCCGGCGACGGTGAGCAGACAGTAGCGCTCCGTGCAGAGCGGAACGGTTCGCACCCGGCCCAGCGGCTCATTGTCGAGATAGGTGAGACCCGCGTCTATATCGAGATTGTCCAGCATCGACAGTATTTCGGTCGAGGGCGCCGACAGCACCTTGAAGCGCACGCCCGGGTGCTTTTCGAGAAACGGCGCGGTCAGCGCCGAGACGAAACCGAGGGCCGTGGGAATGGCGGCGATTTTCAATTGGCCGGAGAGCCCTTCCCGCAGCGTGCGCACCTCGATCCGCATCGCGCGCGCGTCGGAGACGATGCGCTTGGCCCAGATCAGCACGCGCTCGCCTTCCTTGGTGAGACCATGGAAACGCGACGATCGGTTGACCAGCAGCACGCCGAGCATGTCCTCGAGCTGCTTTATCCCGGCCGAGAGGGTCGGTTGCGTCACGCCGCAGATTTCCGCCGCCTTGGAGAAACTATGCTCCTTGGCGACCGTGATAAAAAATTCCAGTTTGTCGATCACCTGCCACCGAAGCCCCGCCGCGCTCGCGCGCCTGAAGCGCAGAATAGCACGTCGCCTCCCCCGCCAAAGCGCCAAAAACCGGGCATTGGACCAGAAATAAGCCTGAAGGGCATGGCTTTGCCGCATTTTGCGTCGATTTGAAGGTTCGATCTCGCGCGACTATTCTGACGCGAGCGGTTAAACTCCGGGGGACGTCGACCCTCAAGGGGAAGAGTTGAATGCTTTTGCCGGACAAACGGACATTTCGCGGGCTTCTGGCCCTGGCCTCGGCCCTGCCGATGGTTTTCGCCTCGCTGGCGCGGGCCGCGCCCTCGGTCGTGATCGACGTCGCCTCCGGGCAGATTCTGGAGCAGGAAGAGGCCACCGCGGTCTGGTATCCGGCCTCGGTCACCAAGCTCATGACCGTCTATGTGGCGCTCGACGCGGTGCGCCAGGGTCGGCTGACCTTCGACACGCCGCTGGTCGTTTCGGCGCGCGCCGCCAAGATGGCGCCCTCGAAGATGGGGTTCCGCCCGGGATCCGAGGTCACGCTGCGCAATGCGCTGGTGATGCTGATGGTGAAGTCGGCCAATGACATAGCGGTCACCGTCGCCGAGGGCGTGTCGGGCTCGGTCGAGGCCTTCGCCGATGAGATGAACAAGGCCTCGGCGGCGCTGGGGATGCGCGAGTCCAATTGGGTCAATCCCAATGGCCTGCCGGATTCCCGGCATGTCACATCGGCGCGCGATCTCGCCATTCTCGGCCGCGCGCTGCTGCAACAATTTCCCGAATCCGCGAGCCTATACAATATCGGCGCGATGCAGCTCGGCGGGAGCATCACGGCCAACCACAATGGGATGCTCGGCCGCTATCCCGGCGCCGACGGCATGAAGACCGGCTTCACCTGCCCCGCCGGCTATAATCTCGTCGCTTCCGCCACGCACGGCGGGCAGAAGCTGATCGCCGTCGTGCTGGGCGCGCCGACGCCGGCGGCGCGCACCGCGAAGACGGCCGCGCTGCTCGATCGCGCCTTCCAGACGGGCTCTCCGATGGGTTCGCTCGAGTCCTTGCCGAGCGGCGGCGGCTCCCCGCCCGACTTGCGCGACAGCGTTTGCCGCCACCGCGCCAAGGCGACCCGGGAGTTCATGGCCGAGGTCGAGGATATGACGATTCCGATCAGCGCGGCGCCGACGGGAAATCCGGTGGTCGACGCATTGGCCGGCGGCCGGCAGTCGGTCAGCGTCAGGGATCTCGCGCGTTTGCCGCGTCCGTTTTTCACGCCGGTGGTCGTTTATGCCGGCCGCGCGCCGGGCTATCAGGGTCCGGTCGCCCGCGCACGCCCGGCGGGCGCGCCAATTGGCGTCGAGGAGGCGACCGCCTATACGGGCGAGAAGAGCGAGGGGGGCGACGCCTCGCCGATCTCCAAACCCGCGCCGGACGCCAAGCCGCTGCGCGGAGCGGCGGGCCACAAGCACGCCGCGGCGGCGGCGCCAAAACCCGAGGCGAGCGACGCGCCGCCTCCGGTGAAAGACCACGCCGCAAAGGCCAAGGGCAAGGCGAAGGTCGCCGCGCTCGAGACCAAAAAGCCTCACAAGAAAGCCGAGGCCAAGGCGCATAAGGAGCACGCCGCCGCGCATCCGAGCAAGGCCGCGCCGAAGCACGCCGAAAAGCAGCAAAAGGGCAAGGGCCACGCCGCCAAGACCAGCGACGCGGGCGCGCGGGCGCTGGCGACGCCGGCCAATGAGCGATCAGGACACGATGACGAGTTAGGACTTGGCGACGCAAGGGGGAAGCCGTACCGCGCGGCGCCCGCCGCCGCCGCTGCCCCTCACCGTGCTGACCGGGTTCCTCGGCGCCGGCAAGACGACGCTGCTCAATCGTCTGCTGGCCGCGCCCGAACTCGCCGACACGCTCGTGTTGATCAATGAATTTGGCGATGTCGGGCTCGATCATCTGTTCGTCGAAAAAATCGACGGCGACATGATCGTGATGAGTTCGGGCTGCGTCTGCTGCACCATTCGCGGCGATCTCGTCGCCACGCTCGAGGATTTGCTGAAGAAGCGCGACAACGGCCGCATCGCGCCTTTCCGCCGAGTCGTGCTGGAGACCACCGGCCTCGCCGACCCGGCGCCGGTGCTGCACGCGATCATGTATCATCCCTATCTGATGCTGCGCTACCGGCTCGATGGAGTGGTGACTCTGGTCGACGCGATCAACGGCGAACCGACGCTCGACGCGCATGAGGAGGCGGTCAAACAGGCGGCGGTCGCCGACCGGCTGGTCGTCGCCAAGACCGATCTAGCCCGAGGGCGCGGCGCGTCTTCCGAGCCTTTTGGCGCGCCTAAAACGCCTTAATCCGAGCGCGAGGATTCTGATCGGCGCGAAGGGCGAGGCGACGCCCGATGCGGTCCTCGATTGCGGTCTTTACGACGCGGAGGGCAAGAACCCGCGCCTCGCGCAATGGCTCAACGCGCAAGCGGTCGAAGCCGCGCACGAGGACCATCACGACCACGATCATCACGATCACCACCACGCCGCCGTGGACGCGAACCGCCACGACGCCCATATCCGCGCCTTTTGCCTCGCCAGCGAAACGCCGCTCGCGCCCGCCGCCTTCGATATGTTTCTCGATCTGCTGCGCCAGGCGCACGGCCCCAGGCTGCTCCGCGTAAAAGGCGTCGTCGCGCTTTCCGACGATCCGGCCCGGCCGGTGGTGATTCACGGCGTGCAGCATGTGTTTCATCCGCCGCACCGGCTGAGCGCCTGGCCCGACGCGGACCATCGCACCCGCATCGTGTTCATCGTGAAGGATTTGGACGAGCGTTTCGTCACCGGCCTATACAACGCCTTCGCCGGGACGCCGGCGGTGGACGCGCCGGACGCCAGCGCGCTGACGGATAATCCGCTCGCGCCAAGGGCCGGCGGGCTGCTGGGGTGATCCCGTCTACGCCCGCTCGCGCGCGACCTCGCGCCAGCCGATGTCGCGCCGGCAAAAGCCGCCGGGCCAGTCGATGAGGTCGACGGCGGCATAAGCCCGAGCCTGGGCCTCCACGACCGTGTCGGCCAGCGCGGTGACGTTGAGCACGCGCCCGCCGGCGGCCAAAAGCTTGCCCGTCGACCAGCTTCGTGCCCGCATGGGTGACGATGACGTTTTCCGCCGCCTCGGCGCGCTCCAGTTCGCGAATTTGCGTGCCGACGATCGGCGTCGCCGGATAGTTTTTCGCCGCGAGAACCACGGTCAGCGCCGCGCGCTTGGAGAACCGCGGCGCGCGTTCGGGCAGGGCGCCGCGCGCCGCCGCCAGCATCAGTTCGAGCAGATCGTCCTCCAGACGCGGCAAGATCACTTGCGCCTCGGGGTCGCCGAGGCGGGCGTTATATTCGATCAGCTTCGGCCCTTCCGCCGTCAGCATCAGGCCGGCATAGAGAACGCCGCGATAGGGCGCGCCCATCTCCCGCATCGCCCGCAGCGTCGGCTCGACGATGGTCTCCAGCACAAGCGCCTCCATCGCCGGGGTCAGCGCGCTGGCCGGCGAATAGGCGCCCATGCCGCCGGTGTTGGGGCCGGTGTCGCCTTCGCCGACGCGCTTGTGGTCCTGCGCGGTCCCAAAGCTCAGCGCCCTTTCGCCGTCGCAGAGCGCGAAGAACGAGACTTCCTCGCCCTGCAAAAATTCCTCGATCACCACTTCCGATCCGGAACGCCCGAAACTCCCGGCGAACATCGCGCGGATGGCCCGCTCGGCCTCCTCCTCCGTTTGCGCGACGACGACGCCCTTGCCGGCGGCGAGTCCGTCAGCTTTCACAACGATGGGCGCGCCTTTTTCTCGCGCGAAGACCAGCGCCGCCGCCTCATTGTCGAAGCGGCCATAGTCGGCGGTCGGAATATCATGGGCGCGGCACAGATCCTTGGTGAAGCCCTTTGAGCCTTCCAGCCGCGCCGCCGCCCGGGTTGGCCCGAAGACCAGAATGTCTTGCGCGGCGAGGTCGTCGGCGATGCCGGCGATCAGCGGCTGCTCCGGCCCCACGACGACGAGACCCACGCCGTTTTGGCGGCAGAATTCGACGACCGCGCGATGATCGGCCACATCGAGGTCGACCAATTCGCCGCGCCGCGCGATGCCCGGATTGCCGGGCGCGACGAACAATTGTCCGAGCCTGGGGCTTCGGGCCAACGCATTGGCGATGGCGTGCTCGCGTCCACCCGATCCGATCAGAAGAATATTCATGCAAGCCTCGATGCCAAACGCCCAAGGGCAGGGGCCGCCCTCGCGCCTCAATATATTTCGCCGGCTCCGAACACAACGCGGCGCCACCGGGAAATCGCGGTCGCCCAAAATTCCGCCGCGACCTCCATTAAGGCTCAACCGAGCGCCGCGTAGACGCTGAAGCCGGCGACGAACAACACGTCGCCATGAGCAGCACGAACTCCACGCGCAGGGCGCTGGCGGGATAAGTCTCGTCGGCGGCGAGCAGCCGCCGCGTGCGAATGAAGCGCGACGCCGAGAGGACGATCAGCGCCACGCCCGCGAGGATCAACGCGAGACCGCCAAAGCGTCCAACCGCCCCCGAGAGCCTATGCGGCTGCAAGGGAGAGGACGCCTCGGCGGCGAGCGTCCTGGCGATCGTGAGCAGGAAAAGATTGAATTTTTCGATGACGAAGCCGAGGGCGATGATGGCGATGCCGGTTCTCACCCAGGCCAGAAAGGTCCGCTCATTGGCGGCATGGTTGGCGTAGTCGCTGAATCATCCAAATCCTCCCTCGATGCGCGCGGCGGGGCGTTCTCCCGCCCTGCCGACGCCCAAAACAAAGCGCTTCCCTCGCCGCCGTGAAAGGCGCTAAACAGCGCCTAAGCTCTCCTTTCCAATTCGGAACAAATCTCCATGGCGCGTCAGTTCATCTATCACATGCAGGGTCTCAGCAAGACTTGGCCGGGCGGCAAGAAGGTGCTCGACAACGTGCATCTCTCCTTTTACCCCGACGCCAAGATCGGCGTGCTCGGCGTCAACGGCTCCGGCAAATCGACATTGCTGCGGATCATGGCCGGCCTCGACAAGGAGTTCTCCGGCGAGGGCTTTGTCGCCGAGGGCGCGCGGGTCGGCTATCTGCCGCAGGAGCCGCATCTCGAACCCGACCTTAACGTTCGCGAAAACGTCATGCTGGGCGTCGCGGCCAAGAAGGACATTCTCGACCGCTACAACGATCTCGCGATGAATTATTCGGACGAGACCGCCGACGAAATGACCAAGCTGCAGGACGAGATCGAGGCGAAGAATCTTTGGGATCTCGACAGCCAGATCGATCAGGCGATGGACGCGCTGGGATGCCCGCCCGACGACGCCGACGTGACCAAGCTCTCGGGCGGCGAGCGCCGCCGCGTGGCGCTATGCCGGCTGCTGCTGGAGCAGCCCGAACTGCTGCTGCTCGACGAGCCGACCAACCATCTCGACGCCGAGACCGTGAACTGGCTGGAAGGCCATTTGCGCGAATATCCCGGCGCCATTCTGATCGTCACCCATGACCGCTACTTCCTCGACAATGTGACGGGCTGGATCCTGGAGCTGGATCGCGGCAAGGGCATTCCCTACGAGGGCAATTACACCAACTGGCTCAAGCAAAAGCAAAAGCGCCTCTCGCAGGAATCGAGCGAGGACAAGGCGAGAGCACGCGCGCTGGAGGCCGAAAGCGAGTGGATCGCCGCCTCGCCAAAGGCGCGCCAGGCCAAATCCAAGGCGCGTATTCAGCGCTATGAGGAACTCGTGGCGAAGAGCGCCGAAAAGGCTCCGACGACCGCCCAGATCATCATTCCGATCGCCGAGCGGCTCGGCGACAACGTCATCGACTTCGACCACCTCTCCAAGGCCTATGGCGACAGGCTGCTGATCGACGATCTGTCGTTCAAGCTGCCGCCCGGCGGGATCGTCGGGGTGATCGGCCCCAACGGCGCCGGCAAGACCACGCTGTTTCGCATGATCACCGGCCAGGAGAAGCCCGACAGCGGCAAGATCACCATCGGCGAGAGCGTGCATCTTGGCTATGTCGATCAATCGCGCGACGCGCTCGACGGCAAGAAGACCGTGTGGGAGGAAGTCTCCGGCGGCAATGAGGTGATCTACCTCGGCAAGCGCGAAATCAATTCGCGCGCTTATTGCTCAAACTTCAACTTCAAGGGCGCCGATCAGCAAAAGAAGGTCGGGAGCCTGTCCGGCGGCGAGCGCAATCGCGTGCATCTCGCCAAAATGCTCAAGAGCGGCGCCAATGTGCTGCTGCTCGACGAGCCGACCAACGACCTCGATGTGGAAACCTTGCGCGCGCTGGAGGAGGCGCTGGTGGATTTCGCCGGCTGCGCGGTGGTGATCTCGCATGACCGCTTCTTCCTCGATCGCGTCGCGACGCATATGCTGGCCTATGAAGGCGACTCGCATGTCGAATGGTTCGAGGGCAATTTCGCCGATTACGAGGAAGACAAGAAGCGCCGCCTCGGCATCGACAGCATCGTGCCGCATCGGCTGAAGTATAAGAAGTTTTCGAGGTAGCCGGCGGCAGGCGACATTGCCGCTCGCCGCCCCCACTATTCGGAACCCGTCCGATGAATAACGTGGACGACCCCGCGCATGATCGCGCCATCGTTGACCAGTTCACCCGGCAGGCCGCGGGTTTTGCCGCCGGACCCGAGTTGCATGCCGATGAAGTGCTTGCGTTGATGGTGAATGCCGCCGGTCTTGGTCCCAAGGATCGCGCGATTGATCTTGCTTGTGGGACCGGCTCTGTCGCCTGCGCGCTCGCCAAGCACGCGGCGCACGTCCTCGGTTTGGATGCGACGCCCGCGATGCTCGACCAAGCCCGCGCGCTAGCCAAAAGCTTGGGATTATCAAACATCGATTGGGAACAGGGCGGCATTTACGCCGCTCCCTACGCCAATGAGTTGTTCCACGCCGTAACTTGCCGTTTCGCGTTCCATCATCTCGAAAATCCTCGAAGAGCTTTCGCGGAAATGGTTCGCCTGACCGCCCCCGGCGGGCGCGTCGTGCTGTGCGATGGCGTCGCATCGGACGATCCGGCGAAGGCGCGAGCGTTCAACGCGATGGAGCGACGACGCGACCCTTCCACCGTCGAATTTAGAACGCTTGGCTACCTATGCGAGATGTTCGCCGAGATGGATTTGGGCGAGCCCGAGGCGCGGATGTTTCAGGTGTCCTATTTGGCCGCCGATCTGGTCAAGGCTTCGTTCCCCGAGAACGATGACCGCTCTGGCCTGCTTGCGCTCATAGAGGGCAGCGTCGAGAACGATTTACTCGGAATGGACGCGCGCCGATCCGCCGAAGGCGTCCGGATAGCGTACCTCTCGGTAGTTCTAAGCGCGGTCAAGAAATAGGAGCCCTTGTGTCAAGCCACTGAAACCACGAGATATCGCAAAGCGTGAAGGAGAGGGAAAAGCGTCAAGAATTTATAATCGCCAGCCAAAACCACCGCCCTCGACGAACGCCATCCGAACCGCCACAATGGCGCGGCGGATCGCGCCGATTTGGGGCGCGCGGTTCGAAAGGCGAAACAGCGGCCAGATGAACGACGACGAATTGCATCGGCCCCTCGGGCAAAACGCGCACAAGGCGGCCGAAGAGGCCAAGGAGTCCAATCCCCGGTGGACGTGGATGATTTTTGGCGCGGCGGTGGGGGTTGTTGGCGCTGGCGCGCTGGCCCTGGCGGCGCGCGATCCGCTCGGCTGGAAGTCTTGGCGGTCGCCCTTACGCCGTGGCGCGGATCGAGCCCTATAAGCCGCCGCCGGAGCCGGCGCCGCGAGAAGCGCAAAGCGCCGCGAGCGCGCAACAGCCGGCGGAGGCCGAGGCGCCCGCGCCGCAGGGGCAGGGCGGCCGCGATCATGTTCTCACATTGAACGACCTCGATCAGCAATCGGGCGTCAAGGTCACGCGCAACGGCTCCAGCGGCCCTGGCCCGATCATCATCCAGATCGATCCCGAGTCCGGCGTGCGGCTGCCGCCGGCCCCCGATCGCCGGGTGGCGGAAAAATCGCGCTTCGGCCTGCTGC
The DNA here is from genome assembly GCA_963775775.1 of uncultured Alphaproteobacteria bacterium. Taxonomy (GTDB): domain Bacteria; phylum Pseudomonadota; class Alphaproteobacteria; order Rhizobiales; family Beijerinckiaceae; genus Methylocystis. Next base: position 11,795 of record CAVZKF010000017.1, read on the forward strand.
CGCGTATCGGCGCGGCCGGCGAGCGGCCGATGGACGTTTATTCGCGGCCTTTCGTCGCGGCGGCCGCGCTCAAGGCCAACGCGCCAAAAATCGCGCTGGTGGTCGGCGGCGTCGGGCTCAATCCGGCGACGACAGAGGCCGCCATAAGCGAATTGCCGGAGGCCGTGACGCTGGCCTTCGCGCCCTATGGCGACAATATCGCGGCGGCGGCCGCGCGGGCGCGGGCGCGCGGCCACGAAACCCTGCTGCAGGCGCCGATGGAGCCGTTCGACTATCCGCAAAATAATCCGGGCCCGCACACCTTGCGCGTCGACGCCGGCGATCTCGACGATCTGCACTGGCTGATGGGGCGGTTCGCGGGCTATGCCGGCGTCATGAACTTCATGGGTGGACGCTTCACCTCCGACGAGAAAGCGTTGTCGCCGGTGCTCGCCGATATAGCCCAGCGCGGCCTGTTCTTTCTCGACGACGGCGCCGCGCCGCAGTCGCTCGTGGGCTCGGTCGCGGCGCGAATGTCGCTGCCGGCCACGCACGTCGAGGTGATCCTCGACGCCCGCGGGACGCCGCAATCGCTCGACGCGGCGCTGGCGCAACTCGAGGCGTCCGCGCGAGCAAATGGTTCGGCGATCGGCTTCGCCAATGCGCAGGGGCCGACGATAGCGCGCCTGGCGCGCTTCGTCCGCGAGGTGGAGCGCCGCGGCGTCGCCATCGCGCCGGTTTCGGCGACGCTCGCGCCCGGCGGCGCGACGGCCGCGGCGACTGGAGCCGGCAAATGACCAAGCCGCTATATCGCCCCTGCGTCGGCGTCATGCTGCTGAACGGCGCGGGGCTGGCTTTCGTCGGCCGCCGCCGGCCCAAGGGGCCGCATGATCTCGTCAACGAACGCTTCGAATGGCAGATGCCGCAAGGCGGCGTCGACGAGGGCGAGGCGCCGGTGGACGCCGCGCTGCGCGAGCTTTACGAGGAAACCAATGTGCGCAGCGTCGAGGTGCTGGCCGAGATCGAGCCTTGGCTGAGCTACGACCTGCCGCCCGAGTCCGCCAAAACGGTGGAAGGGCAAATATATCGGCCAGACGCAAAAATGGTTCGCGCTGCGTTTCACGGGCGAGGACTGTGAAATCGACATCGCCCGTCCCGCCGGCGGCGCCCATCAGCCGGAATTCGACGAATGGCGCTGGGAGCGCCCGTCGTTGCTGCCGGAGCTGATCGTCCCGTTCAAGCGGCATGTCTATGAGCGCGTGGTGCGCGAATTCGCGCATTTGAGCGCCAAAAATGCGTGAGGATGCGCTAAAATGCGCGCGTCTCGCCCCGGTGGATGGCCTCCGCCAGCGGCGTGAAGCCGCCACCCTCGGCGTGCAGAACCAGCGGCGCGCAAAGTTTTAACGGCGCCTTGGAGCCCTTGATGCCCCGCAACAAAATGCGCGTCGCCGCCTCTCCCTCGCGCGGCGCGATCGGCAAAATCTCAATTCCGCCAATGCGTTGCGCGACAGCGGCAAGGCATGCCGCCAGCGCGTCGGCGCGATAAATCATGGCGAAAATCCCGCCCGGCGCGCAACAGCGCGAGGCAGGCGCGCGTCCAGTTCTCGAGCGGCGCGTCGCCGACATGGGCCGAGGCTTTTCTCGGATCGGGCGTCACGCGCACGCTACCGCGTTGAAAATACGGCGGGTTCGTCAATACGACCCGCGCCGATTCGGGCGCCAGTCCGGCGGCGCGGCGCGATTCGGCGTCGAAAAGATCGGCCTCGAAAACCCGCGCTCTCGCGTCGAGGCCGTTGAGCGCGATGTTTTCGCGCGCCAGCTCGCAGGCCTGAAAGTCCTGTTCAATCAGTCCAATACGTGCTTTTTGGGCCAGCAGCGCCGCGCCGAGGCCAACGGCCCCCACGCCCGCTCCCACGTCCAGCAACAGCCCATTCACCTCGCGCGGCGTCGCGGCGACCAGCAACGCGGCGTCCGTGCCGGCGCGGTGGCCGCCTTCGTCCTGCGCCAGACGCAGGCGCCCCCCCAAAAATCCGCTGACCCGATTCGCCATCGCCCTGAAAACTCTCACGCTTGCCGTCGCGGCGCAAGCATGTGAGCAATCGTGATATGCGCCGACTTGCCGCCTGCGGCGCAAAGCCTTAAGTTCGCCCGACTGAAGGCGCAGGTCGTTTGAAGACTGCAGGGGGCTCCGTGGGTATCGTCATTCCGCTCGAAGACAGAGAAAAGAAAACCACTGCTGGCCTCGACAGTCTTCTGGAGCTCATCCGGCCCGACTTAGAGCGGACCAATCAGCTTATTCTTCAACGCACCGGTTCGGATGTGACCACCATTCCCGAGGTGGCCAACCATCTGATTTCGGCGGGCGGCAAGCGGTTGCGCCCGATGCTGGTGCTCGCGACCGCCGGGATGTGCGGCTACAAGGGCGACGGCCAGATCAAATTCGCCGCCGGCATCGAATTCATGCATACGGCGACTCTGCTCCACGACGATGTTGTCGATGAAAGCGACATGCGCCGGGGCAAGATCGCGGCGCGCATGCTTTGGGGCAATGAAACCTGCGTGCTGGTTGGCGATTTTCTGCTCGGCCACGCCTTTAAAATGATGGTCGAGCCGGGCGTGTTGCCATGCCTCACCGTGGTGTCGAGCGCGGCGGCGATCATCGCCGAGGGCGAAATCCTCCAGCTCAACGCGGCCAAGGACACGCAAACCACCGAGGACGCCTATATGGCCGTCATCCGCCGCAAGACGGCGGAGCTTTTCGCCGCGGCGGCGGAAGTCGGCGTCATGCTGGCGGGCCGGTCCAAGGCGGACGAGGCCGCCGCGCGCAGCTACGGCATGAATCTCGGGATCGCCTTTCAGTTGATCGACGACGCGCTGGATTACGGCGGCTCCTCGGCCAAGCTCGGCAAAAACGTCGGCGACGATTTTCGCGAGGGCAAGATCACGCTCCCCGTCGTGCTCGCCTTCCGTCGCGGCAGCGAGAAAGAACGCGAATTCTGGCGCCGCACGCTGGAAAAGGGCGAAATCAACGAAGGCGACGTCGAGACCGCCTGCGGCTTGATGAAAAAGCACAAGGCGCTCGACGACACGATCGAGCGCGCCGCCCATTACGGCGCCATCGCGCGCGACGCGATGGAGATTTTCCCGTCCTCGCCATGGAAAAGCGCGCTGCTGGAAGTGGTCGATTTCTGCATCGAGCGCGTTTACTGAGCGCCCGCGCCAGATAATTGGCCGTCGAGACGCTCATGACCGAGAATTTCAAAGCGCTGACCGTCTCGCTCGATCGCGGCGGAAGGACGGGAGGCGCGCTCGCCGGCCTTGCCTTCGTGGTCAAGGAAAACATCGATGTCGAAGGCCATGTGTCGCGCAATGGCGAACCGGCCTTCGCGGCGAGTCATCCGCCGGCGGGTCTAAACGCGCCCGCCGTCGACCGCCTGCTGACCGCGGGCGCGCGGCTTGTCGGCAAGACGCATATGGACGAGATGGCCTATAGCCTGCTTGGCGCCAATCATTATTATGGAACTCCGGTCAATCCGGCCGCGCCGGACCGTCACCCCGGCGGCTCTTCGTCGGGCTCGGCGGTCGCTGTCGCGGCGGGGCTCGCCGATTTCGCGCTCGGCACGGACACGGCTGGCTCCTGCCGCGCGCCGGCTTCTTTTTGCGGGATTTATGGCTTTCGTCCCTCGCATGGCGCCGTTTCGAGCAATGGCGTCGTCCCGCTCGCGCCCTCGCTCGATACGATCGGTTGGTTCGCTCGCGACGCGGCGACGCTGAATAAGGTCGGCTCGGCGCTGCTGCCGGACGATCTCGACACGGCGCCGCTCTCGCGCCCGCTCGTGCTCGCGGAGGCGTTTGTCGATTGTCCGCGGCGCGAGGCGGAGTTGTCGCGGCGCGCCCTGGGCGCGCTGGTCAAGGATTTTTCCTCGCGCGACGCTGTCCTCGGCGAGGATTTTTTGTCTCAAATGCAAAATCATTTTCGCGATCTTCAGGCGTTCGAAGCGCATCAAGCGCATGGCGCATGGATCAAGGCCGTCCGTCCCGAGTTTGGCCCCGGCGTCGCCGAGCGCTTCGCCTATGCCGCGAGCGTGACCGCGGAACAAAAGTGGGCGGCGGATGAATTTCGCGTTCGAGCGCGCGAAATCATCGACGATTTGCTTGGCGCGGAAGGCTTTCTTGTTCTGCCGACGACGCCTTTTTTCGCGCCGCGGCTGGGCGAGAGCGAGCAGGAACTGGCGATGAAGCGCAACCAGATGGTGCGGCTGTTTCAGATCGCCAGTTTTTTCGGTCTGCCGCAGCTCAGCTTGCCGCTCGAAGACGTCGGACGCTCCGCTTGGGCTGTCCTTGATCGGCCGGCGCTGGTCGGACCGTGCATTGCTGGCGCTCGCCGAGCGGCTGGCGGCGCGCTTGCCGACGCCGTGACCCTCAGCCGAGCACGACGCAGGCCGCCATAAAGTCCTCGCCGTTCAGCATCAAGCGCCGCCAGCCGCGGGTCAAAATTGTCGGAGCGGCTTCCTCGTCGAGAATGGAAAAATCCAGGCCGATGGCGATTCTCCTGGGCTCGCGGCCAAAGCCGACGCCCAGCGCCTTGAGATAGGCTTCCTTGGCGGTCCAGAGGCGCGAAAAGGCGTCGGCGCGCGCTTCGCCCGTCAGCGCCTCCAACGCATTACACTCTTTCGGGTGCAGCATGTTCCACGGCGGTTCGATCGTCCGCAAAGGTTCGATGTCTACGCCGATGGGTGCCTGGGCGATCGCGACGGCGCAAAAATCCGCGCGGCCCGAAACCGAGATTCTTAGGGAAGAATCGGGCGCCAGAACTCGCGGCGCGCCCGAGGGCGCATGGCCGATCTCGACGCTTTCCGGCGCGACGCCGAGCCGAGCCGCGACGACCCGACGGCTCAGGGCGCGGCGGCGCAGAAAAGCCCCGCGCGCGGGATCGCGCGAGGGGGCCTCCCGCAGGTCGCGCGGCGTCGGCGCGAGATTATCTTCGCGCAAGGCGAGCGCCACGACCGTCGCGACCTCCGACGGCCCGGGAAATTCCTCGCGCCGGGAGATCTCGTCGCGCCAGCAGATCACGGGCCGCTTCCCGTCGCGCGGCTCAAAAACGCCTTGATGCGCGCCGCGAGCCGATCGCGCACGTCGCGATAGGCCTCCAACATCGTCTCGCGCGAGCCTTGCGTCGCCGTGGGGTCGGGCGTTGGCCAATAGATCACCTCGACCGCCATCGCGCGGGTGAATTCCAGCGCGCGGTGGTGCGCCTCGGGCGACAGCGTGACGATCACATCGAAGTTGGAGTCTTCGAGATCCTCGAAAGTGTGGGGCTTGTGGCGCGTGATGTCGATGCCGATCTCCTCCATCACGGCCATCGCGAATCCGTCCGGCTCGCCGCGCTTCAAGCCGGCGGAGGCGAAGTAGATTTCGCGGCCGAAGTAATGGCGGGCGAGCGCCTCGGCCATCGGGGAGCGCACGGTGTTCAAGGTGCAGGCGAACAGAACGGACTGCGGGCGGACCCGAGTAGTTTCGACGGGCGCCGGCTGAACTTGCGCCGGCATGATCAGCCCCTCCAGTGCAGAGCCGTCACCAGCGTGAAAATTCGGCGCGAAGTGTCTATGTCGATCTCGATCTTGCCCTTCAGCCGCTCGAGCAGCAGCTGGGCGCCTTCGTTGTGCAATCCGCGTCGGCCCATGTCGATCGCCTCGATGCGGCTCGGCGTCGCGTGCCGGATCGCGGCGTAATAGGTCTCGCAGATCATGAAATAATCCTTGAGAATGCGTTTGAAGGGCGTCAGCGACAAAATATGCGTCACGACGCCGTTGCCCTCTTCGTCCGTCACGGCGAGGGCGAGCTTGGCGTCGTGCAGAGAGATGTTCAAGGCATAGGGGCCGCCTTCATGGCCGACGACGCCAAAACTATTGTCCTCGATCAAATCATAGATCGCGATGGCGCGCTCATGCTCCTGATCGGCCGAGCCGCGCCCGATCGAATTTTCGTCGAGCGTGACCCGCGCCAATCGCTTTCGCGCGTCCAGAACCACCTCTTAGGCTCCGAGCGAATTGAGGCGGATCGAGACGGATCGCGCATGCGCCTGCAGTCCTTCGGCCTCGCCCAGCGTCACGGCGGCGGCGCCGATCGCGCGCAGCGACGCCGGCGTCGCATTTCAGGATCGAGGTGCGCTTGACGAAATCGAGCACGCTCAGCCCCGAGGAGAACCGCGCCGAACGGGCCGTGGGCAGCACATGGTTGGAGCCGCCGACATAATCGCCGACCGCCTCCGGCGTATAGGCGCCAATGAAGATCGCCCCGGCGTTTTTCACCCGCGCGGCCAAATCCTCGGCGTCCTCGCTGATGATTTCGAGATGTTCGGCGGCGATGCGGTCGGCGAGCGGCAGCGCGTCGGCGAGCGTCTTCGTCACGATCACGGCGCCGTAATCGCGCCAGGAGGCGCCCGCGATCTGCTTGCGCGACAGAGTGGTCAAATGCCGCTCGACGGCGGCCACGACGGCCTCGGCGAGCCCAGCGTCGTCGGTGATGAGGATCGACTGCGCGGATTCGTCATGCTCGGCCTGGGCCAGAAGGTCGGCTGCGATCCAGTCGGGATTGGCGGTCTTGTCGGCGATGACGAGAACTTCCGAGGGACCGGCGATCATGTCGATGCCGACTTGGCCGAACACGCGGCGTTTAGCGGCGGCCACCCAGGCGTTGCCGGGACCGACGATCTTGGCGACGGGAGCGATGGTCTTGGTGCCATAAGCGAGCGCGGCCACGGCCTGCGCCCCGCCGACGCGGTAGATCTCGGTGATGCCGGACCGCTTGGCGGCGGCCAGCACCAGGGGCTCGACGTGGCCGTCGGGGGTCGGCACGACCATGACGATGCGCGGGACGCCGGCGACCTTGGCCGGCGCGACATTCATCAGCACCGACGAGGGATAGGCCGCCGTGCCGCCGGGAACATAGAGCCCGACCGACTCGATCGGCGTCCAGCGCCAACCGAGCTCGACGCCGGCGTCGTCGGTGAAGCGCAGGTCGCTCGGGCGCTGGCGCTCGTGAAAGACGGTGATGCGCTCCAGCGCGAGATCGAGCGCCGCGAGCTGCTCGCGCGAGCATTTGGCCTCCGCCGCGGCGATCTCGGCGGCGGAGACGGCGATGCCGGTCTTGGCGAGATCGATCCGGTCGAACTGGCGTGAATAGTCTATCAGGGCCTCATCGCCGCGCACGATGACGTCCTCGATGATCTTGCGGACGGTATGGTCCACGTCGGGCGAGGATTCGCGCTTCATCGACAGAAGCGCCGTGAAACGATCCCCGAAGTCGGCCGCCGACGCATCCAAACGCAAAGTCATGTCCATCTCCAGCTGGAAGTTCCAGCTGTCATGGCCCCGCGCCGCCGCCTTCGTCAAGTTTATGCGTCGGGCATGATGAAGCGCGCCAGCGTGGCCCGAGGTCGCTAAGCTGCGCCTCGATGCACTCGACATCCAGCAAAATCGTGGCGCCGCCGCCGAATATGAAGCGGATGCGCCCCTCCGGCGCGATCGCGCTCGGCTCGAAGAGGAGCGCCAGCAGCACCAACAGCCCATTGGGACGTTCGCGCGCGAATCCGCCATAATGCACGGTGCGCACGGTCTCGAAATGCACCGCCGTGAGACAACGCTCCAGGCGGCCCAGCGGCTGCGCGGCCCAGTCGAAACGCGAGGCGACCAGCGTGAAACGCTTTTTTTTCGCGAGATAGGCGAGATCGCCAACCCGCACCACCGCATCCTGAAGATGGGCCGAGACCAAGGCGAGATCCTCGGCGTCGAGCGCGAGTAGGCGCAAGGGCTGTGTCGGCGCGGCGGGCTTGGGCGAATCCATGCGTTATCTCCTTGGCCCCTCAATCTGGCGATTGCGCCGCCCCCGCGCAACCCTTGGTTTCGCGCTTGCGGATCGGCGCCGAACGGACGCATGCTGTCGGCGCGGCGCGACGGGCGCGGGGGAAGCGTATGCACAGCGATCCGAGGTTTTGGGCGGTTGTCTTGGCGTTCTGGGTCGGCTTCATTCTGGCGATCGTGAACATCGCCACCAAGATCGATCTGTTCATGCGGTTGTCGGGGTAGTCTTTCGTCATTCGCTCGGCTCTTGCCCGGGGTTCCGGCTTGCTTCAATTTACGGCCTTGTCCTCCGAATCGAAGGCGCCGCTGATTTATGACCTCATGGACACAGGCGCAGGATCAGGCGCTCAAGGCCGTGGCGCGATGGCTGGCGGCGAAGGACGGGCCGCAGCTGTTTCGCCTGTTTGGCTACGCCGGAACCGGCAAATCGACGCTGGCGCGCCATCTCGCGGAGAATGTCGAGGGCCTCGTGGCGTTCGCCGCCTTCACCGGCAAGGCGGCGCTGGTGATGCGCTCCAAGGGCTGCGTCGACGCGCGCACGATCCACAGCCTGATCTATCGCGCCACGGACACGGAAACCGAGGAGCCGAGCTTCGAGCTCAACGACGAAAGCGACGCGGCGCGGGCGAAGCTGATCGTCATCGACGAATGTTCGATGGTCGACGAGGAGCTTGGCCGCGATCTTCTGTCATTTGGCCGCAAGGTGCTCGTTCTCGGCGATCCCGCGCAATTGCCGCCGGTCAAGGGCGGCGGCTTCTTCACCGAAGCGGAGCCGGACGTGATGTTGACCGAGGTTCACCGTCAGGCCGCCGATAATCCGATCATCCGCATGTCCATGGCGATTCGCGAGGGCGGGCGGATCGCGCGCGGGATCTATGGCGAGAGCCGCGTCGTCGGACGGGACGGGTTGGAGCCTTCGCTCGTCACCGGAGCCGACCAGGTGCTGGTCGGCATGAACAAGACGCGTCGCGCCTACAATAAGCGATTGCGGGAATTGCGCGGCTTTTCCGGCGATCTTCCGCAATCGGGCGAAAAGCTGGTGTGCCTGCGCAACAATCGCAAGAAAGGACTGCTCAACGGAGCGCTGTTCACGGTCAAGAGCACGGGCGCGCTGCGGCGCGGCAAGGTGCGTATGCTGGTGATCCCGGAGGAAAGCGACGGCAAGATTCAGCGCGTCGGCGTGATCCCCCAGTTTTTCGACGGCTCCGACGGCGAGATACCCTATGCGTTGCGCAAGGACTCGGATGAATTCGATTATGGCTACGCCCTCACCGTGCATAAGGCGCAAGGGTCGCAGTGGGACGATGTGGTGCTGTTCGACGAATCCTTCGCCTTCCGCGAACATCGCGCGCGTTGGCTTTACACGGGCGTCACGCGCGCGGCGCGGCGGTTGACGCTGGTCATGTGAAGGCGCGTTTCGCCCGCTCTCGAAGGCTCTTAACGCGACCAGGCGCTGATCGCGTCGTTGAAGACGCGCTCGCCGGAGGCGCCTTTTTCCAGATTGATCGTCGCCAGTCGGCCGTCGGAGAGCTGCATGGGCAGATCGATCACTCCTGGCGTTTTCAGGAGAGCGAGATTGCGCGATTCGGTGTCGCCGCGCATGAGTCCGATCAAGAAATTATTATCGGCGATCGGCATCTGCATGCCGAGCAGCTTTTCGCCCGATTGCGCCTCCGGCCTGCGGATGCGCAGCACGTCTATCGCTTTGACGCCCTTCGGTTCGGCGCCCGGCGCGAGTTTGAACGAGACGTTGATCGTGTGCGACATCGACAGGGCCGCGTCCAGGTTCTTTTGGATGACCAGCGTCGCCTTGGTCTTGGCGTCGGGGAAATCGATGTCGCCGCGAATCGCCGACTTCAAGGGCTCGCCTTCGTCGCCGCCCACATTTTCGAGCCGCCAGACCACCGTGCCGTTATAGGCGTGCTCGACCTTATCCGGGTGTTGCGGCGCCGCGATCACCAGTTGCGCCTTCTGCGCGACGGGCACGGCCGGCCCGCCGCGGTCGCCCTGATCGTCCCCGCCGGCGCGCGCCGAGAATTTGCCGTGTTCGACCGAGTTGCCGGCGCTCTCTTCCGGCTTTAGCTTGGCGAGATCCTCCGGCCGCTCGCGAAAGTGCAGCGCGGCCAAGGCGACGGCGCCGACCAGGACGACGAGAACCGCGATAATGCCGACAATGCGCCGCGTTGGGCTCGACGCTTCCGCCGGCGGCAGCGGCGCGGCGGGCCGCTGCTGTTCCCGGGTCGGGGCCGCCGATTCGCTTTTAGGCTCCCGCTTGGGTTCGGGCGGGGCGCTTGAGGCGGGGGCCGGCGCGCTCTCTGGCTTGGCGCTAGCGGCTTCGGTCTCCAGCCGAGCGATCGCCTCGTCCAGCGCCCGGCCTTCGGTTTGGATGACCTGCTCCGCCACGGGAGGCTGGATCGCCCGCAACTGATTGAACAAAGCCTTGCGGGCGAGTTCATAGACCGCCTGACGACTCTGAGCGGTAAAGTCCGCGAGCGGGCCTATCTTGCGCGCAAGTAGCGAATAATAATCAGCCATGCCATGCAAACACCATTTTGCGCGCCCGTCGTCAACCTCGACCCCTGCTTGCGCTTAGGATTTCGCCTCGTCAATCCTGAAATGGATTATGCACGAGAATGGTGTCGTCGCGTTCGGGGCTGGTCGACAGCAGCGCCACTGGCGCTTCTATCAGTTCCTCGATCCGCCGGACATATTTGATGGCTTGCGCGGGAAGATCGACCCAGGATCTCGCGCCCCCGGTGGAACCTTTCCAGCCCTCGATCGACTCATAGACCGGCTGGACGCGCGCCTGGGCGGATTGCGAGGCCGGAAGGCGGTCGACGCGGAACCCATCGAGCAGGTAATGGGTGCAGATTTTGATCTCGTCGAAACCGTCGAGAATATCGAGCTTTGTCAGCGCGATGCCATTGATCCCCGATGTTTTGATCGCCTGTCTCGTCAACACGGCGTCGAACCAGCCGCAGCGACGCCTCCGGCCGGTGTTGGTGCCGAACTCCCGCCCGCGATCGCCGATCAGCTGGCCGATCGAATCATGCAATTCGCTGGGAAATGGGCCGCCGCCGACCCGGGTCGTATAGGCCTTGGCGATGCCGAGAACATAGCCGATCGCGCCGGGTCCAAGCCCGGATCCGCTGGCGGCGCTGCCCGCGACGGTGTTGGAGGAGGTGACATAGGGATAGGTGCCGTGATCGACGTCGAGCAGCACGCCCTGCGCGCCTTCAAAGAGGATGCGCTTGCCGGCGCGGCGTTCATTATCCAGCAGTTCCCAAACCACGTCCATGAAGGGGAGGACGCGCGGCGCGACGCTAAGCAACTCGTCTCGCAGCGTCGCCGGAGAAATTTCGGCGAGCCCGAGCCCGCGTCTCAGCGGGTTGTGATGGGCGAGAGCGCGCGCGATCTTGTCGTCCAGCGCGTCGGGCTCGGCAAGGTCCATCAAACGTATCGAGCGCCGCCCCACCTTGTCTTCATAGGCGGGGCCGATCCCGCGCTTGGTGGTGCCGATCTTGACCCCTTCGCCCGACGACTCCTCGCGATGCGCGTCGAGCTCCCGATGCAACGATAAAATCAACGGCGCGTTTTCGGCGATCTTGAGATTGGCCGGCGAAATCGCGACGCCCTCTTGGCGCAGGCGGTCGATCTCGCCCATGAGAAAATGCGGGTCGAGGACGACGCCATTGCCGATGATCGACAGTTTCCCCGGCCGGACGATGCCCGAGGGAAGCAGCGCCAACTTATAGGTCTTGCCGTCGACGACAAGCGTGTGTCCGGCGTTGTGTCCGCCCTGAAACCGCACCACGACGTCGGCCTCGAGCGAGAGCCAATCGACGATCTTGCCCTTGCCCTCGTCGCCCCATTGGGCGCCGATCACCGCCACATTCGCCATGGCCTTTTTGTCTTTTCCGTTAGCGCGCCATCCGGTCCCGCGACGGCCCGACTGGCGCGAGGGATTCCTTATTCGCGCGGCGGGAGAGCGACCCCAAGGCGCGACGAAACGAACCCGTTCGCCAAAAAAAGCCCCGGCGGTAACGCCGGGGCTCGTTACGACAATTCCTTAGCGCATGGCGTCCAAGGGGTAAAGACTGGCTTTCATGCTTTTGCGCGGTGTTGGCGGCGCCGTTTCGCGTCGCGATGGGTTGGCGACAGAATATTTGGGCCAGTATCACGTGGTCGCTATATGGGGCGCGGTGACGTTTACGCTTGGCCTCATCTGTCACGCATGCGAGCTGGACAGAGAATCCAAAGAAAAAGCGCGCTCAAGATTACGTTGATCTTGGCTTCTTCAGATTGTTTAGCAGCCGCGGCATTTGGCCACGGCGCGCGTCTCCCAAATCCGGCTTTGTTCATGTTGTGTTGCTATAACGTCCATTAATCGCGCAATGGCGAAGAGCGCTAAGCGCCAGATCGGGCGTTGTTCGCCGTGCGTTAATTGACATTTTTCAAATGTTGCTTGCGCCTCGGGGCGGATTGTCGCATTATTAATTAATGGGCCGTGGCCATTCGAGATGTCCTTCTGCTACGCCTATATGTATGAATCGTAAGGATATCCTAGAGAGACACGAAAATGGCAGTTCAGCGTTCGAGCGGCGAAATCATCAAGATGGTCGCCTGGCTTGCAGGTGCGGTCGCGTTGGTTTTCAGCCTGATTCACTTCGCCCCCATCATCTCGCACGGCGGCTAATCCGAATCGGCGCGCCTCGCCGCGCCGTCCGGAGGGAGCGGATAGTCGTGATGATCATTCACAACTTCTATTGGGGTGTCCCTGTCCCCGTTTCCGTCAGCCGTTCAATACTCCAATAAGATCAATGCCGCTCGTCGACGCTGCGGCGCCCTTCTCGGGGCGTTGGCGGTTTGGCGTGCGGCATATTCATTTTCCTGCTGTTTATCCCCGGTGATAAGGATGTCCCGACGCGATGGTCATCGCGCGGTAGATTTGTTCCGCCGCGAGAATGCGCACCATCTGATGCGGCAGAGTCATGGCGCCAAAGCTAAACACCGCCCGCGCCCGCGCGCGAAGACGCGGATCGAGCCCCTCCGCGCCGCCGATCACAAACCATAGGATTTTGCGTCCGGCGTCTCGCTCACGCGCGATGAAACGCGCGAAATCCAAACTGCTGGCGGCTTCTCCGCGTTCATCGAAGGCCGCGACCGTCGCCTCCGGCGTCAAAACCGAGAGCAGCGCGTCGCCCTCCGCGGCGATTCGCGCCGCGGTGTCTCGGACCGGACTTTCGTCGAGTTCACGCAGATCGAGGCCATCGAGGCCCAGATTGCGCATCGTTCCGATTCGCTTGGCGTAGCGCGCGAAAAGCTCGCGTTCGGGACCGGATTTCATCCGCCCTATGCACAAAAGGCCCAAGCGCATCTGGCGCGCCTCTCAGGCCAGACGCATCTCGCGCGGACGGTCGCCGCCCACATCTTCCAGATTGTAGAACTGGCGCACCTCGGGACGGAAAATATGAACGATAAGGTCGCCCGCGTCCACCAGCACCCAATGGCAGTGCGGCAGACCCTCGACGCGCGGAGCGGAAAGGCCCGCCGCCTTGCAGGCCTTTATAACCCGATCGGCGATGGCGCCAACATGCACCGTGGAGCGGCCGGTGGCGATGATCATACTATCGGCGAGCGCGGTCTTGCCGGCGAGATCGATGGAAACGACTTCTTCAGCCTTGGCTTCGTCGAGGCTGGAAAGAATTTTGTCGGCGAGACGATCCGCGCTCAAAGCCCCTGTCGCCGAATTAAGGCGGGCGTCTGTCTATTTTGTGAAAATGCGCTAGTTGTCAGCGTCGCGGTCCTCGTTATCGCGGATTTATCCGCAAGGGCAACATGGAGCGATTTGCTTCGGATTGCAACAGCATCCGACTGAAAAGATCGCTCAGTTTTTCGGCGAGCGAGGCTTGGCGAGAAATTTTGGCGAAAAAAAAGCCCGGCGATTTCGCCGGGTTTAGGCAGTTAGGGCCCATCGAGAGGTGGGAGGAACCTCCAAGCCGTAACAAACAAATCATAGGTGATTCGGCGCGAAAAGACTTGCACTTAATTTTATAAGACTGCCCGCGAGAGGTCGAAGACCCAGCCGCAAAGCCGCGCCGAAGCCGAGACCCCGCCGCGCTCGCAAAATGTCAACGGAATTCCAGCGACTTATAAAGCGAGGCGGGCCATGCGCGCGCCGCGTGATGAAAATGTCACAGTGCGCGACTTTTTGCGCCAGCCGCCGCCGCGCAACGTCACGGTCAAGGCTTGAGCACGATTGATCCGACGGTTTGGCGGGCTTCCAGCGCCGCGTGCACCTTGGCCGCCTCCTCCAGCGGGAAGCTCGTCGGCGGCGTCCAGATTCAAATGTCCGCGCTTGATCGCGCGCTCCAAATCCTCGGTCATTTCCTCATAGACGCGCCGGTCCGCGATATGAGTGAAAAGCGAGGGACGCGTCGCGTAAAGCGATCCCTTTTGCCCCAGAAGGCCGAGATCGAAGGCCGCCACCGGTCCCGAGGCCGAGCCAAAGCTCACGAACATGCCGAATGGAGCGAGGCAATCCAGCGATCCGGGAAAGGTCGCCGCGCCGACCCCGTCATAGACGACGTTGCACAGGCGCCCCTTGGTGATTTCCCGGACGCGCTGGACGAAATCCTCCTCGCGGTAGAGAATCACAGCTTGGCGCCGGCGTGACGGGCGATCTCGGCCTTCTCCTGGCTTCCCGCCGTGGCGATCACTTTCGCGCCAAGGGCGCTCGCCCACTCGCAAAGGAGTTGACCGACGCCGCCCGCGCCCGCGTGCACGAGCGCGCGATGGCCTTTTTTCACGCGAAAGGTGCGGCGCAGGAGATATTGCGCGGTGAGCCCCTTCAGCATCATCACGCCCCGGTCGCGTAGCTAAAGGATTTGGGGAGATGCACCAGCGACGCCGCCGAGATATTGCGCGCCTCGCTATAGCCGCCGAGCGCGCCGACATAGGCCACGCGGTCGCCCGGCTGAAACTCCTCGACGCCTTCGCCGACGGCGATCACTTCGCCGGCCCCTTCATGGCCCGGGCACGAAAGGAAACTCGGCCGGGTAAGCTCCGTGCGTCGGTAAATGTCGATGTAATTCACGCCAATGGCGTGGTGGCGCAGCTGAACCTCGCCGGCGCCGGGGGCTGGCAATTCGATGTCTTCGAGCTGAAGAACCTCCGGCCCGCCGGGCCGATGCGCGCGAATGACCTTGACCATCGGTTTTCTCCCCGTGCCGCCGTTAAAGCGCGAGCATAGCCGAAAACCGCCGCCAAATGACGGCGGCGCGACAAATAAACGCGCGAACCAACCCGCGCTCGCGCCGAAGCCGCGGCGGCGCTATATAGCCTTCAGGATGGAGTGACAGAGCTATGAAGCAAGATCACGCAGGCGCCGCGGCGCAAGCTGGACGCAAGACGCAAATTCTGGTGGCGGGGGCCGGCTCCACCGGCATCGCGGCCGCCCTTGCCTTCGCGCGCTCGGGGTTGCGGGTCACGCTGGCCGGTCGTTTCCCGCCGCCGCTGCCGGGGCGCACCGTGGCGCTGTTCGAGTCCTCCGTCAGGTTTCTCGACGCTCTCGGAGCGCTGCCGCGCGTCAAGGAAAAAGCCTGTCCGATCGAAGCGATCCGCATGATCGACGACACCGGCCAGTTGTTGCCGACGCCCGACCTCACGCTGCGGGCGAGCGAGATCGACCTGCCGGCGTTGGGCGTCAACGTCTCCAACGACGAACTGGTCGAGGCGCTGCTCGAAGTCGCGCGGGAGCGCGCGGCCTTCGATATCGTCGACGCCGATATCGTGGATTATATTTTCGACGGTGACGGAGCCGTGGCTCTGCTCGCCGACGGGAGCAAGATCGAGGCGGATTTCGTCGTCGCCGCCGACGGGCGCCAAAGCCGGGCGCGAGCCGTCGCCGGGATCGATACGCAGGAATGGACCTATCCGCAAGTCGCGTTGACGATGCTGCTCTCGCACGAGGAGCCGCACGACAATATTTCGACCGAGTTTCACACGCGCTCCGGGCCTTTTACGCTCGTGCCGCTGCAAGGGCGCGAGGGCGCGCCGCACCGCTCTAGCCTCGTTTGGCTGATGAGCGTCGCCGACGCGAGCCGCCGTCTGGCGAAGCCGCGCGAAGAGCTTGAGTTCGAGTTGGAGGACCGCGCCCACGGACGTTTTGGCGCGATGAAGATCGAGGGCGGAATCGGGCAGTTCCGCATGGGCGGGATGCGCGTCTCGCATCACGCCATCGGCCGCGTCGCTCTCGTGGGCGAAACCTGCCATGTTTTCCCGCCGATCGGAGCGCAGGGCCTGAACCTTAGCCTGCGCGATGTGGCGGATCTGGAGGATTGCCTCGCGAGCGTCGATCTGACCAATCCGCGCGAATTGGCGCCGGCGCTGGCGCGCTACGACCGCCACCGGCGCGCCGACATAGGGTTCCGCACGCTCGGCGTCGACATATTGAACCGCTCGCTGATCATCCCGCACCTGCCGGTCGATCTCATGCGCGGCGCGGGATTCTTGGCGATGACGGCGCTCGGACCGTTGCGTCGGGCGGTGATTCGCGAGGGGGTGCTGCCGCATTTGCTGCTCCCGAGGCTCATGCAAGGCAAGCCGCCGCGCCCCACGCGCTCGCGTCGGCACTCGGTTCGCGCGCGGTAAAAACGGGACGCCATGGGAATGGGCGGCGGTTTCTTGTTCCCATTTGCTCCCCTCTCCTATATGAGATGCCGCATCGCAATATTTGGCGTCCTTGCCGCGTTCCGTTCGCGCCCCCTTTGGGGCAGTCGGAAACGGCGGCGGTCATCCCCTGAACAAGCATCGGCCTATCCATGAAGCTGCGCAACATCGCCATCATCGCCCACGTCGATCACGGCAAGACCACGCTCGTCGATCGTCTGCTCCAGCAGTCGGGCGCGTTCCGCGAGAACCAGCGCGTGGCCGAGCGCGTCATGGACAGCAACGACCTTGAAAAAGAGCGTGGCATCACGATCATGGCCAAGGCGACCTCGATCGCCTGGAAGGACACCCGCATCAATATCGTCGACACGCCAGGCCACGCGGATTTCGGCGGAGAGGTGGAGCGCATTCTGTCCATGGTCGACGGCGCCATCGTGCTGGTCGACGCCGCCGAAGGCCCCATGCCGCAGACCAAATTCGTGGTCGGCAAGGCGCTCAAGATCGGCCTCAAGCCCATTGTCTGCATCAACAAGGTCGACAAGCCGGACGCCCGCATCACCGAGGTGGTCAACGAGGTGTTCGATCTCTTCGCGGCGCTCGACGCCACCGACGAACAGCTCGATTTCCCGATTATCTACGGCTCCGCGAAGCAGGGGTGGATGGCCGACGAGCCGACCGGCCCGCAGGACGGCATGGCGCCGCTGTTCGATCTCGTGGTCAAGCATGTGCCGCAGCCCAAGATCGAAGAGGGCGGTTTCCGCCTGCTCGGCACGCTGCTCGAGGCCAATCCCTACCTCGGCCGCATCGTCACCGGTCGCGTTTTCGCCGGCAGCGTGAAGCCCAATCAGCAGGTCAAGGTGCTCGACCGCGAGGGCAAGGTGGTCGAAACCGGCCGAATCTCCAAGATTTTGGCGTTCCGCGGCATCGAGCGCCAGCCGATCGAGGAGGCGGAGGCCGGCGACATCGTCGCCATCGCGGGTCTCGAAAAATTCAACGTCGCCGATACGCTGTGCGCGCTCGAAGTCACCGAGCCCTTGCAGGCGCAGCCGATCGACCCGCCGACGCTGTCGATGACCTTCCTCGTCAATGATTCGCCGCTCGCCGGCACCGAGGGCGACAAGGTCACGAGCCGAATGATCCGCGCGCGCCTCTATAAGGAGGCCGAGGGCAATGTCGCGCTGCGCGTCGAGGATTCGCCCGGCGCCGACGCTTTCGTTGTCTCGGGCCGCGGTGAATTGCAGCTCGGCATTCTGATCGAAACGATGCGCCGCGAAGGCTTCGAACTCGGCGTCTCGCGCCCTCAGGTGGTGTTCAAGAAGGGCGAGGACGGCGAAATTCTCGAGCCCATCGAGGAAGTAGTCATCGACGTGGACGAAGAGCATTCGGGGGTCGTCGTGCAGAAGATGGCCGAGCGCAAGGCCGAGATGATCGAGATGCGCCCCTCCGGCGGCAATCGTCTGCGCCTCGTGTTCCACGCGCCGACGCGCGGCCTCATCGGCTATCAGGGCGAATTGCTCACCGACACACGCGGCACCGCGATCATGAACCGCCTGTTCCACGAATATGCGCCGCACAGGGGCGAAATTCAGGGCCGCCGCAACGGCGTGCTGATCTCCAACGATCAGGGCGAGGCCGTCGCCTACGCCATGTGGAAGCTGGAAGATCGCGGCCCGATGATGATCGAGCCGGGCTGCAAGGTCTACAAGGGCATGATCGTCGGCGAACATACCCGCGACAATGATCTCGAAATCAACGTGCTGAAGGGCAAGCAGCTCACCAACATTCGCACGCAGTCGAAGGACGAGGCGGTGCGTCTGACGCCGCCGATCCAGATGACGCTGGAAAAGGCGCTCGCCTATATTGAAGACGACGAGCGCGTCGAGGTGACGCCGAAGTCGATCCGTCTGCGCAAGGTCCATCTCGACCCCAACGAGCGCAAGCGCGCGGAAAAGAGCGGCAAGGCGGCGGCGGTGGTGGCTTGAGGGCGATATTCCGCTTGAACTCTCAAGGAGGATAAGCGCGGCGCCGCGCATAATTCAAGCCGCGGCGCTCCGACTCTAGCAATCCCGACCGGCGTTTCTCTCGCCGAGCGCCGGCGAGAGCATATAGCCCAAATAGCGCCGGGATTCGATCGCTTCGTAACCCAGCCGATTCCGCAATTTTTTTCGCAGCTTGCTAACGTGGCTCTCGACCACGTTTTCTTCGATGGCGTCGTCGAACAGGCCATAGACCGCGTTGAATATTTGCGACTTGGTGAGGCGGCGGCCCTTGTTGCTCACGAAATATTCCAGCATGCGCCTTTCGCGGCGCGGGAGCGACAACGGCTCCCCTTTCACCCGGGGATCGCGGCCATCGAAGAACACCTGTATCGGACCGGCCATAGCGAAATCCTGGCGCGCCTCCGTCCGGCGGCGAATGGCGTGCACGCGCGCGAGCAGCTCTTTAATATGGACGGGCTTGCGCACCACATCGTCGACGCCCGAACTAAACAGGCCGAGCGTCTGCTCCAACGACACCGACTCGTTCAGCGCGATGACGGGCGCTTGCGAGCGCCGGCGAATGAGTTTTGGCAGTTCCTCGCGCGCCGCGCATTCGCCGATCAAAAAGGCTTCAACGGCTCGCAAATCGCCCTCGATGGCGGAGTCCACCCAATCGATGAATTGTTCCCCGCCAAAGCCAGCGGAGGCGACGCCTTCCTGATCGAAACGGCATGCATATCCATTCGTCACGAGTTTTCTCTCGTCCACGATTATGAACATTGCTCGCCTCCTTGAAGGTGAATGTCGTCGAAATATACGAGTAGAATCGACCGTAACTGAAAGTTAGACGAAATAATTCCATGTAGTCAACCAATTAATACCGCCTTATATGTAAACACGACGTTCGACGCACGTCGATTTTATAATATAGCCTAATTATTGGTTGTTCGCCTGTGTACTATTACGTTGGCTTTAGTGAGCAGCCCGTTTCGAGGCGGGGCTTTTGCCGATCGAGCGGATTGCAAGCGGATTGGAGGTATGCGCGCCTGGACCAGCCGAGCGCCGCCCCGGATCGCGCCGAACCGACCCCCGTCAATCCCCGCGCTGAAAATGCTCGAACACCAACCGCGCGGTCGCCTTGTTGACGCCCGGCGTTTTCTCCAAATCCGCGAGCGCGGCGCCGGCAATCGCCTTGGCCGAGCCGAAGGCGAGCAGCAAGGCGCGCTTGCGAGCCGGTCCGACGCCGGCGATCTCGTCGAGCGGATTGGTGGTGAAGGCCTTTTTGCGCTTGGCGCGATGCGTCCCTATCGCGAATCGATGCGCCTCGTCGCGCAGCCTCTGCACGAAGTAAAGCGCTGGATCGTGCGGCGGCAGCCGAAAGGGTTCGCGGCCTTCGACGAAGAAGGTCTCGCGCCCGGCGTTGCGGTCGGCGCCCTTGGCGATTCCGACGATGGCGACATCCGTCAGGCCCGACGCCGCGAGCGTCTCGCGCGCTACGTCGAATTGTCCACGCCCGCCGTCGATAAGCACGAGATCGGGCTTCGACGGAAAGGCTTCGGCGTCGGTTTCGTTCTCGGTTTCCTTGGCGAGGCGCGTGAAACGACGTGTCAGAACCTGCCGCATCATCGCGTAATCGTCGCCGGGGGCAATCGCCTCGCCGGCGATGTTGAAGGTGCGATAATGCGCCTTCATGAAGCCGGCCGGCCCCGCGACGATCATCGCGCCAATGGCTTGCGTCCCGCCGGTGTGGGAGTTGTCGTAGACTTCGACGCGACGCGGGGCCGTGGGCAGTCCGAACAACCCGCCGAGCGCGGCCAGCAGTTTCTCCTGGCTCGAATCCTCGGCGAGCTTGCGCCCGAGCGTCTGCCGCGCATTGGTCAGCGCGTGTTCGACCAGTTCGCGCTTCTCTCCGCGCTGGGGCGTCAGCACCTCTATGCGCCGTTTCGCGCGAACGTAAAGCGCGTCCTCCAAAATCTCGCGATCCTCGATTTTATGCGAGAGCAGCACGAGCGGCGCGGAAGGGTGCTCGCCGTAAAATTGCGCCAAGAACGCCCCCAGCACCTCCTCTTCCGAAAGGCTTTGATCCGCGCGGGGAAAATAGGCGCGATTGCCCCAGTTCTGAAAGGCGCGAAAAAAGAACGCCTCGATGCAGAAGCGCCCCGCGTCCTTGGCGATCGCGAAGACGTCGGCCTCCTCGACGGAACGCGGATTGATTCCCTGCGCGCCCTGGATCGCCGACAGCGCGGAAATGCGGTCGCGCAATCGCGCCGCGCGCTCGAACTCCAGCCGTTCCGCCGCTTGCGTCATCTCGGCGGCGAGCCGCTCGCGCACGCTGCGGCTCTTGCCGGTCAGAAAATCCTTGGCCTCGCCCACCAGCTCTTCGTAATCGGCGATCGAGATTTCGCCGGTGCAGGGGCCGGCGCAGCGCTTGATCTGATAGAGCAGGCAGGGCCGCGTGCGATTCTCGTAAAAGGAGTCGACGCAGGAGCGCAGAAGAAAGGCGCGCTGCAACGCGTTGAGCGCGCGATTGACCGCCCAGACGCTGGCGAAGGGGCCGAAATAGTCGCCTTTGCGCGCCCGCGCGCCGCGATGCTTGGTGATTTGCGGGGCGTCGTGATCCCGCGCGATCAGAATATAGGGGAAGGATTTGTCGTCGCGCATCAGCACGTTGAAGCGCGGCTTCAACTGCTTGATGAGATTTGACTCGAGCAGCAGCGCGTCGGTCTCGGTCTCGACCGAGATGAACACCATGTCGGCCGTCGCGGCGATCATCCGGGCGATGCGGTTCACATGGCCGGCGAGGCGGGTGTAGCTCGCCACGCGCTTTCGCACGTTCTTGGCCTTGCCGACATAGAGCACCTCGCCGTCGGCGGCGATCATGCGATAGACGCCGGGACCGTTGGGCGCGTTCTTCCAATGGCTCTTGATGAGCGCGACGCCGCGCTTGACGCTCTCGGGCGCGTCCAGATCAGGCATAAGATCCGCGCCGGAGCTTTCCTCCAGCGCGAAATCTTCGTCGTCCTCCGGAATGTCATCCTGGAGCGGGGCGTCGTCGGGCCGTTCGGACGAAATCATGACGGATGATTTAGGCGCGGCGAAGCGGAATGGGAAGGGTGAGGCGGAGGCTACTCCGCCGCCCGCAGCCCCTCCACACGGCATGAGGCGGCGTCGAGGCTTCGCGTCACCGCCGCCAGCTCTTCGTCATGGATTCCCTGTCGCAGCAGATGTTCGTAGGTGTTGCGGACATAGGCGGGATTGTCGCCGAATGCCCCGCGCGCGCCGGAGACGAGGCGGGTGATTTGCTCCACCGGCAGGCGCCCGGCATATTGCGGATGCGCGCGATCGACGACATAGGCCAGGGCCGAGACTTGGGCGCCTTCCGAAAACTCCACGGTCAGGTTCTTTTCCAGATAGACGGAGGTTACGAGTTCGCGCTCGCGCAAATAAGCCAGCGTCGCCTCGCGCCGGGCGGCCGCGACGCGGAAGGCGACGCCCTGGCAGGAGCCGCCGTGATCGAGCCCCAGCACCAGCCCCGGCCGCTCCGGCGTGCCGCGATGCACATGCGAGAAAATGCAAAGCGAGCGATGATAGCCCTGCACATGGGCCAGCGCGCTCTCGATAAAGTCGAAACCTGGCCGCCACATCAGCGAGCCGTAACCGAACACCCAGAAATCGCCGTCGCGCCGCTGGTTTTCGCGTCTCTCCCGCATCGAACCGTCGCCTCGCTTCTGGTTCCCGGCCGGCGAATTCGCCGCGCCGACGGAAAGGATACTCCCGCCGCCATGCTTTCCAATACGTTAACGGCCCACGGGCCCTCAACTTGGCGGCTGCCCACAACATATTGGCCCGAAAACCTTGCAATCGCCATCCTTTTGTGACGCTCATGCAATATGAAGTTCCAACGCCTGCGCCTACTGGGCTTCAAGAGTTTTTGCGAAGCCACCGACTTCCTGATCGAGCCGGGTCTCACCGGCGTGGTCGGGCCGAACGGCTGCGGCAAATCGAATCTCGTCGAGGCCCTGCGCTGGGTGATGGGCGAAAATTCCTATAAGAACATGCGCGCGTCGGGGATGGACGACGTCATCTTCTCGGGCGGCGGTTCGCGCCCGGCCCGCAATCTCGCCGAAGTCGGGCTGGTGCTCGACAATTCCTCGCGCACCGCGCCGGCCGTGTTCAACGATTCCGAGACGATCGAAGTCACCCGCCGCATCGAGCGCGAGCAGGGCTCGGTCTACCGCGTCAATGGCCGCGAGGTGCGCGCCCGCGACGTGCAATTGCTGTTCGCCGACGCCTCCACCGGCGCGCGCTCGCCGGCGCTGGTGCGCCAGGGCCAGATCGGCGAGATCATCTCGGCCAAGCCGCAGGCGCGGCGGCGCATTTTGGAGGAGGCGGCGGGCGTGGCCGGCCTGCATTCGCGCCGCCACGAGGCGGAACTGCGCCTAACCGCCGCCTCGGAGAATCTGACACGGCTGGAAGATGTGCTCAAGCAGGTCGACAGCCAGGCCGACAGTCTGCGCCGACAGGCGCGCCAGGCCGGGCGCTATCGCCAGATCGCCGCGCAAATCCGTCAGAACGAGGCGCTGGCGGCGTTGATCAATTACCGCGCCGCCAGCGAGCAGCTGGAGCAGGCCGAGCGCAAACTGGAGCAGGACTCCGCTCTAGTCGCGCGGCACACGCTGGAACAAGCGCGAACGGCGCGTGAGCAGGCGGTCGCCGCGCATGAGCTGCCGCCGCTACGCGAGAAAGAGGCCGAGGCCGGCGCCGCGCTTCATCGGCTGATCGTCGCTCGCGACGCGCTCGACGGCGAGGAAAAGCGCGCCGGCGAGCGCATTAATGAATTGACCCGCCATATCGAGCAGTTCGCCCGCGATCTGGAGCGCGAACGGGCGCTGATCGAGGACGCGGCCGAGGTGACGCAGCGTCTGGAGGAAGAGCGTGGCGAACTTCTCGGGGCCGACGCGGAAGCTCAAGAGCGTGAGCGCGAGGCCCGGGAGACGGTCCAACGGATCGAGGCGGAGCTGCATGCGACCGAGGCGGAGCTTGCGGGCGCGCAGGAGGGTCTCGCCTCGGTGAACGCCCGCCGCGACGCCCTGGAGGCCGCGGTCGCCGAGGAGAGCCGCCGCCATGCCCGCTTCGAGGCGGAACTCACGCGCGTCGAGACCGAATTCGCGCTGATCGCCAGCGAGGGGGGCGGCGCGCAGGAGTTGGCGCGGCTTGAAGAAGCGTTGCAAATCGCCGACGAAGAAGTGGAGGCGGCCGATCTCGCGGCGCGAGAGCGCGAAGACGCCAATAAGGCGGCGCGTGAAGCCGAGGCCGCCGCGCGGGCGCCGCTCGAGGCCGCCGAGCGGCGCGCTCAGCGGTTGGAAACTGAAGTCCGCACGCTCGAAAAGCTGCTGCAATCCGGTTCCGGTGGGCTTTGGGCGCCGGTTCTGGAGCAAATCACCGTCGCCAAGGGCTATGAGACCGCGCTCGGCGCCGCGCTCGGCGACGATCTCGACGCCTCCGCCGAGACCTCCGCCCCGGCGCATTGGGCGCCGACCTCCGGCGATGGAGACCCCTAGCTCCCGCCCAATGTGCGGCCCTTGAGCGAAGTGGTGGAAGCGCCTGCCGCGATGACGCGCCGGCTGCGACAGATTGGCGTCGTGCTGCGCGGCGAGGGGGCGAGTCTGCGCGCGCTGCTCGCGCCCGGCCAGCGGCTTGTCTCGAAGGAAGGGGATCTCTGGCGCTGGGACGGCTTCACCCAGGCCGCCGAAGCGCCGACCGCGGCCGCCCGCCGTCTCGTCGAAAAGAACCGGCTGGGCGATCTACGCAAGGAAGCGCTGATCGCCAGGGCGCAGGCCGACGAGGCCGGCGAAACGGCGCAAATGGCGCGCGAGGCGGCGCGGGAAGCCGCCATGATGGAGAGCGAAGCGCGCGAGGCGCAACGGCGCGCGCGCGCGCGTTTGGATGAAGCGAGAGCGCGCCACGGCGCCGCGGAACGCCGCTACGCGCAAATCGCCCAGCGGCTTTCGGCGTTGGAGGAAGCCAAGGCGCAAATCCTCGCCAACCGAAACGAGGCGGCGCAAAAACGCGACATCGCGTTGAAGGCGCTGGATGCGCTCGACGAGCCGGCTTTTCTCGCCGGCGCCTTGGAGAGCCTGCGCGCCAGGGCGATGACCGAGCGGGCGCAAGCTGGCGAGGCCAGGGCGGCGCTGGCGGCTCTCGGCCACGAGGTCGCGGCGCGCGCGTCGCGTCGGTCCGCGATTTTGCGCGAGAGCGCCTCTTGGATGGAGCGCCGCGACAAGGCTCAGGACCGCATCGGCGAGCTCGAGGAGCGGCTTGAGGCGGCGAGGATGGAACAGGAGGAATTGGCCGAGGCGCCGCAAACCTTCGTGCATCAGCGCCGCGCGCTCATCGCGGCGATCGAGGCCGCCGAAGCCGATCGGCGCGAGGCCTCCGACGCGCGCGCGCTGGGCGAAACCCGCCTCGCCGAAAGCGACCGCGCCGCGAGAAGCGCGCTCGAGGCGATGAGCGCCGCCCGTGAGCAGAAGGCCCGCAGCGAGGCGCAATTGGAGGCGGCCCGCCAGCGCGCCGCCGATATTGATCGCGCGATCTCGCAGGAATTGGAGACGACTCCGCAAGAGCTGGTCGCGCTGGCCGGCGTCGCGCCGGGGGCCGAGCTTCCGGAGAGTTCTGAAATCGAGCGCCGGCTGGAGGCGCTGCGCGCCGACCGCGAGCGGCTCGGCGCGGTGAATCTGCGCGCCGAGGACGAACTCGCGCGAGGTCGAGGCCGCGCAGGGCAAAATGTTCGCCGAGCGCGACGACCTCGCCGAGGCGATCAAGAAACTGCGCGCCGCCATCGCAAGCCTGAACAAGGAAGGGCGCGAAAGGCTGCTCGCCGCCTTCGACAAAGTGAACGCCCATTTCAAGGAGCTGTTCACGCTGCTGTTCGACGGCGGCACGGCGGAATTGCAACTCGTCGAAAGCGATGATCCGCTGGAGGCGGGGCTCGACATTCTCGCGCGCCCGCCCGGCAAGAAGCCGGTGACCATGACGTTGCTGTCCGGCGGCGAACAGGCGCTGACCGCGATGTCGCTCATCTTCGCGGTGTTCTTGACCAACCCCTCGCCGATCTGCGTGCTCGACGAGGTGGACGCCCCGCTCGACGACGCCAATGTCGAGCGCTTTTGCGATCTGCTCGACGCGATGAGCAAGAAGACCGACACGCGCTTCGTCGCGATCACCCACAACCCCATCACCATGGCGCGCATGGACCGACTGTTCGGCGTCACGCAAGCCGAACGCGGCGTTTCGCAGCTCGTCTCGGTGGATCTGGCGCAGGCCGAAAGATTTTTGCTGGCGAGTTGAGATGAGCGGATTTGCCTTTATGCGCGCTCGACGCTCCCGCGTCAGCGCAAAACCTGCACGGTCGGCGCGACCGGAATCTGCGAGATCGACGTGTTGAGCGCGATCAATTGCGTCAATAGGCCCAATATCCGCTTCGTGTTGACCGCGCCCTCCTGCGGCACGCAGTAGAATTTTCCTTCGAAAAACTCGCTGACGAAACAGCCGGCGATCGCGCCTTCCTCGACGACGAACAACTGGTCGTCGTTAAACGGCCGACGGTCGATCGCCTCTGGGCTGAAGAGCGTAATTCGCGCCCGCTCCCCGCCCGCGACGATCCGCCCAAGATATTTGAAGATCGCAAACGCCGATCGCGGCAATATGTGAAGCTCCACGCGCGCGCCTTCGTGGCCGACGAAAGTTACGACGTGGTTGTCGCGCGAGACGGTCAAATCTCCGCAACTTGGGGAGTTGACCGCCGGCGGGGCGTTTGCGGATTTATAGAGTTGATTGAAGCAAAGCCGCCATTGTTTCTGCTCGGCCGTCTTGTCGCCGGTCTTGGCCGTCGCGTCGTTCAAATTGATGGTCACGGTCTTGCCGCTGTCGGTTTTACTGGCGCCGCCTTTCTCCCGAAGGGGCTCGCTCGACAGGCCGTAGTCCATCGCGAGGCGCACATATTTTTGAAAATCGGGGAAACTGGGATCGAGCGGATCGTTGCGCAACTCGCGCCTCTTGCCGCCGCGCTCCTCGATCAGCTTGTCCGTGAACAAATAAAACAATAATTCCCGGGCGATTCCCTGCTGCACGAAAAACTCCAGAGTGCGAGGCTCCACCTCCGCCAGCAAACCGTTATAAAACTCCTTTGTTTCCGACGGGGTGACCTGAAAGTTGGTCGAACCGTTCATCGTCACCGAATTGCCGGTGTAACCGCTGCCGCCGAGCGGATTGCCGCCGAAAATACTTTCGCTTTGCAGAGCATTGCTCGCGACGCTCGTGGCCAGGGGAATGTGCGGTCCCAGGATGATCGACGGCAACCCAACCGTCGCGGCCGCGGTGCTTGACCCGGTGATCTGGCCCATTTGAACGAAGCTCAATGGCTCCGCTCGGCTGGCTCGCAAGATGTTCGTGAAGATCATCTGGTCCCGCGACTCCGCCGCGGCGAGGTCGTAACGGTCGATCCGTTGCTGGAAATGATCGGTCGCGGCGCAAGCGCCAATTGAAAGCGCCGCGGCCGCGAGAAAAAGACGCAAGGCCTTCATTTCGCCCTCACTCGAGCAACGGCGCGCTTTGCTAGAATTGGCGTGCGCCGCGATGCTCTTAGCCCAGTCCCCCGCGGACAGTAACCATATTGGCGAGGGTTTTAAAGCCTCGTTTTTCACAACGCCGTCTATCGATTTGGCCTGGCGCGGGTCCGCGCGCCCTCAAACGGTTTTCAAGCGGAATCTATGTCCGCCTCCGTGATTTGGAGATTCGCCGTGCGCACGCCAATGTCATACAGAAGCTCGATCACGTCGGGATCGTCAAAGCGCCGGATCCGCGCGATTTCGCGGGGGGTTAGCGAAACGCCGAGCGTGTCTTTCAGCCAGTCGGCCTCCAGCTTCGCGTCGTAACGCAGGAAGCGAAATTGCGCGCCGAACGGGGGTTCCGCGTCGACGAGATCGCCGATCTCCGAATTGATCGGCCAGCGCGATCCCCCAGCGCCCATCCAAGACATCAGCGACAACGTTAGCTGTTGATTTTCCGCGATCTGCTGAACAAGCGCGAGCAGCGCGATCGTCACGGAACTCCCCCGCCGCAAATCCTGCGCGTTCAATCGCACGCGGTAGGAGCCCGTGCCAACCGAGACAACCGTCAACTTATCGGCGCCAAGGCTCCATCCGATGCGGTGGCATGGCATTACCGTCACCAGGAGCAGCGCGAGGGAAGGATCGTTGTGTGGCGTCAACCCCCATCGACGAAGAGCGCTGGCTGGGCGCCTTCTACAATAGGGATTTCCTGTGGATTGAAGTAATGCGGCGCGGCCGTGCTCGCCCGCACGATGTTGGCGAGCAAGTAATGCCTGTTTCCGATAAAGGAGCCGTCGCTGGGGTGTTCCAATATTTCGCGCGAGGATTATTGGTCAAAATCCAAGCGCCTCCCGCGTCGATCCGCTTGAGCATGACGCCGAGCCCCGTTTGCAGATCCGTCGAGTCCAGACAGCGATCGCCGAGAATGCCGGCGATCTCTCGGCGCAGCGCCTCGGCGTCGAATTTCGCCTGCCAAAACGGCAGCCGAAAAAAGGGCTTGCGGAAAATTCGCGGGGCCAGCCGAAAATAGAAATCCCGAATCTCGCTCGCTGAATAGCCCAGCGCCAAACCCGTCGCGACAATGGCGCCGGTCGAAGTGCCGCCGATGAAATCGAAGTAATCGCACAAGCTGATCGCACGGCCCGCCTTCTCGGCGAGCAGCGCCTCGAAACGCGCGACGAAGGCCAGCGCGACGACGCCCCGAACGCCGCCGCCATCGATCGACAAAATTCTCTTGCGGCCCGGGCCGAACAAGTGCCGATCCCGAGCGCAAATCGCGTTTGCATCTTGAATGTTTGGCGCGGCGATCATCGATGCCTATCCTGGTGGAGGACCCCTCCCGGCGCGCGCCGGTGTTCGTGCGGCGCTTTTCGCCTGGAGCCCCACTCTTTACTCGCGTTGAAACCGTGACAACTTTTGGCCGAATAAGATCGGACCGCGCCCGAATTAGTTGCTCGGCCTCCCGTAATACGCGAGGTGAAGACGCCCACCACCTTTCCTTCCGAATTGAACACGGGGCCGCCGCTGTTTCCGGCGCCAGTCAAATTGATGCTAAGTTGGAGCAATTCGCCTGTACTCTCCTCTTGTGGTTACAAGATTGTTGCTTGTGAGCCTCGGCGCGACGAGCGAGACGATCCCCTCGCTGATGAAGGGTTTCGGCACTTCTTCCGTAAGGTTCTTCCACCCCCCTTTTTGGATCTGTTCCTTGTTCATGTACGTCTTTTCGGCGATCGCGGGAAAACCGAGGACGAATACAGTCGCGCCAACGGAAACTATCGGCGGATCGCCTTCCGTAGGCTCCCGGGCGAGAACCACGGCCTTCAATTTTTGAGGCGTGTCGATCTTTAGCAGCGCGGCGTCCGTCTCGTCGCTTGCCCGCACAAAACTGGCGTTCACGCTGGTTATCGTGTTGGGAAAACGAACCTCGAATTTATCATTGCGTCCTTCGAAAATGCGGTGGTCATTCTTGGTTGCGTCCGGCGCCTTTCCGGGTCCGTATGTGTAGGCCACGCCAGGCGTGAAAACAAAGCCGCCGTCGTTAGGCGACCAATTCCTTGCTTCCCTGTAATCCGCTTGGTTAAGATCAATGCGCTGAGGCTTGGACTTTTTTGCGCTTGGTCCGCTCTTATACTCCCACAACCAACCATAACGGGTCGCTTCGTTTTGACCATCGTCGAACGGTTCTGTCCAGCCTTCGGCAAGATGCTTCGCCGTTAAAAGGTAACCATGCTCCTCGACGACAAATCCGGTGCCCCCTATGTTGCCTCCGATCTGCACATTTGTCCGCGCGCTGTCGTCGAGAGTTAACCAAGGGACGATCTTGGTTTCCTTGTCGACGACGACTCGCACGTAATCTCGTAGCGTCTCATTTTTGTATACGGAGGTTTGATGGAAGACGGGTTTGCCAGTCTGTTTGTCATAAAGGCGCCACTCGATATTCAACCGCGCGGTAGCATTACCATAATCCTGAACGATTTGCTGCGCGCTAACGCCTATCCGGCCCTTTAACGCGCTTTCGGTCGCCTCCACGTCTCGCTCGTTTTTACTTTCTCGAACCGCCGCCTCGTCGCGAACTCGCTGGATCTCGGCCTGCTCGGCCCGTTGATCCCTCGTTTCGCGCCAGTAAAGCAAGCCGCCGATCCCCGCGGCGAAGACCGCGAGACCGGAGAGCCCCATGACCCAGGTTCGAGATAATCTGCTCCGCTCCTGTTGTATCTCCCGCATCAGCGTTTCTCTGCCGATGCCGGAGGGAGGCGGCGGCGGAGGCGGAGATTCCGTTCGGCGCCCGGGGTCGACCTCGTTTCCGCGCCCGGGGTGGATTGCGTCGTGTTCACACCGAGCCCCGCTGCGGTCCATGCGTTCGCTCCGGGCTGCGGCGTGGCCGCTCTGGTGGTCGCGCCGAGATCCACGGTTCGAGTCGCCGCCTCGCCCGGCAGGTCGATGACGCGCGTGCGCACGCCTAAATTCGCCGGTCTCGGCTGCACGTCGAAGATAAGTTTTGGGCCATTGACGCCAAGACTTATCGTGTCTTGCGGCAATAACTCCCTCTCTCCGGTGAAGCGCTCCCCGTTAATAAACGTGCCATTGCTGCTGTTGTTGTCGACCAGAAGAAATGAAATTTGGTCGCCGTCGACGATTTTAATCGTCGCATGTCGCCGACTGACGACGTTGTCGCGAATGGGATCGAACGATACGTCCGAAGCGGGATCGCGCCCCAAACTGAGTTCCGTCTTTTCGGCTAAGGGAAATTGTTCGATCTGGTTTGCTTTCGCGCCCGTCAGATGTTGTACGACGACCCTGTAAATTGACTTGCTGGCCATGACCGCCCCCGAAACCGCATCAGCTCCGCGCGCTTACAGCCCATCCCCCGAGAAACGATCTGCGCGCTTGATTAGAATGATAGCTTTATAGTATCGTCGCGAGCAAGTCCCTAGCATGTTCGATACGTCTTTTTCGACGAAGGCGGCCGGGAGATAGGCCGACGTTTCGGAAGCGGATGAGCGAAAGGACGTTGTGTTGTAACCACCCGCTTGATGCCGGGATGCCGAGTAGCGCTGACGCCTATGTCCCATGACGTTTTTTTGAGCTATTCGAGAAAGGATCAGCGGGTCGCCGAGGCGGTGCGCGCGGCGTTGGAGCGGCGCCGGCTGCGAGTCTGGATCGATAAAAGCATTTCCGGAGGAACCGACTGGGCCGGCGCGATCGTTGGCGCGCTTAATACTTCAAGGGTTATGGTTTTAATCTTTTCAAGAAACGCGAACTCCTCCCCTAACGTTCGGCGCGAGGTTGAGCGAGCCGTGAGTAAAGGATTGACGCTTATTCCATTTCGGATCGAGAACGTTGAGCCTAGCGATGCTTTTGAACTCTTTCTCAGCCTGCCGCAATGGATAGATGCCTATGCCGGTCCTCCAGAAAAGCATCTCGACAGGCTCTGCGACGAAGTGCGCGCCGCGCTCGACGCCCGCGGCGGGGTTTCCGCGCCTAGCTCGCCCGGTTCCGGAGGACAGCGCGTTTCCGGCATGCCGTCGCGGCAACAACTCGATGAAGAGACGCGCGGCGGGGCGTTGCCGTGGAAAGAAATCGCCGTCGGAGCTGGAGTAGTTTTAGCCGCTTTGATCGGACTGATCTGGTTTTTTCGGGCGCCGGACGCTCCTTCACGCGACTAGGATGAGCAAAAGAGGGCGAGCGCGAGTTCCGGTTGGGCGGAAGCGACGCCTTCCGGTCTTCCAGAAGACCTCGGCTACGAACGGATTTGCCATGAGACGACCGAAGATTGCAGCAACTGGAAGCTTGCGGCGCCTTTAAACGGCGCGCTAAGTTTTGATAAGGGGCTCGTAAGGGTTGATGGAGTGAGCATTGTGATAGAAGGCGCGGCCAATGCGCCGGCTTTCAGGCTGTCACGACTTGCCGAATCTTTAGCGGAAACCAAAACCAGCGTACATTGCGTCCGAAATCCTTCCGGAGCATATAATTGCGTGACCGCCGACACGAAAGAAAATATTGCGGATATTCTTGCGCGGCCCAGTCAAAAGAGGCGCTAACCCTCCATCGTTGCTTAACGCGCGACTTGGCGGGGCCGTCAACTGAAACAGACGGGGCAACGAACGCCTCGCCGCCGACATCGATATACCATGAATTGCTAGGGCTGATTGACACGTCGGTTCAACGAAAGATATTATCGGCCCACGCGTCAAGGATTGCATTGGGGTCGTTTCCATGAGCGAGAGCGAGCGAGTGTGCGATCCGGCCGTTAGTTCCGACGGGAATGACGCTCCGGGCGTTTCACGCAGAGCCCTCCTGCTCGGCCTTTTCGCTTTGCCCGTCGCCGCCCTTTTGGAGCCGGAGCCCGCGCTGGCGCAATTTGGCGGCCTCATTGGGGCTTTGTTGGGCGGTCGCCGGTATCGCGGTCGCTCCTACCATCATCATGCCCACTACGGTCATCACGGCCACTATGGTCGTCGACGCAGCATAAGGCGTCGGTCTCGTCACGCGCGGGCGCATGTTTTGCACCGGCGCCACGCGCATCACGCCGTATCGCATCACGCGCACGGGGGCGGACATCATCATCACGGCGGTGGCGGTGGGGGCGGGGCGAGCGGGCCAGGCGGCGGAAGCTTCCACTGACGACAATCTTGACTGGGCTGCTTGCGAGAGCCTTACTTCGAACAGGGGGATGCGCCCTTGGCGGCGCCGGTCATGATCTCCAAGGCCTCTTTCGCCGAGGCGTAATTGCCGGCGACAGCTTTTTCATATTGCTCCAACGCCTTACGCTTATCCTTCGTCAGTCCGCCCCAACCGTATTGATAATAGCAACCGAGCCAAAACTGAGCTTTCGCGTCGCCGTTTTCTGCGGCGAGATCGAACCAGTGACGCGCCTTGCCCAGATCCACTCCCGTTTTCAGCATTCCTTTTTTTTGGTAGATCAGGCCAAGATTGGCCTGCGCGTCGGGATACCCTTGGTTGGCGGCTTTGCTGAACGCGTCCACGGCGCCCTCGGGATCGACGTGACCCGGCGTCTCCAACAACAGCATTCCCAGCACGAACTGCGCCTCCGCGACGCCAGCCGCGGCGAGGCTTTGCGCCTGGGGCAACAATTGCACTTTCACGCCATTGGCGACAAAGTCAAAATCGGACGCTTTGATTTTGCCGCTGGCGTCGCCCTTGATGGCGACGCGGAGTTCGTTAAGTTTGTCAGACTTGTCCGAAGTTCCAGGCGCGGGAGTCGGCGGCTTCTGGGCGACCGGCCGCGGCGGGCGATTTTCGACGTTCGGCGAGCCGTCGCCTTTGGCGTTTTTTTGATCTTGAGTCGGAATTTCGGCGTCGCCCGCTTCAGCGCGGGTTTTCGCGCGCGCCCTGCTTTCGGGCTCTCCAGACCCGGCGTTTAATTTTCCGGCGTCCTTATCGGGTCTGGTTGGAGACGTTGTTACAGTCCGTCCGAGTCCTGATTCACTGGGCGGTTTCGCTGGCGTCGAGGAGAAATAAATGGGCGCGGCGATCATGGCCGCCGCGGCTACCGCGACAGCCCCTTGAATGGCCGGATGAAGCGTCTTGAAGGAGCGCGCTAGCGCTCCGATGCGACTTTTCGCGATGTCGAGGGCGCGCGTTGGGGATTTGCTGTCTTCCGTCTCGTTTTGCGGAGCTTCGATGAGATGCGTCGCGTTCCGCACGACGGTGGTGGCGTCGGGGCGGAGCGCGGTGGCGCCAATGGCGTCGCTAAAGGCTCTTACCGAGGGGAAGCGCTGTTCCGGCTTCTTCGCCAAGGCGGTCATGATCGCGGATTCGAGCTCGGGCGTGACGCCCGGCGCTCCCGGCACGAGCGGCGGAGGCGCGGCGCCGATTTGCGCCTGAATGAGATCATATTCGGTCGCGCCGGAGAAAGGCGGCGCGCCAGAGAGCATTTCGTATAGAACGATGGCAAGGGAATAGAGGTCGCTGCGTTCGTCGCCCTCGCCGCCGCGACACTGCTCCGGAGACATGTAAAGAGGCGTGCCCACGGCGGTTCCCGCGCGCGTAAGACGCGCGCTGCCGCGCACCCGGGCGATGCCGAAATCCATTATCTTGACGCGGCCGTCGTTGCCGATCATCAGATTGGACGGCTTGATGTCCCGATGGATGACGCCCATTTCGTGCGCATATGATAATCCGTCCGCGGCCTGGGCGATGATGGCGAGACTCTGCTTGACGCTCAAAGGTTTCCCGCGGTCGCGCAAAACGTCGTCGAGCGGTCGCCCGCGCACCAGCTCCATGACCATATATAGATCCGAGCCGTCGAGAAGAGACGAATAGAGCGTTGCAATATTGGGGTGATTGAGGCGCGCGAGACTCTTGGCTTCGGCGCGAAAGCGCGAGACGAATTCAGGATCCTGAGTTAATTCCGGGCGCAAGGATTTGATCGCGACAGGCCGCTCGATAAATGTGTCGACAGCGATATGCACGGTTCCCATCGCACCGGAGCCCAGCAATTCGACAATGCGATAATGACCGATCATACGTTGGTCGTTCATTGTTTAAGCCTCGCAACGAGTTTCGACTGGATCGGGGGAAGCGGCGGAAACGGCCTCGTCGTCGGCGACGATCCTGATTGGCTTGGTCGCGGCCTGATCGCGATTTCGAGCCAGCGCGGCGTCCACGATCCGAAAGACGCCGACGGAAACATTGTCAACTCCGCCGGCGGCGAGCGCTTTTTCGATGAGTTCACGACACGCCTCTTGTGGCTTGTTCGCGCGGAGAATCTCGAGGATGTCCGCGTCGGTCACAAGATTGTGAAGTCCGTCGGAGCATAAAAGCACGGTGTCGCCAAGGCGGAGCTCAAGGCCGGTTTCGAATATGGTCGGCTCGACTGTGTCGCGCGCTCCAAGCGCTTGCAAAATGAAATTTCCGCCGGGACTCTTTTGCGCTTGCTCGGGCGTCATGATTCCGTCGCGAATAAGCCGCGCGTGCAAGGTCTGATCGTCCGAGAGTTGCAGTAGCGCGCTCTCCCGCAACAAATAGGCGCGGCTGTCGCCGACATGCGCGAGCCAAAGGAGATCGCCGCGAATTAGGATCGCGGTGCAGGTCGTCCCCATTCCGCGAGCGCCGGGATTGGCCGCGCTGTAATCAAGAATAGCGCGATTGGCGGACTCGAACGCCATTCGCAATGCCCGCGGAGGGGCCTCGCCCGACGAATAGACCACCTGTCTAACGACATCCGCCGCGAGCGCGCTCGCGACTTCGCCGGCGGCGTGCCCGCCCATTCCATCGGCGACCAACGCCAGGAATCCGACCCTTTCCTCCGCCGTTCCCTCGGCGGGCGCGACGAAGACCACCGTGTCCTCGTTGGTCGAGCGCACAAGCCCGATATCGGTGAGCATCGCGCCCACGACTTTCAGCGACCCAGGGGAAGCTCTTTCGGCCATCGTCGTCATGGCGGCTATCCTATGCCAAAATCACCGGAAGGTCCTGTGACGAACCCGAAACGCACTTCCGTCCGCACGGTTCCGCCGCCGTACGTTTTCGCCAGGACGCGCCGCGTGTCCGGCCCCGGATGCGATATAGCCGGGGAGAGCGACGATCAGAATGGTATGTCGTCGTCCAACTGGTTGGAGAGCCGCCCGCCGCCGCCCGCCTGCCCGGGGCGTCTCTCTTCTCCGGAGCGATCCATCGGCGACGAGCGTCCGAAGCTCCCGCCGCCCCCGCCGCCAAAATTCTGCGAGTCGTATTCGCCGCTTTCGCTACGGCCGCCCTTGCTGTCGAGAAGCGTCAGCTCGCCCCGATAGCGCTGCAGCACGATGTCCGTCGCCTTGCGCTGATTGCCATCCTTGTCGGTGTATTCGCGCGTCGCCAACTGGCCTTCGAGATAGATTTTGGAGCCCTTGCGGCAATATTGTTCGGCGATCTTGCCGAGATTTTCATTGAAAATCGAAATGTTATGCCATTCGGTGCGGTCCTTGCGCTCGCCGGTGTTCTTGTCGCGCCACGACTCCGTCGTCGCGAGCGAAAACGACACCACGCGATCGCCGGAGGGCAGTGTGCGCACTTCCGGGTCGCGGCCCAGATTGCCGACGAGAATGACCTTATTGACGCTGCCCGCCATTTTACTCTCCACTGCGATGTTTTTCGCGCGGCAGTGTAGCCTAAAGCCGCCGCTGGCGCGGTGACGCGCCTGGCTTGTCCACAGAAGGTTTGGACAAACGCGAAATATGTTCTATTTATGTTCTAGCAATCCTCCGGGCGTCCCGCAACCCCTTCCAGACGAGAGAAAGGCGTTTCTCCAGTGGATTGGCGGGTCGCTCCATGGCATGGAAAACGCAAAGGCCGAACATCGGCGCCTCCCCAAAAACCTCGAGCCCTCTCATGGCGGACACAGCAGCAAAGAAATCCGCGGCCATGCCCAAGGCCATGCCCAAGACCGGCGCGAGCAAGGCGCCCAAGATCGTTGACGCCAAGCTCCCTTTCGTCCATGCGCCCGACGCCCGGACAATCGCCATTCGCGGCGCGCGCGAGCATAATCTCAAGAACGTCGATCTTGTCATTCCCCGCGACAAGCTCGTGGTGTTCACGGGACTCTCGGGCTCCGGCAAATCCTCGCTGGCTTTCGACACGATCTACGCCGAAGGGCAGCGGCGCTATGTCGAGTCGCTGTCGGCCTATGCGCGGCAGTTTCTGGAAATGATGCAAAAGCCCGACGTCGATCAGATCGACGGGCTCTCGCCGGCGATTTCGATCGAGCAGAAGACCACCTCGAAAAATCCGCGCTCGACGGTTGGCACTGTCACCGAGATTCACGATTACATGCGCTTGCTCTGGGCCCGCGTCGGCGTGCCCTATTCGCCGGCGACTGGCCTCCCCATCGAGAGCCAGACGGTCTCGCAGATGGTGGATCGCCTGCTCGCCTTGCCTCAGGGAACGCGGCTTTATCTGCTGGCCCCGGTCGTGCGCGGACGCAAGGGAGAATATAAGAAGGAGGTGGTCGAATTTACGCGGCGCGGCTTCCAACGCCTCAAAATCGACGGCGCCTATTACGAGATCGCCGAGGCGCCGCCGCTCGACAAAAAGCTCAAACACGACATCGACGTGGTGGTGGATCGCATCGTCGTGCGTCCCGACATGGCGGCCCGCCTCGCCGATAGTTTCGAGACCGCGCTGGAGTTGTCCGGCGGGCTGGCGGTGGCCGAATTCGCCGATGGCGGCGCGGCGGGCGAGGCGAGCACGGAAGTCCCGGTGACGGCGGGCAGTCTGCGCCTCGCGTCGCATTATGCGCCGGCGCATATCGTCTTCTCGTCGAAATTCGCCTGTCCCGTGTCCGGCTTCACGATCTCCGAGATCGAGCCGCGCTTGTTTTCCTTCAACAATCCCTTCGGCGCCTGTCCCAAATGCGGCGGCATCGGCCATGAGCAGAAGGTCGACGCCGATCTCGTCATTCCCGATCCTCGGCTTAGCCTGCGCAAGGGCGCCGTGGCGCCTTGGGCGAAGTCCTCCTCGCCCTATTACATGCAAACGCTGGAGGCTCTCGCGCGCCACTATAAATTCCGGCTCGAAACCCCGTTCCAGCAACTGCCGGAGACCGCGAAACGCGTCATTTTATTCGGCTCGGGCGACGAGGAGATTCGCTTCTCCTATGACGATAGTTTTCGCGCCTATGACGTGAAGAAGCCTTTTGAGGGCGTCGTCCCGAATTTGGAGCGGCGCTATCTGGAGACCGACAGCGACTGGTCGCGCGAGGAAATCGCTCGCTACATGACCGCGACGCCCTGCGGCGCCTGTCGCGGCTTTCGTCTGAAGCCCGAGGCTTTGGCGGTCAAAATCGCGCAAAAGCATATCGGAGAAATCTCCGAACTTTCGGTGCGCGCGGCGCTGACTTGGTTTTCCGCGCTGCCTGCCCAACTCGACGCCAAGCGCAACGAAATCGCCTATCGCATCTTGAAGGAAATCCGAGACCGCCTGACGTTTCTTGTCGATGTCGGCCTCGATTATCTGACGCTTTCGCGCAATTCCGGCTCTCTGTCGGGCGGCGAGAGCCAGCGCATTCGTCTCGCCTCGCAAATCGGCTCGGGATTGACGGGCGTGCTCTATGTGCTGGACGAGCCGTCGATCGGCCTGCATCAGCGCGACAACGACCGCCTGCTCGACACGCTGCGGCGGCTGCGCGATCTCGGCAACAGCGTCATTGTCGTGGAGCATGACGAGGACGCCATTCTGGCCGCGGATTACGTCGTCGACGTGGGTCCCGGCGCTGGCATTCACGGCGGTGAAATCGTCGCGCAGGGCACGCCAGCCGAGATCATGGCGAATCCGAAATCGCTCACCGGCCAATATCTCACCGGCGACCGACAGGTGCGGCTCAATCACAAATTACGCAAGCCGGACGCCGGCCGCTGGCTCAAGCTTTTCGGCGCGCGCGGCAATAATCTAAAGAACGTCGACGCAAAAATTCCGCTCGGGCTCTTCACTTGCGTCACTGGCGTCTCCGGCGGCGGCAAATCGACGCTGATCATCGAGACGCTCTACAAGGCGGTCGCGAAGACGCTCAATGGCGCGCATGAGCATCCCTCTCCTTACGACCGGCTGGAGGGCTTGGAGCATATCGACAAGATCATCGACATAGATCAATCGCCGATCGGCCGCACGCCGCGCTCCAACCCGGCCACCTACACCGGCGCGTTCACGCCGATGCGCGAATGGTTCGCCGGGCTGCCCGAGGCCAAGGCGCGCGGCTATGCGCCGGGGCGCTTCTCTTTCAATGTGAAGGGCGGCCGCTGCGAGGCCTGCCAGGGCGACGGCGTCATTAAAATCGAGATGCATTTTCTGCCCGATGTCTACGTCACCTGCGACGTGTGCAAGGGCAAGCGCTACGATCGCGAGACTTTGGAGGTCAAATATCGGGAAAAATCCATCGCCGACGTGCTCGACATGACAGTGGAGGAGGCGGCGGGACTGTTCAAGGCGGCGCCGGCGATCCGCGACAAGCTGGAAACTCTAAAGCGCGTCGGGTTGGATTATGTCAGCGTCGGGCAGCAGGCGACGACGCTGTCGGGCGGCGAGGCGCAACGCGTGAAGCTGGCCAAGGAGCTGGCGCGCCGATCAACCGGCCGCA
The DNA here is from genome assembly GCA_963775775.1 of uncultured Alphaproteobacteria bacterium. GTDB lineage: Bacteria > Pseudomonadota > Alphaproteobacteria > Rhizobiales > Beijerinckiaceae > Methylocystis. The sequence goes on from CAVZKF010000017.1 coordinate 50,466, forward strand.
CGCTGTATATTCTCGACGAGCCGACCACGGGCTTGCATTTCCATGATGTCGCCAAGCTGCTCGAAGTGCTGCACGAACTCGTCGAGCAGGGCAACAGCGTCGTGGTCATCGAGCATAACCTCGAAGTCATCAAAACGGCGGATTGGGTCATAGACCTCGGGCCCGAGGGAGGCGACGGCGGCGGCGAGATCGTGGCGAGCGGGCCGCCGGGCGAGATCGTCAAGGAGCCGCGCAGTCATACGGGCCGCTATCTCGCGCAGGCCATGGCGCGTCGACCGGCCGCGGAAGCCGTCAAGCCGCCAGCGAAGGGCAAGGCGGTTAAGCGCGTTTAATCGCCCGGGGGACGCGAGGCGCCCGCTTCGAAATATTGGCGCGCCTCCCATTTCTGCCGGGCCGCCTCCAATCCCCAGACGACGCCCAGCAGCATCAACACATGCCTCCAATGGTCGATGTCGATCTGGAACGCCTGGAAAAAGAAGGCGAGCAGCACCGGGAAGAAGACTTGCGCCTGACGCTGGAATGGCGATTGCCGGAACATGAGCCGAAAGCCGATGAAGACGGTCACGCTCACGATGAGAATGAATGAGAATCCGCCGAGCCAGCCGGTGTTGGCGAAGGCGCCGATATAGGAATTATGTGGCTCGAGATCGAAAATCGTGCGGAAGCGCAGCGGCCCGAAGCCCCAAAAGCGCTCGACCAGCATCGGCAACGAACGGAGCTGATTGCCGAAGCGCCCGGTGGAGCCCTCGTCATATTCCTGTGTGACCGAGGCTCGCTGCAGGAAGAAGGCGCGTGTCGACTCCATCGACAAGAGCACTAGAACGACCAGTACGCCGATCGTGATAGCGACCAACGCCGAGACCGTAATGCGGCGCTTCAAGGCTGCATTCTTGGTCGTCGCGAAAGCGCTGGACGCCATTAGCGCCATGGAAATGATCGTCGCTCCCCACGAACCGCGCGAGAAAGACAGAAAGTCGGCGGCGACGATGGTCGCCAACATGATGGCCGTCGCGGCGACATGACGCGCGCGGGCGAACATCAGATTTTGAGAAAGGTAGAGTACGCCCAGGATCAGATAGGATCCGAGCACGTTGGGATCCTTGAAGGTGCCGGAAACACGCCCCCATTTTGAAAAGGTTTCGCCAAGTCCGGCGACGTCGAAATAGCCGAGCAGCCCGCAAGTCGCGGCGATCAGAGTGCCAGCGGTGAAGCCGGAAAGGATCATTTCCGCGCGTTCGACCGTGCGGTCAGCCGCGAACAGCGCGAAAAACAGCGCGGTGAGAGTCAGATAGGCGGACTGGTACTGATACATCGCCGAGTCGGCGACGCTCCAATAAGGGATCAGCGCCAAAAAGCCGAGAATCGTGTAGGAGATAATGAGAAATGGCGAAAAGCAAAAAGCTGCGATGCAGCGTAAACCCGCCGAGGAACCAAAGCGGCATCGCGATCATCGACGCGAAATCATAGGGCGAGGGTTCGACCAGGGAGATCGCGCCGGAAAGCACGAATATCCAGACGGCGGCGTTGACGAGCTTCTGATAGTCGAACACGATGCTCGGCGTCGGATTCGCCCGCGTCGCGCTGGCGTCGGTCATGATCGCGCCCGCCGCGCGATGGTTTCGCGATATCCCGGCTATGACGCCGTCGACCATGCCGGAGAGCGAGAAGCGGGCGCCCACATAATCGGCGAGCTTGCGCGTTTTCGCCGAGCTTTCTTGCGGAGATTCATCAAGCATGCGCGCCAGCGCGTCGCGCAGAACGGCGGGATTATCGCATGGAATCAGCCCGCCGCTATAGGGACCGAAGATTTCGGCCATGCCGCCGACGCGCGTGGCGATGATTGGCTTATGCGCCCCGGCCGCCTCCAGAACGATATAGGGCAATGATTCCGCGCGACTCGGAACGACAAGGATACGTCCCGCGGCAAATGCCTCGCGGGCGGCCATTGGCGCCCGGAAATTCAGCTGCGAGGCGACGCCGAGAGTTTCCGCGCGCGCGCTCAACGCCGCTCTTTCGGGTCCGTCGCCGACGAGCACGAGACTTGGACGACGACCCGCTGTCTTGGCCAACAATCCCAGGGCGTCGATCAGCGTGTCGAGCCCCTTGGCGGACCGAAATTCGCCGACATAGAGTAAATCGGCCGCGTCGGCGTCGGGCGTCACCGGCTCGAGTTCGCGCGGCGCGATGCCGTTGCGCACGACATGCGCGAGATGGCGCGGCTTGCCGACGAGGCTTTCGAATCGATCGGCGATATAGCCGCTCTCGAACAACAGCAAATCAGTGCGCCAAGCGAGAATCGCCTCCATCATCATGAACAGACGATGACTCCAAGTGCCGGGATGATAGTTGAGGCTGCCGCCATGCGGCGTGTAGACGCGCACCGCGACGAAGGACGACTTCCATTGGCCAGCGACCCGCGCCAGGAAACCGCCCTTGGATCCATGGCCATGCACGACGTCGGGATTTAGCTCGGCCAGGCGCCGCCCAACTTTCAGCAAAACCGAAAGGTCCGTTATATGCGGGGGGCGATGAATTGGCAGGCGCAGGAGACCAAGCGATAGAGATGGCGCTAGTTCGGCGAGTTGCGCCGCGCCGCGCGCGCCGCCGGTCAATGAATTGGTGATGAGTCCAACCTCGTGACCGCGCGCGATTTGTTCTCGCGCGAGATCGAGCACATGACGGAACAGCCCGCCCACGGGGGCTCGCAAAACATGCACGATGCGCAACGGCTCCGCGCCAGCGTCGCTATTGTCGAGGCTGTTTTGCGTCACTTCCGGGGCGCCTCTTCTGCTTTGGCGGGCGCGGCGCCACGGCGTGGCGATTCCTCGCGCGCGGTGGAAACCGCCATGCGCGCGAAAATCTTATGTTTGCGATGGTTAATTTTGGATGAGCGCGTGTTTAGACGCGCTCATCCGGTCTCAAAAAGTCAGCCTTGCAGCGGCGCGTCTGGCACGCTGCGCGGCGCCGCTCCGGCCTCGGCGTCCGGTTCCGCCTGCTTTTCGGGTTCGGCTTCCGTGGCCTTTTCCTTGCGCGAGTCGCTATCCGTCGGCGAACGTTTCTTCCCAGCCTCGATAATGTCGCGCTCGGGGCGCGGCAGAACCGGACCTTCGGGATAGACGAAACCCAGCGTCTTGGCGCCAGCCTCGTCCGCGACCACGACGACATGCACCGCGCCACCGTTCTTGAGGCGGCCGAACAAGAGTTCGTCGGCGAGCGGCGTCTTGATATGCGTGTGAATAACCCGCGACATTGGCCTCGCGCCCATGGCCTCGTCATAGCCATGCTCGACCAGCCAGGCGCGCGCTTCGTCGGAGAGGTCGATCGTCACATTGCGGTCGGCGAGCTGAGTCTCCAGCTGCATGATGAATTTGTCGACGACGCGCGCGATGACTTGCGGCGGCAGATGGCCAAAAGGCACCACCGCGTCGAGGCGGTTGCGAAACTCCGGCGCGAACAGGCTATTGATCGCTTCGCTGTAGTCTCGGTGGTGTTTCGAATGCGTGAAGCCGATAGGCGTTCGCGACAGATCGGCCGCGCCCGCGTTGGTGGTCATGATTAAGATGACATTGCGGAAGTCGATCGTCTTGCCGTTATGGTCCGTCAGCTTACCGTGATCCATCACCTGCAGAAGAATGTTGAAAAGATCGGGATGCGCCTTTTCAATCTCGTCGAGCAGCAACACGCAGTGCGGGTGCTGATCGATCGCGTCGGTGAGCAGTCCGCCCTGGTCGAAGCCGACATAGCCAGGCGGCGCGCCGATCAGGCGGCTCACGGTGTGACGCTCCATATATTCGGACATGTCGAATCGAACCAACTCGATGCCGAGCGAGACGGCGAGTTGGCGCGCGGCCTCCGTCTTGCCGACGCCGGTCGGACCGGAGAAGAGATAGCAGCCTATCGGCTTTTCGGGATCGCGTAGGCCGGCGCGCGCCAGTTTGATCGCCGTGGTCAGCGCGTTGACGGCCTTGTCCTGGCCATAGACGACGCGCTTCAAGGTCTCGTCGAGATGCGCCAACACTTCAGCGTCATCCTTGGAGACGCTCTTGGGCGGAACCCGCGCCATCGTCGCGATCGTCGCCTCGATTTCCTTGAGGCCGATGGTTTTCTTGCGTTTGGAGTCGGTCAAAAGCATCTGCGCCGCGCCGCTTTCATCGATCACGTCGATCGCCTTGTCGGGCAGCTTGCGGTCGTGGATGTAGCGCACGGACAACTCCACGGCGGCCTTGATGGCCTCGCCCGTGTAGCGGATCTTGTGGAAGTCCTCGAAATAGGGCTTCAGCCCCTTGATGATCTCTATCGCGTCGGGGATCGAAGGTTCGTTCACGTCGATTTTCTGGAAGCGCCGCACCAGCGCGCGGTCCTTCTCGAAATACTGGCGATATTCCTTGTAAGTCGTCGAGCCGATGCACCGCAACGCGCCTTGCGCCAACGCCGGCTTCAGCAAATTGGAGGCGTCCATCGCGCCGCCAGAGGTCGCGCCGGCTCCGATCACCGTGTGGATTTCATCGATGAACAGGATCGCGTTCTTGTGCTGTTCGATTTCCTTGACGACCTGTTTTAGGCGCTCCTCGAAATCGCCCCGATAGCGCGTGCCGGCGAGCAGCGTGCCCATATCGAGCGCGAAGATGGTCGCGCCCGCGAGAATTTCCGGCACTTCGCCAAGAACGATCTTTCGCGCCAGCCCTTCGGCGATGGCGGTCTTGCCAACGCCGGGATCGCCGACCAGCAACGGGTTGTTTTTCTGGCGCCGGCACAGCACCTGGATTGTGCGGAGAACTTCGGCCTCTCGTCCGATCAAGGGATCGATTCGCTGGTCGCGCGCTTTCTTGTTGAGGTTGACGCAATATGCGTCAAGCGCGCCCTCCTTTTTGCGAGCGTCGCCATCGCGACCCTCGCGCGCCTCGTTGCGGTCGACGTCTTCCTCGGCGCCGCGCGGCCCGCGCGACGGGTCGGAAAGACCAAGCCGCTTGGCGATGCCGTGGCTGATGTAATTGACCGCGTCATAGCGCGTCATGTCCTGCTCCTGCAGGAAATAGACGGCGTGGCTCTCGCGTTCGGCGAACAGCGCCACTAGCACGTTGGCCCCGCTCACATCCTCGCGGCCGGACGATTGAACGCTGATGATGGCGCGCTGGACGACACGCTGAAAGCCTGCCGTCGGTTTGCACTCTTCCGCGTCTTCGTTGACCAAATTGTCTAATTCTCGGTCAAGGTAGTCGCGCAAATTCCGACCGAGAACGTCAAGGTCGACCGAACAAGCGCGCAGCACCGCGCTCGCGTCACTGTCTTCAATAAGGCTAAGCAGAAGATGTTCGAGCGTCGCATATTCATGTCGACGCTCTCGCGCCGACGCCAGCGCCCGGTCCAAGGTCTGCTTCAGATTGCGCGAGAAAGCCGGCATCAGTTCTCACCCCTACTTCTTTTCCATGATGCATTGCAGCGGATGTTGGTGTTTGCGGGCGAAATCCATGACCTGAGTAACTTTTGTTTCGGCGACTTCATAGGTGTAAACTCCGCATTCGCCGACACCATGATTATGGACAAGCAGCATGATTCGCGTCGCCTCTTCGACCGACTTATTAAAATACTTGCGTAATACGATGATAACGAACTCTTGCGTCGTATAATCGTCATTGAGCAATAACACGCGATACATATGTGGACGCCGCGTCTGCGTCCGCGTGCGAGGGATGAGCGCCGTGCCAGCGCCGGCGTCCCCGCCGCCCTTTCGCGGCTCCCGACTCAAGCGCGCCTCTCCCTTCTCGTCGAACTCCCCGACCGCCGACGGGCCGACCGGGCCGCTGAAAGTGTCGCACACCGTAACCATCGAGCCTTCCTGTCTGACCTCTTCCTTCGGCGCCCCTTCTGCTTTTCTCCATATAGGATGGCAAAAACCGGTCCGTAAGGTGCTAAACATTTTTCGTGCCGCGTCGAACCCGCGGCCGCGAGCTTCGCATGCCGCTCTCTATCCCAAGACGCGCGCGCCGCTGGCGGAGTGTTCTTGCTCGAGAGAATCTTGGCAAGCGCCAAAATTCGGTCAAGGCAAACTTTGAGCGATAAGCTTATCCCAAAGTCCCGCCCGGACAATAAGCCTTGCGAAAAAAGATGGAGTTCGCCGACCGCTCGGATGAGAAACGCGAAAATGGGCGGTTGGAGCAGCCTCTTGACCTGGGAAGGCGCTCGCGCGGGTGCGACCCGCCCGCGCGAGCGCCCTCGGCTTGCGTCAATAGACGCGGCCAATGCTTGGAACACGAAAACGTCCGAGGGGCTTGAGCGTCCGCGCGCTGACGCTTCAACGGCGCGTCGATCGCGCGGCGCGGCCGACGTGGGAGCCTAATACGGTTTTCAAGGGCTGGCCGGAAAAAGGTCCGTCAATAGTGTGTTTACCATGTTCATGTACCCCAGGGGCGACAATCGCGAGGCGCCGATGTTCGAATTCAGACCAATACGACAGAACGCGGACAGTTCGAATGTCGCGAAACTGGCGATAAAGGCGGGCGTCGCGATCTGTTTGTGCATAGTCGCGTCCGAGTGGCTGGCGAGCGCGGCGCAGAAGGGGGGACTGCCGAGAATTGCGCTGGTTTGGCCCGAATCCGAGTCTTGGCGAAGGGCCAAGACCGCGCCATCGCCTCAAGGGACCGGTAGCGTAACGGTCTATCGAAACGTAGGCGTGGATGGAGTGACCACCTCGACGATTCCAAGGACATACAGGAGCCCGGCCGTGATTTCGCCCTGCGGCGAAGAAAGCCGATTGGGGACCAAGGATGTTCAGCCTTGATTTCAAATGGTTTACCACATTTGGACTGAGCGATGTCGGGCGTGGTTTGTAATTAGGGATGTCCGCCGGAATTTCATCCAAGCGACGTGAGCGGCCGTAAATTCATTGACATTGGCCGAGATGCCGGCCAAGCATATTGCGGGTTTCGTTTTGGTCGCCATATTGCAAGAAGCGCCGCCAAGGCGAACCGAGGGCAGGAAGTCCGCCGTCATGGGCCGCTGTCCAGTGGGCGGAGCGTTTCCCCCAACAGCAACGCGCGTTTTACACGGCCGGCGCGCGGCAGGCTTTAAAATCCGACCGCCGCCGTGATCAGGACAATTGATGAAATTCGACGAACTCGGCCTTTCGCAAAAGGTGCTCACGGCCGTTGAGGCTTCCGGCTACACGACGCCGACGCCGATCCAGGCCGAGGCGATCCCGCCGGCCCTCCAAGGTCGCGACATACTCGGCATCGCCCAGACGGGCACCGGCAAAACCGCCGCCTTCACCCTGCCGATGCTGTGCCGGCTTGAACAGGGGCGGGCTCGGGCGCGCATGCCGCGCACCCTCATCCTCGAACCCACGCGCGAACTCGCGGCTCAGGTCGAGGAAGCCTTCATAAAATATGGGGCCAACCACAAGCTTAACGTAGCGCTGCTGATCGGCGGGGTTTCTTTTGGCGACCAGGAAGCCAAGATCATGCGCGGCGCCGATGTTTTGATCGCAACGCCCGGCCGCCTGCTCGATTTCTTCGACCGCGGTAAGCTGCTGCTGACCGGAATCGAGATTCTCGTCATCGACGAGGCTGACCGGATGCTCGACATGGGCTTTATTCCGGATATCGAGAGGGTCTGCAAACTGGTGCCCTTCACCCGCCAGACCTTGTTCTTCTCCGCCACCATGCCGCCGGAAATCACCCGCTTGACCGAAGCGTTTCTGCACAATCCGGTGCGGGTGGAGGTGGCGAGAGCCGCGACGACGGCCGCCCTCATCCGTCAGGCGATGGTCGCTTCGCATGGACACGCCGAAAAGCGCGACACCTTGCGCAATCTCATTCGCTCGGCGGAGAATTTCAAGAACGCCATCATCTTTTGCAACCGCAAGCGAGATGTGGCGATTTTGCACCGCTCGTTGGAAAAGCACGGGTTTTCCGTCGGCGCCTTGCATGGCGACATGGATCAAATGGCCCGCATGGCCTCGCTCGAGGCATTCAAGAACGGCTCGGTCGCTCTTCTGGTCTGTTCGGACGTGGCCGCGCGCGGGCTCGACATTCCCGATGTCAGCCACGTGTTCAATTTTGATGTGCCGACACACAGCGAAGACTATGTGCACCGTATCGGCCGCACGGGGAGGGCTGGGCGCTCCGGCGTCGCGATCACGCTGGTGACGCCCGAAGACAAGAAATATGTCGAACAGATTGAAAATCTTATCGGCAAAGAGGTGGAGTGGGAGGGACCGAGACTGTCCGAATTGCCGCCGCCGAGCGAGTCGTCCAGCGGACATGAGCGTCGGGGAGGAGAGCGCGGCGCCAGACGAGGAGTCGAACGCGGCGGACGTGGTCGAAGCTCCGGGGGATCGGCGGCGCCAGCGCGCGAGGCGGCTCCAAAGGCGCGCGCGCCGCGCGCAAGCAAATCGGGACGGCCCGCCGCCGCGGTGGCGGAGCCGCCGCGCGCCGCGCGTACGCCCAGTCTACGCCGAGCGCCGCGACCGGCGGCCACGTGCGCAAGAGGATGATGGGCCGCCCGTGATAGGCATGGGCGATCACGTCCCATCCTTCATGCTGCGCCCAGTCGTTTTCAAACCCGCCAAGGTCGGCGAGGAGTAGTTTTGACAGAGCGGACCATGAGTTGCCGAGCATAGCTCAAAACACTTGGACGTCGATGCCGATGCTGTTGTTAAGGGCGTCGCAATGCGGGACGTGCGCATGAGAAGTTTGGAAGGGGTCTTTGTTCGAAAGCAATAATGGCGGGCCGCGACGCGATATTTTGTTGATAGACATGGCGCGGCGAATTGTCTCCGGTCGCTAAGCAGACATTTCCTCTTACTGCTTCGATCTAACGCCCCGCCGCGCCTGATCGCGATCGATTAACTTTGGCCAATGTTGCGGCAATAGCGCTGACCGACTATTCTGCGGCTTGCAGATTCGCGCGCGGGCGAAGGACGATGACGCCGGACTCGTTCAGCAATGTCGGTCTAAAATTTTCGATCACGGCCACCGAATATCCGAGCACGCGCGCATGTTAGGCAAAACTCTCCAAAATTTCGCCAGCCAGGTTTTCAGCATGCTGATTTCAATTGGCGATCGATTTCTGTTGACGGCGATCTTGCTGCGGATGTGGCCGACGGATCTGTTCGCCGACTGGACGACATTGATGGCCTGGTCGGGCTTGTTGAGCCTCGTGGATTTGGGATTTGGCATCTTCGTCGGAAACCGCCTGCAAAAGGCGATGGGTGTTGGCGACAAGGTTGGTTTCCAGAGGCAGGTCGGGACCGCCGCCTTTATTTATACGCTGTTGGCGCTGTTGATGGTTGCGATCGCGGCTTTGCTGGCCGTGATCGAGTCCGCCTCGCCATTCGTCTCCATCCGTTCGCTTAATTCGTCCGAAGCGTCGTTGGTTCTGTTCTCACTGGGCGTAATGCAGGCCGTAACGACAACGAAAAGCGCTTTTACTCAGATTTATCGCGCCTACGGCGAATACTCACGCGGGATTATGATCGAGAGCGTGTCGAGCCTTTGCATCGTCGTGGCCGCGCTAGCGGCCGCGCTCGGCGGCGCCGGTCCGGGCGTGTTGGCTCTGACTTACATATTGGCGCAGCTCGTATTCGCATGGGGCATTCTGCTCGCCGATCTAAGGCGGCGGTATCCGAAACTGCGTCTTTGGCCTTTGCCGCCAAGCGCTTTGGAATTGCGCGACGCGGGTCTCGCGATGCGCTGGTATGCGCTCACCTACGCGGCTCCGACAATGTGGCTGCAAACTACCGTCTTGCTTTTGAGCGCGTTGGGGCTAGGCGGTCCCGTCGTCGTAACGTTCGTCCTGCATCGCACGCTGGTTAATTTCGGCCGCAATATCGTGGCCATGCTGTCCACATCCGCCGGCGTGGAACTTGCGCCTCACGTGCATTCGGGAAACACCGCGATGATCAAGCGCGGTATGAGCTACTTGGGAAGGAGCGTCGCGGCGATCGGAGGCGTGATGGCGGCCGGTCTGCTGACCTTCGGCGCCTCGATTATCGAATTATGGACTGGAAAATCGGATTTGTTCGATATGGGGACGCTGTTTTGGCTCGTCGTTCCGGCTATTGTCGTCGCGCCGGAGATACCCTGGTTTATCTCGCGCATCTCGCGGATATACCCAAGCAACAGGCGATGGGCCAAGTCGCGCAAACAATGATCGCGGTCGCCCTCGCGGCTCCACTCGCCAGCGGCTTTGGAGCCGCCGAAGTCGCGTTCGCGATGGCCGCTGGCGAAATCGTGAGCATCGGTCTGGTGCTGCCGATATTGTTGACACGGCGACTTGGCGTCGCCTATTGGCAACACGCAATACAATGCGTCCTCATTGCGTTGGCGGCTCTCGTCTGGAGCGGAGCCGTTGGAAGAGTGGTGGGGTTTGCGACTGGAACGCGGGCTGGATGAGATTGGTTGTTTGTCTCGCCATATGGGCCACCATAACGCTCTTACCGATCGCATCAGTCCTAATGCCAGCCAGCCAACATAAGCGTTTATGGAACGCGGCCCGCGGCTTTTGGGTCAGGCGAAGAAAAATGGCGTAGGCGCGCGATGAGAGTCCATTCATTGACGAGACGACAATTCAGGACTCCGAAGGGCGCGCTGCCGCGGCGCATGATCGACCGATCGCTGCTTGCGTATATTCACACCGATAAAAAGCATGGAAGCGGTCGTGATCGCTACGGTTAAAGTTGAGACGCGACCGCCCGTTGCTCGACAACTCAATAACCCAGCAGTCTCGGCAAGCTTTCCTGGCGAACGAACAGCATGTCGAGTTCATAGGGATAGCGGCTGACAATTCGCCCGATGCACTGTTGATAGGGACCAAGGTGAAGTCCAGCGGCGGAAAGAATCGGAACGATCTCCGTAACGCCGTGCTCCTGGCCAGAGTATTGGAAAAGCGCCACCTCGACGTGAACGGCTTCCACGCGTTTCAATAGACAAGCCGCGCCTCTCAGCACGCTGGCTTCATGTCCCTGCACGTCGATTTTGATGATGACGCGACCCTTGATCCGATCCTTGTGCCGCTCGACGATTTGATCGAGCGTGAGCGTGTCAACTCGATGGCTTGTCGTCGTCGCACTATAATTGGTGATGCCGCTCTCGTAGCGATAGGCGCTCGCGCCCACCCCCACAACGTCGTCGTCGTTAACGAATAATTCGAGTTCGCCCTCGCGCTCTCCCGCGGCGACGTTCAGCGCCAACACGCGCGGATCTCCAGCGTGCATGGCGGAGAATCGGGCGAAATTCGCGGGCATGGGCTCTATGGCGATGACCGACGCGTTAGGGTAGATGCTCAAGAATTTTTTGGTCCATGTCCCGTCATTGGCGCCGACGTCGATGAGGGTCACGGTTTCGGAAAAGTCGAAAAAGCGTAGCAAGAGAACAAAGTCTTCTTGCCAGCGTGGGCGTGTGAACGCCTCCTTAATGAATTCGTTATCGATCTTATTACCACGTCGTCGCGCGCGTAAAAGCTCGCGCAGAACATAAGTTCTTACAAAAACCGCGTTCGCGTAGTGTTCGACGCCAGCGAGAATTCTATCGACTAAGCTCATAAATCTGGTCCCGAAGCTGATTACTCGCTCGATCTTGAAAGATTGAGCCGAATGCTGGCGCGCCCAACTCAAGTGCGCTCCAACGCGGTGTCAAATTAGCCGCCGCCGCCGTTCATTGGCCTTTTTCTGACCGACGGCCCTTGGTCTTCAGTCGCGCCTCAGTAGCACTACGTCGTTGGGATCAAGCGTGATGGCGAGGCCATAAAGTCGGTTCACCATCCATTCGATTCCGCGCCGCATAACCCGATCGCAGTGCGACGCGCTTCGCGAGACTGAGCGCCACTCACGATCCGGCGCACAATTTTCACCTCGTTTCGATGCGGCGAGTTTAACCGCGATCACCCCGTGATCGCGCGCGTCGCTCAGCACCGGTGGGTCGCGAGTTGAGCCGGCCACTCATGGCGAGACATGTCTGACGTTTTGGTGAAACGCCGCTTATAGGCCACCATGGTGATGGAAAAACCCGGACGACCCGTAAGTTCGCCGAGCCACCGACCGAGCCATTGATCCAGCGCCACGGGCAGGACGCGCAAAGGCGATGTCAAAGCCCAACCAATCCTGGCGCCGAACAGGCTGTTGACGACTCTCATCGTGGCGGTCGACCATTGGCTGAAAAAATAGCTGACGTAAGTGATCTCCTCGACATCAAAACCCGCCAGGTCGCAAAGCTCGCGAAGCATCGCGGGCGAATAGCCGCGCCGCACATGGCGACCATCCTCGATCGTTGGGAACGGGCCCCGGTCCTCCGCCGTCACCGGATGATAATAGAAGTTCGGCGTGCTGAGACAAAGACGCCCGCCGGGCTTCAGACATGCTGGATGTCCTTCATGAGCTTCAGATCGTTCAAGATATGCTCGATGTTCTCCGAACACAGAGCAATATCAAATTGGCCCTTGAGCTCGGTTCGCTCGTCAAGCTTTCGAACATCGCAGATGGAAACCGCGCCGCCTCCAGTCCGAGCAGCTTGGCTCTGGAGGCAGCCTTGGACTGGTTGGCTTCGTCCCAACTCAATCCAACGACGTCATACCCCCGCAACGCTGCCCCTAAAGTGAACGCGCCGCTGCCGCATCCGACATCCAGAAACTTGGCGTCGCCGGGTAAAACCAAGGGGAGGTGGCGACGCAGCCACAACCATCGATCAAGGACCATGGAATCGCCATGAATAAGCGTCGCCGACCAGCCAAAAATCTTGACCAGAACATTGTTCACTTTTGAATATCCTTCATTTGCGAGGAGCGGTGGGTTCACGGCGCGACGCCAGTATCGTCTTACGCGGCGTCGCTACACATTGGCTCTTGCGAATCAAGCTCGCGAGCATAACGCAAGCCGTAACCGCGCCAGGACAAAATCTGTCGATCCGACTCAGCCAGCGGCGATGGTTTATCCGCCAGTGTGGACGAGATTGCCTTGGCGAGCAAGTTCGGGTCTCCGCTCGAGACAACTCGGATTCGAGAGGCGAGCCCGGGGGTTAAACTCAAATCGCCGCCGCCCGTGCGATCCGTGCAGACGAGCGGCAGACCGCTCGCCAGCGCTTGCAATTGCACAAGCGCCAGCCCTTCTTCTTTGGAGGCAATGGCGAACACATGCGCCTGGGCGTAAAATTCGCCGAGCCGCCATTGGGGAACGAAATCGTAATGAACGAAGCGCTCGCTATTCGGGAAGCTCACGTCGCCGGCGGCGCCGACGTAAATCAACCGCGCCTCGGGAAGCTGTTCCATGGCCGCCGACAGCACATCGGCGCCTTTGCGATATGTCCAGCCTCCCACGAACAAGACGGTCGGAGGGCCAGAGGGAATAGCTTTTCGTTGCGGAAATTGTTCAAGATCGACGCCATAAGGGTTTTTAAAAAGCTTTGGCGCGAGACTGGCATCTTCTTCGAGAAAGCTGTCGACAACTTGACCGGAAGCGACCGCGATCCTATCAGCCAATTTGTAGGAGGCAAGTTCCCGCTCTATCGCAAGTCGGCTTGGCGTTTGGCCGCCGGTTTGTTCGAGGATTCTTGCTTGAGACACGATATGTCGGCTGCCGCGTTCGACATAAACGCGCGCGCCAAATTTGCCTTTGCAAAGCGCGCCGCCTCGAGAATCAACCCGGACATGCCAATGAAAACGTCGCATGAATTTAGCCGGGCCATGACGGCGCGATTGAGCGCGAAGCCGAGGAGTTTTTCGCGTATTTCCGGCGCCGTCTTCGGCAGAAGACTATCCCATCCGACGAACGGCCACATAAGGGGCAACAACGAAACATGGCAGCGCGCCGGCAGCCCGAATTTCAGAGCCCTGGCCTTGGGCACGTACGAATAAAATCGGACCTCGTGGCCGAGCGCATCCAGTTCCCGCGCCAAATCCAGGACGTGAAAGCGCCCGCCCGTGGCGATCGCAATCCGCAACGGCTTGGTCACGGCCATCTTATTTCGCTTCCCCGTCCGCGATCACGATGGGTCATGCCGATCCCTTCCCAAAACAGAGCTATATGCGTCGCGCGCGGTCCGCGCCCGATGCGCGCGGTTTGTCGATGCACAACCTCGATCGGATAGCGAACGAATCGCTCGTCTATCCTTCAGCAAGGATGGCCGTCGTCTTTCGTTGGCTGGTGCGCGCGGCGACCGCCCTTTTTATCGCCGCGGTCATATCCTGGCCCCGATCGGCCGTGGTGTAGCCGGATGCAAAGCACCGCGCGCGCCCGCTCTCCGCGATCTTCAACCGCAAGCCGTCGTCCGCGAGCAGGGCGCGAACTTTATCGAGAAGCTCGGTCTCGTCGCGAAATCCAAAGTACTCGGAGCCGTCCGCGAAGTGGCTGTCATGCTCTTCCGTCTTCTCCGCGACCATCGCCCGTCTCATGGCGGGAATTTCGATCGATCGCGTCGTGATGCGGTCACGGTTCATTTTACGCAGAAAGCATAACGCGATCTTGCCGTGGTGCATCGCCCGCGAATAGTCGCCCCCAAGCGCCGGCGGGCCGACCGTGATGCGTTCGTGCCGCGTCATCTCCCAACCGCGGCTAAACCTTCTGGCGGGATTGCCGTAAACGGCGACCGTGTGCCCCGCCTCCGCGAGCATCCTGATGTAGCGAAAGCGATCCTCCTCGAACGTTCCGATAAAGACGAGATCGAAGCGTTCGTATTCCTCGCCAACCTCTGCACGAGACATAGGCCGATGCATCTCTGGATCGAAAGCGTTGCCGACCAACACCGGATCGCGCACACCAGAGGCTCGCAATTCCGGAACGTTGAACGTTTTGGTCGTGAAGAAGAGATCCCATTCCGGAAATGTCAGCCGGATCGGCCAGGACAGATTGTGCCAGGCGGTTATATCGTCGGGCGAGTGATAGACGAGCAGCGGATCGCATATCTCGCGCAATTTGCGAAGCGTGGCGCGCGCAATGCAGTAGCTGTTGTCGACAAACACGACATCGGGCTTCTCGGCTGCGACAGCCTCGATCAGTTTGTCGTTCTCCCGATCTTGATCGGATGGCCATCTGAGCTTCCAGCGCACGCTCGCCAGTAGATTGAATGGCGCGCCCAAGGTTCCCGCGTCGTGCGCGATCGCGGTGACTCCAGGCTGCCGCCGAAAAGCCTCGAATTTTTGGAGAGCGGTGCTGCCCTCCCACATTCGACCATGGTAAAGGAGTTTCATCGCGGATCAGCCTTTTCGCTCAGGACTCTTCGCGGCAGAATTCTATCGCGGCGAGCGCGCCGGCGACGCTCTTGCGGGTATCGAGTTCTCTATATATCCGCAATGACGCTTTCGACATTCGCTCGACCGTCTCCGGCTCTCGTCCCAATCGAAGTAGGGCGTCGGCCAAGGCCCGCACATCGCCACATGGATAAACGACGGCGTTCTCCCCTTCGCGAGCAATATCGGTCGGTCCAGCCGCTCCAACGCGGTCACTGATTAGCAAGGGCAGACCAACGCAGGCGGCTTCGCTTAGCACCAAAGGGTGGGGGTCCAGTTCCGAGGGATGCGCCAGAATATCCGCGGCGCAATAGACTTCAGCCAGCCGATCGACATTGACGAAACCCAACAGCGTGACTGGCAATTTCTTCGCGGCGACCGTCGTTCTCAGATCCTCTATGTTTGCGCCATCGCCCGCATAGACGATGTGGAAAGGAAAAGACGCCCCGGTGGTCGATTTCAGCGTTTCCGCGACGGCCAATAGATCGTAGGGACGCTTTCGATCAGAAAGCTTGCCGACCACCAACACGACAAATTCGTCTGGACCAATCCCATGCGCCTGCCTGAAAGCTTGGCGCAACTGAGCCCGATTGTCGGCGGCGGCTCGGTAGTTCGCCTCGTCGATCGTAAAAGGCGAGCGAAAGAAGCGCCGACGATCAACTCCATAATGGGCGTAATAGGCCTCGTTGTTGTCGCCGGTCGTCAAAAAACACTTATACTGACTTAGCAAGAGAGGCAAAAGAGACGCGCTTGGCGAAGCTTACTCCGGCGCGGCGCTGATGGAGAAGTTCGCTGTCGCCGATCAGCATCGCCGGCACTTTGTTCCGCCGGCACCACCAAAGCGCGAACAGCATGGTCAGTTGGTTGTACCCGTGGGTCAACACGACTTCGGGGTCGAACTTTGCAAGCTCCTCGCCAATACTCGGATTGCGGATTTTCAGTGGGCCCGAACGCGTGATCCGCGAGGCTTCTGGCAGGAACATGTGGTCATAGCCCGACAGAAGATCCATGTTCCAGGCGATATGGCGTGTTCATCTCGCGATCGAAGTACGGCTCGAGCCCGACCCGGCAGCAGAAAAACACCTTGAGCGCGATCCCCTCGCACTGAGCCAGTGCGCGGTAGAAGGGCGTGAAATGCTGTATGGGATGCGAGACGACGAGTGCGAATTGGATCTTGTCGTCGCGGTGTTGATTCTTTCCGGGCGTCTGATGAGTTGTCACGACTTCTTTCGATGAACTCGCTGGAGAAAAGTCCTCGGATGACACTTTCCGATTTTTGGCGTCTGCGTCGCTCACCCGATTGACCCCCACGAATGAAGCGACATCCAGCCAACGGCCGCCGCATTCAAATTGATATTGCACTAGGTAAAATTGCTCGACAAGCTACAAGCCCTTGCGCGCCTTATCGTTGTTGGAGACTGGCGGCGCGCGGCCCAGCGTGCCGTTTAGCATGGCGCGCATCCGCGCCACGGCGTCGCTTTCTTGCAAGCTGGATTTGGCGAATGCTCGCGCCGCCCGGCGTAATGCGATTTGCTCGGTGGGGCCGAGCGCGGCCATGCGATCAATAATAGCCGTGAAGCGATCGGGATCCGCGAGAGGAAGGCTCCAGCCCGCGCCGATTCGCTCCAACTCGCGCCACGGCGTTTGATCGGAGATTAAAACCGGCAGGCCCACCTCCAAGGCGTCGAAAATCGCGTGACCAAAGTTCTCGCCGCGCGTCGGCAATAGGAACAAGTCGTATCCCGCCAGCGTCGCCGCCACGTCTACGTTGGGAATCAATCCGCGATAGTGGACTTTTACATGGGCAGGAAGGCGCGAGATCAGTTGTTCGCATTCGGCCCAATAGGCCGGGTCGTTCGCCGGGCCAAAAATATCGAACGTCACTGGCGCGCGCACATTCGCCAGAAGTTTTATGGCGTAATCGAGGTTCTTCTTTCGATCGACGCGGCTCAAGAACACCACGCGAACCGACCGTCGTCCGCAGGCGCCTTAGCTGGGGGCAGCGGGCCGAGCACGCGGATGTTCGGAGCGACGACGATGTCGCGCGCCACGGGCAACCATCGCGGATTTCATCGGCCTCCTGTTCGCTCGTGGCGTGGAGCCATACATCGTCGAGTAGCCCAAGACCGCGCGCGGCGAGCAAATATGCTTGCTTGCGCGCGTGCTTCAAGCCGAGCGCTCCGGCCGAGAACTCGCCGCGCGGCGCCAGTATCGTCGGCAACCGCGGGATGAGCCCCAGTCGTCGCATAGCCAACGCCGGGATCGTGAATTCTCGATCGAAAAAACCGTTCAGGATCATCAAATCATGTGGCGTCGCGCGCAGAATGTCGCGCAACCCGTCTGCGCCAAGGGAGGAGATCCGGCAATGGCGCGTCTTCACGAGTTCATCGTCGGTCCACCGCCCGCGAGAGGCATCCGCCGAGTCGGAGCCCGACGGACCGTCGCGACCCACGACCATGAACTCGAATTCGTCGCTCAGCGCCGCGACGTAAGCCCGGAAACTCTGATTGGGACCGGTCGCGTCGTGATTGGCCAGAGGCGCCAAGGAGCACCAGGACGACGGGCTTGGCGGCCCTGGCTGCGTCGTCGTCCAGAATTCAGCGTGGGCGCCGGGCGGGGCCTCATTGCACGCGACCTTTTGGTTTTAGAGCCTCGTTCATCGGGTGACGTCCGAAACGATTTTAACGGCGAGGCGCCGTGCAATTGGACGGCAAATCCTCGGAAGTAGGCCGTGATCGGCATCTGAACGCTTTCGCATGTCGCCTTCGCGCTCGCGGCCGCTCCGTTTGGCCGTTGGAACGAGCAGCGGAGCTTTTCATTATTGTATTTCCCAGCAATTCATCGAGAGAACTCGGGCGCGCCATTGCGCGCTTGGATACAGCGCTTGCCTCAATTGTTGGTCGCCGCGTCCGGCCTCGGCTCGGCGCGCTTGAATGAAAAATGCTTATGTCCGTAATAGCTCACGGCGATTGGGCTGACCACGCCGACCAGATGCGCAATTTCCTCGGCGTGCCATTCGAAACGCATATCGGGAAACACCACGCGGACGAGAGCGACGCTGACGATCCAAACTTGAATGAAGCCAGCGACATTAACCAAGCCGAAGCGGCCATACTCCACGGCCACGGGCTGTCCGCTCGCCGCGAAGACAAATCGTCGCGTGAGAAGAAACGCGGTCGTCATGCCGATAAGATACGCGATCGCAACCGCGGCTTCATACTGCATGACGCTCGAAAGAACGTAGCGCGACAACAGATTAACCAGCGCCGCGAGCCCGCCCGCGACGGCAAAATTCAGAAATTGCCGGAACTCGTTTCGAACCGACTTCGCTTGGCCAATTCGCAAAGTCACACCCTTTCCGCCATCTCTTCGCCAATCCGAACGCTCTCGGAAATTCCACGATCCTCGGGGTAATAAAAACATGTGTCGGCGATCTGAAGCCCATGAATCGGGGTTTGGACAGGCGGAATTTTCGCGCGCGAAACCTGGCTCGCAGACAGGTTGCGCATGCCGCAGCCTCGCGACGTGGGACGAGACGATTCCGCGGAACTTAAAGCGGGGTTCACCCGGCGCAGGCAGGCAAAGGCCTCGTCGAGCAATCGCTGGTCTGGCCATGTGAATTTGGGATGATCCGTCGGCATGTAATAGGGCACGTAGACGATTTTATCGTCCACTGGACGGAGATTCGAAAACTCGATGAAGCCGGGGATCGGGATGTCCGGTTCGCTCACGTTGACCCAGAAGTGCGGCGTCACCGAGCGCTTCAGTTTGAACAGGAGACAACAAACGCCGATGTTGTCGATCGCGTCATATTTGGCGAGCCAGTCGGCCGGCAGGTCGGGCGCCAAGTCGCGCACCAACGGCGTCGGAACGGTGCTGATGACGGCGTCGGCGGGCAAGACGCCTTGCGGCGTCAGCACTCCGGTCACGCGCCCATCTTGAGTTTGGACCTTCCATGCGGGGCAGGACAGAAGCACCGAGCCTCCGTTCCGCCGCAACGCCGCGATCAAGGCGTCCACCAGTGTTTGGCTTCCGCCGTCGATGTAGCCCAACTCCTCGGCGAATAGACTGCGCCGCGAACGGCCGATGCGCTTGATCCTCGTCCATATCCACGCCGCGGAGACGTGATCCGCGTAACGATAGAATTTCAAATCGAACAGCGGCTTCCACAATCGGCTATAGACTTCGCTGCCGCACCAACGCGTGATCCAGGAACGCGCGGACTCGGTTTCGATCGCGTCCCACCGCTCCCGCCTTGTTGATACGAGCGCGAACAGGCCATAACGAATTCTGGAAATCACGCTGATCCGTGGAAAGCGCAGCAACGAGATGGGGTCTCCCCACGGATGGAGTCGTCCGTCGGTGAAATAGCCCATCGAGGTCGTGCGCCAGCGCATACGATCGCCTATGCCGAGTTCGTTCAATAGAGCGAATGTCGGGCGATCTGCCTTGCAGACGAAATGGTAGAAGCGCTCGATCGACAAACCGTCGAAGTCGAAATGCGCAGCCATTCCGCCCGGATCGGCCGCCGCCTCCAACACCTGAACGGAATGGCCCGCCTTCGACGCGTGATAAGCGGCGGCGAGCCCCATGGCGCCTGAGCCGATTACGATCAATCGAGCCATAAGGGATTCTCTGGCGGCGGGAGGATATTGGTCGTAAGCATAAACGGAGCAACAGCTTTGGGCAAATCGCGCCGAGCGATTAAAGCGCCGTGTCAAAACTCGAGCGTAATTTGCGAATAGACTGGGTCGCGGAAGGTCTCCGACAGCGCCTCCGCCAAGGGCGTCGATTTCACTCCAAAAATCTCCGGCCAGTCGATCACCTCGAAGACGTCTGGCGTTACGAGAGCTTCCAACTGATTCGCCGTGAACGGGGGATTGGAGTTGATCAGCGCATAGGCTTTAAGCAGAATCCAAAATACGGAATATGGGATGTTCAGGATTATCGCTTTGCTATTTACCGCTTCTCGGATAGTCTTGATAAGTTCAATATACGAAATTCTTTCTTGCCCAGTAATATTATAAGTTCCAGTCATCCGCTTCTCAAGTGAGGCGAGAATTATATCACAGAAATCTCCCACGTAGAGAGGTTGCCGTAAATATTCGCCGGAACCTGGAATAGGGAAAACCGGAACACGACACATGAAACGAGCAAGCCAGCCTAGATGCTTGCGGTCAAACCAGCCAAACATGAGAGTCGGCCGCAGAACAATTCGCTCAATCCCCGCGCTCACGACGATCGATTCTTGTTGTTTCTTGGTTTCCGTATAATTGTCGACGGCCTTCGAATTTACCACCGACGAGGATATATGGACGATGTAGGGGACACGTTGGCGGGTCGCGGCGTCTATAAGGCGTTCCGTCGCGCGAATGTTGTTTTTGATGAATTCCTCTGGATCCAAGCCGCCGATCTGCGCATGCCCAATCACCAAGGCCGCGCAAGACGCCAATTCCTGCTCCCAACCGTCGTCGGTCGCGAGGTCGGCCAGAATGACTTTCACGGAGGGATGCAGGCTCCGCAGGACAACAGTGTTTTCCTTGTGTTTGTCTATGGCGACAATTTCATCGAACCCTTTACGAAGCATGCGTTGAACCAGATTTTGTCCAACAAGCCCCGCCGCGCCTGTAATTACGATCTTTTTAGGCGACATATTTTTTATGCCTTTCTTCGGCATGACCGCCAACATTGATGTCAAAGGTTTGCTTGTCCTTGCACCATTTTATCTCGCTATTGGGGACGGCTTTGATCGGAAACAGCGGTAAGAACTTGGATGCGCCCGCGTTGCCGGTGGTAGCAATGTTTCATAGGGATAGGTCTTGAATACTTTCATACCAGCGATGGAGTCCAAAGGTAATCTGATAGTCGTCTTTGTCGATCCACCACCAGCTCTTGCCTTCGTGCTTTTCACCGGACGGCTTATAGGAGAAATAACCGTTATATTCGAGGCCGCCATCAAGATTAGCGGGATTGGCGATTCCAGCGTTCTGGAGGTCCGCGATCGCGGTCCAGCGGGCCCGATTCCAGGCCATGTAGTCATGAGCGCCCAGCACCGAAAAAGCGGCGATCAGCAGACAAAGGGCGGAGGACGCAAAGATACGGAAACGGTTGATCGAACCAACCGCCGACGCGCTCACTAGAACGAACAGCGTGAGGGGCACGACTGGAAGGTTGTAGCGATCGAAAAAGGCGGGGAGGAACAAAAGCGGCGCGTAATACGCTAGGATGGCCGTCGCCGCGAATACGACGCCGGCTTCGCCAGGCTCGAAGCGGCCAAACCATCGCGTCAAGACCGTATTCACGGCATAAATGACTCCGCGGGCGGTTAGTTCGAACATGCCGTAGATGCTAAGCAGAGTGACTGGGATCCAGAAGGCCGAAGGAAGCGGGGGCACGTTTCGCAGTTGGAGAATCTCGGCGTCGCGGAGCAAGAGCGGCCCGATGCCTTGGGGAATCATAATATTGCCGCTGATGGGCATGGTCCTGTGCATGGCGAGCATGCCGATGCCCGCGATAGCGGCGATGCCGCCCGCGACGGCGGTTGGAACCCACCGCAGCCATGAAGGCGCCTTGGTGACGAAATTCGGGCGCCGGGTCAGGAGGAGCATCGGCAGGCAGAACAGTCCGAGATAAAGCAGCGCGGTGATCACGTTCCAGCCGAGGCGCGACAACATCTGAAGCATCGGCGATTTCAGGACGGCCAATACGGCGGCGGACGGGGCGTCATAGAGAGCCGGCGCCCTCCCGGCGTCCCGCAGCCAGCCGTTAAAGAGCATGAGCGAAGCCGCGCACAGGACAAGAGGCGCCAGCGCCATGATGGATTTCCGCCGCCAGTCGCCTTCTTGCAGTAATCGCGCGACCATGTAGGCGAGCGGGATGCATAGCCCGAGTTGTCGGGACATGGTTGCCGCGAGCGCCACGAGCGCTCCGAAGAAAGCCGCGCTGACCGAATTCCGTTCAAGCGAAACGATGAAAAGGAACGCGCTGATCGTGACCAGGGCTGTGAACAGGATGTCCGTCATGAAGGTGAATGACAGCAAATAGGCGATCGGATTAAAGGCCACCAGCAGCGCCGCCGCGAGCGGAATGTGAGAAGTTCTTGCTGTTGAGGCCCGCCAGGAAATAGCTTGCCGAAAACAATAACAAAGACGCCAGCATCGTAGTGAAACGGAGATCGACGAAATCGCAGGAGGAGGCGCTGCAAATTGGCGCTGCCCAGAGGGCGTTGGTGATCAACGTCATGGCGGCCCAGCCGACGGGCGCCCAGCTATTGGAGGCGACCAGCCTCCTTGTCGTGATCGCGAAAGACCAGTCGTCGTTGAGCGGGAAATCTCCCGAAAGACCGATGAAGGCGACCGATGCGAGGAAAACGATGGTCAATGCTAGGAGAGGCAGGAGCGAAACCCGAGGCAGGGAAGCGGAATCGCTGACCCCGCGTAACGAAAGAAGAGTCACTTTCGGGTCTCCTTTTTCGGCGGCTACGCGCCGCGTCCGCGACCCCACCCGTTGGGGCCGTCCAGATAAAATCCGCTTTTGGGGAAGAGATTGCCCGCCATGCCGATGTCCCGCGCCGACTGTTCAACGCTCTGACGTTCGCGCGAAGCCTCCGATCGTCGGATTATCACACCGGCGCTTCGCGGCGTCCGCGCCTTTGCCCCTGCTCTCCCATCGTCAAATCGATCTTGTAGTGATCGGCGAGACGCTGGCGAAAAGCGTCGACGCCACGCGTCCGAATGAACACCCGCGCTTCCTCGATTTTTGAATTTCCAACAATACCTGAACTGAACCAGTAGGCAGGCAAA
>CAVZKF010000018.1:0-42311 GCA_963775775.1 uncultured Alphaproteobacteria bacterium
TGTCCCACACCTGAACGGAAATAAGGCGAGCCTCGGGCACGCTGATGGTGGCTACCTGATTGAGCGGCGTGGATTGCCCGTAGGCGTCGACATGCACGGGCTCGACCAGCGAGGCCGAGGCGCGGCCGGTTCGCAGTCCGCCGAACTCATGCTTCAGGGTGGCGAGCGCGCCCTGCATGCGGCGCTTCAAATCGGCGATATCGAAAGTCTGACTCATATTGGTCGCAACCTGTCTATCTTCGGGTTTCAGTTCTTGAACGGATAATAGCAGCTTCGCTCGTCGTTGCTCGGGTTTTTCCCGCGGCCCGAACTTCGAGAGTCCCCGTCCGCGCCGCGCCCGCCGACGACGGCGGGTCGGTCATGGAACGATATAGGTGGCTCGGCCCAGGCCGCCTAGCGTCGCGGTGATCGCCCCCTCCTCGCGAATTGAGAAGACGACGATCGGGATCTTATTCTCGCGGGCTAGCGCGAACGCGGCCGTGTCCATGATCGCGAGATTTTGTTCGATGGCTTTATCGTGGGTCAAGGCCTCGTAACGCCGCGCCGCGGGGTCGCGCTTCGGGTCGGCGGTGTAGACCCCGTCGACCTGGGTCGCCTTGAGCACCGCGTCGGCGGAAAGTTCGGCGGCGCGCAGCGCGGCGCCCGTGTCGGTCGTGAAAAACGGGTTGCCGGTGCCCCCCGCCGCGATCACCACCCTGCCCTTGGCCAAATGGTGCAAGGCCGCGCGGCGAGAATAGGACTCGCAAAGCGAAGGCATGGGGACGGCCGACAAGGCGCGCGCCTGCCGACCTTGCGCCTCGATCGCCTGCTCCAATGCGAGGCCGTTCATGACCGTGGCGAGCATGCCGATGAAGTCGGCGCGCGCCCGTTCTATGCCCTTGTCGGCGCCCTGAATGCCGCGAAAAAAATTGCCGCCGCCGACGACGACGGCGATTTCGATCCCCGTGGCGGCGGCCGACGCGAGATCGCGGGCGATGCGCGCCAAAGTCGGCGCGTCGAGGCCGTGTTGGCCATCGCCCATCAAAGCCTCGCCCGACAGCTTGACGACCACGCGCTTCCAACTACTCGCCGGATTGGGGCTCGTCGTCATGCTGTTCTTCTCTCGTTGCGGCGATTCGGGCGGCTTCGCCCGTTCTTCATACAAAAGGACGCGCCCGCGCCGCAAGCGGGCGCAAGGCGCGTCTCATGTCATATCAACGATAAACCGCCGATCCTTGGCGGCGCATGCTTGGCGGCGCGGCGTCAGCCCTTGACGGCGGCGGCCACCTCGGCGGCGAAGTCGCCCGTCGCCTTCTCGATGCCCTCGCCCAGCGCATAACGGACGAAGCCCTTGATCGCGATCGGCGCGCCGGCCTTGCCCTCGGTTTCCTTCACCGCCTGCGCGACGGTCTTGCCCGCGTGGTCGGGGTGATTGGAGACCTGCTCGGGCAGCAGCACTTCCTTGTAATAGGTCTTGAGACCGGATTCGATGATCTTCTCCAGCACATGCGGCGGCTTGCCGGCGTTTTTCTCGGCCAGGAGGTTCTTCTCGCGCTCGACCGTCGCCGCGTCGAGCTCGGCGGCGGTCATCGCCAACGGATTGGCCGAGGCGACATGCATGGCGAGCTGGCGCGCCAGCGTCGCGAGAACTTCCTTGTCGCCCTTCAATTCGAGCGCGACGATGACCGCGATCTTGCCGAGACCGTCGGAAATCTGCGTGTGCACATAGCGGCCGACGACGCCGCTTTCGACGCTAAGACCCGCCGCGCGGCGCAAGGTGAGGTTCTCGCCGATGTTGGCGATCGCGGTCGTCACGGCGTCGGCCACAATGCCGCCGGTGGGATAGGCCTGCTTGCCCAACTCCTCGACATCCGTCTTGCCGCTCGACAGGGCGACGCCGGCGACGTTGCGCGCCAGGGTCTGGAAATCCTCGTTGCGGGCGACGAAATCGGTCTCGGAATTGACTTCGACGACAACGCCGGCGCGCTCGCCGACCAAAGCCGCGACAAGACCCTCTGCGGCGACGCGCCCGGCCTTCTTGGCGGCCTTGGACAGGCCCTTCTTGCGCAGCCAGTCGACTGCCGCTTCGATGTCGCCATCGTTCTCGGTCAGCGCGGCCTTGCAGTCCATCATGCCGGCGCCGGTGCTCTCGCGCAGTTCCTTCACCAAAGCGGCAGTAATCGTGGCCATGGGTAAATCCTCATGTGTTGTCGGGCGCCGGCCGCGGGGCGCTTCCCCTGATCCCGGCGCTTGTTTTGGAGGGGCGGCGGGGCGCCCCGGCGGAAGCTTTCTTGAAAAGAACGCCGGCCCAAATTGGACCGGCGCTCAATCATTTTCTTGGGCGCCAAGGCGCCGAAGCGGCGGCGTTCAGGCGGAAGCGAGCGCGCGCGCCTGTTCGATCCAATTGTCGCGCGCGATGCGGCCGCCGAGTTTCAAATCGGCGTCGAGCTTTTCGGACTCCGCCGGCGTCAGCGCGGCGAGCTGCCAGTAATGGAAGACGCCGCCATCGTTGAGTTTCTTCACGATCTGCGGACCGACGCCCGGAAGCTTGGCGAGATCGTCGGGCGCGCCGCGCGGCGCCGACAAAAGCTCGAAGGCTTCGAGCGGCGCCTCGCCGGAGACGGACGGCTCGGCCGCTTCGAGCGCCGGCTCGACCGGCGGCGCCTCCGCCTCGCCGAAATCGACGCCCGCGGCGCCCTGGCTGCGCGAAATGCCGTCGATCGCCGCCCGCGCGATCAGATCGCAATAAAGCGCGATGGCGCGGCCCGCGTCGTCATTGGCGGGGATGGGATGCGTCACGCCATCCGGATCGCAGTTCGTGTCGAGGATCGCGACGACGGGAATCTTGAGGCGGTTGGCCTCCTTGATCGCCAGCGCTTCCTTATTGGTGTCGATGACGAAAATAAGGTCGGGCGTGCCGCCCATGTCCTTGATGCCGCCGAGCGCCTTCTCGAGCTTGTCGCGCTCTCTTGTGAGCAGCAGACGCTCTTTCTTGGTGATGCCCGAGGCGCCCGCGCCTAGCATTTCGTCGAGCTTGCGCAAGCGCGAAATCGAGCCAGAAATCGTCTTCCAATTGGTCAGCGTGCCGCCGAGCCAGCGGGAGTTGATGAAATATTGCGCGCTGCGCTTGGCGGAATCGGCGATCTGGTCCTGCGCCTGGCGCTTGGTGCCGACGAATAGCACGCGGCCGCCCTTGGCCACCGTGTCGGACACGGTCTTGAGCGCCTGATGCAGCAGCGGCACGGTCTGAGCGAGATCGATGATGTGGATATTGTTGCGAGCGCCGAAAATATAGGGCGCCATCTTCGGGTTCCAGCGATGCGACTGGTGGCCGAAATGAGCGCCGGCCTCGAGGAGGCCACGCATGGTGAATTCAGGAAGCGCCATCTTGTCTTTTCTCCGGTTAGACCTCGGCGAAAGCGCTTGGAAGGCCGAAGGATCGGCCACCGGAACAACGTCTTGAAGCAGACGCCGCAGAGACTTTCGCCTGTGGGATGGCGCGCTGTATATGCCAGATGCCGGCGCGGGGCAAGTGCGCGCAAGCGCATTGACCGATCCGCGCCAGCGCGGGCCGTCGGTCTGTCCGCTGGCGCCCATCCCGGAGCGGACCGCGCGGCGATAGCACGCTATGCGCATATCGTGCTATAACGCCGCCGAAGGAGCGCCGCTATGAATGTATCCGTCGGCAAACGCTGGGAAGACTTTATCAACGCGCTGGTGAAATCCGGCCGCTACGCCTAGGCGACCGAGGTGATGCGCGAGGGTCTGCGCCTCGTCGAGGAGCGCGAGGCGAAGCTCAAGAGCTTGCGCGACACGATCGAGGTAGCGTTGGCGGAGGGCGGAGAATTGACCGACGAGGAAGTGGGCGCGGAGCTGCGCGCCCATGTCCAAATGCGGAAGGCGCAGGCCGGTAAATGCGCGAACTGATCTATCGCAAGGCCTCCAACAGAGATTTGAAGGACATCGCCGACTATATCGGCAACAGTTCAGGCGATTTCGACGCAGGCCTCGCATTTGTTGAACTCATTCGCGCGCAATGCGCGAAACTCGCCGCGTCGCCCGTCGTCCTTGGACGCCCGACGGAGGAATTGGCTCCTGGGTTGCGCGGCTATCTATTCAAAAGCCACATCATCTTCTTCCGCTGCACGGACACGCGTTTGGAAATCGTCAACATCTCACACGCGCGTCGAGATCTTGCCTCGACGCTCGATCAAGACGGCGACCTCCTCCAATGACCGGCGCCGGCACGGACCACACCAAGCCCAAGCTCGAAGGCGGGCCGGCGATCATCCTGGTGCGCCCACAGCTCGCGGTCAACATCGGCATGTGCGCGCGCGCCATGGCCAATTTCGGCCTTTTCGATCTGCGACTCGTCGCGCCGCGCGAGGGCTGGCCGCGCACCGGCGCATATCGCAAGGGCG
Source organism: uncultured Alphaproteobacteria bacterium (assembly GCA_963775775.1). Classification (GTDB taxonomy): domain Bacteria; phylum Pseudomonadota; class Alphaproteobacteria; order Rhizobiales; family Beijerinckiaceae; genus Methylocystis. Next base: position 4,401 of record CAVZKF010000018.1, read on the forward strand.
CCTATGCCGCCGCCGCCGGGGCCGTGCATCTTCTGGAAAGCGCCAGGGTTTTTCCCGATGTCGCCTCCGCGATCGTCGATTTGTCCTTCGTCCACGCCGCCACGGCGCGCGGGCGCGGCCAGATGAAGCCCGTGCATATCCCCGCCCAAGCCATGCCGATCGCCGCCCAGGCGATAGCCGCCGGCGAGCGTCGCGGCGTGATGTTCGGCCCCGAGCGCACCGGACTCGACAATGACGACGTGGCGCTCGCCGACGCCATACTGACCTTTCCGGTCAATCCCGCATACGCCTCGCTCAACCTCGCGCAGGCGGTGCTGCTGACCGGCTATGAATGGTTTCGCGCCGCTCACGGTGATGTCCTGCCCTTCGACACCAGCGAGCGCTCGCCGCCCGCGACGCGCGAAATGACGGCGGCTTTTTTCGACTTTCTGGAGGAACAGCTCGACGCGCGGCAGTTCTTCCGGCCCATCACCAAGAAACCAGTGATGGCGCGCAATCTGCGCAATATGTTCCACCGCATGAGCCTGACCGAACAGGATGTCCGCACGCTGTGGGGCGTCGTCGTGCGCCTCGTCGAAGGCCCGCGCCGCGAACCCAACGCGAGGCGCCGCAAGAAGCTTGAAGAGGCGGAAGCGCGCGAGGCGGCGGCGAAGGCCGAGGCGCGCCGCGTTCCAAAGGGCGAGCCGCCCGAAGCGCCGGAGTGAGGGCTCTTTGCGTCCTTTGTGCTCTCACCAAGGCGCGAAGATCACCAAGGGGAGAGCGATAGAACCTCGATCATCATCGAAGTCTTCGCCAAAAATCTCCCTCTCTTGACTCCGCCCTCAAAACAAGAACAATACAGGAACATCGTTCGCGTTACAGCAGTCGAAGCCGCCCGTGATCATCCCCCTGCCCCGCTACGCCGAACTCGCCACGACGACCAATTTCTCGTTCCTGCGCGGCGCTTCGCACCCCGAGGAGCTGGTCGCGAAGGCGCTGGAGCTGGGGCATTGCGGCATAGGTCTCGCCGACCGCAATTCCGTGGCCGGCGTCGTGCGCGCCTTTTCCTTTTTGCGCGCGCATAAGGTTTCGGACCAGGACTTCCGGCTGGCGGTCGGCGCGCGGCTGGTCTTTGCCGATAAGACCCCGGAAATCCTGTGCTATCCGCGCGACCGCGCCGCCTATGGCCGGCTGTGCCTGATGCTGACGCGCGGCAATATGCGCGCGCGAAAGGGCGATTGCGCGCTGGTTCTGGACGATCTCCTCGAGTTCGGCGAAGGCCAGCAGCTTATCGCGCTGGGCGAGGCCGCGCCCTCCGCCCCGCTACGCGCGGCGTTCGAGGGCAGGCTGTGGCTCGCCGCGGCCGCGCTGCTTGACGCCAATATGCGCGAAAAAATGCGGCGCCGCATCGCGCGGGCGCGCAAACTCGGCCTGCCGCTCGTCGCGGTGAACGACGTGCATTATCACGTCGCGGAACGCCGCCCGCTCGCCGACGCGCTCGCCTGCATCAGGGAAGGCGTCACGCTGGAGGACGCGGGTTTTCTGCTCTCCGCCAACGCCGAGCGCCACCTCAAAAGCGCCGGCGAAATGGGCCGGCTCTTCGCCGAGGCGCCGGAGGCCGTGGACGAAAGCGCGCGCTTCATCGAACGCCTCGACTTTCGCCTTTCCGATCTTGCGTATGATTACCCCAGCGAATTGCGCGAAGGCTTCGCCAGCGAGCAGGAGGCGCTGGAGGCTTTCGCGCATGAGGGCGCGAAGGCCCGCTATCCCGAAGGCGTTCCGACGCATGTGGCGGCGCAAATCGCGCATGAGCTGAAGCTCATCGGCGAATTGAACTACGCCGCCTATTTCCTGACCGTCCACGACATCGTGCGCTTCGCCCGTGAACAAGGGATTCTCGCGCAAGGGCGCGGCTCGGCGGCCAATAGCGCGGTGTGTTTTTGCCTTGGCGTCACCGAGGTCGATCCGACCAAGCACGATCTTCTGTTCGAGCGTTTCGTCTCCGCCGCGCGCAATGAGCCGCCAGACATCGACGTTGATTTCGAGCATGAGCGGCGCGAGGAGGTGATCCAATATATCTACAAGCGCTTCGGCCGCGATCATTCGGGACTCGCCGCCGCCGTCGTCACCTATCGCGCGCGCTCCGCGATGCGCGAGATCGGCAAGGCGTTCGGCCTCTCCAACGATTTTCTGGCGCGCCATTCGCGCATGGCCGGCGGCGGCGCCGACAGGGAGCAGCGCCGCGCCGATCTGGCGCGCGCGGGCTACGACCTTGGCGAGCCGCGCCTCGCGGCGGCGCTCGCCCTGGCGCAAGAACTCGCCGGTTTTCCGCGCCATCTGACGCAGCATTCCGGCGGTTTCGTCATAACCCGCGCGCGGCTCGACGAAGTTGTCCCGGTGGCGCCCGCCGCGATGGACGGCCGCACCACGATCATGTGGGACAAGGACGACCTCGACGCGCTCGGCATATTGAAGATCGACGTGCTGGCGCTCGGCATGCTCACCTGTCTGCGCAAGGGGCTGAGCCTCCTGGCGGCGCATTATGGCGTCCGCCGTCGCCTCTCGACCATTCCGGCGGAGGATCCGCGCGTTTATGCGATGGTCTCGCGCGCCAACACGGTCGGCGTGTTCCAGATCGAAAGCCGCGCGCAAATGTCGATGCTGCCGCGCCTGAAGCCGCGATGTTTCTACGATCTCGTCATCGAGGTGGCGATCGTGCGGCCTGGCCCCATTCAGGGCGATATGGTGCATCCTTATCTGCGCCGCCGCATGAACAAGGAGAAGGTCGACTATCCCTCGAAGGAGCTGGAAGACGTCCTCGGCAAGACGCTCGGCGTGCCGCTGTTTCAGGAGCAGGCGATGAAGATCGCCATTGTCGCGGCGGGCTTTTCTCCCGGCGAGGCCGATCAATTGCGCCGCGCCATGGCGACGTTCAAACGCGCCGGACTCGTCGGCGGATTTCGCGACAAGATGGTTTCCGGCATGGTTTCGCGCGGCTATGAGCGGGACTTCGCCGAACGCTGCTTTAAGCAAATCGAGGGCTTTGGCTCCTATGGCTTTCCCGAGAGCCACGCGGCCTCCTTCGCGCTGCTGGTCTACGCCTCTTCCTGGCTGAAATGCCGCTACCCCGACGTTTTCGCCTGCGCGCTCTTAAACTCCCAGCCGATGGGCTTTTACGCGCCGGCGCAGATTTTGCGCGACGCGCGCGAACATGGGATCGAGGCGCGCGAGGTCGACGTGAACGCCTCCCAATGGGATTGCACGCTGGAGCCGGCGGGGGAGCTTGGGCCCTCGCATCCGCGCCACGCCGAAATGGCCGAGGATATCTTGGGCCGCCGCGCGCTGCGGCTGGGCTTTCGCCAGGTCCACGGCGTGGCCGAGGACGATATGCGCCTGCTGGCGGCGCGGCGCGGCTCCGGATACGACTCCGTGCGCGATTTATGGCTGCGCACCGGCCTCGCCCCCGCCGTGCTGGAAAAACTGGCCCAGGCCGACGCCTTCGCCAGCCTTGGCCTCACGCGCCGCGAGGCCCTCTGGGCGGCCGCGGGACTTAACCGCGCCGGCGACAAGGACGATCTGCCGCTGCTGCGCGCCCTCGCCTTCGCGCCGCTGGAGCCGGACGCCAGACTGCCGCCAATGCCGCCGGGCGAAGAGGTGATCGAGGATTATCGCGCGCTGTCGCTGTCGCTCAAGGGCCATCCCGTGGCCTTCTTGCGCGCGGGCCTCGCGGCGAAGGGAATCTTGCCCTGCGCGGAACTCGCGCGTTCGCGCGGGGCGCTGCCCTCCCGCGTCACCGTGGCCGGACTGGTGCTGATGCGCCAACGCCCCGCCACGGCGAAGGGCGTCATCTTCATGACCATAGAGGACGAGACCGGCGCGGCCAATATCATCGTCTGGCCCAAGATTTTCGAGAAGCAGCGCGCGGAAGTGCTCGGCGCGCGGCTTGTCGCCATCGCCGGAGAGGCGCAAGTGGAATTGGGCGTCGTCCATCTCATCGCCCGCAAGGTCGAGGATATTTCCGCCGATCTGCGCAAGATCGAAAGGGCGAGCGCGGCGACGCCGAGGGCGCGGAATTTTCATTGAAGGGGTGGGCCCTTACCGCGCCGGCCAAATCCACTTGGGCGCGCTCGCCTCGGGCGCGAACGTCTCGCCGAACCGTTTTTCGAGCAGAATTTCCAGCGCTTGCGGCGCCTCCAGACACGCAGCCACCAAAGCGGCGGAATGGGAAACGAGGATGATTTGCGTGCGCGTCGAGGCGGCCGCGACAAGGCGCGCCAGTGGCGCGAGAAGATCGGGATGCAGGCTGACTTCTGGCTCGTTGAGGATCATCACTGCGGCGGCCTCGGCGTCAGCAGGGCGGCGATCAACAGCAGATAACGCAGCGTGCCGTCGGAAAGCTCGGCCGATCTTAACGGGCGCAGCAGCCCGTGTTGGCGCATTTCGAGTTCGAAATAGCCGTCCGATTGAGCGACATCCAGCCTCGAACCCGGAAAAGCGTCCGACACCGCATCCTCCAGCGCGGCGGCGTCGCCGATTTCCTCGATGGTTTGCACCGCCGCCGCGAGGTCGCCGCCATCACTGGCCAGCACCGGCGTATAGGTGCCAATTTGAGGTCGGCGCGCCGGAGCCTCGCGGTCGGTGCGAAAATAATCGTAAAAGCGCCAGTCGCGCATGGTTTCGCGCAATCGCAGCAATTCAACGCCATCGCGCGGATCGGCGCAATGGGTCATCATGCTGTCGAAGGGATCGAGGCTGGTCATGGCCTGCCGCCACGCGCCATTATTATCCTTCATGCGAACGCCGGGACCGCGCCGCTCGGCGAAAAGATTGCCTCGGCCGAGAAGCTCGCCGGTCCACATGCTCTCGATTTTGATTTGCGGGTCCAGCGAAAAAGCCGATGAGGACGGAAGCGGCAGCCCGAGTTCGATGGCGAATCCATACAATGGTCCGGAAAATCCCAGTTTCAAGGCTATCGGACTTTTCCGCGCAAGCCCTTGAACCGGATGGACGCCCGCCCTCACCTCGCGCGAAAAACTTTCGGGACCGGCCCAGAGCGTCGATTGCAAACCACCCTCCGCCGCCAGCGATTGCACGGCCCGCCCTTGCGCGACGTCGGCGAGCAATCTTAAGGCGCGATAAAGACTGGATTTGCCGCTGCCATTGGCTCCGGTGACGATCGTCAGCGGCGACAAGCTAAGTCTTACGTCGCGCAGCGAGCGATAGCCGGAAATGGCGAGGCGGGTAATCATGTCTCGGGTCGCGTCTTCGATCAAAGTCACCGCAGCGAGCAAAACGGGGCCGCGAATCGGACTTTTTCTTCATGGTGGCATATAACCTCTCAAGCATCGACAAAGCGCCGGGATGACAGCGGAGCAGGAACAGATGTCCTCCGACAGCCTCGCCCCCGTCTTCGACCTCTCCTCCGCCGCGCCGGCGGGCGAGCTCGCGCGCGTCTCGCCGCTGACGCGCCGGCTCATCGCGCCCAACCCGGGCGCCTTCACCTTCACCGGCACTTGTTCCTACATCGTTGGCGAAGGCGAGGTCGCGATCATCGATCCCGGGCCGGCGATCTCCAGCCATGTCGGCGCGCTGCTCAAGGCAATCGCTGGCGAAAAGCTCGCGGCGATCCTCGTCACCCACACCCATCGCGATCATTCGCCAGCCGCCGGCATATTGCGGGAAAGAACCGGCGCGCCGGTGATCGGCTGCGCGCCCTACTCGGCGCCCGCCGACCAAGCGGGCCATGGCCTCGACGCCTCGCACGACCGCGACCATGCGCCGAATCGCGTGATGTCGGACGGAGAGCTCATCGAGCTCGGCGGCGCGACCATCGAGGCCGTGGCGACGCCGGGCCACACCGCCAATCATCTGTGCTTCGCGCTGCGCGAGGAGCGCACGCTGTTTTCCGGCGATCATGTGATGGCCTGGGCGACGACCGTGGTGGCGCCGCCCGACGGCTCCATGCGCGACTATATGGACTCGATCGAAAAGCTGCGGCGGCGCGATGACGCGCTCTATTGGCCGGCGCATGGCGGACCCGTGCGCGATCCGCGGCGCTATCTGCGCGCCCTCGCGCATCACCGCGCCCAGCGCGAGGCGGCGATCCTGCAACGGCTTAGCGATGGCGACGAGACCATTCCGCAAATGGTCGCCCATATCTACGAGGGGGTCGACGCGCGCCTGCACGGGGCGGCGGCGCTGACCGTGTTCGCGCATATCGAGGATTTGCTCGCGCGCGGTCTCGTCCAGACGGACGGACCCGCGGGCTTTTCCGCGCGCTATGTCAGAACGTGACGCGCGTTCGGCCCACGCTTCATCGCGTCGCCGGCGAGCCGCCAGCGACCGGAGTCAGGATCACGACTTCGTTCTTGTGCACGCGGCCGAGCAGCGCCCTCGCTTCCTCGTCGAGAATATCGGCGTCGACCGCCTCGCCGCGAATCAGCGCGATGCGGCTTTCCCATTGCATTCGTTCGAGCTTCAGCAGATCGCGTTCGAGCCGCAGCTGTCCGAGGCGCTGTTCGAACTCCTCGCCGGCCTTGAGCCCGCGCTGGCCGTTGACCGCGTGCCAGATAAAATAGCCGCCGATCAGCCCCGCGAGACTGTAAAGGGTCAGCGGAACGGCGAGCGAACGGACGATGGCGCGCAAACGGTACATTGCGGAAGAGTACCCGCAGCAGGGTATAAACGCCGTTAACGCCACGCGCGAATAATGAGATTAACGCCTGCCGCCGCGCGCCACCCGCTCGATTTCCGCGCGCACGAGGCGCTCGACCAGCACCGGCAGGTTGTCGTCGAGCCAGGCCTTCAGCATCGGGCGTAGCATTTCGCGCGCGTATTCATGCAGAAGCCCGGAATCATTGATCACCATGCTGGCCGCGAGCGTCTGAAATTGCGCGGCGATGGCGGCGGCGGCGTCGGACGAGACGAGCGGCGTGGGGTTCTCGGCGGGAGAAAAAGCGTCCTGTTCGCGCGCGTGATATTCCAGCTCGGCGTGTTCGTCCTCGGGATAGGCGTCGTGGCCGACCGTCTCGGGCTCCTCGGCCGCGTCATGCTCGGCGAAAACCGGGTCTTGCTCTTCGTCGACGGCCGAGGGCGCGTCGTGGAACGTCTCCTCGTCGTGGCGCGAGCTCTCCAATTCGTCTCGCGCGTCCGCCGCCGGCGTCTGTTCCACCGCGACGAGGCGCGGCGGCTCGGGTTCCCGGGTCTTGCGCGGCTCCGGTTGGACTTCATCCAATTTGCGGCGATCCGGCCTGTCGCGCCGGACGGACAGACTAACGTCGTCGTCGGCGATGATGCGCCGGATCGAAGCTAGGATCTCTTCCATGGAAGGCTCATGGGCGCGGCGCTCATCTTCCAACGAAGCGTTTGGGGTGTGGGCATTTAATGCGCTCATCGCATTTACTCTTTTCAGGTTCGGCGGCCGGGGCGAATCCAGACGAGATATTCATACTCCTATGCTGTGACGGGAGAAGCTACGCTAATCAACCGCTCGCGCGCGCAGTCCACACTTTTCCGCGCGCGTCCCGCGTCGCATGAAAAAATCATCGGCCGTCCGGCGTGTCCAATCCCAGCCATTTGTCCTTGACCTGCTCGAAATGAACGGCCGGATCGTAATCCGCGACGTTCAACCCCAGTTGGCGCGTGGTGAGTCGTCCGATCGCCGCGAGCGCCGCATAGGAAGCCACAACCCTGTCATGTTGCGCGATCACGAGATTGACCCGCGCGTTCAGCAGCGCCAGCTGCGCGTTGAGCACGTCCAGCGTCGTGCGCTGACCGACTTTCGCTTCCTCGCGCACGCCCATCAGCGCGATTTCAGCGGCCCGCACCGATGCCTGATTGGAGATGATCGACGCCTTCGCGGTTTCAAGTTGCGCCAGGCTCGAGACGACGCTCACGCGCGAATTGTCGCGCTGCAAATCCGCGCTGAGCCGCGCCTGCCCCAATTGCTCCTTGGCCTGTCGGACCGAGGCGTATTCCGAGCCGCCCTGATAGAGCGGAATGTTCAGATTGCCGGTCGCCTGCGCCGAGAACTGACGCGATCCGGGAAAGCCTAGGAAAGAGTCATATTGCGGCGAGACTTGCGCGCTGACCGAGAGGGTCGGAGCCAGGGCGCTCTCGGCGACCTTCACGGCGACCGCGGCCACGTCGATCTGATGCTGGGCGGCGATCACCGCGGGATTTTCGATCAATGCCGCGGCGATCGATTCGTTGAGCGACTTCGGCAGCAGCTTTTCCACGCTCTGCGCCGGTTCGAGCCGCTTGGGCTCGACGCCCACCACCTGCCGGTAGCCGGCGACGCTGATTTTCAGCAGGCCCTGCGCGGCGTAGACATCGGAGTTCGCCTGCGCGAGCGAGGCTTCCGCCTGCGCCACGTCGGTGCGCGTGACCTCGCCCACCTGGAACCGGTCGCGCGTCAGGCGCAGCTGCTCCGTCAGCACGGCGACATTGCTCTTGCGCAAGTCCAAGATGGCCGTGTCCCGCAGCACGTTCATATAGGCGGTCGCCGCGTTTTGCAGGATCGACTGCTCGGTCTGACGCAGGGAGGCGCGCGCCGACAGCACCGAAGATTCCGCCTGTCGAACGGAATTTTCGGTGCGCCCGCCGTCGTACAGCGTCTGCGAGGCGTTGAACGCCGCGCCGCGCGGCTTGCCTAGAAATTCGTCGTTTAAATAGGCGCGGGAGCCAAAGTCGTTGCGTCCCGCGGGTATTTTGACGGTCGCGAATTCAGGCCCCGCATTGGCCGAAATGCTCGCCTTTGGCCGCATGCCCGCGAGCGCCTTAGGCGCGTCTTCGTCGCGCGCGCGCACATTGGCGCGGCTCTGGTTCAAATCGGGATTGCCCTCATAGGCGCGCGCCAGTGCCCCATTCAGCGTCTCGGCGCGGGCGCCGATCGGGCCCGTCTGCCAGAGCAACGCGACCAAACCGGCAAAGAGCATCTCCCGGGATCGAAGGCGGAGGCTCGCCGCTCCGGCCAGGCCCCGCGACCTCTGAATAGGCGCCGCGTCACGCATCCATTCGAACCTCAACGTCACACCCCCGGGACAACGCAACGCCTCGTGAACAAAACCACTCTTAGGTACGGCCACAAGTCGCCGTCGTCAAATTCACGAAGTCAAGCGCCGCCGGCCTGCCGAGGCCTCGGCTCGCGCCACGGCGAAGATCCTAAAACGCGAAGCTGGGCGCTTTCGCGAAAGGAGCGAGCAAAGGCGCCGTCGCGTCGAACAGCGCCCGCTCGCCGGCGGGCTTGCGTTCGGAACGCTCGAACCGAACCACCTTCATTCCAGTATCTTTTTCGAGCTTTTTGTAGGCGAGGAGATGTCCATTCGGCGCGAGCTGCTCGAACAGAGCGTCGAGCCCGTCCTCGACGGCGCCGTGGATCAGAATCACGTCGAACGGCGCGGCGGCCGAAACGCCCTTCTCCAGCGGGCCGCACTCGACGCGCACATGCGTCGCGCCGACCTTGGCGAGATTGGCGCGCGCCAGCGCCGCGAGTTCGGGCTCGCTTTCGAGCGCGACCACCTCGCCCGCCAGCCCGGACAGCAGCGCCGCCGAATAGCCGGCGCCGCCCGCCACGTCGAGCACCCGAAGTGCTGGACGTATATCCGCGCACTGCAGGAATCTGGCCAAGACCAGCGGCGCCGGAATCGCGCGGGACGCGGCCCCGGCCGCGCCCCTGCCGGGGATCGCGAGATCGGAGTAAGCGATCGGCGTCAGTTCGGGCGGCAGGAAAAGCTCGCGGGGAACATCGAGGAAACGTTGCAACACCGGCAAATCCGTCACGTCGAACGGGCGCAGCTGGCGCTCCACCATCACCCTGCGCAATTCCGCGGTCGCCTTCCCAGCCTCCATGGCCGCGGACGCGTCGACGGTGAGATTAGCCGGCGCTGCTTCGGCCGTCGCTGCTTGAGCCATGCGTGCTTTTCCGGCTTGGCGCCGGCCTCTCGAAATTGGAACGCCGCGCCGCGGGCGCGGGGCGGCCGTGCTCGGCTTTATATGTTCCGCCTCGCCTCATGTCCATGCCCAGACGGCGCTTCTACTCAAGACCTTCCCCGGTGTCGCCCGTTTCTCCCAGAAGCCGCATCTCGGCCAGCGTCGTTTTGTCGAGAACGCTGGCAATCGCCTCGCGGGCTTGCAGCATCACCAGCCGCACGGCGCAGTGTCTCTCGTCCACGCAGTCGTCGCAGCGGCGATAAACGGTCCTGCTCGCGCATTGAATCGGCGCGAGCGGTCCGTCCAGCGCGCGAATCACGTTGCCGACGCCGATTTCCTCGGGCGTTCGCGCCAGAGTGTAGCCTCCGCCCTTGCCTTTCTTCGAGTGAACGAAGCCGGCGTTGCGCAGTTCGCCGAGAATCGCGTCGAGGAATTTCTTGGGGATTTGATTGGCCGCGGCGATGTCGGCGACGAGCGCGGTTTGTCCCGGATCGATCCCGGCGAGAAACACGAGGGCCTTCAGTCCGTATTTCGCTTTTTTTGTCAACATGGCCCCAAGCGCTCTCCTCGATCCTCGGCCGGGCCCCTGGAATGGGCGTCGCGTCGACCCGCCCGCGCGACTTGCGACCGCCCCAATAGCTCATGCGCCGGCGACGAATCCTCATATCAAAATAGATGAATATTCCCTAGCGCATTTAAACAACCAAATTTGTGTGTTTCTCCCAAGAGTTCCTTCGTCGGCCGGAAAGCGCCCACGGATCAGCGACCTGAGCCACGACGCGTCGCCTCTCGGGCGGCGCCGCCAAAATGATCTCGAAAAACCTATTGACAAAAACTACGGTTTTTATGGACTATGTAAAAAATATCTCCCGCTCGCGCGCGGAGCCCCATCCACTTTCACTCTCGAGCCCCGACATGGACGCCTTGGATTATAAAATTCTCTCCATCCTGCAAGACGACGCCTCGCTGCCCATCGCCGAGATCGCGGCTCGTGTCGGCCTGTCGCAGACGCCCTGCTGGAAGCGCATCCAGAAACTCGAGGCGACCGGCGTCGTCACGCGCCGCGTCGCGCTGCTGTCGCCGGAAAAGCTGGGGCTTGGTCTTTGCGTCTATGTTTCGATCGTCGCCGGCGAACATTCCGACGCCTGGCTTGAGCGCTTCACCAAGCAAGTCGCCAGAATGCCGGAGGTCGTCGAGTTTCATCGCATGGCGGGGGACGTGGACTACATGCTGCGCGTCGTCGTCGCGGACATGGCCGCCTTCGACGCGTTTTACAAGCGCCTGATCTCGATCACGCCGCTGCGCAATGTCGTTTCGCGCTTCGCGATGGAGCGCATCAAGTCGACGACGGCCCTGCCCTTTCCCGAGGCCGTCGAGCGGGCCGCGCGAACCGCCCGCATCGCCGAGGCGATCGCGATTTGACGAGCGGGATCCGCTCGAGGCGCCAGCCGGCGCCGGGGCGGCGCTCTCCCTTGACGCCAAGTTTCGCGACGCGCCGGCGCGCGGATTTCGCCCAACGCGTCAAATCATGTATTTTCACGGTCAAGCTAATGACGCGGGGATTGGCGAAGTCCGCGCGAATAAACGAGGAGCAAGGACAATGACGCACAGCCCCTTCTATACGCCCCCGGCCAAGCCCGGCCGCGGACGCATCTACAACTCGATCACGCAAACCATCGGCGACACCCCGATCGTGCGCCTCGACCGTCTCGCCAAGGAAAAAGGCGTGAAGGCCAATCTTTTGGCCAAGCTCGAATTTTTCAATCCGATCTCCAGCGTCAAGGACCGCATCGGCGTCAGCCTGATCGAAACGCTAGAAAAGAGCGGCAAGATCGCGCCCGGCAGAAACGTGCTGATCGAGCCGACCTCCGGCAACACCGGCATCGCTCTGGCCTTCGTCGCGGCGGCGCGGGGCTACAGGCTGATCCTGGTCATGCCCGAGTCGATGTCGATCGAGCGGCGCAAGATGCTGGCTCTGCTCGGCGCCGAACTCGTGCTGACGCCGGCGGCGCAGGGCATGAAGGGCGCGGTCGCCAAGGCAAACGAACTCGCCGCCGAAAACCCCGGCTCGGTCATTCCGCAGCAATTCGAGAACCCGGCCAATCCGGAAATCCACCAACTCACGACCGCCGAGGAAATCTGGAACGACACCAATGGCGTCGTGGATTATTTCGTCTCGGGCGTTGGCACCGGCGGCACCATCACCGGCGTCGGACACGCGCTGAAGCCGCGCCGGCCCAGCCTGCGCGTCGTCGCGGTGGAGCCGGAAGACTCGGCGGTACTGTCCGGCCGTCCGCCGGGACCGCATAAGATTCAAGGTATCGGCGCCGGCTTCGTCCCTCCGGTGCTCGACCGCGGCGTGATCGACGAGATCATCACGATCGGCAACCAGACCGCTTTCGAGACCGCGCGCCATCTCGCTCGCATCGAGGGCATACCCGTCGGCATTTCCTCCGGCGCGGCGGTGGCGGCGGCGCTGGAGATCGCCGCCCGCCCGGAAGCCGAGGGCAAGAACATCGTGCTGATCATTCCTTCCTTCGCCGAGCGCTATCTTTCGACCGCGCTGTTCGAAGGATTGTGACGCGATCGCGGCTGGCGCGCCGCGCCGGCCGCCCTCGCCGCAAAAGCGCGGGGGTCATTTTTTGGAAATGGATTGGGCGGGCGCGGCCGCCTTCGCCTTTAATTTCTCATGGTGATAACGCGCATAGGCGCCGACGACATAGCCGACGAGCGCGATCACGAAATAGACGATAATCAGGAATCCGCCGCGCTCGCTGGCCTTCTGCGCCTTGTCGAGCATCCCCGTGACATCGGTCACATCGACGAATTTATCGACTCCCACGCCGAACACTATGCCGAGCAGGATCACCGACCATGAGGGCGCGCGAAAATATCCAACCGCGGCGGAAACCAAGAAAGCGCCCAAACCCACGAGATGGATGAACTGTAGGAAGATCGCCTGCGACACCAGACCGCCCAAGCGGATAAGCTTCATCATTGGTCACCTCTTTAGACAGCGAGCCGAAACCGAAGGACGCAAATTACACATTTGGAAGGTGTTGCGCGAGAGCCTCGAGCACGGCCATGCGCACGGCCACCCCCATCTCGACCTGTTCGCGGATCAGCGAGCGCGGTCCGTCGGCGACGGCTGAATCGATTTCGACGCCCCTGTTCATCGGTCCGGGATGCATGACCAGCGCGTCCGGCGCGGCGCGCGCGAGCTTCTCCTCGTCGAGACCGAAAAAATGGAAATATTCGCGCGAGCTTGGCACCAGCGCGCCGCTCATGCGCTCGCGCTGCAGACGCAGCATCATCACGATATCGGCGCCGTCCAGTCCGCGCGCCATGTCGTGGCAGACCTCGACGCCCAGCCGCTCCAGCGAACGCGGAACCAGCGTCGACGGCCCCACGACGCGAAGCCGCGCGCCCATCGCACCGAGCAAGAGTATGTTCGATCGGGCGACGCGCGAATGCAGCACGTCGCCGCAAATGGCGACGGTCAGTCCCTCGATGCGGCCCTTGTTGCGGCGGATGGTCAGCGCGTCGAGCAGCGCTTGCGTCGGATGTTCATGAGCGCCGTCGCCGGCGTTGACGACGGAGCAATCGACCTTGCGCGCCAAGAGATGCGCGGCGCCCGCCTGCGAATGGCGCACGACGATAATGTCGGGACGCATGGCGTTGAGCGTCATCGCCGTGTCGATCAGCGTCTCGCCCTTTTTCTCGGAGGATTGCGCGACCGACATGTTCATCACATCGGCGCCGAGCCGCTTGCCAGCGATCTCGAAGGACGCCTGCGTGCGGGTCGAGGCCTCGTAAAACAGATTGATCTGGGTGCGCCCGCGCAGATTTGAGCGCTTCTTTTCGATTTGGCGGGACACCTCGATGGCGTCCTCCGCGAGATTTAATAGCGCCGTTATGTCTGGGCGCGACAACCCCTCGATCCCGAGCAAATGGCGGTGCGGATAGTGATTTGGGGCGGGGTCCAGCGGCATGGCCGGTTGATAGCACCTTTGCGGCGGGGGCGGAATTGGGGATTTGTTCTCCCAGAGCGGCCGCGGTTTTGACACCGCGCGAGACGTTCATGCGTCCCGCGCTCGACCAAATTCAAGGAAGAGGCGTTTCGCCACTATGGGAAAGGCTCCATTCATGGGCTTTGACGAAGGGCTGATCCGTCCTGACATCCGGCTGGGACGCGCGGCGCCGCCCATGGCTTGCGCATTGAGCCAAACCGTTGCAGATTTCCGCTACGAGATGCGGGCCGCCCGGCGAATGTCGTTTAAACCCGCGTTCGAAGGCGGCGGCGCGCCAGCGACGAAGGAGGCCGCAAGTCGATCGGACTTGCGCGCGGATTCCTGAAAAGCCGAACAATTCACCGCCCCGCCAAGACGCAAATCATGCGTTTCATCTCGGCTGGACGGCCACGCGAAAGGACATGAGGATGGCCAAGCCGGACTACTCCGATCTCGTCGCCGGACAGCGCGAATATTTTCTCTCCGGCTCCACGCGGCCGGTTTCGTGGCGCAGGGCGCAACTTGAAGCGCTGAAAGCGATGTTCGCCGAAAACCACGACGAACTGTGCGACGCGCTTTGGACGGACCTGCGCCGCAACGTCATCGACGCCGACATGATGGACGTGGAATATAACGTCAGGGAGGCCGACTACGCGCTCAAGCATCTCAACTCCTGGATCACGCCCGAACGCGTTCATACGCCGCTTGTGCTTCAACCGGGCCATGTTCGCGTGCGACATGATCCGCACGGCGTGACCCTGATCATTGGAGCGTGGAACGAACCGTTCATGCTGCTTTTTGGACCGCTCGTGGCGGCGCTCGCCGCCGGCAACACCGCGGTGCTCAAACCTTCCGAACTTGCGCCTGCCTGTTCGGCGGCGGCGGCGAAATTGGCGCCGAAATACTTTGATTCCCGCGCCGTGGCGGTCGTCGAAGGCGCCGTGCCCGAAACGACCGCGCTGCTCGAAGAGAAATGGGACTTCATCTTCTTCACCGGCAGTCCCCAAATCGGCAAGATCGTCCACCAAGCGGCGGCCAAAAACCTGACGCCATGCGTGTTGGAGCTCGGCGGCAAGAATCCCACGATCGTGCATTCTTCGGCGCGGCTGAAAACGGCGGCGAACCGCATCGTCTACGGCCGTTATCTCAACGCGGGGCAGATCTGCACCGCGCCCGACCATGTGCTCGTCTGGCCCGAAGTGAAGGAGGAGTTCCTGCGGCTGGTCGGGGAGACGATCCGCGAGTTCTTCGGCGACGACCCGAAATCCAGTCCTGACTATGGGCGGGTGGTCAACGAGAGGAACTTCGATCGCCTGATCGGGCTGATGAAAAGCGGAACTGTCGTCGTCGGCGGCCAGAGCGACGCCGCGGAGCGCTATATCGCGCCGACCGTGCTCGTGGACGTCCCCGTGGATTCGCCGATCATGAAGGAGGAAGTGTTCGGCCCGATCTTGCCGGTGCTCGAGATCGCGTCGGTCGAAGCGGTCATCGAGTGGGTCAACAGCCGGCCCACGCCTCTTGGACTATATGTGTTCGCCGAGGACGCCGGCGTGGCGGAGCGCATTTTGGAGGCCACCCGGTCGGGCGACGCGGCCGTCAACGATTGCACGATCCATCCCATGGTGCCGGAACTTCCCTTCGGCGGAGCCGGCAATTCGGGCATGGGCAAATATCACGGCAGATGGGGCTTCGAGGCGTTCACCAACGCGCGCGGCGTCCTCTATCACAGCGCCAGCATCGATCCGGGCGTGCGTTACCCTCCCTACTCCAAGCATGTCTTCGAACGCAAAATTCAAAACAAATTGCTGCCATAGAGCGACGATTTCGTTCCCAAGCCAGCATGGCGTTCCCCTCGCGACAGCCGCGCGGGCCCTTCGAATCTCGGCGCGAGCCAAGCGCCGCGGGTTGGCGCAAGGCCGAGATTTCAATCCTGCCCACCAGCTGCCCGCCTGGGGCCAAACCACTGCAATTCGCCGCTCGAACCGGTTCTTGACATATACTCTTAACGAGCATATGTAGGCGCAAGGCTTTGATGCAGGATTGTTCCGACATCCCCTGCGCGACAGCCCTGTTACAGCGGAGGCCGGCAAGCGCGGCCCTACGAGGCTTGGTCGGCCAGCTTATGCTCATATCGAGCATAATACTCCGGCGGACCTCGAAGTCCAAATGTTCCTCGCGGCGTAAATCCTGGAGCGGCGTCATGAGCATATCGTCACTTATCGGCGAAACCGGCAAGCGCGCCGGCGTCGCGCCGCTCGGCGTTTCCCTTCGCCAGCGCTTTCCGGTTCTGCCGCGCCCCAATCTCGATTGGACGCCCGAGGTCGAGGCCGCGACCGCGCATCTTTACGAGCGCGTCTCGAAGGTGATGCCGCCGGTCGAATGGCCCTTCCACGCGCCTTACGTCAAGGCGATCAATGAGTTGAAGCGCGAGCGCAACGCCGTGATCCTGGCGCACAACTATCAGACGCCGGAAATCTATCACTGCGTCGCCGATTATGTCGGCGACAGCCTGCAACTCGCCAAGCTCGCGAGCGCCTCCCCCGCCGAGGTGATCGTGCAAGGCGGCGTGCATTTCATGGCCGAGACCTCGAAGATTCTGAGCCCCGAAAAAACCGTGCTGATCCCCGACAGCGAGGCCGGCTGTTCCCTCGCGGCGTCGATCACCGGCGCCGACGTGCGCGCGCTTCGCGTTGAATATCCGGGGGTTCCGATCGTCGCCTACGTCAACACCTCGGCCGAGGTGAAGGCGGAAGTCGACATCTGCTGCACCTCGTCCAACGCCTTAAGAATCGTCGAGAGCCTCGGCTCGGATCGCGTCATCATGCTGCCGGACAAATATCTGGCGCAAAATGTCGCCGCGCAGACAAAGGTGAAGATCATCGCCTGGCACGGCGCCTGCGAGGTTCACGAGCGTTTCACGGCCGATGAAATCGAGAGCTACCGCGCCGACAACCCCGGCGTAAAGATCATCGCGCATCCCGAATGCCCGCGCGAAGTCGTTGAAATTTCGGACTTCGCGGGCTCGACGGCGGCGATGATCGACTATGTGCGGACGAAGAAGCCGGCGCGCGTGCTGCTCGTCACCGAATGTTCGATGGCCGATAATGTCGCCGCCGAGACGACGGGAACGGAGTTCATCCGCCCCTGCAATTTCTGCCCACATATGAAGCGCATCACGCTGCCGAAAATTCTCGACAGCCTGATCTATATGCGCGACGAAGTGCTGGTGGATCAAGCCCTTGCGGCCCGGGCCCGCGCCAGCGTGCAGCGCATGATCGATGTCGGCTGAGCCCCCCGGCGCGGCGGATCTCGCGGACGCGAGACTGGATCGGGTGCTGGCGGCGATCGACGCCGCCAACGCCGACGACCCGCGCAAATGCGTCGTCGACGGCCAAGAGATCGCCTTCGAGCAGCTCTATTCCGCGCGCATGAGCGCGCATCTCGCGCGCATTTACGCGCATCCATCCGCATTGCTGCGCATCGCCGCGCATGCCCAGCATTTGCGCCGGTGGGAGATTCCTCGCGGCGATTTTCCACCGGGGCGCCACGGCTATAACGACTGGCGCAAGCGTTGTCGTATCCATCACGCCGACCTCGTGGGCGCCATCATGCGGGAGCACGGCTATGGCGACGCCGAGGCGGCGCATGTCGGCGCTCTCATCAGAAAAGAGCAACTGAAAAAAGACCCGGAGTCGCAGGCGCTCGAAAACGTCGCGGCGGTTGTCTTTCTGGCCTATTATTTCGACGAATTTTTGGCCAAATATACCGGCTACGACGACGACAAGATCGTCGACATCCTCGGCAAGACCCTTTGCAAAATGTCGCCGCGCGGCCATGCCGCGGCGCTGGAGCTTCCCCTGCCCGAGCGCGCCCGCGCGCTGGTCGCGGCGGCGATAGAGAAGGAATCCGCGGCCCTCGCGCGCCTCGCCGCCGTCGCCATCGACTGAGCGCATGGACAAGAAGACGCCATCCATCCTGATCGTCGGCGGCGGCCTCGCCGGCGTTTTCTGCGCGCTGAAACTCGCGCCATCGCCCGTGACAATCCTCGCGCCGGCGGGCATTGGCGGCGCCTCGGCCTGGGCGCAGGGCGGCGTCGCGGCGGCGGTTTCGGAAGGCGATACGCCGGAGGTTCACGCCGCCGACACCATCGCCGCCGGCGCGGGACTGGTCGATCCCGACATCGCGCTCGGCGTCGCGTTGGAAGCGCGGGCGCGGATCGACGATCTCGCCGCCTTCGGCGCGCCCTTCGACCGCGACGCGCTCGGCGTCCTGCAACCCTCGCGCGAGGCGGCGCACACGCATCGCCGCATCGTGCGGGTCAAGGGCGACGCCGCCGGCCGCGCGATCATGGAGACCCTCGCGCGACAGGTGCGGCGCACGCCGTCGATCGAAGTCGTCGAGGGCGTTTCCGCATTCGAGATCATAACGCGGGAAGGCCGGGCGATCGGCGTGCTTGCCTGCGACGCCGACGGACGAACGCGCTTCCTCGGCTGCTCCGCGCTCGTGCTCGCGACCGGCGGCGTCGGCCATCTCTACAGCGTGACGACAAACCCCGTCGACGCCCGCGGCGCCGGCGTCGCGATGGCGGCGCGCGCGGGGGCGCTGATCGCCGACGCCGAATTCGTGCAGTTCCATCCAACCGCCATCGACATCGGCGCCGATCCCGCGCCGCTCGCCACGGAATCGCTGCGCGGCGAGGGCGCGCTGATCGTCGACCGGAACGGACATCGCTTTCTCGCCGACATCGACCCCGCCGCCGAACTCGCGGCGCGCGACATCGTAGCGCGCGGCGTCTTTAGCAGCATCAAGGCGGGCAATGGCGCCTTTCTCGACGCGCGCGCGTCGGTCGGCGCGGCGTTCCCGACAAAATTCCCGACCGTTTACGCAAGCTGCATGGCGGCGGGGATCGACCCCGTGATCGCGCCAATCCCCATCGCGCCCGCCGCGCATTACCACATGGGCGGGGTCGCGACCGACGCCAAGGGCCGCGCGAGCCTGCCCGGCCTTTGGGCCGCTGGCGAGGTCGCCTGCACCGGCCTGCACGGCGCCAACCGCCTCGCTTCGAACTCGCTGCTGGAGGCGCTGGTTTTTGGCGCGCGAGTCGCCGCCGACGTCGCCGCCTCCGCGCGCGACGAGACGACAGCGTCTTTCCATGCGAGAGAGCAATCCCACCACGACGAAATGGATCACGCCGTCGTCGAGGAATTGCGCGACGTGATGTCGGCCTATGTCGGCGTCGTGCGCGACGGCGCGGGCCTCGCGCACGCGCTTGGCGCGATCGAGCGCCTGCGCCGAAAAGCGACAGGCGCGCAAACGCAAAACATGCTGACGACGGCGCTGCTGATCGCCAGCGCGGCCTTCGCCCGGCGCGAAAGCCGGGGCGCGCATTTCCGCTCGGATTTCCCGACCGCTTCACCGGAACCGGCGCGGCGCTCGCGGCTGACGCTTACGGAGGCCGAAACAATCGCGCGGGAAGCGACAACGTGACCAACCACCCTGCCCTGCCGAAATTCCTCGTCGCCGACGCGGCGCGCGCGGCCCTCAAGGAAGACCTCGGCCGCGCCGGCGACATCACGACGCAGGCGACCATTCCCGCGGCGGCGCGCGCCAGGGCCGTGATCGCCGCGCGCGAAGATGGCGTGATCGCCGGGCTCGCGCTGGCGCGAGAAGCTTTTGCGCAAATCGACGCGGCGATCGCGTTTGAGCCATGCCTCGACGACGGCGCGCATGTCGCGAAGGGCGCGGTCGTCGCGCGGATCGAAGGTTTCGCGCATGGGATTCTTTCGGCCGAACGCGTCGCGCTGAATTTTCTGGGGCGGCTATCCGGCGTCGCGACGCTGACCGCGCGCTTTGCTAAAAAGATCGAACACACCAAGGCGAGGGTGTGCGACACGCGCAAGACCACGCCGCTGCTGCGTCCTTTTGAAAAATACGCGGTGCGATGCGGCGGCGGCGCCAATCACCGCTTCGGGCTCGACGACGCGATACTCATCAAGGACAACCACATCGCCGTCGCCGGGGGCGTAAAGAGCGCGCTGCGCGCCGCCAAGGATTTCAAGGGCCACCTGGTGAAGATCGAGATCGAGGTCGACACGCTGGACCAGTTGCGCGAGGTCTTGGCGGAGGGCGCCGACGTGGTGTTGCTCGACAATATGTCGCTTGCCGATTTGCGCGAGGCGGTGGCGATGATCGGCGGACGCATGATTATCGAAGCCTCCGGCGGCGTGACGCTGGAGAGCATCGCGGGAATCGCCGAAACCGGCGTTGACCTAATTTCGGTCGGCGCGCTGACCCATTCGGCGCGGGTGCTGGATTTGGGGCTGGATGTGGTGGTGGAGCGGCGCGGCTGACATCGCCGCGAAGCCTACGCCGCTTCGACGATGATGGTGATTGATCCGCCAAGAGCCGAAAACGCGCGCTCGATCGCGTCGAGGCGGGAACTGTGTTTCAAGTCGAGCAGACGATCCACTCGCGGCGACGCGACGCCGAGACGTTTCGCGAGCGCGGCCTTGCCGACGCCATCCGCCACCATGGCCCAAAAGAGCTCGATTTTGGCCGACGATAACGCGGGCAGCGTGACGTAAACGGCGCCTGCGGCTCGCGGAGCGGGAACATCTTCGCGGGCGGCGATCGCGCCCATTATGGCCGTCTCGATCGCGTCGACGGCCCGCGCCGGCGCATCGTCGCGATCCTTCCCGAAGGTGACCGCCTCCAGAATATCAGGAACGGTTGCGAGGATCGCGCCGTTATGGTTCGGGTGGCGATGCCAAAAGGCGGCGGGCCGTGCTATATTGCCGCCCTTAACCCCCGAGGTCCAAATGCCCCATTCCACCGCGCTGGCCGCCCCGGCGCCGCTCGCCTTCTCCGCCAGACCCTCGCTCGCCGGGCTCACCCGCGCCGAGCTCGCCGACGCCCTACGTCGGCTGGAGTTGCCGGAGCGCGAGATAAGGATGCGCGTGTCGCAGCTTTGGCATTGGATTTACTTTCGCGGCGCCGATGATTTCGGCTCCATGCTCAATATTTCCAAGGCGATGCGCGAGCGGCTGGATGTCGCTTTTTCGCTCGAATCGCCGGAAATCGTCGAGGAGCAGGTCTCGAGCGACGGCACGCGCAAATGGCTGCTGCGGCTTTCACCGGCTCATCAAAGCGAAAAGCCCGCCGAGATCGAATGCGTCTATATCCCGGAGAGCGACCGAGGCACGCTGTGCGTCTCCTCGCAGGTCGGTTGCACGCTCAATTGCAGCTTTTGCCACACGGGCACGCAAAAACTGGTGCGAAACCTCACCGCGCAAGAGATTATCGGCCAGATCATGGTCGCGCGGCGGAGGCTCGGCGATTTTCCGGGACTGGAGCGGCCCACCGACGGCCTCGTGCCATCAGGCGAAGGCGTGCGCGCGGTCTCGAACATCGTTTTCATGGGTATGGGCGAGCCGCTTTATAATCTAGAAAATGTGATGGCCGCCGTCGACGCGATGGCCGATGGGGACGGGTTGTCGGTCTCGAAACGGCGCATCACCGTCTCGACTTCCGGCGTCGTGCCGCAAATCGAGCGGCTCGGCTCCGAATGCGGGCCGATGCTGGCGATTTCGCTGCACGCGGTGCGCGACGAGCTTCGCGACGAACTTGTGCCCCTGAACAAGAAGTATCCGATCAAGGAGCTGCTTCAGGCCTGCCGCGGCTACCCCGGCGCCTCCAACGCGCGACGCATTACTTTCGAATATGTGATGCTGAAGGGCGTGAACGACTCGCCCGCCGAGGCGCGCGAACTGGTGCGGCTGCTCAAGGGCGTCCCGGCCAAGATCAATCTCATTCCGTTCAACCCTTGGCCCGGAGCGCCTTACGAGTGCTCGGACTGGGAGACGATCGAGCGTTTTTCCGATATTGTGTTCAACGCCGGCTACGCCAGCCCCGTCCGCACGCCGCGGGGACGCGATATTCTGGCCGCCTGCGGGCAGCTTAAGAGCGAGACCGAGAAGCTGAGGGCGCGGGCGCGGCTGGCGGCGGGGTAAGCCCTCCCCCCGACCGCGACGCAAGAATCCCTATCCGCGAACCACGAGAATCAATTGGAGCGAAAATGAAGAAGCGCGTTTCAAAGCTCGTCCTCGGCGTCGCCCTTCTGGCGTTGGGCTCGGGCGCGGCGGCGCCGGGCGTTCGCGCTTTCGAGGCGGTCGGCGAACAAGAAGCCTATGAGATCGGCAAGGAGGCTTACGTCTACCTTTACCCGCTCGTCATCATGGACGTGACGCGGAAGATCATGACCAATGTGGAAGCGGGAAAGAGGGTTGGGGCCGGCCCCGCGAATGAATTCTCCCATGCGCGGACCTTTCCGCCCGCCGACTTCCACGACGTGGTGCGGCCAAATTTCGACACGCTCTACTCCGTCGCCTGGCTCGATTTGACAAAGGAGCCAATCGTCCTCACGACGCCGGACACCAAGGGCCGCTATTATCTGCTGCCGCTGCTCGACATGTGGACGGATGTCTTCGCCGTCCCCGGCAAGCGCGCCAGCGGCACGAGCGCGGGCAATTTCGCGATTGTTCCGCCGAACTGGAAAGGCCGACTGCCCAACGGCGTCGAAAAGATCGAGGCGCCTACGCCCTATGTCTGGCTCATCGGCCGCACGCAGACCAATGGGCCGAAGGATTACGACGCCGTACACGAGGTGCAGGACGGCTATAAGCTCGCGCCGCTTTCGCGTTTCGGCAAGGCGCCCAAGCCCGAGACGGCGAAAATCGACCCCAGTCTGGACATGAAGACGCCGCCGCTCGATCAGGTCAACAACATGCCGGCTGGCAAGTTTTTCGCCTATGCCGCCGAATTGTTGAAGGTCAATCCGCCGCATGTCACGGACTGGTCGCAGGTCGAGCGTCTGAAGCGCATCGGCATTGAGCCCGGCAAGAGCTTCGACTTGGAAAAAGCGGATCCGGCCGTCCGCCAAGCGCTGGAAAAGGCCAGCGTCGACGGCCTCGCGTACATGAAGGCGAAGACGCCGACGCTGGCGCGCGTCGTCAACGGCTGGCAAATGAATACCGACACGATGGGCGTCTATGGCGATTATTATCTCAAACGGGCGATCGTCGCCATGGTGGGGCTTGGCGCGAACCAGCCCGAGGACGCGATCTATCCGTTCAATCTCGCCGACAACGAAGGCAAGCCGCTCGACGGCGCGAAGATATACGCGCTGCATTTTTCCAAGAGCGAGTTGCCGCCGGTTGGGGCCTTCTGGTCCATCACGCTCTATGACGAAAAGGGCTTTCAGGTCGCGAACCCGCTCAACCGCTTCGCGATCGGCGACCGCGACGCGCTGAAATACAACGCGGACGGTTCGCTCGACCTATACATCCAGAACGCCAACCCCGGCTCGGATAAGGAATCGAACTGGCTGCCCTCGCCCGCGTCGGGATACGAGAGCATCACCATGCGACTTTACACGCCGAAGCCCGAAGCGTTGGACGGCCGCTGGGTTCCCCCGGCGATAAGGCATGTGCAGTGATGATTTTGTGAACCGAGGAAGACGCCAAGCCCAAGAGCTTTTTGAGCGGAGGCGGCTTCGATGAGGGAGCGCGGAATATCGCCCGCGGCGCATCCCTCCGCGACAATTACCCCCTCGCCGCGCGTCGCCAGCCCCACGCCGCGAGCGCCGCCAATCCCACGGACACCAACGCCTCCCACACGGCGAGGCTCAGCCCGAACACCAGCAGCGCCGGCTCGTCGCAGCGCACCGGCTTCACCCGCTTCAGTTGCGCCAGAAAATCCTCGGGAGCCAATGCTCCCGTCAGCGCGCCCGTGCATTCGGTCGGTCCGGGCCAGAGATGGAACTCGACGCCGGAATGATATACGGCGATCCCCGCGCCCGCCAAAAACACCAACGTCAGCAAGGCCAATCCGAATCGCGCCAGCCCCGCCCTGCCCCAATGCGCCGCGACCGCCGTCAGCGCCGCCAGGGGAACGCCGAGGTAATAGGGAACGCGGCCCAGGAGGCAAAGTTCGCAAGGGATATAGCCCATGGATTGGAAAATCCAGGCGCCCGCGATCGTTCCGGCCGCGACGGCGAGCACGACCAGCGCGATCGCGCGCGAAATCTTTTCGCGCGAGAACACCGTGGGCGGACGAGTCAAAACAGCTTCACGGCGACCACGAAGCCGCCGACCACTATCGCCGCGAGAGATCCCATGAACAGGCCGAAATGCTGTTCAGAGTCTTAGCCGGATCGAATCGCCGAAATGATTGAGCGCGGCGGCGAGCAGGAAGAAGCGCGCGCCGCGGGTGATTGTGGCGAGCAGGATGAACAGTGGGAAATTATAAGCGAACAGACCCGAGAAGATCGTCACGAGCTTGAAGGGGATCGGGGTCAACCCCTTGACCAATATAAAGATCGCGCCCCATTTCGCATAGAACTCGCGCATCGCGTCCATCTTCAACTCATAGCCGTAGAGATAAATCAGCCATTGGCCCACCGTGTCGTAGAACAGCGCCCCAAGCGCATAGCCGAGCGCCCCGCCCGCGACGGAGGCGACCGTGCATATGGCGGCGTAGCGCCACGCCTTTTTCGGCTCGGCCAGCGACATCGGCACCAGAATCGTGTCGGGCGGAACGGGAAAGAACGAGCTTTCCGCGAAGGCTATCGCGGCGAGCGCCAGCGGGGCGTGACGGCTCGAGGAGAGCCGCATGGTCCAGTCATAGAGTTTTTTGAACATTTTTCACCGTTAGCACCGGCCGGGTCCCGAAGATAGGCCGACGCGCCGGAGAACATTACCCATCTTCGCTTGACGATGGGTTGACGGGGGCTTTTTCAAAGCTAATATCCGCGCCGCGCGCCGGCCTCACGCCGGTCCGCGCCCCTGTGGCGGAATTGGTAGACGCGCTCGAACTCAAAATCGAGTTCCGCAAGGAGTGCTGGTTCGACTCCGGCCAGGGGCACCAAATCGCCGTGCGACAGCATCCAGAAACGTCTATAAATCCATATAAAGCAATTGGCTACTATCGGAACGCACGCGGGGCCGCTTATTGGTGTCCGCGAAATTTGTTGGTATGTCGTCGCCGCCGACCGATCAGGCGCCAAGATGCGGAAAAGAGGCTCCACAGGCCCTCGCCGGTGGGAAAATGAAGGATCGTCCTCGCGACCCAGAGCGCGCCGGTCATCGCGAACGGCGAAGAATCAAACTGGCGGCGCGCTTTTCGACGGCATCCTTGATTTGCGCACATATTTTGCGTTTCCGGCACTGGCCTGACAGCGTGGTCGCATGGTCTAGGTTTCCGGGCGCCATGTCGCGCCGCCGGGGCGCGACATGCTTGGCCTATTCGTTCGACGCTTCGCGATAGGCCGCCGCGGCCCGGAGAGGCTTCCCCGTCCGGCTCGCCCCTTCACCACGCGTTTCAAGCGCATTGCCGAGATTGCTCGGCGTCGGTCCGCCCCAAATCGCGGTCGGGCCGCGCCGCGCCAACTCGCCAATCAGCTACCACGGATTTGAGCCGCGATATGGCGTTTTCCGACGAATGCCCGACAATTCGCTCCAAATCCGCGTCGACCATTTCCCTAATCAACGCGTCGAGCGAAATTCGCGGCTCCCAGCCCAAAGTCTTTCGCGCCTTGGAGGAATCGCCGAGCAACACCTCCACCTCGGCGGGGCGATAGAAGGCGGGGTCGATGACGACATATTTCTCCATGTCGAGTCCGACGTGCTCGAAGGCGATGCGACACATGTCGCGCACCGTCGTCGTCACGCCGCTGGCGATCACGTAATCGTCTGGCTTGTCCTGCTGCAGCATCAGCCACATCGCGCGCACATAGTCCTCGGCGTGGCCCCAGTCGCGCTTGGCGTCGATGTTGCCGAGCCGCAGTTCTTCCGCCAGGCCGAGTTTTATGCGCGCGACGCCGTCGGTGACCTTGCGCGTGACGAATTCGACGCCGCGCAGCGGGCTTTCGTGATTGAACAAAATGCCGGAAGACGCGTGCAGGCCGAAGCTCTCGCGATAATTCACGGTCATCCAATGACCGTAGAGCTTGGCCACGGCGTAGGGAGAGCGCGGATAGAACGGGGTTTTTTCGTTTTGTAGGGGTTCCTGGATGAGCCCGTACATTTCGGCTGATGACGCCTGATAGAAGCGCGCCTTGGGCGCGCCGAGGCGCATCGCCTCGAGCATGTTCGTCACGCCGACGGCGGTGACATTGGCGGTCAAGATCGGCTGGCGCCATGAGGACGCGACAAAGGACTGCGCCGCGAGATTGTATATTTCGTCCGGCCGCGCCTCCTGCACGATGCGCTGCAGGCTGGAGATATCCGCGATATCGCCATCGTGTAACTGAACCCTGTCGGCGACGCCAAGCCAGCGCAGGCGATGATCCTCAACTCCGCGATGCGACGAGCGGCGGATCACGCCGTGAACCTCATAGCCCTCGTTCAGCAGCAACCGCGCCAAATAAGCGCCATCCTGTCCCGTAATTCCAGTCACCAACGCGCGCTTCGCCATTAAACCCGTACTCCTTACCGAACCGCGCCCCGCGCATGGGGTCAGCATGCAAAGGGTCGCCACTTCGTTATTGTACACTTTCGCTAAAATTTGGTTTCGAACTTTATGCTTGTCTCGCGACGCGGCGGACGAACGGCGTCACCAAAGCGGCATGGAGAAGCGCTCTTTTTCGAGATGGCGAGCGAGGTCGAGACGATACGCCGCGCGAACGCTCCCATCGATGTTGGCGGCCATTACGCGCCAACGACGACCGAAGTTCCGCAAGCGGCGGGAACCTTCGCGCCGCTCCCTTGCAAAAAAACCGCGCCCCGTCGGCGCGAGCGACAGGATGGAATTTTAATCATTTGGATGGAGTCATGAATCATGATGACTTCGAGCAGAAAATCAGTCGATCGACCAAAGCTTCTCGTGGCCGCGGAATCTTTCTCGCTGGTGCGAGGCGGGATAGCGCGAGTAGGAAGATTGCTGGCGCGACTCGCCGCCGACGTTGGCCTCGAAGCGGACTTGCTCGCTTTGAGCGATCCCGAGCCAACTACGGATTTTGGCCTCCCGGCGCGGACAGCGGCGGGCGGCCGCGCTGGATTCGCGTTTCGCTGCTGGACCGGCGGCGTCACCCGATCCCACTTCATGTACAATCATGTCGGCATCGCGCGCGCTCATTGTTCCATGCCGATGCTGGACCGCCCCTACGCGCTCTGGATATACGGAATTGAGGCTTGGAGCGCCCGAATGCACGGCGACTACGGCCGAAGCGTGGAGGAGGCCAGCCTGTTGTTGTCGATCACCGACTTCACCCGTCGGCGCGCGGCCGAACTCCTGCCATCCGTGCAAAGAGCCAAGGTTTGTTGGTTGGCCACCGAAGAGGACGAGGTTCCGAAGGAACAAAACGATTGCGGCGGTCCTCCAACCGTTCTGATCTTGTCGCGAGTTGACGCTTCCGAGATGTACAAGGGGCATTTCGAACTGATCGACTGCTGGCCCAGCGTCATGGCGGCGATACCCAATGCTCGGCTGTTGATCGCCGGCGGCGGGGATGGATTGGGCATATTGCGCCTCCGGGCGCGGGCGTCGGCGGCGGCGAGCAATATCGAGTTCACGGGTGTGCTGCCCCAAGACCAGATCGATGCGCTCTGGTCCCAGGCCAATGTTTTCGCGATGCCCAGTCGTGGAGAAGGTTTTGGCTTGGTGTATATCGAAGCGATGCGACGCGGCGTGCCAGTGATCGCCTCCACCCACGACGCCGGCCAGGAAATCAATCTTCACGGCGTCACCGGCTACAACGCCGATCTCGCCCAGGAAGACGATCTCGCGCGCCGAATAATCGAACTGCTGTCGGATAAGGCCCGCGCTCGTCAATTTGGCGAAAACGGACGCGAACATTGGCGCGCCAATTTTTGCTTTAGCGCGTTTCGCGACCGCATGGAGCCGATTATGGCGGAGTTCCTCGCCGCCTGAACCGCGCGGGCGTCGCGCCTCGTCCACGCCGACGCTATCCAGCGTCAGCCGAGCGGGCTGTTTACGCATCGGCCAACCCACCCCTTTCGTCGCGCTCGGACCCCGCGGGCGCGCCACGCCGCGCGGAGATTTTCGCGACGGCGGAGCCAGACGAGCAGCTCGCGGCGGGCGCGAAGCGAACCAGGAACCCGAATCCGCCCAGGCGCGAGATTGTTGTTATATTTGTCGGTCAGAAAATATTCATGCGGCTTTCCATCATCCATTATCAACGTGGCTCAGACATTCGGAATTAAAAAATTGCTCGAGGACCGAGAGGAGTTCTATGTTCGCTTGAGCGGCGATTAGGGCCAATTGACGCGGACAAAGGCGCGCGGTTTCGCGCCGCCACCCTGTCGGCGATCGAGAATCGCTTGGCGTCAAAAGCCGCGGCGCTCGCGAAGACTGGGATGGCGGGCCGCTCCTGCGCGATTTGAGTGGTGGGCGGTCATATTGCGAAAAGGAACCGAATGCGCGGCCTCTTAAAACATTCTTGGATTGCCGGGTTCTTGGGATTGGTGGCGTTCTATTATGCCGTCCCGCAATTGCAGATCGGCGATAGCCACTACATGATCGCGATCTCCGATCTTTTGTTGCGAACTGGCAGTCTCGACATGCGACCCCTGGCGCGCGCCGACAAAGACTTCCCCTTGCCTGTCAACAATCAGTTCATCGTGCGCGAAAGCGATCTTCCGCCAGAATTGATCCCGACCTTGAACGCCGCCGGGGTCCGGCCTCTCGTCAAGCCCATTAGTGTCAATTATTATTGGGTCCATGACATCTTCGCCAAGGCCCCGAGCGCCGCGGCCGCTTTGAACGACGCGCCGCCACGTTTATTGCCTTTGTTTCCAACCTGGCCGTCCCTCGCGTCTCTCCCAATTTCCCTGATCACGGCGACGCTTAATCGATCAGTATTCGACGGAACCACATTTCATGACGACAGGAACGAAAGATATCAGAAGATCGCGGCCGCCGTGCTCACGGCTGTCACCGTCTGTTTTTTCTATGCGACGGCGCGCTGTCTACTGGACTGGCCCCTCGCCTTGGGATTGGCCGCATGGCTAGCTTCCGGCCCGCTCGTTTCAAGCACCAGCCGCGCCCTATGGTCGGATACTTTCGCGCTGCCTTTGTGTTTCGCGGGACTATACATCTTCACGCGCGTCGTTCTCGTCGATCGACCGACTCGGAACTGGCCGCTAGCGCTTGGGTCGGTGCTATCCCTTGCTTTCATGATGAAGCCTTCCTACGCTATTCCAGACGCGATGATGGGTCTTCTGATCCTGATCGCGCCAAATATCTCGGTGCGCCTCAAAGCTTATTTTGTCGCGGTATGCGCCGTCTGCGCGGCTGTTTTCGTCGCAACGTCGGTTTTTACATACGGAGAGCCATTGCCTCCTTATTTCTCTCCGTCGAGATCCATGATTTTGCAGTCCTCGCGCCTCTTGGCCGTGCTTTTCAGCCCGGGACGCGGGGTTCTCTGGTTCACGCCGTCCATTCTGCTTGCTTGCTGCGCGCCGCTTCTTGTTCGACGCGACCGCATGTCTTTCGTGACGAGCATCGTCGCGGTCGGGGCCATCATCTTGGCGTTTCGCGCCGTGGCCGGCTTCGACGATTGGTGGGGCGGACATTCCTTTGGGCCGCGGCTTTTGCAATTCGCGCTGCCGGCCACCGCCCTTCTAGCGGTCCTCCTCGTGCGCGAGGCGAATTTGCGCGGCGGGCGTCAACGGATCGCGGTCCTCGCGCTGTGCGGCGCGATCGCCGGATGGGAGGGATTTGTTCACATCAATGGCGTCGCATCCCCGCGCGGGGTGACGTGGAACACGAGACCGGTCGACGTGAACGTCGATCAGCGGCCCATCTGGGATTGGTCGGAGCCGCAGTTTCTCGCCGCGTTCCGGCCAATGCGGCCGCTCGGCGGAATTGGCGAAATACCAAAGGACGGATGGGTGCCGATGGCCTGCGCCTGTTCGGATCGCTTTGCCAGCGACGGCATTTCCGATCGCGAGCCCGAGTATCGTTGGACCAATGGCGATCATGCCAACCTTCTCTTCGCCGGAGCGCCAGAGAATGCTGGCCGTTTCGCGATCGAGTTGAGACCGCTGGTCGATGCGCGCGGCTCCACCCAGCATGTCAGTTTTGCTTTCAATGGCGTGGAGATTGGCGCCGCCGTGCTGACGCGGCAAGAATGGACAAGGCTGCAGTTCGACGTGCCGCCCGGCATATTCAAGAGCGTCAATATGATCGCGCTGAAGCTTCCCGATGCTCGCAATCCCAGCGACGCGGCGCCCAGCGGAGCGCCTCCAGAAAAACGTCGCCTCGGCGTGGCGATCCGAAGATTTGTGGTGACCGCGGAGCCCGACGCGTCCAGCCTGCCAAACGCGCAGGCCTGTCGGTGAATCTCATTTCGTCGGTCAGGCCGGGGGTGGCCTACCCCTGAGACAATACTTTCGCATTCGCCAACCCGAGGCCTTTCATGGCGCTTGGATCGAACGGAGCGGCGCATCGGGGCCAATTGGCGCGGCCATTATGTCGGCGATCGAGACCCGTTCCCCGCCTAATGGCCGCCGGCGCGCGAAGACTGGGATCGGTGGCCACTCTTGGGCGATTTGAGTGAACGGCGGACATATTGCGAAAAGGAATCAAATGCGCGCTCTCATAAAAAATTCACGGATTGCCGCGTTCTTGGGATTAGCGGCGTTCTACTTCGTCATACCGGAATTGCACACCGGCGATAGTCGCTACATGATCGCCACCGCCGATCTTTTTCTACGAACCGGCAGTTTCGACATGCGACCACTGGCGCGGGCCGACAAAAGCCTCTCCTTGCCAGACAACTATCAGTTCGTGGTGGCGGCGCCCGCTCTCGCGCCCGAGATTGTCGCGAGGGCAAAGGCGGCGGGCGTCGAGCCCTTGAGGAAAGCCGGGGCCGTCGATTACTATTCCACGTATTTTCTCATCAACTATGTTCCCAACGCCGCGACCGCCTTTTCTCCCGCCGCGATGCCGCCCCTCCTCCCGTTTTTCCCGATCTGGCCGTCGCTCGCGACGACCCCGGTTTCGCTAGCGACGGCGATGCTCGGAGCGCCGGTGTTCGACGGCGCGACATTTCACGAGGATCGCAATGACCTCTATCAAAGGATTATCGCCGCCGTGCTCGCGGCCGCCGCCGTCTATTTCTTCTATTTGGCGGCGCGGTGTCTGGTGGCGTGGCCGTTCGCTTTAGGACTGTCCGCTTGGCTCGCTCTCGGGCCGCTCCTTTCAAACTCAAGTCGCGGTTTATGGACGGATACGTTCGCGCTACCCTTTTCTTTCGTCGGAGTTTACATCTTCACGCGAGTTATCCTCAAGGATCGGCCGATGCGATACTGGCCGATAGCGCTTGCGGCCGTGTTGTCCCTCGCTTTCATGATGAAGCCTGTCTACGCCGTTCCAAGCGCGATGGTGGGCCTTCTCGTCCTCGCCGCGCCCAAGGTCCCGCTGAAGCTCAAGGCCGCCTTCGTCGCGTTCTGCGCCGTCTTCGCCGCGCTTTTCATCGTCAGCTCTCTCTCCATCTACGGCAACATCGTGCCTCCGTATTTTGCTCCCTCGCGCGTCGCCTATTTCGATTCCTCGCGTCTTCTAGGCGTTCTCTTCAGTCCAGGGCGGGGAGCTTTCTGGTTCACGCCATCCCTGTTCGTCGCCTGTTGCGCCCCACTTCTTGTCTGGCGAGATCGCACGCTTTTTATCGCAAGCATCGTCGCGGTCGCCGCTGCCGCGTTGGCCGTTCTCACGGTCGGCAATTTTGACCATTGGTGGGGCGGCGGATCCTTCGGACCACGGATTCTCCAATTCGCGCTGCCGATCGTCGCGCTTCTAGCGGTCCTCGTCGTGCGCGAGGCGACCCTACGCGGCGGCATTGAACGGATCGCAATCCTTGCGCTGTGCGGCGCGGTCGCCGGATGGGAAGGCTTCGTTCACATCAATGGCGTCACATCGCCGCGCGGATGGGAGTGGAACGGCAGACCTGTCAATGTGGACCTCGCTCCGCAACGCTTGTGGGATTGGTCGGACCCCCAGTTTCTCGCCGCGTTCCGGCCCACGCCACCGGCCGCTGGAATCGGGAAAATGCCAAGCGACGGATGGGTGAATATGTCCTCCGCCTGCTCGGATCATTATGCTAGCGAAGGCGTTTCCGATCGCGAGCCCGAGTATCGCTGGACCGATGGCGATCACGCGGACTTACTTTTTGCCGGGGCGTCGGAGAACGCCAGCCGTTTCGCGATCGAGTTGAGGCCGCTCGTCGACGCGGAGGGCTCCAACCAGCATGTCGATTTTGCGCTCAACGGCGTGGAGGTTGGCGCCGCCGCGCTGACGCGGCCGCAATGGACACGGCTAGAGTTTGACGTGCCGCCCGGCATATTAAAGAGCGCCAACATGATAACGCTGAAACTTCCCGATGCCCGTTCTCCCCGCGCGGGAGCTCAAGAAAAGCGTCGCCTTGGCGTGGCCATCCGAAGATTTGTGGTGACCGCGGAGCGCGACGCGTCCAGGCTGCCAATCGCGGAAGCCTGTCGGTGAACGTTTTGGCCATCCCCGCGGCGGCGGCAGCATATTGATCCGCGCCGACTCTTTCGTGACGACGAAGCCACATCACGCCTGGCGGTGGACGAGCGTCAGGACGTGCCGTCGGCTAGTCGCGCGGTCTCTAGCGCAATTTGGAGCTTGCGCCAGCGAGCGGAGAATATCCCCGTCAAGCGACCCGCCGCGCGAACGCGCGCCGCGGTCATCGGCGCGTCTCTGCTACTCGATCAAGACGCATCGATGTATGAGGCTCAAAACCCCGGCGCGGAAAATCGCTCGGGCCAACCGCATGTCCTGGCGCTCAAAACCATGACGAACCGCAATACGCTTCGCGCGAGGGTAATCGCGGCCTGTCGTCGGCTTTTCCCGCCGCGGCCGCGCGGCGAGCCGCTGCGCATCGTGGCTTTCGGAGACAGCCTCACGGCCGGCTTTGGCTTAAAGACAAAGGAAGCTTTTCCGCCCGTTCTTGGACGGCGACTGCGCGCCGACGGCTATAACGTCGCGGTTGTCAACGCCGGCGTTTCCGGAGACACGACGCAAATGGGAATCGCTCGGCTTGAGTCCGTGCTCGCGAGCGGGCCAGAGCTCGTTATTCTCGAACTCGGCGCGAATGATATGCTTAACGACATCGATCTCAATTTCACCCTTGCGAACCTGGAAAAAATGATCCTTCGCATCCAGGCGAGCGGCGCGCGCGTGCTGCTCGCCGGCATGCGGGCGACGGAGGATAAGGATGCGGACATTAGACAGCGGTTCGACGCCATTTATCCCGCGCTCGCCATCAAATACGCGCTGCCCTACTATCCGTTTTTCCTCGAAGGCGTGGCGGGCGATCCGGCGCTGGTCTTGTGGGGCGGATTGCATCCAACGGCTAAAGGCGTGCGCGTCATAGTGGACAAGATCGCGCCCATGGTGGAGCGCATCCTTGACCAATTAGGCGCGCCGACAATTTAGCGATCACCTCGACATCGAACCGGCGAGGCGACATCGAGATTCTCGCGGCGACGCAAAGTAATGGGCTTGCTCATGACTTGCCCGGCGCGTTCGGAGGACCTGGAGCGGGGCTAGCACGAAAAATCGTTGGCGCATTTGTTCGTATAAAATATTTTTCCGGTTTTTTGTCATCTCTGTTTCGGTTGAAAATATCGCAATTCCACTTCGGCTAGGCGCCAGTTCACCGCCAGCCGCCGGATGGCTTCCACTCCCGGTCAGCGCCTGAGGCCGCGTCTCGAACCTTTCGCGAAAGTCGTCAAATATTGGTCCTGGTCGGCGATCGCCTTGTCGTCGAGAATTGTGCGCATTCGCGCGCATAATTCCAGCGCGGCGGGATCGCCCGCCTTCGCGAAGTGTCGGTAAGCTTCGAGCACGTCGCGCGCCGCGCGTTGCAGGATCGAGAAGCTCGTGTCGTCCTCCGGCGAAAAGTTGATTTCGACCGCTTCGGCGGGCGTCATGTCTTGGTCGCGGCCGCGAAGGAAGCCCCTGACTCTCGATGGATCGGCGTCGAAAAAGTCCCGAACGATCTCTCGGAGCGGGCGCGGGGCCGGCGCCGCGGAATTGTCGGCGCGCGGGTCCAGCGCTTGGACGCACAGCCGTCGCATGGCCTCGGGGCGGCTCGGAACGTCCGGTAGATCGCGACGGTAGCTATCGATCGCGGCGAGTTCGTCGGGTTGCATTCGCACCCCGATCAGCTGGCCGGTTCCAGATCTGTTGGCGGCGTCGTTCATTGATGTTCGCCTCAGGGACTTGCGCCGAGCGCAATCGCGCGCGCCATGCGCGCCAATAGGTCATGATAACACGTTATCGTGTTAATGTGTTATCAAAAACCGCGCGCCTTCGCGCCGACGAGAGCGGTCCCTTGAAAAAAGCGATCGAACGTCCTGAAAAATTGGAAAAAAGACTCCATGCGCAGGCCACACGGAGTCGCCACACAGGCGGCAGTTTTAAAGATGACGCAACAAAGGACCGTGGGGCCCCCTTTTGAACGCTTCCGCCCTCAAAAATTCACGCGGGCGACGCAACGCATACGAACTGGGTCGAAAGTCGCAAACTCAGTCGAAGGCCGCGCCAAGCGCGCCGCCAAGCAAGGCGCACACGACGCCGGCGAAAAAAACTCCGCCTTCGCCGAGCAGCACGTAACCAATCGCCCCGCCGAGCACCAAGCCGACGCCGGCTCCGGCGATTTTGCCGGTCCACTTTTCGGGCTTTTCGGCAGCCGCCTTGTCGGGGCCATTCGAAACGCTGTCGCTCATGGAGTCTCTCCTTCGTCGATCACGATGTTCGCCACATCGACGCGGAGTTCTAGCATTTACATGTGAGACTTGAATGAGACTTGCGTGAAGCTCCGATGAGATATTCTTGAACATTCCGTGCGCCATGCTTGACGACCGTTTGATGGTTCAATGGCGCCGCAACTCGAATAATTTCATGGAAAAGATCTCGAGAGCGGCGTTCATGGAATCGAAGGACAAGTTTCACAATTTCGAATTCGTCGGCCCCTCGAAATCAAAGGCCGCGCCAATGAGGCGATCACCCGCGGGAATGGCGCGAAAAGGCCCGGTCGCAAGGGCTGGGCTCGGCGTTGATCGCATCGAGCGAGAGGCGTTCGGTCGCGCCTCCCCCTCCCCCGATCAATATTTGGCGACGGCCGGCGCGCGGCGCGGCCCCTTGCAAGAGCGCTGCCGACGCCCGATCTTATCGGCAAAGCCAAATTCGGCCCTTATGGAACAGCGCCCGTGAACTATCCCCTGCCGGTTCCGACGAATCGCATGAACAAAGCCGACAGCGCCGCGCTGGAGGCCGCCGTCGCCGCGCTGGAGAAAACCAGCTTCGCCAAGAAGCTCGCGCATCTCGCCGGCCGTCAGATCGGCTTCGCCGGTCGCATCATGCCGGCGAAGCTCCAGCAAGTAAGCGCTATCGCGGCGCGCAGGGCGCTGTTTGGCGCGATGAACTTCGCGCTCGCCAGTCTCAAGGGGAAACCCGTCGCCGACACGCGGCGGCGCCATCAGCGGTTGGCGATGGTCTCGGGCGCGGTCGGCGGCGCGCTCGGCCTCGCCAGCCTGCCAGTCGAACTGCCGATTTCAACAACGATCATGCTGCGCGCCATCGCGGACATCGCCCGCGCGGAAGGGGAAGATCTTTCCGATCCGGCGGCGGCGATGGCCTGTCTCGAAGTGTTCGCGCTCGGCGGACATGGCGAGGACGAAAAAGTCATGGAGGGGGGCTATCTCGCGCTACGCGGCCTGTTCGCCAAGTCGGTGTCCGACGCGGCGGCCTATGTCGCCAAAAGCGGCGTCGCCTCGGAGTCGGCGCCCGCCCTCGCCCGCTTGATCGGAACGATCTCGGGGCGTTTTGGCGTCGTCGTCTCGCAAAAGACGGCGGCGCAAGCCGCGCCCGTGATCGGCGCGATCAGCGGCGCCGTGATCAATCTCGCTTTCACCGAACACTTCCAAACGCTCGCGCGCGGACATTTCATCGTGCGGCGGCTGGAGCGGGAATATGGACCGCACGAAGTGCGGGCCGAATACGCGCGCATCGCCCGCGCGGCCGGCTATTGGCGGGAGGAAGCCGCGGGAGCGGCTTGAGCCGGCTTAGTCCAACGCCCGCACCGCTTCCAGCAAATTGCCGATTTGTTTGGTTTCGTTAATGTTGTGCTCGTTTTCCTCCAGCACGACGGCGTCGGCTTCCAAAAAGCTTCGCGGCAGTTCGGCGAGGTCGGCGGCAACGCGGGCGCCATTGCCGATTTCCCCCGGCGCCGTGACAAAGCGCGCGAGGATGAAGCCGCCGCGATCGTCGCGCATGTAAAACCAATAGTCGATCGTCGGCGGACAGGGCGTTTGCGCCGAAACGACGATGAGTTGGCGCATGAAACTATCACCCACCATCAAAATATGCGGCGTTCGCGGGCAGGCCCCGCCCCTCCCGCGACCCTCGACGATCGCGGTCGGATAGCGATCGTCCGGCCAATAGAGGTTGAGCAGATCGAGCAGATCGCGGTCGGTTCCCTTGGCGAAATCGTCCTCGCGCCAGTCGAACTCGAAGCGCCCGACGGGCGAGCCATTAGGGCTCGCCTCGAATGCGCGGGAAATATCACGCAGGGTCAATGCGGCGCCGAGCAAATTCCAGTGAGTCCCGCCGCGCGGAAAAAGATCGATTGGGTAGTTCGTCCGCTCGGCGTCCATCAATCCCGCGCCGTCGACATAGGGCGCGCCTCGCTGCTCCAACGCCGCGCGAAACGGAGCGAGCTTGTCCTGCGGCCCGCCCCGCGCCAGGGCCGGGCATGTCAGCCCGGCCGGCAGATATTGCCGCAGGTGCGCGGGTTTCGATGGCGAGATCAGATAGGCGAAGCCCTTGCCACGCGTCTTCGCGGCGGCGGCGATTTCCGAGATGGCGTCGGCCCAACGGTCTAGCCGCGCGCTTTCGGGCGCCCCCTGCCCCGAGCGCAAAATTCATCGATATATTCCCAGCCGAACAACTGCCCCTCGCGCCCGATGGCGATGTTGGCCGCGCCGGAGACGCGAAACAGCGAATACATGGTCTGGTTCTTGGCCCGCACGGAAATCGGAAACACCGGCGACGCGCGTCCAAGGTTCATCGACACGGCCCGCTGCGTATCGCCAGCGAGGAAGGCGCTTAGCGTCCAAGGCGCGGGCTGGGGCGGCGTCACTCCGTTCAAAGGTTGGGAACTGCGGATCCGCAACTTTGGCCAGTCCCGCTCGACCGCGTAGTTCCAAAGATTGGCGAGAAACAAAAAGCCGATGAACCCCGCGCAGGCGAAAATCGGCAGCCGCTCGAACATGCGTCGGGTCATGGCTAGAACCTGAAATAGATGAAGGGCTTGAACGGATCGGCGAGCCCCTTCGCCAGCGCCGCGAGGAACAGGAGCGCGAGAAGCGTATTGGCGAGTAGCGCGTGGCGGCGCGCCAAATCCATCCAGTTGAAGCCCTCGATCGATAGCACGCCGCGCTGCGCGACGACGACGCCGGCGCCGATAAGCGCCGCGAGCCAATAATAGGACGGAATCATCTGCGCCGCGGGCGCCCGCGCGAAAGGCTGCGCCATCAAGGCCAGCATGGCGCCCGCCTGATGCAGCGAAGCCGTCGAGCGAAAAATCGTCCATCCCACCATGACGATGAAGAAGGTCGCGACATTGGCCTCCCAAGGCCGCAGCCGCCCCAACACGCGGGCCAGAAACAGCCGGTCCAGCACCAAGAACAAACCGTTATAGGCGCCCCAGGCGATATAGTTCCAGGCCGCGCCATGCCATAGGCCCGAGGCGAGAAAGCACAGCCACAAATTAAAATGCGTGCGTAGCGCGCCCCGACGGTTTCCGCCCAGCGGAAAATAGAGATATTCGCGTATCCAGCTGGTGAGCGACATATGCCAGCGCCGCCAGAATTCGGTCATCGTGGTGGCGACATAGGGCTCGTCAAAATTCTCCAACAAGCGAAAACCGAATATCCGGGCGAGGCCA
>CAVZKF010000019.1:0-38271 GCA_963775775.1 uncultured Alphaproteobacteria bacterium
GTCAACAGGGAAGTCGAAATTCGTTTGTACATGCGAGGGCTCCTTCGAGCGAATCACCAAACAGTCGCATCACTGCGAAGTCGTCGAATGTTATGCTGTGTCCGATTGCGCTCAATTCGCTTTTCTTTATGGGCAGTAACATTTTCTTTATGGACGAAGCGCGAAGTCTCATGCGATCTGCCTATGGAATAAGCGATCGCTCCCCGGTCGAATCGGTCGCAAACAGTTCTCGCAGATTTTCGTGTCAATCATACTCGGCTGTTATTATTGAATAAACTCCCGTTCTCGCGGAGTCGGCCGCGGGGCCGAGCAACAGCCGCGAAAAGCGCCGCCACAAGAAACGCCTGCTTCATTCCGCGGCGCCGTCAGGGGGCATTACTTCCCGCCCGCGGTGAAATAGTTGACCAGTGTTGCAACTCGGCCACACCGCCACGAAATGACAGACTCGTAATTGCACAAAGACAGACCCGTGACGCGCGCATCATATTTCTCGAATGAAACATCAGCCGCGTGGCGCAAGACAAAAGCATGTATTCATGCGCGACCGCCTGTGATGAGCGTCGCGAACCGCGGCGCCCGCCAAAAGCCAGGCGCTGCGTTTTTCTCGCGAATGCGCTATGAAGCCGCCAAGCCAACATTTCCCATGGGATTCGCAAATGCCGCTCACCGCCGCCATCCGGACCATTCCAGACTATCCCAAGAAGGGGATTATGTTTCGCGACATCACGACTCTGCTCGGCGACGCGCGGGCGTTCCGTCGCGCGGTCGATGAGCTGGTGCAGCCCTGGTCTGGGTCGAAGATGGATAAGGTGGCGGGCATGGAAGCGCGCGGCTTCATTCTCGGCGGCGCCGTGGCCCATCAATTGTCGGCGGGTTTTATCCCCATCCGCAAGAAGGGGAAATTGCCTTACAAGACCGTGGCGATCAGCTATGCGCTCGAATATGGCGTTGACGAAATGGAGATGCACGAAGACGCCGTGACCGCGGGCGAACGCGTCATTCTCGTTGACGACCTGATCGCCACCGGCGGCACGGCGGCGGGGGCCATAGGACTCTTGCGGAAAATGGGGGCTGAAGTCGTCGCCGCCTGCTTCGTGATCGACCTGCCAGACCTCGGCGGGGCGAAAAAGATCGAGGCGCTCGGCGTCCCGACGCGCAGTCTGGTTTCCTTCGAAGGTCATTGATTCGAAAGAGTCCTGGTCTTCCAGGGGGTGGCGGCCGCCTGGAGGACTTTTGTCGGCTGCTCTTGGTTTGCCTTAAGGGCGTCGTATCGTTAGGCTTGACCGCCACGGGGCTTGAGGCTGGTCTGGATGACGCCGCGTCGAACACATATTATCATGGCCGCGCTCGCGATAGCGTCGCTTGTGATCGGCGTCGTCGCCTTGCGACTGTTGTCGAGCGTCCCCGAGCGCTCCGCGCTCGCGCCGACACCGAGAAATATCGGCGTCGCCGGCACTCCCGCCGCTTCCCCCGCCGCGACCGGCGGCGCCAGTGGTCTAGCGGCGCCCTTCATGCCGGGTCTGCGTGGACATATCGCGCCCGGATCCGAACCGCCGTCGCCCGCCGCGACGATGGCGCTGGTCGAGACTCCCCAAGCCTGGTCGAGTCCTGATTCCGCGCCGGCGCAATCGCAAGCCGAAGCGCCGCTGCCGCCAAAACGCCCCGTCGATCTCGCCAGCCGGGAAGCGCCGCCCGCGGCTCCGTTGCCGCCGGTGCGTCCGGCCGACCTCGCGATGGACGGCGAAGCCGCGCCGCCACGAGAGCCAGCCGCCGCGTCGCCCCCCGCGCGGGAACCCGCTCCTGCCGCCTCCCCGGCGGAGCCCGCGGTCGCCAATGTTCCTTTGCCCCCGACCCGTCCTCGCGCTCTCGCCGCGTTGACGCCCCCGCCGTCCGCTTCGGCTCCGGAGCCGTCTCCTGTCCCAGCGGCTCCCACGCCGGCGCCTCCCGACCTGGCCGCTCCCGCCCCGGCGGCTCCTGTCGCCCCCAGCGCCCCGGCCGCGCAACAACTCGCGGCGCATACGACGGAGCCGGTGCTGCGCCCGGCGCCTCCCGAAGTCTTCAACGAGCCCGAGCGGCCGGCGCGCTTCAACATGGGCGCGCCCGCCTATGTGCGGATTTTCAAGAAAGAGGGTGAACTCGAACTCTGGCTCAAGGTAAACGGGCGTTATTCGCTCTATCGCGCCTTCCCGATCTGCAAATGGTCTGGTCGACTGGGCCCCAAGGTGAGGGAGGCGGACTATCAGTCGCCGGAGGGGTTTTACTCAGTCTCGGCGCGCCAGCTCAACCCGCATTCAAATTATCACTTGGCCTTCAACGTCGGCTATCCCAACGCATACGACCGGCAGAACGGGCACACCGGGGGCCTGGTGATGGTGCATGGCAACTGCAAGTCGGTCGGCTGTTTCGCCATGACCGACAAGGGCATCGAGGAGATTTACGGCTTTGTCGCGGCCGCCCTCTCCGCTGGCCAGCGGGAGGTGCCGGTGCATATCTTTCCCTTCCGCATGACCGACGCGGCGATCGCCCGCGAGACCGGCGGCGGCGGCTTCATGTCCTTCTTCGCCACCGACGGCGGCAATGGCGCGCAATGGGCTGGTTTTTGGCGTAATCTGAAGGAAGGCTACGATCTATTCCAACAGACCGGCGAACCGCCGACCGCCTATGCGTGCGGCGATCGCTATGCTTTTGGCGCGCAGGACGGATCGTGCAAGCGGGTCGCCGGTTGGTGAAAGCCGGCTGCGCGAGCCGGACGCCTCCGGTTCGCGCGCTTCATAAGCCGACTCGGATTAAGCCAGTATTCCGCCGAGTTCCCTAACGATGGCGTCACCCATCTCGCTGGTCGAAACCGTGGACGCCGCCGACCCCTTGATATCAGCCGTGCGCAGTCCTTGCGCCAGCACCGCCGAGATCGCGGCGTCGATCGCGTCCGCCGCCTTGGGCAAATCGAAAGAATAGCGCATGGCCATGCCCAGCGAGCCGATCATCGCGATCGGATTGGCGATTCCCGTGCCTGCGATGTCTGGCGCCGAGCCGTGGCACGGCTCGTACATCGCCTTGCGCTTGCCCTGCGCGTCCGGCGCGCCGAGCGAGGCCGACGGCAACATGCCGAGCGAGCCGGTGAGCATCGCCGCTTCGTCCGACAGCATGTCGCCGAAGAGATTGTCGGTGACGACGACATCGAACTGCTTTGGCCAGCGCACCAACTGCATGGCGAGCGCGTCGGCGAGCATATGTTCGAGCTTCACGTCCGAATATTCGCGCTTATGCAGCGCGGTGATGACCTCGCGCCACAACAGGCCGGACTTCATGACATTGGCCTTATCGGACGAGGTGACCTTGTTGCCGCGCTTGCGCGCCAGTTCGAAGGCGACCCGGCCAATGCGCTCGATCTCATAGGTTTCGTAGACCTGCGTGTCCACGCCGCGCTTCTGGCCGTCGCCGAGGTCGATAATCTCCTTGGGTTCGCCGAAATAGACGCCGCCCGTCAATTCGCGCACGATCATGATGTCGAGCCCGTCGACCAGTTCGCGCTTCAACGAGGAAGCTTCGGCGAGCGCCGGATAGCAAATCGCCGGACGCAGATTGGCGAAGAGGCCCAGATCCTTGCGCAGCCGCAACAGGCCCGCTTCGGGGCGGACCTCATAAGGGACGCCGTCCCATTTGGGGCCGCCGACGGCGGCGAGCAGCACCGCGTCCGCCGCCTGCGCCAGTTCCATGTCGGCTTCGCTGATCGCCTGTTTATGCACGTCGTAAGCCGCTCCGCCCACCAAGCCGGTCTGGGTCTCGAACCGAGCCACGCCCGTCTCGTTCAGAAACGCCAGAACCTTTTCCGCCTCCGCGGTGATTTCCGGGCCGATGCCGTCGCCAGGGAGGAGTAGAAGCTTATGGACGGACATGAATGACCCTCTCGCGGTTTGTGTGATTCGACGGTTCGCCGCCGATCTCTTGAATTATCGCCTCGCGCGTCAATAAGGCGCGGGCATTTCCGACGCAACCTCGGGGCGCGCTCTCGGCGCCGCGAGGGCTTGATGCGACAATTAGTCTCATTGTCGCGCTCTTGCGGCGGATCGGACGGGCGTGCAGCTTGAGGACTGCAGCAAAAGAAATGAGACATTCACCTCGGCGCCCGTCACCTTGGCGCCGGTCCTGGAAAAAACCGCTGCACGTAAAAAGCAGGAGACGCACCCATGAGCAAACTGAGAATCCTCGCATTGGCGGCTTTCGCCATGGCCCTGACCGCGAACGCGCCAGCCAAGGCCTTCTGCCTCGTAAATTGCGAGCCGACCGAAGATCAGGCCAAGAAAGTGTTCGAAAATCTCGTCAAGGTTAAATTCGATCCCGACGCCAAACTTGTCGACTTCAAGGTGGACCGCTTTTGGCAGCTCGATGTCGAGGGCGCCGGCCACAAGGGCGTTGAGTTTTATTTCACCGCCAAGGTCGAATTCCCCAAGGGCGCTCATTTGGAATGCAAGCCGACCGAAGCGGCCGACGGCTCCAAGACCGTCGCGGCGGGATGCTCGGCGAGCACTTACTACTCGACGACGATCCAGAACCAGATGATCAAGGACAAGCAATATATCGAGCCGGGCAAGGTGGTCGACTTCAAGGACGAGACCCGCTTCGACGAGACCTCGGGCGGCTGGAAAGGGCAGGACGGCAAGATTTATTGATTGGCGGGGTTGCGCTCCAATGTGGCGGACCCGCGTCTTGCGGATCCGCCTTTGATTTTGGCGCTTGACGACGCGTGTCGCGCTATTGCCCCCCGTCGATCTTCTGGCCGATGAGCGCGATGGCTCGCTCATAGACCGTCGCGGCGTTCCAGGCTTCGATCGCCGCGAAATTGGGTTCGCCGGGCTGATATCCCGCGCCGGCCTGCCAGCCATGGGCGTGCAGGAAATTCGCCGTCGCGTTCAGCGCGCCGCTCGGGGTTTCGAGACTTCCCCCCGCGCCGTATTCGAGGATGTTCTTCGGCAGGAATTGCGTCTGGCCGATCTCGCCGTGCATCGAGCCGCGCGTGTTCGCCGTGAGGACTCCGCGATCGACCAGCGTCAGCGCCGCGTAGAGCTGATCGGTGAAATAGGCCGAACGGCGGCAGTCATAGGCGAGAGTGGCTATGGCTGACAGAGCGTTCTGATTGCCTTGCACGGCGCCGAAACCCGTCTCCATGCCCCAAATCGCGAGCAGCGGGCCCGGCGGCACGCCGTAGCGTTGCTGGATCGACGCGAACAGCGCCGCGTGGGTCTGCTTAAGCGCGCGTCCGCGCGAAATGATGATCGAGCCGCCGCGCTTGGCCATGAACTGGTCGAGCGACAGATGGAAGCTCTTCTGGCCGCGGTCGGCCCCGATCGTCGCGCCGTTATAATTCGTCGTCATCAGCGCCGCGATGGCCGAGCCGCCGACGCGTCCCCTCGCCTCCTCGGCGAATTGCCGCTTCCAATTCTCGAAGCCAGCCGGGCCATTGCCGCACTGCGCGGCGTCCGCCTCGCCGGTCATCAACGTCAACGCGGTCAAGGCCGCGGCGGCGATTGTCCTAAACTGCCAGCCCTTAGTCATGTAAAGCACCTTTCCAAGCCTTTGGGGACGAAACACCCGCTCTCCCGCGCGACGAAGTCCACGCCCTTCATACCGAAATATGGCCGCGTCGGCCAGTCAGGCCGTCGGCGCGCAAGCGGTCCGAATTTTGGAGCGGCCGACCGTCATCTCGCATGGCCGCTCGCGAAAACGGCTTCGGGGCTCCGGTGAAACCTCGGACCCTAGGCCGCCTCGGCCAACGCCGCCTCGAACGCCTCCATGTCGATTGCCGGCATGTGCAACGCCGGGGCGAATTCGGGTTTGGCGAGCAGAGGCGCTTCGAGCCGGGCCTGTTCCAGCGCCGCCTCCATTTCGAAGCGGCGCAGCAGCGCCATCAACCGATCGAGTTCGCCGCCGTTCAGTTCCTCGCAGGCGGTCAGCACCCGCTCGATCATGATCAGCGACAGCCGCGCCTCGCCGCTGTCCTCGTGCAAATCGCCGAAAACGCGCTGCGCCTCCAGCGCCGCCCGGAAGGCCGGCAGAAATTTGGCCGGCAGCCCCGCCCTGGCGTAAAGCGCCGCGAAGCCCGCGCCGCGAAAATCGCGCAACTGGCCGGCGACCCGATCCTCGCGCAGGCCCGACAGTTCGGCGAGCGCCGCCTCGAACAGATCGCGGCGCCCCGACAGCAGCGCGCGCAGCACGAGACTTGGGGTCAATTGACCGGAAGCGCGCAAATGCGCGGCGAGTTCACGCAGGCCCGCGCGCCCGTCGCGCGCCGCCGTCTCGGCGACGATAATCACATTGGCCTTGTCGCGGGCTTCGCGCGACAGGCGTTCGGCGCGCTCGGGCGAAAGCCACGCGCAATCGACCACGAAGGCGGTGAGGCTCTCCGCCGCCGCCGCGACCAATAGGCTGCG
This sequence comes from uncultured Alphaproteobacteria bacterium, assembly GCA_963775775.1. Classification (GTDB taxonomy): domain Bacteria; phylum Pseudomonadota; class Alphaproteobacteria; order Rhizobiales; family Beijerinckiaceae; genus Methylocystis. Next base: position 6,429 of record CAVZKF010000019.1, read on the forward strand.
GATCGTCGCCGGCAGCCAGGGGCGCGAGAGCAGCGCCTCGCGCATTTCGCCGTCGTCGCCGAAGCGCTCGATCATGCGACGCATCGAAAATTCGGCCAACTCCGCGCCGGGATTGACCGCGAGGGAAATCGCCGCCTCGCGCGCGCCGACCTCGGCGAGCGCCGCCGCGACGCTGACGGGAACGCGGGCGCGCAGGGCGATGGCGCTTTGGGCGAAGGCGTCGCCTATCGCCGCGCAGTCGACCAATTCCGCCTCGGAGAGCAGCGGCGAGCGCGACAGAACCGGCGCCGCGATGTCGGATTGATCGTTGGCGAGCGCGGAAATCAGCGAATGCGGCGCGTCGGCGGCGCTGGCGAAATTATCGGCGAGCGCGCGGCGCACCAGGGGCGAGGGATCGTCGAGCAGCGACATCATGGCGATTTCGGCGTCGCGGCGGGTCCTCTCATCCAGCTCGGAGTAAAGATAGGCGCGAGCCAGCGCGCCAGCGCCCTCGGAACGTTGCGCGGCCGAAGCTGTCATTGCCCACTGCAGGAAGTTACGAACGATCATGGGCGACTGCATCCTCTTCACGCCGACCGCGAAAACTCGGTTTCACTCAACAGAGTGTGACGATTTATGGTAAATTCCACCTTAATGACGCGACCAAGCTCGAACGACCCGAGAGGAAAAGAGATGGCGGCGGGATCCTGCCTGATTTTGCCCGACGACCCTCGGCTTGAAGCGGAGGCTTGGCTCGCTTGCGGCGCATCGGCCTTGCTGCTCGATTTGCGCGAGCCGCGCGCGGGCGCCCTGTCGTTTTTGTCGCAAGCGCGCGAATTCGGCCCGCGCCCCGCGATTTACGCGCGGCTCGGGCCGGTCGAGCGGCCTGGCTTCGACCTCGCGCTCGAATCGATGCTTCAGGCGCCGCCCGACGGAATTTTTCTGGACGGGGCCGAGGGCGGCGCCAGCGTCCAGCACCTCGCGGCCAAACTCGCCGTTTTCGAGGCGCGGGCCGGGCTGGCGGACGGCGCCATGTCGATCATCGCCAGCGCCGCCGGGACGCCGGCCGCGATTTTCACGCTTCACAGCTATAAGGGCTGCTCGCCGAGGCTGGCGGCGCTATTCTGCGAAAGCGACGCCTTGGCGCGAGCGCTTGCGCTGGACCCCTGGCCGGGCGTCGTTCCGGCCCCGCTCGCCGTCGCGCGCGGCTTGCTGGTTTTGGCGGCGGCGGCGGCGGGCCTGCCGGCGCTAGACGCGCCCAGCCGTCGCCCAAACGAGGCCGCCGATTTGCGGGAGGAGTGCCTCCTGGCGCGCGGGGACGGGTTCGGAGGCAAGCTGGCGACCAGGCGGGAAGAAATCGCCACAATCGAAGAAATCTTCGCGGCTGGCTCATAATCCCCATCGAGCGTCGACAAAGCGCCCCATTCGGCGCCATATGTGCGCGCATGCCGATGGCTTTATCACGATCTCTCTCCTTCATGCTGTTGCTGGTCGGCCTGCTTGGCGCGTCGCCGGCGCTGGCGCAGACGCAGCCGAGGGGCGCCCATGCGCCAAAAGCCGGGCCCGAAACGGCGCCGACCGGCGCCGTGCGGCTCCTCGCCTACCTGGCGCCCGCCGACACACAGGGCGTCAAAGCCGGCATCGTCTGGCGCGTTTTCGACGAGCAGGCCGAGGCCGACGGCACGCATAAATTGGTCGTCGAGTCGCGCGAGGCCGCGCCAACCATCAGCCTCCCGGATGGGATTTATATCGTTCACGCGGCGTTCGGCCTTGCCGCGGCCACGCGCCGCGTCGTCATCGACGGCCGAACCGTCAACGAGCGCGTGACGCTGAACGCCGGCGGGCTGAAACTCGTCGACAAGCTTGGCGAGGCGACGATACCGCCGCAGCGGCTCTCGATCTCGATATACGTGCCGGAGCGCGGCAATTCGCAAGCCAAACTGGTGCTTGCGAATGCGCGCGGCGGCGACACGATCTGTCTGCCGGAAGGGGCCTATCACATCGTCTCGACCTTGCTCGACACCAGCCAGGGCTCGCAGGGCGACAACAACGCCACCAACTCGGTCGTGACCGCTGATCTGCGCGTGCCCGCCGGCAAGCTGATCGAAGCCACGCTGCGCCACCGCGCCGCCACCATCACGCTCAAACTGGTCAACGCGGCGGGAGGCGAGGCGCTGGCCAACACCTCCTTTTCCGTGCTGACGCCGGGCGGCGACGTGATCCGCGAATTGATCGGCGCCTTTCCGTCGCTGATGCTGGCGGAAGGCGAATATGTGGCGATCGCCCGCCACGACGGAAAAACCTATCAAAACGTATTTAAGGTGCAGTCGACCAAGGACGCCGACGTGGAAATCCTGGCCAAGGGGACGCCGCCATCCGAGGCCCCGACCAGCGACGCGCCGCCTATCGTGTCGGAGTGACGATCCGCGGGACTAGCGTCGTTCCAGTTTAGATCGAACCGGAAAGACTCTAAATTCCGTTATTTTGTCGTGTTTTCCGAGGCAAAATCGGCTTCCACTCTTGCCGAAAGCCCTTACGCCGGGTCGTCGCCCGCTTTCGCTCCAGCCCCCGTCGTGCTAGCTGCTCGCAATTCGATTTTCTCAGCCCGAGCCAAGGCCATGCAAGCGCAGCCTCGCGAAACAGATCCTGCCGACACGCAAAGCCTCATGGCCGAAATCGGCCGCGCGGCGCGGCGGGGGGCGCGGGCCGCCGCTCTCGCGCCGAGCGCGGTCAAGGACGCGGCCTTGCGCGCGGCGGCGCGGAAAATCCGCCTCGCCAGCGACGCGATCCTTGCCGCCAATGCGCTGGATGTCGAAGCCGCGCGCGCCGCCGGCGCGTCGTCCGCCGCGCTCGACCGGCTGACGCTCGATCCAAAGCGCATCGAAACGATGGCGCGCGGCGTCGAGGAGATCGCCGATCTGCCCGATCCCGTCGGCCGCGTGCTGGCGGTGTTCGAGCGCCCCAACGGGCTGCGCATCGAGCGCGTGACGACGCCGCTCGGCGTCATCGGCGTGATCTACGAGAGCCGACCCAATGTGACGGCGGACGCCGGCGCGCTGTGTCTTAAGTCGGGCAACGCCACGATTTTGCGCGGCGGCTCCGACAGTCCGCGCTCGTCCGCCGTCATTCACCGCTGTCTCGTCGCGGGGCTCGAAGCCGCCGGCCTGCCGGCGGCGGCGATCGCCCTCGTGCCCACGACCGATCGCGCGGCCGTGGGGGCGATGCTCGCGGGTCTCGATGGCGACATTGACGTGATCGTCCCGCGCGGCGGAAAGAGCCTCGTCGCGCGCGTGCAGCACGAGGCGCGCGTGCCAGTGTTCGCGCATCTCGAAGGCATCGTGCACGTCTATGTGCATGGCGCGGCCGATCTCGAAATGGCCAAAAGGATCGTGCTCAACGCCAAAATGCGGCGCACGGGCGTCTGTGGCGCGGCGGAAACGCTGCTGGTCGACCGCGCCTGCGCGGCGACGCATCTCGCGCCCTTGGTGGACATGCTGCTCGCGGCGGGCTGCGCGGTGCGCGGCGACGCGGCGACGCGGGCCGTGGATCCGCGCGTGACGCTGGCGAGCGAAGAAGACTGGGACACGGAATATCTCGACGCCATCATCGCCGTGCGCGTCGTCGAGGGGCTCGACGACGCCATGACGCATATCGCGACGCATGGCTCGCATCACACCGACTGCATCGTGACGCGGGACGAAGCGGCGGCGACGCGCTTTCTCGCCGAGGTCGACTCGGCGATTGTCGTCCATAACGCCTCGACACAATTCGCCGACGGCGGCGAATTTGGCTTTGGCGGCGAAATCGGCATAGCCACCGGCAAAATGCACGCGCGCGGACCGGTCGGCGTCGAACAGCTCACGTCGTTCAAATATCGCGTGCATGGCGGGGGACAGACGCGCCCGTGAAGCCGCCGCCGGGCATGATCCCACGCCTTCCGCCTCACGCGCCCGGCATGCGCATCGGCCTGTTCGGCGGCTCCTTCGATCCGCCGCACGAGGGGCATGTGCTGGTCTCGCGCATCGCGCTAACGCGGCTGCGCCTCCAAAGGTTGTGGTGGCTGGTCACGCCCGGCAACCCGCTCAAGGACGCCAAAAAGCTGCCGTCGCTGGAGGCCCGCGTCGCGGCCTGTCGCGAGTTGGCGACTGATCCGCGCATCGTCGTGACCGATATCGAGGCGCGGATCCGCACGCGTTTCACCTATGACACGCTGCGCTATCTGCGCCTGCGCTGTCCCGGCGCGCGTTTCGTCTGGATCATGGGCGCGGATAATCTTTTGCATTTCCACCGCTGGCGGCACTGGCGCGAGATCGCGCGGCTGGTTCCGATCGCGGTGATCGACCGGCCCGGCGCGACCTGGAACAGCGCCGGCGCGAAAGCGGCGCGGGCGTTCGCCAGCGCGCGACTGCCGGAAAAAGACGCGGCACTCCTCGCGACGCTGCGTCCGCCGGCCTTCGTCTATCTGCACGGCAAACGCACGCCTCAGTCCTCGACGGCGCTGCGCGCGGCGCGCAAAGAGCGATGATCAGCCGCTCTTGCGCCGCGTCCAGGCCAAATAAGCGGCGAGGCCGATCATCGGGACGATCACCAGCACCATCACCCAGGTCGAGGTCTCGCTATAGGGGTGCGTGTCGTAGTAATCGTTGGAGACCGCCTGAGTGTATGGGTTGCGAAAGAAGAACACGACGAACACCCACAGCGCCACGACGCCGGCGGTCAGAAAATAAAGTCCGCGCGGCACGCGATATTGCGGCGGCTTTTTCGGCTCTTCGTCTGTCATGGCGGGGATCCTTGGATTTGGCCGGGCGCCGGGTCGACCGGATGCGGCCTGAACGGATTGGCTCCGCCATAACATAGTCGATGCGCGCGCATTGCAAACCGCCAATTTCCGCCCCTTCCCGGGCATTATGAGACAAAGCTAACTACCTTTCCAAGACGCTCGGCATGCCTCCGAGCGATTTTAACCGCCGCGCTCGACCACGCGCGCCCATCCCATTTGCGCGCGCGATCGCGCCTTATGTCGCCGTTCCGCGCAGATCATATGCGTCGGCGCCTTCGACCCTCACGCTCACGATGTCGCCGGCGCGCAGCATTCTCCGCGACGAAATGTGAACGGCGCCATCGACGCCGGGCGCGTCGGCCTTGCCGCGGCCCTTGGCGGGACCACTGGCCCCGCCGCCGAGCTCGTCGACGATGACCTGTATGCGCTGGCCGATTTTCTGCTTGAGCAGTCTGGCGCTGATCGCCTGCTGGCGCTCCATGAAGCGCTTCCAGCGGCTTTCCTTCACTTCGTCGGGAACGGGCGCGAGCCCTAGATCATTGGCCGGGGCGCCCGCGACGGGTTCGTATTTGAAGGCGCCGGCGCGGTCGATCCGCGCCTCCTCGAGCCAATCGAGAAGATAGGCGAAGTCCTCCTCCGTCTCGCCGGGAAAGCCGACGATGAAGGTCGAACGCAGCGTGAGATCGGGAACGAGGCGGCGCCAATTCCGAATGCGCTCGAGGGTCTTCTCTTCATTCGCGGGGCGTTTCATCGCCTTCAAAACCGAGGGCGCCGCGTGCTGAAAGGGAATGTCGAGATAGGGCAGAATCTTGCCTTCCGCCATCAGCGGCAGCACTTCGTCGACATGCGGATAGGGATAGACGTAATGCAACCGCACCCAGACGCCGAATTCGCCGAGTTCGCGCGCGAGATCGACGAACCGCGCGCGCACGGCGCGGTCTTGATACGCGCTTTCGGCGTAACGCAGATCGCGGCCATAGGCGCTGGTGTCCTGCGAGATGACCAGCAATTCCTTCACGCCCGCGCGCGCCAGTTTTTCGGCCTCGCGCAGAACCTCCGCCGCCGAGCGCGAGCGCAAGGGCCCGCGCAGATGCGGAATGATGCAGAAAGAGCAGCTGTTGTCGCAGCCCTCCGAGATCTTGAGATAGGCATAGTGGCGGGGCGTGAGCCTGACGCCTTGCTCTGGGACGAGGTCGAGGAAGGGGTCGTGCGGCGCGGGCGCCGCCGCGCGCACGGCCTCGAGGACGCTCTCGTAATCCTGCGGTCGCGTGATCGCCAATACGTCGGGGAATTTCGCCAATATGTGTTCGGGCTCCGCGCCCATGCAGCCGGTCACCACCACCTTGCCGTTTTCGCCCAAGCGCGGCGCCGATCGCTTCCAGCGACTCGGCCTTGGCGCTATCGAGAAATCCGCAAGTGTTGACCACGACAACATCGGCGCCGGCGTGGCCGCGCGAGAATTCATAGCCTTCCGCGCGCAACCGCGTGATGATCCGCTCGCTGTCGACCAGAGCCTTTGGACAGCCGAGCGACACGAAGGAAACGCGCGGCGCGGCGGCGACGGCGGATTTGGTCAAGTTATCGTTGGGATTTTCGCGCATGGGCGTGGCTTGCCACGCCGGGGCGCGATTGGCAATCCGGCGCGGGGCTAGGACGCCGAGACGGAAACCGAAGGCGCGGCTTTGGGCCCGTTGCGCGGCGCGAGATCCGCGGCCATGACGGCGCCAGCCAGGGAATACAGCGCCACGACAATGAGAGATGACGATCTTTATCAAAGTCTTATCTCCGCATTGGCATGATGTCGCGTCGCTTCGGCCTCGAATTGGCGCTGTCTCCGGCTTGTCCGAACCTAGGTTTAAACGGTTAATAAAAGTTAGCTTTCTGAAGCTTTTCGCGGCCCTTCAGCGATCGCGAGCGGGCGCCTCCTGGCTAGTAAAGCTTTAAAAAACAGATAGTTAAAAAGACAGACGACGAGCGAAGCGGCGCGAGGCGCCGTTCAGACAAAAAAATTGCGCGCCGCCGCACTAGGATCAGGTATAGAAACCCGCCATCGCAGGGGAGCGCCGGCGTGCTTTCGCTGGGCTAAAATCCCGCGAAACGAGCGTCCATTGGATCTCCGACCGAGGGAACAGGCTCGGGGACGAGCCATGCGCCGAGCGTCGCATCGAACGCCGCGTTGTCATAAACTCGCCTTTCGCGGCGCCAACAAGGCCTGAAAATTTGCCGACATCCGTCATTCTCGGGACGGGCGCCTATGCGCCCCTAAAAGTGCTAACCAACGCCGATCTGGAAAAAATGGTGGCGACGAACAGCCCCTGGATCGTCAGCCGCACTGGCATCAAGGAGCGCCGCATAGCCGCGGAAGGGGAGACCACCTCGGACATGGCCGCCGCCGCCGCGAGGCGCGCGCTCGAATACGCCGGGGTCGACGCCAGCGAGGTCGATCTCATCATTGTCGCCACGGTGACCGGAGACACGCCCACGCCCTCCTGCGCGGCTTTCGTGCAGGCCAAGATCGGCGCGCTGAACGCTTTCGCCTTCGACGTTTCGGCGGCCTGCGCCGGCTCGCTTTACGGCCTCGTCATCGCCGACCAATTTATCCGCAACGGCATGGCGCGGCGCGCGCTGGTGATCGGCGCGGAAACCTTGAGCCGGGTGGTCGACTGGACCAATCGCGAGACCTGCGTGCTATTCGGCGACGCCGCCGGCGCCATGCTGCTCTGCGCCAGCGAAGCGCCAACACGCGGCCTGCTCGCCGCGAAATTGCGAACCGACGGCTCGATGACCGAAATTCTGGGGATTTTCGGCGGCGGCAGCCGTCGCCCGTTTTCGCAAGAAATGCTGACGGACAACGGCCACAAGATCAAAATGCGCGGACGCGAGGTCTATAAGGCGGCCGCCCGGCTGCTGCCGGAGGTCGTGCGGGAGGCGCTGGATCAGGCGGGGCTGGAAGCCGCCGACGTGACCCATGTCATCGCGCATCAGGCAAATCTTCGCATCATCGAATCCGCGATGGAAACGCTCGGCGTTCCGCTTGAAAAATGCTGGATCAACATCGACCGCTACGGCAACACCTCGAGCGCCTCGATGCCGATCACGCTGGACGAAGCCAATCGGGCCGGGCGCTTGAAGCAAGGCGACGTGATCGCGATGATGGCCATCGGCGCCGGCATGAGCTGGGGCAGCGCGATCCTGCGCTGGTGAGCGCGGGCGCGGAACGTCAGCGATTCTCAAACTTCGGGCGTCGCTTCTCGATGAAGGCGGACATGCCTTCCTTCTGATCCTTGGTCGCGAACAGCGCATAGAAGGCGCGGCGCTCGAATCTCACGCCTTCCGCCAGCGTCGTCTCGAAGGCGCGATTGATCGCGTCCTTGGCGGTGAGCACGGCCGGCCGCGACATGCTCGCGATGGTTTGCGCGGTCTTGATCGCCTCGGGCAGCAAATCCGAGGCCGGCAGGACGCGCGACACCAGCCCCGCCCGCTCGGCTTCCTCGGCGCCCATGAAGCGGCCGGTGAGGCAAAGCTCCATCGCCTTCGCCTTGCCGATGGCGCGGGTAAGACGCTGCGTGCCGCCGGCGCCGGGAATGACGCCAAGCTTGATCTCGGGCTGACCGAATTGCGCATTGTCCGACGCCAGAATGAAATCGCACATCATCGCCAGCTCGCAACCGCCGCCAAGCGCGAAGCCGCTCACCGCCGCGACGATCGGCTTGCGAATACGCGCCACCGCGTCCCAGCGCGCCAGAAAGTCGCCCAAAAAAGCGTCGGCAAAGTCCTTTTCGCGCATTTCCTTAATGTCGGCGCCAGCGGCGAAGGCCTTTTCCGAGCCGGTCAGCACCACGCAGCCGATTTCTTCGTCCGTCTCGAACGCCTGAAGGGCGTCGTCGAGTTCGCCGATCAGCTTAGCGTTGAGCGCATTGAGCGCATCCGGCCGATGCAGACGAACAAGCCCCACATTGCCGCGCCTTTCGATCTCTATCGTCTCGTAGCTCACGCGCGCATCTCCTCGCATCTTCTGGTCAGGGCGGGCGTCCTTCGCCCATGGCGTCTATTTTATATGTCGAAATCGCCGCCCGCGTCCTGCCTTTCGCCGAAACCGCGCGCGAGCGCGCTGGCGTGCAAATCGTCGAGCGATATTCTCTCCAACCGTTCGAAAACGCAGGCCTCGATTTGCTCCAAGACCGGCGTCAGCGCCGCTTCCAGCGACGCATCGCTTCGGCGCGCGCATCCATCTTCATCGTCGCTTTCGGCGCGCAGCGCGACGCGAACGATTTCGGCGGCGGTCAATCGGCGGCGCTCGCGCGCCAGTTCATAACCGCCGGAGGGGCCGCGCAAGCTCTTCAATATTCCCGCGCGCACCAGCGCCTGCAAAAGGCCTTCCAGCCGCCGCGGCGGAAAATCGTGACGCGCCGCCAACTCTTTCGAAGACACCGGCCGCGCCCGCGCGTGCAAGGCCACGTCGAGAACCGCCAACAACGCGAAACGCGCGGCGCGCGGCAGCAGCATCATTCTCGCCGTTCTCCGAGCACGCCGGTGGAGCCGAAGCCGCCGCCGCCACGCTCCGTTTCTTCCAGCGCCGCGCGCGTTTCCTCCAGATGCGCCCGCGTCACCGGCGCGACGACAAGTTGCGCGATCCGCATGCCGCGAACGATCTCGAAGGGATGCGGGCCAAGGTTGATCAACAGCGCATACAGTTCCCCGCGATAATCGCTGTCGATGGTGCCGGGAGCATTGAGGATCGTTACGCCGTGCCGCAAGGCGAGCCCCGAGCGCGGTCTGATCTGCGCCTCGAAACCTTGGGGCAAATGGATCGCGAAGCCGGTCGGCACGAGATCGCGGGCGCCGGGTTCGAGCACGAGTTTTCGGCCTGGCGCCAGCGCCGCGCAAAGGTCGAGGCCGGCGGCGCCTCCGCTGGCGTAATACGGCAATTCCAGACCCTCGCCATGGGGCAGGCGCGTAATCGCGATTTTCATGGAGAGGACTTCCCACTATCGGCCGGCCAGTTCTCGCGCCGAGACGTTGGACGAGCCGGGCGGCCACCGCTTCCTTGCCGAGGCGCGGCCAGCTTTCGACGCCGCTCGCCGAGACGATATGCACTTCATTTTCGTCCGCGCCGAACACCCCGGCGGAAACATCATTGGCGACGATTAGATCGCAACCCTTGCGCGCGAGTTTTTCCCTCGCGTGGCGCAACAGGTCGCGCGTTTCGGCGGCGAAGCCCACCACCAGCGCCGGGCGACCCGCCTCCCGCGCCGCGACGCGCGCGAGAATATCGGGATTTTCGACAAGGGTCAGCGCCAGCGCTCCGCCTCCCTGTTGTTTCTTGATCTTGTCGGGCGCCGCCTCGACGCGCCAATCGGCGACCGCCGCGGCGCCGATGAATATGTCGGCCGGCAGCGCCGCCTCGACCGCCGCGAGCATTTCGCGAGCCGTTTCGACATGACGCGTTTCGACGCCGGGAGGGTCGGGAATGGTCACCGGGCCGCTGACCAGCGTCACGCGCGCGCCCGCCAGCCTGGCGGCGGCGGCGATGGCGTGTCCTTGCTTGCCGGAGGAGCGATTGGCGATGAAGCGAACGGGGTCGATCGGCTCATGCGTCGGCCCCGAGGTCACGACGATATGGCGCCCCGCGAGGACGAAATGGCGCCCCGCGAGCAAGCCGGCGTCTCCAGCCGGCGCGGAGAGCGCGGCGCAAATCGCCTCCACGATTTGGGGCGGCTCGCTCATGCGCCCCGGGCCATATTCGCCGCAGGCCATCTCGCCGTCTTCCGGCCCGACGAACAGTGCGCCGTCCGCGCTCAGCCACGCGACGTTGCGCCGCGTCGCCGGATGCAGCCACATGCGCACATTCATCGCCGGGGCGAACAGGACCCGCTTATCGGTGGCCAGCAAAAGCGTCGTCGCCAGATCGTCGGCCAGCCCATGCGCCGCGCGCGCGAGCAGATTGGCGGTCGCCGGCGCGACGACGATGAGGTCGGCCTGCCGCGAAAGCTGAATATGCCCCATTTCGCCTTCGCGCGCCGCGTCGAAGAGATCGGTGTGAACCGGCGCTCCCGAAATCGCCGAAAATGACAACTCGGTCACGAATTCCCGCGCCGAGGCCGTCAGCACGACCCGCGTGAAAGCGCCACGCTCGCGCAGCCGCCGAAGCAGTTCGAGCGATTTATAGGCCGCGACGCCCCCGCCGACGATCAGCAGGACGCGCTTGCCGGCCAACTCTCGCGTCTCCTCTCGCGTTTCTTCGCGATCCGCCACCAACGCCCCCAAGGTTCAGCAGCCGCGACAATACTCATTTTCGCGGCGGCGCCCAAGTGGAACGGTTTCGTGGAACGGCGCTGGCCCTTTTTGTTCCGGCGTGGCAAAGCGATCCGCGATGAGGCCTCTCGACGCAAGTCCCGCGATCCTAAGTCCGCTGATCCGCCGGCTGACGCTGCGCGACTTTCGCTCTTATGCGGCGCTCGACGCGCGGTTCGGCTCCAGGACCATCGCGCTCACCGGCGAAAACGGCGCCGGAAAGACCAATATTCTCGAAGCTCTTTCGATGTTTTCGCCTGGACGCGGGCTGCGCCGCGCGGAGATCGGCCTTTGCGCGAGGCATGATGGGCCGGGAGGCTTCGCGGTTTCCATCGAATTGGAGACGGACGGTCGAATCCTGCAGCTCGGCCATGGATTGGAGCTAGACGCTCAGGGCAATGAGACGCGGCGCTTTCGCGTCGATCGCGCGCCGGCGACATCCCAACGCGCCTTCGCCGAGCATGTCCAGCCTCTGTGGTTGACGCCGGCGATGGACGGGCTCTTCACCGGCCCCGCGGGAGACCGCCGGCGCTTTCTCGACCGGCTAACCCTGGGCGTCGACGCCGACCATGGCGCGCGGGTCTCCAAATTGGAGCGCGCCCTGCGCAACCGCAACCGCCTGTTGGAAGACGGCGGCGCCGATCCGCGCTGGCTCGCCGCCGCCGAACAGGAAATCGCGGCGCTCGGCGTCGCCGTCGCGAGCGCCAGGCTCGATACGACGCAACGCCTCGCCGCGTTGATCGAGGCGACGCGCGACGAGGCCTCGCCCTTCCCCTTCGCGCTGATCGCGCTCGAAGGCGAGTCTGGAGCAAATGCTGCGGGACGAGCCGGCTTTCACCGTGGAGGAGCGTTACCGCTCGATGCTCGCGGGATCGCGCCGTCGCGACGCCGCCGCGGGACGCACGCTGATCGGCCCGCAAGGCAGCGATCTGTTGGTGCGGCACGGCCCCAAGGGCGAGGCCGCCCGGGACTGCTCCACGGGCGAACAAAAAGCGCTGCTCGACCGGCCTTGTTCTGGCCCATGCGCGGCTGGTGGCCGCCATGCGCGGCAATGGCCCCCGTGCTTCTGCTGGACGAGATCGCCGCGCATTTCGACACGCGCCGACGCGAGGCGCTGTTCGACGAACTGGACAAGCTCGGCGGCTCAGGTCTGGATGACCGGCGCCGATCCGTCGCTGTTCAAGTCGCTGGAGGGCCGCGCCGATATTTTTACGGTGACGCCGGGGCGGATCGAGCGGCGGTGAGGCCGCCCTACCCCAGCAATTGCCGCAGCACATATGGCAGGATGCCGCCGTTGCGGAAATATTCGAGCTCGTCGAGCGTGTCGATGCGCGCCAGCAGCGGGACCGCTTTCGTCTCGCCGTCGGGATAGACGATCTTCGCCTTCAGCGTCTGGCGCGGCGCGAGGCTCTCGCCTAGACCCTCGATCGTCACGGTTTCCGCGCCGGTGAGGCCAAGCGAATCCCAACTCGTTCCCGGCTCGAAGGTCAGCGGCAAAATGCCCATGCCGACGAGATTGGAGCGATGGATGCGTTCGAAGCTCCGCGCGATCACGGCGCGCACGCCGAGCAAGATCGTGCCCTTGGCGGCCCAATCGCGCGAGGAGCCATTGCCATATTCGGCGCCGGCGAAGACGACGAGCGGCGCGCCTTCGGAGGCGTATTTCATCGCCGCGTCGTAGATCGACATCTCCTCGCCGTCCGGGAAATGCTTGGTGACGCCGCCCTCCGGCACATTGCCGGCGGCGTCCTTTGCGATGAAGTTCTTGATGCGGATATTGGCGAAGGTTCCGCGCATCATCACTTCGTGATTGCCGCGCCGCGTCCCGTACTGGTTGAAGTCCTTTGGCTCGACGCCCTGTTCCTGCAACCATTTGCCGGCGGGCGAAGCCGCCTTGATCGAGCCGGCCGGCGAAATATGGTCGGTCGTGATCTTATCGCCGAACAAGCGCCAGAATGCGCGCGTTCGAAATGTCCGCGACGAGTTTTGGCTCCTTCGTCAGTCCCTCGAAATAGGGCGGGTTGCGCACATATGTGGAACTCGCGTCCCAGCCATAGGTCTCGCCGGCGGGCAGCTTGATCTTGCGCCAATGCGCGTCGCCGTCGAACACATGCGCATAGGCGTCCCGGAACATCGCGCGGGTGACGTTCTTGCGAATGAACTGGGCGATTTCCTCATTAGAGGGCCAAATGTCGCGCAAGAACACCGGCTCGCCCTTCTTGTCGTGGCCGAGCGGCTCCTTGGTCAGGTCGATCGCCGCCGTTCCCGCCAGCGCGAAAGCCACCACCAGCGGCGGCGACGCCAGATAATTGGCCTGCACGTCGGGGTTCACGCGGCCCTCGAAGTTGCGGTTGCCGGACAGCACGGAGGCGGCCACGAGATCATTGGCGTTGATGGACTTCGACACCGCCGCCGGGAGCGGCCCGGAATTGCCGATGCAGGTAGTGCAGCCAAAGCCGACGAGATTGAAACCGAGCTTGTCGAGCGACTTCTGCAAGCCGGATTTTTCGAGATATTGCGCCACCACCTGGCTGCCGGGCGCGAGCGAGGTCTTCACCCACGGCTTGACCTTCAGACCCCGTTCGACCGCGTTGCGCGCCAGCAGCCCCGCGCCGATCAACACGCCGGGATTGGAGGTGTTCGTGCAGGAGGTGATGGCGGCGATCACCACGTCGCCATGACCGAGATCGTAATTCTCGCCCTCGACCGGGAAACGCGCGCCCAGCCCGCCGGCCTTCTTATATTCATTGGCGAGCGAGGTCTCGAAGGTCGAGCCCATGTCCTCCAGCGCGACGCGGCCCTCGGGACGCTTTGGGCCGGCGAGCGAGGGAACGACGCTGGCGAGATCCAGCGCGATCGTATCGGTGAATTCCGGCTCGGGCGCCTTCGCCGTGCGCAACATGCCCTGAGCCTTGGCGTATTTTTCGATCAGCGCCACTCGCGCCGCCGCGCGCCCGGAGGTGTGGAGATAATCGAGCGTTTCGGCGTCGATCGGGAAGAAGCCGCATGTCGCGCCATATTCGGGCGCCATATTGGCGATGGTGGCGCGGTCCGCGAGCGAGAGATGATCGAGCCCCGTCGCCGTAAAACTCCACGAATTTGCCGACGACGCCTTTTTTGCGCAGCATTTGCGTGACGGTGAGCACCACATCGGTGGCGGTGACGCCCTCGCGCGGTTGGCCTTCCAGTTTGAAGCCGATGACCTCGGGGGCCAGCATCGACAAGGGCTGGCCGAGCATGGCCGCCTCCGCCTCGATGCCGCCGACTCCCCAGCCGAGCACGGCGAGACCGTTGACCATCGTCGTATGCGAATCGGTGCCGACCAGCGTGTCGGGATAGGCGGTCTCGATGGTTTGGGTCTTGCCTTTGACCTTGATTTTCTCTTTCTTCGTCCAGACCGTCTGCGCCAGAAATTCGAGATTGACCTGATGGCAGATGCCGGCGCCCGGCGGCACGACGCGGAAATTATCGAAGGCGGATTGGCCCCATTTCAGGAAGCGGTAACGCTCGCCGTTGCGCTGATATTCGATATCGACATTTTGTTTCAGGGCGCGCGCCGTGCCGAAGTGATCGACGATCACCGAATGGTCGATGACGAGATCGACCGGGGCCAGCGGATTGATCTTTTGCGGATCGCCGCCGAGCGCGACAAATGCATCGCGCATCGCCGCGAGATCGACCACGGCGGGAACGCCAGTGAAATCCTGCATCAACACGCGCGCCGGACGAAAGGCGATCTCGACTTCGCCCTTGCCCCTGGCTGTCAGCCAGCCGGCGAAGGCTTCGATATTCTCCTTGGTGACCGTGCGGCCGTCTTCATGGCGCAGCAGATTTTCGAGCAGAACCTTTAGCGAATAGGGCAGCCGCGAGACGCCGGCGAGTCCGTTTTTTTCGGCGGCCTTAAGCGAATAATAAAAATATGTTTTTGCGCCGACGACGAGTTTTTTGCGGGATTTGAAGCTATCGAGCGAAATCATGGGATTTTGTCCTAAGGGGGCGCGGTGAAGGGCTCGCCGTCTCTTTTAGAAAATTCCATGCCACGGATACAATAGCAAAGGCTGGCGCGGCCTTGCTCAAACCGGTTCGGGACAGCCGATCTCATACAATTCGAGCTTTCGATCCGAGATTTGCAAGCTTGGCCACGCCGATCGCCACGCGGCGAGGTGCGCCGCGGCGAAATGATCGCGCAGAGCCTCGCGAGAGGTCCAGATTTCCTTAACGTGGATGAGGCCGGGCTCCAGCACGTCCTCGGCGTAGTAATATTCGAGGCATCCCTCCTCGGCGCGGCTGGCGCCGATCATCGCGAGCATATCCGCCCGCGCCGCGAGAATTTTTTCGGGCGGCAGGCGGACCGTCCCAATAACCAAGATCAATGGTTTCAATTCCCTGTTCGCGAATAGAAAGCCATGAATTTCGATACCTCCCGCGACTGGCGTCCCGGTCGCGGGAGAGTTTAAGCCCCGCGGCTCACCCCGCCTGCATGGCCTCGGGCTTGGTCCTCGCACGCTTGGTCATCAGGCGGTTGAGCGCCGAGACATAAGCTCTGGCCGAGGCGACCAGCGTGTCGGGGTCGGCGCCGCGTCCCGTCACCGACTTGCCGTCCTCGGAAAGGCGCACCGAGACCTCCGCTTGCGCGTCGGTCCCTTCCGTCACGGCATGGACCTGGAACAGCTCCAGCACCGCCTCATGCGGCGCCAGCGCCTTGATCGCGTTGAAGATCGCATCCACCGGGCCGTTGCCGGTGGCCTGATGCGTGACCTTTTCGCCGTCGATGTCGAGCGTCAGCGCCGCCGACTGCGGGCCGCTGGTGCCGGCGATGACCGTCAGCGCCGTGACCTTGATCCGCTCATGGGCGTTGACGATCTCGTCATCGACCAGCGCCATCAAGTCTTCATCGTAGACGACCTTTTTGCGGTCGGCCAAGTCCTTGAAACGCTTGAAGGCGTCCTCCAGCGCATTTTCGCCGAGATCGTAGCCCAATTCCTTCAGCTTCTCGCGAAAGGCGTGGCGACCCGAATGCTTGCCCATCACCAGCGAAGTCTTGGCGACGCCGACGCTCTCGGGCGTCATGATCTCGTAGGTGAAAGCATTTTTGAGCATTCCGTCCTGGTGAATGCCGCTTTCATGGGCGAAGGCGTTCCGTCCAACGACGGCCTTGTTATATTGCACCGGAAAGGAAGTGACCGCCGACACGAGTTTCGACGCCCGGGTCAAAAGCTTGGCGTCTATGCCGGTGTGGAACGGCAGCACGTCGGGGCGGGTGCGCATCGCCATGACGACTTCCTCCAGCGCGGCGTTGCCGGCGCGCTCGCCAATGCCGTTGATCGTGCATTCGATCTGCCGCGCGCCGCCGCGCACGCCGGCGAGCGAATTGGCCACGGCCAGGCCCAGATCATCGTGACAATGCACGGAGAAGATGGCCTTGTCGGAATTAGGCACGCGCTCCCGCACGCCGCGGAACAGCGCCTCATATTCCGCTGGCGTCGTATATCCCACGGTGTCCGGAATGTTGATCGTGGTCGCGCCGGCCTTGATCGCGATTTCGACCGCGCGGCACAGAAAGTCGAAGTCCGTGCGGGTGCCGTCCTCGGCCGACCACTCCACGTCAGCGACATGGTTGCGCGCCCGCGTCACCGAGGAGGCGACCAACTCCAGCACGCGCGACGGCTCCAACTGGAGCTTGTATTTCATGTGCAGCGGCGAGGTGGAGATGAAGGTGTGGATACGCGGGCGCCGCGCCTCGCGCAGGGCCTCGGCGCAGCGGTCGATGTCTTTTTCCGAGGCGCGAGCGAGGCCGGCGACGGAGCCGTTTTTTACGCGCCTCGCGATCTCCGAGACGCTTTCGAAATCGCCGGGGCTGGCGATCGGAAAGCCCGCCTCGATGACGTCGACGCCCAGCGCGTCGAGCAAATCGGCGACCTCCAACTTCTCCTCGAGGGTCATGGAGGCGCCCGGCGACTGCTCGCCGTCGCGCAGCGTGGTGTCGAAAATAACGACGCGGTTGGCGTCATGGTCCGGCGCATGCGAGGGCGCGCGTGGGTCTGGAGCGTGATGAGTCATTGGTTGGTTCCTGCTGTAGCCTTGCCCGCCGAGCGGGCTTCTTGTTGCCTGTCTCGCGCTTGATCCCCTGAAGGCCTGGGCTACCAAAAGCCCGTCGTGCGTTCAGGGGCGGCTAAGAAGCAGCAGAATGGCGAGAGGACGCGCGACAAGAACAGCCGCCGCTTCGGGGCGGCGCGCTTTCGAGCAAATCGCGGGGGCGGCATGGCTCGCCACGCTTCAATATCCTCGTTCGCCGGCAATTGGGCCGGGGTTGCGGCGAGTTCAAGATAAACGGCTTCGGGCGGGCTGACAAGCGGACCGCGCGCGACGCCGAAATTTTCCACGAATCAGCAATTCATCGGCTATAAGGCCGCCATGAAACCTTCAAGAAGCGACGCCGCGCGATGACCATCCGATTGCATAAGGGCGACCTCCCCGAGGGCGCCGACTTCGGTCCCAGCGTCGCGATAGACACCGAGACGCTGGGCCTCAACCACCAGCGCGACCGGCTGTGCCTTGTCCAGCTTTCGCGGGGCGACGGCAACGCCGAGCTCGTTCAAATCGCCCGCGGCCAGACGCGCGCGCCCAATCTGGAGCGGCTGCTGAACGATCCCAAGGTCTTGAAACTCTTTCATTTCGCGCGTTTCGACCTAGGGATTCTGGGCTTAACCTTCGGCATGATCCCGGCGCCGGTCTATTGCACCAAGATCGCCTCCAAACTGGCGCGCACCTATACCGACCGCCATGGCCTAAAGGATCTCGCGCGCGAATTGCTGGGGGTCGAAATCTCCAAGCAGCAGCAGTCCTCGGACTGGGGCGCGGAGACCCTGTCGGAGGCGCAGCAGGTTTACGCCGCCTCGGACGTGCTGCATCTGCACGAGCTTAAGGCGCGACTCGACGTCATGCTGGCGCGCGAGGGGCGCGACGCCCTCGCCGCCGCCTGTTTCGACTTTCTGCCCACGCGCGCGCGGCTCGATCTCGCGGGGTGGCCGGAAACGGATATTTTCGCGCATATGTGACGCGCCTCGAATTCGCCATGGCGCGCGGGTTTAATCCGGGGGAATCCAACATTGTCCGTCCTGCCGAGGTCCGCTTGAACGACGCTCCGTCCACTTCGCGTAGCCGCCTTGGCTCCATCGGCGCCCCGCGGAAGAACGCCTTTCCGGCCGCGCTGCGGCACACGACGCGCGTGGCTCGGCTGCGCTGGTTCATGCTCTGGGGCGTCGGCGGCATCGTGGCTGTCGTCGCCGTCGTCGTCGGCTTTCAATTCCTGCGATTTCTGCCCATTGACATGCGTTTCGCCCACATAGCGATGAAGGGGTCCCGCATCACCATCGAATCGCCCAAATTGGTCGGATACCGCCCCGACGGACGCCCATACGAACTGCGGGCGAAAGTCGGGATACAAGACATGTCGACGCCAGATTTGTTCGAACTCGAGGAACTCGACGTCCATCTCGACAGCGGCCCCGACCAGGCGGTGCTGCTGAAGGCGGCGGCCGGTCTTTACGATTCCAAGAGAGACCGCGCGGATCTTTCCGGCGGCGTTCGAATTTATGACGACAAAAGCTACGAACTGCTGCTCCAAACGGCCGTCATGGATTTTAAGGCGAGCACGCTGAGGTCCGATCGCGCCTCGACCCTGAACCTTAACGGCGGCAAGATTTCCGGAAATTCGGTGGAAGTCGTCCAGGGGGAGCGGCGCTTGACCTTCGTTGGCGACGTGCATTCGGTGTTGTATGGCGACGACGGCGAAGCAGTGGCCAAGGCGCCATAGGACGCGCGGGCTTTCGACGGGCGCCAGCCGCCTTGTATCCACGCGGACAGGGCATTCGACGCAACCAATATGGGAAGGCGATAGTTTGATGCGTGCATCCATTCTCGCGGCGGCGCTGGTTTTCGCGGTCTGCGCGCCGGCATGCGCCAAATCGACTCGCACCGGAGGAATTTTGCCCGGCGCCAGCGCCAGCGACCCGTTGGACATCGACGCCGGCAAGCTCGATTATTTCGACAAGGAACAGAAGCTCATCTATTCGGGCAGCGTAATTGTCGTTAACGGCCCCTCGACGCTGAAAGCCTCGAAGCTGACAATTTTCCTAGACGACAACAAGGCCGCCCCCAAAAAGGGCGCCGCCGAAGGCGGAACGTCGAGCGACAGAGTCAAACATATCGAGGCGGATGGACCCGTGACCATGGTTTCGAAGGACCAGATCGGCACGGGCGATCACGGCACCTATGATCGCGCCGAGAACAAGGTCTATCTGAACGGCAATGTCGTTCTGACCCAGGGCGACACCGTGACCAAGGGCAATCGGCTGATCTACGATATCCCCACCGGTCAGGCCGTGGTTCTGGCCGACGACGGCTCGGGGAAGGAGTCGGGTCGCGTGCACAGCATCTTGACGCCAAAAAGCAAATAATTTCGGTGGCGTGACGCCGATTAGCGGCTGGAGCTTACGCCAACCCATCGGAGACCGGCCGAGGGGACCGAAGCAGTCGTCAAGAGGGCCCGACACGTTGGGCGGCATTCGGCGCCTGGCCAACGCTCTCCGTGACGCATAGACCACGAATAATGTCTCATTGATTACAGAATGCACGTCTTCCGCGCATAACACCCAAAACATGGGCAAACCGCTCTTTTTATTACTTGTTGCAATTTAGACACAGCATTCGAAAAATCGTCAAATTGCGCCACTGGGCGCTCGACAAATCAAAAAATCACAATCTATAAACGTGGCTTATATCGCGCTTTGCGGCCTGGACTTGGGCTGGCAAGACGCGAGACCGGCGCGGGCGTCGCGCCGAGACCGATATTCGTGTCTTCATTATACGGCGTTGCGTCGCCGCCGTTGGAGATCAAAAAAATGGCCGGTAAGCCAATGGATCGCGCGAACCCCAGCCGCAGATCGGTGTTACTCGGCGCCCTTGCCGCCTCGGGGGCGCTCGCGCGTCCGGCTTTGGCGCAAACGGCGACCCTGCAAGTGGTGACCAGCTTCCCCGAGGAACTGACGACCCGCTACGAACAAGAGTTCGAAAAGGCGCATCCCGGCGCACATGTGCAATTCGTGTGGAAGCAGTCGCGCGACGCGCTGGAGCAGCTTTCGCGCGCCGATCAAGGCGGGGCCGATGTTTATTGGGCTCCCTCGCTCGGCAATTTTCCGATCCTTCGCGATCGCGGAGCCTTTCGCGCGCTTGAAGTCGACCGCGCGGTTTTGCCTGGAAAGCTCGGCGCGCAGCAGCTTTCCGACCCATCCGGCTTCTTCGAGGCCTATGACATCGCGGGCTATGGCGTCGCGATCAACCCTGCGCTGTTGGCCGAGCGGGGGCTCAAGGCGCCGCGCGCCTGGCGCGATCTCGCCGCGCCCGTCTACGCGGGCCAGATCGTCATGCCGCTCGCCAGCAAGGTCGGGTTTTCACCGGCGCTCTACGACATCATCCTTCAATCGGAAGGCTGGGAGGAGGGCTGGGCGCTGTTGTCGGAGATCGGCGGCGGGTCCGAACTTCTCGCCCAGGGCGGCGGACCTGTCAGCGCCGTCAAGGAGGGCCAGGCTCCGCTTGGCCTGACGATCGACTTCCTGGCGCTGCAAGCGCGAGCGAATGGATTGCCGATCGATTTCGTCTATCCCGAGCGCACCGCGTTTCTACCCGGCCATGTCGCCATTACCGCGACGACGCGGCAATTCGAACTCGCCAAGGCTTTCGTCGACTTCACGCTGTCGAGGGCGGGCCAGCGTCTGATGATGGAGACCGACAGTTCGCGCCATCCCGCGCGTCCCGACGCCTATGAAGGCAAGCCGGCGGCGAACGTCGATCCCTTCGCGCTGCCGCCAAGCGCGTCCTTCGCCTATGACGCGGAGATCGGACGCCGGCGGCCCGGCCTCGTCGTGGCTTTATTCGAAGTCATGCTGAACGAGCGGCGCGCGAAGATCGCTCTACTTTGGCGGGCGATCCACGCGGCCGAGGCTAAAAAGCCTCTCGGCGGCGAGGCGCTGGCGACGCTCAAGGAGGCGCGCCGCCTTGTCGGGCTTGTCCCCGTTTCGGCGCGTGACGCCTCCGACCCGACCTTCCTGGAGCGCTTCGCCAAACGCGACGCGATTGATCCGGCCTTGACGCAGAAATGGCGCGCGGAAATCGACGCGGCGCAAACGCAAGCGCAAGACTTGCTCGCGCGTGTGGGAACCGCGCCGTGAAGCGGGCGCTCGCGCTTGTTTCCTTGCTGGTTTTGACCGCCGCGGCGCCGTTCGAAAACGCCAAGCTCGACGGCGAGGCGTTCAGCCGGCCGATGCCCGGCCTCGACGCCGCGCAATCCAAGAGTTTTCACGCCGGAAGCGGGCTGTTTCGCCAAGCCTGGGTGATCGGCCCCTCGCAGGATCATCCCGATGTCGCGGGGCTGGGGCCGCTCTATAATCGCCTTTCCTGCATCGCCTGCCATGTCAAGAACGGGCGCGGCGCCGCGCCCGGCGATGAAGGCGGCGTCGCGCGCGCCATGGTGTTGCGGCTTTCGAAGCCCGGCGCCGACGCTCATGGCGGCCCCGCGCCCCATCCCGTCTATGGCGCGCAGCTAAACCCGGAAGGCGTGCCGGGCGTGCCGGGCGAGGGTCGCGCGGTCATTCGATACGAGTTTTTCGAGAGCAAGCTCGCCGACGGAACCGCGGTCGCGATGCGCCGCCCGCGCATCGCATTGGAAGACCTGGCTTATGGGCCGTTGGAGCCGGAGACGCCGACCTCGCCGCGCAACGCGCCGCCGGTGTTCGGGCTCGGCTTGTTGGAAGCGGTCCCGGAATCGGAAATCCTCGCGCTGGCGGCGAAAAACGGCGGCAGAGCCAATTATGTTTTCGACATCGAATCCGGCGCGACAAAGCTCGGGCGCTTCGGCCTCAAGGCCAACCAGCCCAGCCTGAAGCAGCAGATCGCCAACGCCTTCGCCGAGGACATCGGCATAAGCTCCAGCCTGTTTCCGGGCGAAAACTGCACGCCAGCCGAGGTCGCCTGCCTCGATGCGGCGAAAGGCGCGCCGCGGGCGGAACTGACGGAGGCGCAACTCGCCGAGGTGCTGGATTATATCCGCGCGCTGGCCCCGCCCGCGCGGCGCGAGATAGACGACGCGCGCGTAAAGCAGGGCGAGGCGCTATTCGGGGCGATCGGTTGCGCGGCGTGCCACAGCGAGACACTG
This sequence comes from uncultured Alphaproteobacteria bacterium, assembly GCA_963775775.1. Lineage (GTDB taxonomy): Bacteria > Pseudomonadota > Alphaproteobacteria > Rhizobiales > Beijerinckiaceae > Methylocystis. The sequence goes on from CAVZKF010000019.1 coordinate 28,694, forward strand.
ACGCTCGGCGCCTTCGACCCGCTGCCCGCGCTCGCGGGTGCGCGAATTCATCCCTACACCGATCTGCTGCTGCACGACATGGGCGAGGATCTCGCGGACGGCCGCGCGGATTTTCTCGCGGGGCCACGCGACTGGCGCACGCCGCCGCTGTGGGGGCTCGGCCTCGCCGGCAAATTCGGCGACGCCGCCAATTTTCTGCACGACGGCCGGGCGCGCGACTTCGCCGAGGCGATCCTCTGGCATGGCGGCGAGGCGCAAGCGGCGTCGGACGCCTTTCGCAAGCTCGCACGTGCGGAGCGTGAGGCTCTGCTGACCTTCCTCAATTCCCTCTAACCGACAAGCGCGTGGGCAACCGCAAATGAAAAAACTCTACGCTTCCACCATTCTCGCCAGCGGGTTCGTCTTCTCCATCGGCGCCCTCGCGCAAGAGGCGCTGCCGTCGATCGACGTCGGCTCGGCGCAACCTTTCCAACTCGGCGAGAGCGCGGTGGGTGAACAGAAGGGCGCGGTCGACCTGCGTCCGCCGACGCCTATAAACACCGACATCGGCCCGACGCCGATCCAAAGAACGGACAGCTTCGGCGGCGTGACGATCAGCAATCGACAGATGGAGACTTTCGCGAGGGATACGCTCGATCAAGCCGCCAATATCGCGGCCGGCGTCAACAGCGAAACCACCGGGACAGCGCGAAACGAGCAGAACATCTATGTGCGCGGCTTCGATCGCTGGGAGGTTCCACTCACCGTCGACGGCGTGCGCGTGTATCTTCCCGTCGACAACCGACTCGATTACGCGCGCTTCCAGACGCCAGACATCGCCGAAGTGCAAATCTCCAAGGGCTATGCCTCCGTGCTCGACGGACCGGACGGCATGGGCGGCTCCATCAACCTGGTCTCACGCAAGCCGGTGCGCGAGGTGGAAAGCGAATTGTTCGTCCGGAACGAATTTGGCAGAGACGGCACATATGAGGGCTTGCAATCCGCGGCCTATCTCGGCACGAAGCAGCAAAATTATTACGCGCAGGTCAGCGGCACATGGCGCGACATGAAAGGATGGATGCTTCCCGAAAGCTTCGGTTCCACGCCGGATCAGGGATGGGGTTTTCGCGACAACTCCGGCACATATGATTGGAACGTGAACGCCAAAGTCGGGTGGACGCCCAACGCCACGGACGAATATTCGCTGAGCTTCATGCATCAGGAGGGCAAGAAGGGCGCTCCCTTCAATGTCATCGACCCGCTCGTCGCTCCCAAGGGAGTCACCGCATTTTCGAGCCAGAGTGTTTGGGACTGGCCCTATTGGAACGTGCAAAGCCTCTATTTTCTCTCCAACACGAAAATCGGCGATACCTCCTACGTCAAGACCAAAGCCTATTGGAACAAGTTCGACAATGACCTCGTAGCCTACAGCAACCCCTGGGTTGCGATCCAGAACACGCCCGCCGCTTTCAACAGCGTTTACAACGATTACGCCCTCGGAGCCGGCGTCGAGGCGGGGACCGTCATCGCCGGCGTGGACACAATTAAGACCATGTTGGAATACCGCCTCGACGCTCACAACGCCTGGGAGCAATATTACGCGTTCAAGGGCTATAGCGGCTGCACCATTCCCAATGTCGTCTGCTACGACGCAGCCTATCATCACGTCGCTCGAGGACACCTACTCGGTCGCCATCGAGAACACCTATCGGCCGACGCCGCAGATCGATCTCGTGCAGGGCTTCGGCTATGATTGGCGGCATTTGCGCCAGGCGGAGGACTTCAACTCCTCAATCTCCGCCCCGACTCTCGCCGCGCCATACCCATTCGGCGTCGTCAATTATCCGCTTACCGACTCCAGCGCGCCGAGCTTCCAAGGCGCGGCGATCTACCGTTACACAGATAAGGAAGAGGCTCATTTCAACGTTTCGGATCGCGACCGCTTCCCGACGCTGTTCGAGCGATTCAGTTCGCGCTTTGGCAGTTCAATCGCCAATCCAAATCTCGAGCCGGAGCGCGCGATCAACTTCGATCTCGGCTGGTCCAGCCAAATCGCTCCGCGCACCAAGGTGTCGGTGGACGTGTTCTACGACATAATTCGTAATTACATTCAACAAGTGCCGGTTCCCAGCTATGGCGCCGGCATAACCCAGAGCCAGAATGTCGGCAGCGGTGATTTTTTCGGCGGCGAGATTACCGCCGATTATTTGGTGCGCGACGACTTTTCGGTTGGCGGCAATCTGACGATCGAACACCGACACATCTATGCGCCGGATATTTTGAACTTCCAGCCGATCGGAGTGCCGGACTTCAAAATGTTCCTCTTCGCCGGCTATCGCCCGCTCCAGATCCCGGGGCTCACGCTTACGCCAAGTCTGGAAATGGACGGCAGTCGCTGGACCGTCACGGATGTGGCTATGCCGATCTATTATCGCACCGGGGCTTTCACGGTCGTCAATTTCAACGCCGACTATCAAGTTACAAAGAACCTGAAATTTTCGGTGGGCGCGCGTAACCTGTTCGACACGGGCTATACGCTGACCTACGGTTATCCCGAGCCGGGCCGCAGCATGTATGTCGCCGTGAAGGCGACCTTCTAGCCCGTCTCGGAAATCACGAATTCCCAAGACGCCGGCGGATCCCCAACCGGTTCGCCCTCCCCTTATGCGAGCGGAGAGGCGCCGCGAATCGGGCTCGACGCAAAGCCTCGGCCGCGCGTCGGCCCGTCACGCGGCTTAACTGTTTATCGGATATTGCGCTCACCCGAAATTAAGACATTCCCGCCTAGCATGTTCCGGATCATTCGCGCCGCGCGCGGGCCGGAGGCCTGTCCATGAGTAATCGCGCATCGAGTTCCGCCGATCCGCTGCTGGCGCCCGCTTATTTTTATAGCTTCCCGCTCGCTGGCGCTCGGCGATTGGCCGAATATGAGAAAAGCATGAGCACCGCGGCGGCGGCTTTAGCGTCCAGGATTCCCTTCGCGCGCGCAATGAGCGGCGAGCCCGAGGCTGTGTCGCGCGCGCTTGCGTCGGAAAGCTCTTGCGACATTTCGGTCATTCGCGACCGCGCCGGTTTCGACGCTCTCGAAGTGGAATGGACGGCGCTGTTCGAGCGAGTCGGCCGTCCTGAACAATTGTTCCAGACCTTCGAATGGCTTTCCTGCTGGGCCGATCATTTCCTGGATGCCGCGGACGGGTTGCGCATCGTCGTCGGTCGACGCGACGGGCGGCTCGTCATGGTCTGGCCCCTCGTGGAAACCAAAGGCCTTCTGGGCTTCACACGGCTTGCGTGGATGGGTGCGCCGGTTGGCCAATATGGCGACGCGCTGATCGAGCCCGGACCGGCGGCGCGGGCGAGCCTCGCAGCGGGTTGGCGGGCGGTCCGCGCGCTCAAGGCCGACGCGGCGCTCTTGCGCAAAACCCGAGCCGACTCCAATGTTTCGACATTGCTCGGCGAAGAGGCTCTGATCTGCGAGCAGACACTGGCGCCTTTCGCGCGATTTGGCGGCAAGGCGGATTTCACGGCGACGCTGTCCCGCCGCTCCGCCAAGACGCAATCGTCCCGGCGGCGTCTTCTGCGCAGACTTAAGGAGACCGGCGACATCGCATTCGAGAGCGGGGCGGATAGCGCCTCCGCCGCGAAATTGTTGCGGCGCGCCTTTGCGATGAAACGCGAGTGGTTGTTGCGCCGGGGGCTTTATTCGGGGCCGATCGAAAGCGACGCGATGCTGGCGTTTTTCGTCGATTTCGCGACGCGCGCGCCAAACCAGGCGACGGTCCTGATCGATGCGATCCGTCGCGACGGCGAAGCCGTTTCGGTCGGCGTGACCTTGGCCTGCAAGGGCGTCGGCTTTGGTCACATCCTCGCGCACGATCCCGATTGCGACAAGCAGGGCGCCGGGATCCTGCTCGCCGAGCATGTGCTGAAAAGCTGCTTCGAGCGCGGGTTCGAACGATATGACATGCTTGCGCCCTACGACGCCTATAAGGCCGAATGGGCTGACGACGTGGCGCCGGCAGCCGATTATGTCGTGGGCTTTACGCCGCGCGGAAGGATTTTCGCGCGCCTTTGGAGCGGCGCGGCGCGGCAGCGAATCAAGGCGGCGTTGAAAAAAATGCCGGCGCGCATTGGCCGCGTCATCTGGCCGCTGGCGCGAAAGGCGTTGCGGCAGCGGGCGTTATTCAACGGCCAAGACAGAGCGGGCCAAGACAAAGCGCGCGATCAAGGCGTCACTTCATCGCCTTCTCGATTTCCGGAATCAACGTCGTAGCCAGGGCTTGCGGCGACAGCGGGCCGACGAATTTATAGGCGACGGTTCCGTCGCCCTTGACGACAAAGGTCTCCGGCACGCCGTAAACGCCAAAATCGATCGCCGCGCGGCCAGTGAAATCCGCGCCGATCGCGGCGTAGGGATTGCCGTCGCCCTCAATGAATTTGCGCGCGTTGGCCGGCTCGTCCTTATAGGAGAGTCCATACAGCCGCACGCCCTTGTCCTTGAGCGCGGGATCGCGCGCCAGCGCCATCAGCGTCGCGTGCTCGGCATGGCACGGCGCGCACCAGGACGCAAAGACATTGACCAGGCTGACATGCCCCTCGCGCAGATTTTCGTCGCTAAATCCGGGGACGCCTGCGAGGCCCTCGACCGCCGGCAGCGCGAAGGGCGGGGCCGGCCGGCCGATCAGCGCCGAAGGCAAACGCGACGCGTCGCCCGCGAAGAGGCGCAGCAGGAAAAGCCCCGCCAAAAGGATGAACACGCCCAGCGGCAGCAATCGCAGCAGAGAGCCTTGTCTCGGCGCGCCCGGATCTAACGACTGGCTCAAACGTCGTCTCCGCCGCTGTCCTGCAATTGCGCCAGTTCGGCGAGCAGGCGGCGATGTTCGGCGACGATGCGCCAAACGACGGCGCCGACAACCGCGAAGGTGACGCCGTAAGCGGCGAGAATATAGGACCAATGCGCGTCGTCGTTCATTCCGCCGCCTCCAGCTCGTCGGCTTCTCCCGCGCGAACGCTTTGCCGAGTCAGCCGCGCGATGCGCCGCCGCAGGATCTCGTTGCGCAGCGCCATGAAATGCAGAGTCAAAAACAGGGCCGAAGCGCCGAGCGCCATCACCAGCAGCGGCCACAGCATCGAACCCGAGATCGTCGAGCCGCCGGCGCGAAACACCGAGGCCGGCTGATGCAGCGTGTTCCACCAGTCGACCGAAAATTTGATGATGGGAATATCGATCAGGCCGACCAGCGTCATGATCGCGGCGACGCGCGCGCCGCGCGGCGTGTCGTCCATCGTCTGGCGAATGGCGATGATGCCGAGATAGAGCAGGAACAACACGAGATAAGACGTCAGCCGCGCGTCCCAGACCCAATAGGTTCCCCACATCGGCTTGCCCCACAGCGAGCCGGTGACAAGGCACACGAAAGTAAAGACCGCGCCCAGCGGCGCGGCGGTCTTCTGCGCGGCGTCGGCGAGCGGATGGCGCCACACCAGAACGCCGAGCGAAGCGGAGGTCATCACGATATAGGCGAACATGCCCAGCCAAGCGGCGGGCACGTGGATATACATGATCCGCACGGTCTCGCCCTGTTGGTAATCGGGCGGGACCAAAAAGAAGGCCGCGAACAGACCGACGCCAAGCAGCAACGCGGCCGCCGCTCCGAGCCAAGGCAAGACTCTGTCGGTCAGCGCCATGAAGCGCGTCGGATTCATGTAGTCGAGAAGCGTCGTCAAACTGCTCACTCACGCCGGGCGCGCGAAAACTCCTCTCCCCGACCGCGGGAAGAGGAGTGGCATTCGCTGCTAGTTAGCCGTTTTTTCAGTCTTGCCCGAAACCGCGTCCTTGGGAGGCTCGGCCGGTATGATCTGGGCGCGCGGCTTGCCGTGCAGAAGCTCGACGGCGGCGATCAGCTGCTTGTCCTTCTTCTCGTCGGGCGGGACATAGGCTTGCGAACCGGTTTTTTCATCGTCGCCATTCTTCAGATGACCCTTCAGCGACGCTTCGCCCTTGGTGTCGTCCTTGCCCTTAAGCTCGTCCGGCACGTCCTGCAACAGGTTGATGTCGGGATCGATGCCCTTGGCCTGGATCGAGCGGCCCGACGGCGTGTAATAGCGCGCCGTGGTCAGCCGCAACGCGCCGTTGGACCCGCCGAGCGGAATGATCGTTTGGACGGAGCCCTTGCCGAAGGAGCGCGTGCCGATCAGCGTCGCGCGCTTATGATCCTGCAAGGCGCCGGCCACGATCTCCGAGGCCGAGGCCGAGCCGCCATTGATCAGCACCATCACCGGCTTGCCCTTGGAGAGATCGCCGCCGGGGCGCGCGTTGTAGCGTTGCGTTTCGTCGGCGTTGCGACCGCGCGTCGAGACGATCTCGCCATGGTCGATGAACGCGTTGACCACCTGGATCGATTGGTCCAGCAAACCGCCCGGATTGTTGCGCAAATCGATGATGTAGCCCTTGAACTTGTCGGCGGGAATCTCCTGCTGGAACTTGAGCATCGCCGATTTGAGGCCGTCCGCGGTCTCCTCGTTGAACTGCGAGATGCGGATATAACCGATGTCCTCGTCCTGCTTATGCGACTTCACCGATTTGATATGGATTTCGGCGCGGGTGAGCTTTACGTCGACCTTCTGCTTGTCCTTGCCGCGCAGGATTGTCAGCTTGACCGTGGTGTTGATGGCGCCGCGCATTTTCTCGACGGCCTGATTGAGCGTCAAACCTTGCACGTTCTCGTCGTCGATGCCGGCGATCAGATCGCCCGATTGGATGCCAGCGCGCGACGCGGGCGTGTCGTCGATCGGCGACACCACCTTGACGAAACCGTCCTCTTGCGTGACCTCGATGCCGAGACCGCCGAACTTGCCCTCGGTCTGGGTCCGCATATCCTTGAAGCCCTTGGCGTCGAGATAGCTGGAATGCGGATCGAGCGACGTAAGCATGCCATTGATCGCGGCCTCGACCATCTTCTGCTCGTCGGGCTTCTCGACATAGTCGGTGCGCACCTTGTCGAAGATGTCGCCGAATAGGCTAAGATTCTTGTATGTGTCGGCGGGAGCGGCCATGGCTGGGCCGCCCACCAGCGAGCGCGCCTGCTGGCCAAGCGCGACACACCCGGCGCCAATGGCGATGCCGGTGGCAATCAAAGCAGTTTTCCGAATCATCCGCCAACCTTCCGCATGTCCGACCGCGCCCACCATGGGCCGGGGTCTATCGAAGTCCCGTCCTTGCGGAACTCGACGTATAAAATAGGCTGCTTCGCGCCGATAGCTATCGTCGCCGCGGTTTGCGCGGTTCCGTCGCCCATGCTCGCCACCGGTTCGCCCGCCAGTACGAACTGCCCCACGTTCACGTTGATTTGAGACATGCCGGCCAAGACTATATAATAGCCGGCGCCGGCGTTAATGATCAAGAGTTGTCCGTAACTGCGATATGGCCCGGAATAGACGATCCATCCGTCGCAGGGCGAAATGACGACGCCATTCTCCTTCGCGGCGATGGAAAGGCCTTTTTCGATCCCCCCATAGCCGTCAGGCGCGCCAAAGCGGCGCAGCCCGGGGCCGGTCGTCGGCAGGGGCAAGCGGCCCTTTAGATTTTCGAAGGCGACCGCGGGGGCGAGGCGCGCCGCGTCGCGGAAGGGCGCCGCCCGAGCCTTGGCCCGCTGCTCGCGCGACAGAGCGGCGTCCTCGGCCTCCCGCGCCGCGTCGGCGTCGCGCGCCGCCCGCGCCGCGCGTCTCGCGGCTTCGCTTTCGCCCTCCATGCGGGCGATCAGATCCTTGATGCTCGTCGCCTGCGCGGCCAGCCCCCGGATACGTTCGGCCTGCGCGTCTCGCGCGGTTTGCTTTTCCCGAAGCGCCTCCTGCCGCGCCTCGATCATCGGAGCCAGCGTCGCCCGTTGGGACACGAGCTCCTCCTTTTCGCGGGCAAGTCTCGCTTGCTGCGTCCGAATCTCGTCGCGCAGCGCCAGCAAACGCGTCAGATCGGCCTGCAGCGCGGCCGTTTCCGCCCGCATTTGCGGGAGCACCGCGCCGATCGCCATGGATGTGCGGATCGCCTCCAAAATATCCTCGGGCCGCGCCAACAGCGCCGGCGGCGGTCGGCGGCCCATGCGTTGCAACACCATGAGAACCTCGCCGACGAGAGCTCGACGGCTTCGCAGCGACTGCACGATGGTGTTCTCGTCGCCCTTCAGCGAATTCGAGCTTTTGCTCGACCTCGGCGGCGCTTTCCTCGGTGGCGCGCAGACGCGCGGTGGCGTCGAGCAAGGCCTGATTGAGACGCTCGCGCTCGGCCTCGAAGCGCCGCGATTTCGCTTTCGATCTTGCGTCTTTGTTCGTCCGAGGCGTTGAGCGTGTCCTGCACGCCGCGCAATTCCAGGCGCTTACTGGAAAGTTCCGGACCATCCGTCGTGCTGGCCCCATGATCGTCTTGATGCTTATCTTGCGCGAGCGCGGGATCGCCGCGCAACGGCGCCGCCGGCAGGCACAGGGCGCCAACAAGCGCCAGGCAAAGACGCCGGGAGCTGTCGCTAGTCACGCAATCTCGCCTGCTTCATTCGGATCCAAATTTTGTGCTGCTCCAGCCCCGCGGTTAGCGGATATGCCGACCAAAATCTAGTCCAGATTGCGGCGAAGCCCAGCTTAAAATCGCTTGCGCCAGAGCACTTTCAAACAAAATCGCCGTTTTCGGGTCGAGCTTGCGCCGCCAGTTCGGGCGCTCCCGGTCGGTTCCCGGCAGATTGACCGCGATCGTTTCGCCGGCGAGATCGTCGAATTGCGCCATCGCCAGCAGCGCGGGCGCGCGCGCCACATAGGCGTGCGCGACGCCGGCGAGAGCGTCGCTGAAAGGCGCGTCGGGATCGACGCCTCCGGAGCAGTCCTTCGCGCACGAGGGCGTCCAGCAGCAGGCGCCGGTCCTCGCGCCGCGTCTCCCGCTCTTTCCGCGCGGCTTCTTCGCGTCAGCAGGCCAAGCGCCAGCTTTTCGGCAATGTCCGGCCTTCCCACCATCCCTTGAGCGTTGGCAAATCATGCGTCGAGACGCAGGCCATGGCCTCAGCGCGTAATGCGCCGGAGGCGGGAACTCGGCGCCTGACCGCTCGAACCAGAACACGCGGTAACTGAGCATTCCGGCTGTCCGCCAGCCGCTCTCCAAAGCCCCAGGGCAGCGTGCCGAGGTCTTCGCCGATCACCGCGCATTTGGGCGATCGGATTCGAGCGCAACATCGCCGAGAAGGTCGCTTCAGCGGATAGGAAAGATAGGCGCCCTCCATGGCCTGGCGCCGTCCGGCACGACGAAGAGCGCGCCAGACCCATGACATGATCGATCCGCAGCGCGCCGGCATGGCGCATGTTCGCGCGGAACAAGCTCGCCAAGCTGGCGCAGCCCTGAGCTTTCCAGTTGCAAAGGATTGGGCGGTGGCGGCCGAGACCTGTCCGTCGCGCGTGAACGGATCGGGCGGAGCGCGACCGAGAATCCCTTCACCAGTTGCGCCGCATTGCGCCAGCTTTCGCAACCGTCCGGAGCCGCTCCGACCGCGAGATCGCGGCAGAAGCCAAGCGAGAGGCCTGCTTCCGACGCCGCTCCGCGCCGCGTCGCGCAACTGACTGTCGCA
>CAVZKF010000020.1:0-9112 GCA_963775775.1 uncultured Alphaproteobacteria bacterium
TGAGAAAGCTCCAGGCGCTGGCGCTCCCGCTCGACGAAGTGGCGTATGTCGATGTCGACGTAATTCTGTTTCAGGACTTCACGTCGATCTTCGGACGGCTGAAGGCGGGCGAGACCGAATTCATCGTGGCGTCGCCGAGCTTCGAATATGTCTATAACGACCGACGCGCCGCCTATCCCTTTTTGGACAATGTGCTGCTGTTCAACGACGGTTTTTGGGTCACGTCGAACAAATACCTGAAACTCTCGGATTTTATCGACACCATGGCCAAGGACGCGGCGATATTCCACGACGTGCGCAAGCGCGGCCAGCTTTTCGCGCAACCCTTGGTGAACTTTGTCACCCATCGCCGCGGATTGAAAATCGCGCTTCTTCCCGACGTCGTGGAGAACGCCTCGCACGAGAGCTTCTACAAGGCGCCGGGCGTGACCTTCGCGAATGGAAAGCCGCTCGCCCCCGATGGAAAGGAAATTTACTTCGCGCATTGGGCGGGCGCGACCGCCTTGCCGTCGCGCGGCGTGTTCGATACGGCCTGGATCGAATATTCCAAGGCGGCTTGGGCGAGGTTTAGGAAGTGAGCCGCCGCGCCGGCGAGCCTTTTACGCGGGAGCGCTGAACCCATGCCGCGCCTGCTGTTCGTCTATCTCATCAAGCGAGTCGCGATCGCCGCCTTCGTCGTGGAATCCGCGCTGTGCGTGCCGGTGGTGCTGTCCTATCTTTTGGGCCAGTTGCCGGCGGCGGCGGTGCGCGGGGGACTGGTGTGGCCGGCTATCGTCGGCGTGACGCCCACGGTCGCCTATGTGGCGCTGCCGATGGCGGTTGGCGTCGCCACGGCGATGACCTTCGCCAGCATGGCGAGCGAGAGTTTGATCTCTGTTTTATACGCGCTTCGCCTTTCGGTTTGGGCCATTTGCCGACCGACTTTGGTCCTGGCGATATTGTCCGTCGGCGCGGGTCTGGTCCTCGCGAATTTTATCGCGCCGCAATATCAGGGAAGCATGCAGGACGTGCTCAACGTCGTGCGCAATTCGCTCAATCACCGCATGCTCGAACCCGCGCATTTCTATACGTTCGAGAACGGCGCCAAGACCCTCTATCTGGAACGCTGGGAGACGCCGGATATCGCCGTCAATCTGTTCGTGCGGCAGATTTCCGTCGAAAAAATGCAGGAGCAGACCATCACGGCGGCGCGCGCCGAATTCCGGCGCAACGAATCCGGAGTGGTCGTCGCGCTGACCAAGGGCAGTATCCAGACCCGCCCGATCGACACAAGCGACGTGCGAATCGCCGCTTTCGACGAATACGCCATCGCTCTACCGATGCAGGGCAGCGGCGGCTTGCCGCCCCGGAACTGGCATGGCGTCTATGAATTGCCGGCGAAGGAATTCATGGCGCAGTTCGCGGTCGCGCGCGCCGATCCGAGAGTGCTCGCCGAATGGACGACAGAGGCCGCCATGAGGATGGGCGTCCCGCTGCTCACTCTGGGTCACTCGCTGCTCGCCATGGCGCTTGTGCTCAACTTCGGCAATATCACCGGCCGGCGCGGGGCTGGTGGCGCGCTGACGATCATCGCCATTCCGGCCGCGCATATTCTGTTTCTCGTGGCCTTGCAGTCCTTGTTGCGGGCGGACGCGCGTTTCGTGGTCTTGCTCTCGGCGATGGCGCTGCTCGAAATTCTGGGTTCGGCCTGGCTTATCGCGCGGCTGAATTACGGGCCGCGCGCCAAACTCCTCGCCGGCGGCGCGGCGTCGCGTTATTCGGCGCAAAACGACGGGCTCGCCGCGCCCTATGCGTAACGCGGGCGCCGCGCGGGCGAGAACTTGGGCTCAGATGACGTCGACGATGACCGACTTGTAACGCATGAAGAATTGGTAGCCAAAAAGGAACACGGCGTAGGAAGCCGCGACGAGCAGCACATAGCCAAACGGATTCGGCAACACGCCGTCGAGCGCTACGTCGCGGAGCATGTCGATATAGTCGCCCACTATGTTGAGCCGCAGCCAGATCGCGTAGTGGGGCGGCACTTGATCCATCGAATAGAACACGGGCGTGGCGAACATCAGGATCGGCACGATCGAGGCCATGATATGCGCGACATCGCGCGTAAAGGCCCCTAGCGCCATGAAGAACCAAACGATCCCCAAAATGAACAGCGCGAATGGCGCGAACAGCAACGGCGCGAATAGCAGCGTCGCCGGGAGCGCGCCGCCCGTGACAAGCCGAAAGGCCAAAAATACGACGAATGCGACGCCGCCATAGGTGAAAGCGCGGATCGTGGCGGTCCAGGCGATGGTTTCGCTGGGAAAGATCGATTTCTTGACGAAATTCACGTGCTCGTGCAGCAGCATCGGCGCGCGATAGGCGAGCTCGCTGAATAGATTGAAGATAATCAGCCCGACGAAAATTCTGCTGGCGTATTCGGTCACGCTCTTTCCGGCGGCAAGCTGCGGCACGGTGATCGAAAACACCGCCGTATATGTCAACATCATGATCAGCGGCGCCAGCACGGCCCATGCCGGCCCCAGCGCGGAGCCGCGAAACCGCGACATGAACTCTCGCCGCGCCACCGCGCGGATAAGCTCCCGATGGCGCCAGGCGCGTGTGAAGGGTTCGATGGCTTCGGGCGGCAAAGTGATGGGCAAAGGGCGTTAAATCCTTATCCTATTCTCGGGCGCGTGGCGCGGGCTTAACGCCAGCATAGACCAGTTGCGACGGGCGCCTGTCAATGGCGGGCGTTCGGCGACCCCGCGCGATGAAAGCTTCCCGCGGCGCGTCGAGCAATTACATCTGATGGATAATGTTGTGGCGACGTTCAAGGATCGGACGCCCATCCGAAGCTGATCGAGGCCGATCTCGCGGACCGATTGGCCAAATGCCGCTTCTTAAAGCGGCGGCGGGGCTTTGGCTTTCGCCGGGCTATTTTGTCGCGTTCCGTGTACTTCGCGGGGTCTCAAGATCTTTCGGTCCGCGCCCGATCATATTCGAGGCCATGCGCGCCATCGCCTCGGCCGGCGGCCGACGCATGTCGCCAAGCTTCATCCAGACGCCGCGACGTCACCGCTTCGCGCTTTGGGAGCGGAACTTCGTCGATCATTCGGCGGCGCCAGGGATCTTGTGTCGGCGCCAGGAATAATCCGAGTCAGCCATCCCGTGACCGGTCGCATGCCGGAAACGAGCGCCGTGGGCGCGGCCGAAGCGCCGCGAGCCCTCACGCCGCCAGCGCGGGCGCCGCGTCGCAGAGGTGAAAATCCTTCGTCGCCGGAGTCGGCAGGCTGTTCCAGGACGCCGCCTCGTAACCCCTCGCGCAAAGCTCTCCCTCTCCCGCCGCCGACATTTCGACAACGAGCCGCGTGGTCGGGTTCAGCACGGGCGGCACGGCCCAACGGAACGCCGGCGCCCCCGGGGCGAAGCCGCGCATCGTGGCCTTGCGCAGTTCGTTGTTCTCAAACCCCATGCGGCCGTGCCAGCCCGCGCGGGGAGTCTGCCAGTCGTTGGCGACCGTCGCATGGCCGCGCAACACGAGCGCCTCGCGTTCGGTCCGTTCGACGACCGCCATCTCGCCGGGGCGCGTTCCGGTCAGCGTGAACAACGCCGGCCGAGCCAGCGGCTCGCGCGAAAGCAGGGCTATCGCGTCCTCGAAGCTTTCGCAGGTTTCGAAAGCCAAGCGCAACAAATGGTCCGGCGGCCAACCGTCCTCGCGCATTAGCGCATTGCCGAGATTGATCGCGGCGTCATAGGGAAGCCCGATGAGTCCGCGCGTGCGTCGGCGCATCGGCGCCTGGTTGATGACCGCGCAAAAGCGCCCTGGGGCCATGGCGCTCAGCACGCCGACCGCGCCCGGCCAGGTCACGTTGTAGAAGTCGCCGGCCGGCCCGGATTGCCACGCGATTTCGACGCAGCGGCCGAGCCCGGCGAAGGGCCAGTCGAGCGAACGGCGCAGCAGCGGCGCGCCGCCTAGCCCGGGCGCCGCCGAGGTGGTGCAGGCGAAAAGATAGGACATATTGAGAGTCAGCGCGCCGGGAAAACCCAGAATCCGCGATACGTCACGCAGATCCTCGCCATAGGTCGAAACCGAACTGCGCAGCCATTTCGCGGCGATGTGGTCGATCGATGACAAACAAACATGCCGGCTCCAGCGCGGGATCGGCGCGAGACAAAGCTCGCGTAGCGTCGCCGCCGCCGCGAGACGCGCGCGCGTGTGAGCGACGGGACCGCCGCGACGCACGTCGAGAAAAGGTATCAGGTTCATTTGTTTCTCCCGCGGAGGGGAACGTCATTGAACCGATATAGGTTTCACATCTTTCTGTCATAATACAGAAAAAAAACCGTCATATTCGATCTCGCGGCGCGTCGGCCCAGCGACAAGGCCAATTCCCAGAGGCGTATGTTAACGACAATCGTCGCCGCAAGGCCCGCTTTTGCTATGGTGTCGGGGCGCGAATCGCTCGTCCTTCAAGCCCCGTTCTCCCAAAGGCGCCTCCATGTCCCAAACCGCCGTCGCCGCAGCCTTCGATGCTCTCGACGCCCACGCCCGCGCGCTGAGCGCGGAGCGCGCGCGCGATTTGTTCGCGCGAAACCCGTCGCGCTTTCAGGAGTTTTCCGTCCCGCTCGACGATTTTCTGTTCGATTTCTCCAAGCACAAGATTACGCGCGAAACATCGGCCCTGCTCGTCGCGCTGGCCAAGGCTCGCGATCTCAAGGGCCGGCGCGCGGCGCTGTTTGGCGGCGAGCCGGTTAACAACACGGAAGGGCGCGCGGCCATGCACATGGCGCTGCGCGATTTCTCAAACAAGCCGATCATCGTGCAAGGCGTCGATATGCGGCGCGAGATCGAGGCGACGCGCGAGCGGGTCTTCGCCTTCGCGCGCGACATACGGGCGGGCGCGACTCTCGGCGCGGGCGATAAACCCTTCACGGATATCGTGAATATAGGCATTGGCGGCTCCGACCTCGGACCGGCGATGGCGGCGCGGGCATTGTCGCCCTATCGCGGCGCGGGGCCGCGAACGCATTTCGTCGCCAATGTCGACGGCGCCGATCTTTCCGACACGCTGGAGCCGCTCGATCTTTCGCGCACGCTGTTCATCATCTCGTCGAAAACGTTTACGACGCAGGAGACCATGACCAACGCCGCCAGCGCGCGGGCGCGCGTCGTCGCCGCGCTCGGCGAGGCGGCGGTGCCAAAGCACTTCGCCGCCGTGTCCACGCGGCTCGACAAGGCGGCGGAATTCGGCATCGGCCACGAGCGCGTGTTCGGCTTTTGGGATTGGGTCGGCGGGCGCTATTCGCTGTGGTCGTCGATCGGACTGGCTCTCGCGATCGGCGTCGGGCCCGATCATTTCACGCAATTTCTGCGCGGTGGCTTCGACATCGACACGCATTTTCGCGAGGCGCCGCTCGATAAAAACATTCCCGCGATGATGGGCCTCTTGGGCGTGTGGCATCGCAATGTGCTGGGCCGCGCGGCTCATGCGGTCATCCCCTACGACCAGCGGCTCGCGCGTTTTCCCGCCTATCTGCAACAGCTCGACATGGAGTCGAACGGCAAATCCGTGACGCGCGCCGGCGAGCCCGTCGAAACGGCGACCGGCCCGGTGATTTTCGGCGAGCCCGGCACCAATGGACAGCACGCATTTTTCCAACTGCTGCACCAGGGAACCGACGTGACGCCGATAGATTTTCTGGTCGCCGCCGAACCCGTCGCCGCCGACGCGCATCACCATGCGCTGCTGTTCGCCAATTGCCTCGCGCAGAGCGAAGCCTTTATGCGGGGGCGGACGCTTGAGGAAGCCAAGGCGCTGCTGCGCGAGGAAGGGCGGTCGGAGGCGGACGTCAAGCGTCTCGCGCCGCATAAGGTTTTTCCCGGCGACCGCCCGTCGAGCACGCTGCTCTATCGAAAACTCGATCCGCGGGCGCTGGGCCGCCTCGTCGCGCTTTACGAGCACAAGGTGTTCGTGCAGTCGGTGATCTGGGACATCAACCCCTTCGACCAATGGGGCGTGGAGCTGGGCAAGGAACTGGCGGGGCGGTTGGCGCCGATCGTCGAGGACGCCGGTGCGTCGACGGCGGCGCTGGACGGGTCGACGGCGGGGCTTATTGCTTGGCGGCGGGGGTGAGCACGGCCGCCTACCGCAAAAACCCCACGATATCCTTCACCGCCTTCATATTCTCGTTCGCCAGCGCCCGCGCGCGCTCGGCGCCGTCGCGCAGAACCGTGTCGATATAATCGTGGTTCGCGGTGATCTTGCGCATCTCGGCGGTGATCGGCGAGAGTTTTTCCACGGCGAGATCGACCAGCGCGTTCTTGAAGGTCGAGAAATTGGCGCCGCCATATTCGGCCAGCACGCCCACCTTGTCGCGCCCCGAAAGCGCCGCGAAAATACCGACGAGATTGGCCGCCTCCAGGCGTTTTTCGAGCCCAGCTTCCTCGCTCGGCAAGGGCTCGGGGTCGGTCTTGGCCTTGCGGATTTTTTGCGCGATCTGCTCGGCGTCGTCGGAGAGGTTTATCCGCGAATATTCGGAGGCGTCCGACTTCGACATTTTCTTGGAGCCGTCGCGCAGGCTCATGACCCGCGTCGCCGGGCCGGAGATCAGCGGCTCGGGCAGCGGAAAGAACGCCTCGCCAAAGCCATTGCGGACAATGGACTCGGCGAAGTCGTTGTTGAATTTTTGCGCGATGTCGCGCGCGAGCTCCAGATGCTGCTTCTGGTCCTCGCCGACCGGCACATGCGTCGCGCGATAGATCAGAATATCGGCGGCCATCAGCACGGGATAATCGTAGAGACCGATGGAGGCGTTCTCGCGGTCCTTGCCGGCCTTGTCCTTGAACTGCGTCATGCGGTTCAGCCAGCCGATGCGCGCGATGCAGTTCAAGACCCAGGCGAGTTCGGCGTGTTCGGGAACCTGGCTCTGGTTGAAGACGATGTTCTTCTTGGGGTCGATCCCGCAGGCGATGAAGGCCGCCGCGATCTCGCGCGTGTTGTCGCGCAGCGTCAGCGGGTCTTGCGGCACGGTGATGGCGTGCAGATCGACGACGCAGTAGAGGCAGTCATGGGTCTTTTGCAGCTCGACGAATTTGACGATGGCGCCGAGATAGTTGCCAAGATGCAGATTGCCGGTGGACTGCACGCCGGAAAAGACGCGCTCGGGGAAGCTGGACATGTGATGCGCCGGTTGAGGGAAGCCGGCGGTCCTTATGGCAACGGTTTTCGCCCCGCGCAAGTGCGAGGCGCCCCGCGCGTCACAAAATGAACCGGCTCAAATCGCGGTTCCTCGCGAGATCGCCGATGTGCTTCTCGACAAACTCGCCGTCGATGACGATCTTCTCTCCGTCGCGGTCCGACGCCGTGAAGCTGATGTCGTCGAGCACGCGCTCCATCACCGTTTGCAATCGCCGGGCGCCGATGTTCTCGACCGAGGTGTTGACCTCCACGGCGACCTTGGCGATGGCCTCCACGGCGCTCGGCGCGAATTCGAGCTCGACGCCCTCGGTGCCGAGCAGCGCCACATATTGCTTGGTCAGGCAGGCTTCCGTCTCGGTGAGGATGCGGCGGAAGTCCTCTTCGTTGAGCGAGGCGAGTTCGACGCGAATCGGCAGGCGGCCCTGAAGCTCCGGCAACAGGTCCGAGGGCTTGGCGACATGAAAGGCGCCGGAGGCGATGAACAGCACGTGATCGGTCTTCACCGAGCCGTGTTTCGTCGTCACGGTCGTGCCCTCGATCAAGGGCAGCAGGTCGCGCTGCACGCCCTCGCGCGACACATCGCCGCCGCCGCCGCGCCCCTCGCGCGCGCAGATCTTGTCCATTTCGTCGATGAACACGATGCCGTTGTTCTCGACATCGTGGATCGCCTCGCGCACGGTCTCCTCTTGGTCGATCAGTTTGTCGCTCTCCTCGGCGACGAGCGGCGCGATGGCGTCCTTCACGTGGAGCTTGCGCGTCTTCGAGCGGCCCTGAAACGCCTTGCCGAAAATGTCGCCAAGCGAAAAAGCGGTGACGCTGCCGGGGACATTGGGCATTTCGAACACTGGCCCGCTCGGGCCGGCGGAGGCGATTTCGATCTCGATCTCCTTGTCGTCGAGTTCGCCGGCGCGGTATTTCCTGCGAAAGCTCTCCCGCGTCGCCGGCTGGGCCGCGGGACCGACCAGCGCGTCGAGCACGCGATCCTCGGCGGCGAGCTGCGCGCGCGCCTCGACGCCCTTGCGGCGGCGCTCCTTGACGAGGCTGATCGCGACCTCGACGAGATCGCGCACGATCTGCTCGAACGTCGCGGCCGACATAGCCGACCTCGGTGAATTTCGTGGCCTCGACCTTCAGGAAGGGCGCCTCGGCGAGCCGCGCCAGCCGGCGCGCGATCTCGGTCTTGCCGCAGCCGGTGGGGCCGATCATCAATATGTTCTTTGGCAGAACCTCCTCGCGCATCTGACCTTCGAGACGAAGCCGGCGCCAACGGTTGCGCAGCGCGATGGCGACCGCGCGCTTGGCCGCCGATTGTCCGACGATGTAGCGGTCGAGCTCGGAAACAATCTCGCGCGGCGAGAAATCGGCCATATCTCGGTTCCTTCAGAAGACGACGGGGCTCAAATCGTCTCCACGACGATGTTGTGATTGGTGTAGACGCAAATGTCGGCGGCTATGTCCATCGCGCGGCGGGCGATCGCCTCGGCGTCGCGCGGACCGTCGAGCATCGCCCGAGCGGCGGCGAGCGCGTAATTGCCGCCGGAACCGATCGCGGTGACGGAGCCGGTCTGATCGGCCTCCGGCTCCAGCACGTCGCCGGAGCCCGTCAGCACCAGGCCGACATCCTTGTCGGCGACCAGCATCATCGCCTCCAATCGGCGCAAATAGCGGTCCATGCGCCAATCCTTGGCGAGTTCGACGCAGGCCCGGGTGAGTTGACCGGGATATTGTTCGAGCTTGGATTCGAGCCGCTCGAACAGCGTGAAGGCGTCGGCGGTCGCGCCGGCGAAGCCGGCGATCACGTCGCCCTTGCCGAGCCTTCGCACTTTTTTGGCGTTGCCCTTCATGATGGTCTGGCCGAGGCTCACCTGACCGTCGCCGGCGATGACCGTCTTGCCGTCCTTCTTCACCATTACGATGGTGGTTGCGTGCCA